>JBAYKX010000040.1:0-46299 GCA_041664345.1 Salinivirgaceae bacterium
GTTAATTAGCACAGCCTCCATTTTCTACTAAGGTTTAGTAATGAAAATAAGGTTTCTCTATGAAATGATATATTTTATTAATCATTTTACTATTTTTTATCTTCATAATATACTTATAATTTGATACTTAACCTTCTTTAGCTTGACGGCTATGCCCTTTGGGGAGATGGCCTTTAGGCCAGAGGGGGAATCAATTTTAATACTTTCTGAAACTTTACAATTTGTTAATCATTCCAAATAGTCATATAAATAATAAATATCCTCATATTTGGGACAAAATTGAAAATGAATGAAAAAAACAATAATTATATTACTTGTGGCTTTTGCAATAGTGGTAGGTATTCAGGATTTGATGAACAGCCGAAGAAAAAATAATGTGCTTAAACCACGTAATTATACGGTAATAGTATCACTCGATGGGTTTCGTTGGGATTATGATACAAAAGTTGCTACCCCTTCCTTAGATTATATAACTCAACATGGGGTTAAAGCCGACGCGTTGCAACCCTCGTTCCCTTCAAAAACCTTTCCGAACCATTATACCATTGCCACTGGATTGTATCCGGGTAACCATGGATTAATTTCAAACAGTTTTTATGCTTCCGATATCAACGAATATTATTCCATTGGTAACCGCAAAAAAGTGGAAGATGGGCGTTTTTATCTGGGAGAACCGATATGGGTTACTGCAGAGGCACAAAAAATTAAAACGGGTTCCTATTTTTGGGTAGGCTCCGAAGCCAAAATAAAAGGCTACCAACCCACTTATTGGAAAAAGTACGAACACAATTTTCCATATAACCAAAGGGTTGATTCAGTTATAGCCTGGTTAAACAAACCCTACAATGAACGTCCTCATCTGATAATGTGGTACTTAGACAAAACCGATGGAGTTGGTCATGATTTTGGTCCCGATGCTCCGCAAACTCAAGAAGCTATTTCTTCACTTGATAGTGTAATTGGTTACTTTTTTCAACAAATGAGCCAATTATCAGTAAAAGATTCCATTAATTTCATCGTTGTTTCTGACCACGGAATGGGTAAAATTGATACTTCAAAAGTTGTTTACTTGAATGATTATTTAAAACCCGCTTGGATAGATACCGCTATTGGAAACAACCCCGTCATTTTGATGCATCCAGCCAAAGACTGTAAAGATTCCATAATAAAAGTGTTAGCAGAAGTAAATGGAATAAAAGCCTGGAACAAAGCCAATCTTCCGGAACGGTTCCATTACAGTGCAAGCAATCGGGTACCCGAAATAGTTATTGTAGCCGACAGTGCCTGGAGTGTAACCTATTCGCGCAAAAAGAAAAAACATTACGATGGAGGAACGCATGGCTACGACAACCGGAACAAAGATATGTACGGTATTTTCTATGCCATGGGTCCTGACTTTAAACAAAATTACAAAAGCGGGTTATTATATAATGTAGATATATACAATTTACTGGCCAAACTGCTTGAAATTAAGCCCGCACCCAACGATGGCCAACCGGAACGGATTATGCAGGTGTTGAAGGAAACGGAGAAAAAGTAAGGATAAAAAACTAACAAGTTAACCAATGGTTTGCTGATATAACGAGCTTACAATGCTTTATTTGACCCGCATCAATCCAAAAAGTTTTATCATCCAGTTGGGTAATGGTTTCTCACCCCGTTTGCGCAAATCAAGATACCAACCTATTTTTTTCAAAAGAGGTATCTTATGGGTTTCCACAAATTCAATCAAGGTTCCTTCGGGAGCTTGAATATAGGCAAAATTGCCAGCGGCTTCGCCCATGTCGAATGTTTCCATGGCTGCAGCGCTATCCACAGTAAAAGGAAATCCTTTTTCTTTTACTTCCTGGCGCAATTCGTCCATTCCATTAATATCAAAGCAAAGGTGAATGAAACCCGGGTCGCCCCAAATACGGCCTTCAAATGCATCGCGGGGTTCGCGGTCAATTACCTGAACTAATTCAATTTGCGAGGGGCCAAACATGGGGCTAAAGGTGCCATTTCTTTTTGCAGAATGAGTAAGTAACATCCTGCGATACGTATTTTCGCATCCTGGTATTCCGGCCCAATCGTTAAATTTATCTTGCTGATCAAAAATTATTGTATCGTAACCTAAAATATCACGATATACAGCAAGGCTTTCATCCATGTTTTTAACTCCTATAACGGCACCAAATATTCCTCCATTAACCGAGCGTTGTTTCGAGAACACGAACGGGTCATATACTATTTCCCACACATTGTTATATAAATCTTTAACATAAAAGTGTTCATTGCCAGCAGGGTCTTTATCAATGGGTGAAAGAATTTCGAGGTTCCAATCGTTGTATTGTTTATGCGCTTTGTGAATGTCGGATGATTTTAGTTTACCAATGCAAATACCTAAATCGCCCAATTGTACTTCAACTATTGGCGGAACCGGTGTTTTACCGGTATGTTGCCAAATCTCGAAACCGCCGCCACCTTCCAGGTTCAGCGCAAGAATGGCATGCCTTTCTCTGGGTTGGCCTGCGGTATGAGGTAACATTAATTCGGCCAAAGCGGCTTCTTCAAACATTTTAATATCCATTCCAAAATAAGTACGGAACCATTTAAACCCTTCGTGTACATTGGTAACGCCAACTCCCAGTTGCTGTATCCCATTAATCCTTTTCGCCATGTTATTACTTTTTTTCAATGTTACTAACACCCTTCCATATTATTACATCGGATTTAATTTACGAACAATTCTTGCATGCCAGCCAGGGAAAAACTGTTTGATTTTCAGTATAATCAACTCTCTTCCCCCTACGGGGATTTCGCGTTTCTCCTTTTGCAATCCTTTTAAAATTTGTTGGGCAGCTTTTTCAGGCGAAATCCCGTTTGCTTGTCCTGGGTCCATTTGTCCATGCTCTTTGCCCTCTTTGTTGATGGCAAATTTTGAAATATTGGTTTGGATGCGGCCACCAATTAACATACTTACTTTAATATGGTGTTTGTGGTTTTCGGCTTGCAATGTTTCAAAAAACCCGTGAAGTGCATGTTTTGATGCCGAATAAGCTGAACGGTACGGGAAACCGAATTTTCCTACCAGGCTTGATGCAGCAGCCAGTTGACCTCCTCCATTTTCAATCATGTGAGGCAAAATAGCTTTGGTAAGTGCCACCACACCAAAAAAATTGATTTCCATTATTTTTCGGTCATTTTCCAACGGGGTTTCCGTTACCAGTGAGCGCTGGCTTATTCCGGCAAATTGATACAATCCATCAATTTTGAACCCTTCGGCAATAATTTGTTGCGCCGTTTCGGTTATAGCTTTTGAGTCGGACATATCTAACACCACCTTTTTAGCTTTTCCCCCAAGTTTTTCAATCTCCCGAGCCGTATCAGCTAGACCTTGGACATCGCGATCGGAAATAATGAGGGTGGTTTGGTATTTGGCCAAAGCCAATGATACCGACTTACCCATGCCTGATGCGGCACCGGTTATCCAAAAGGTTTTTTTGTTAAAATCCATTCTATAATTGAATCAAAATAAACGGTACGAATGTAATGAAAATCCTAATATGTGTAGGTAAGTATTTAATGAGGAATTGGAGCCTATTATCTAAAAACCCCATACCTAAAATAAGTATGGGGTTTTTAATAAGGGTTAGCGAAGAGCTTGATATTATTTTTTAATCACTTTATGCAATTGTATCTTTTTGTTTTGCTCTATCCGAACTAGATATAATCCGCTATTTAAGTTACCAAAATCAACAGTGAATTGCGTATCCTGGGTTGTGTTTTGGTAAACTTTCTGACCAATTTGGTTATAAACCTCTATGGTTGCCGGTTCTTCGTTCTCATAAGTAACTGCCACATTAAGGGTTTCAAAAACTGGGTTCGGAAAAACTTTAGTTGACATTTCAATGATTTCTAGTGCTTCGGGCTCGGTTCCTTCACTGTTAATAAAGGCACTTTTATTTGAACCACAAGTAACTGGTACTTCTTGAGCAATCTGATTAAGTGCAGTGTAATTGTTTGCAATTATTCCAGAATTGTTTACTGTTTTTGCATTAAATGTGGTAGCACCGTTACTTTTATAACTAAAGCCTGGTCTTAAATGAACTGAATGATAAGCATTTAAAGCAACATTTGAATTTGATGCAATCGTACCTTCTGTTTCAAAAATCCAATTTGTATAAGTACCAACAGGTATGTTGGTGATTGTAAATTTTGTAAGCTTATTCTCAGGTGATAATAAATTAGAATTATCTACAGGTTTTATGTCAACAAGCTGAGCCATTGTAAACGGATATGGAACATTTGTCGTAAAATCATTTTCAGTATCATTCGTAAGTTTGAATTTTTGCCAAATTATAATAGGTGAGCTATTTGTATTGTTTTTAGGTTTAAATACGCACATCACTTTAATAAAAAGGTCTGTTTCTTCTCGAACGGTCATAGATGTGTTTTTAAACTGTTCCACATCCATTAGTGGGGTTGAAAACTCAGCAAAACCAGCAGAATCAATAATGCTTAATGAATAAATATTATCATTCAAGTAGCGTAATGTTTTGTTGGTCCATGGATTGTCGTCATTTAAAGAATTTCCCCTATCCCCAACATTGAAATTCGGAAATCTACCAATGATAAACTCATCAAGATAGGTAAAATCACTCGTCAAAGCTGGAGGAGCTATTTCTGCCTCGAAATAGTATGCGGGTTTATTAGTCAAGTTTTCCCTTATTTTCCCAACCAACGCAAATTTGCAACTAATTAGCTCAACTTCAGCTGCTCCATTTATAGCTATTTTAATTCCATCCTCTAATTTTATAGACTTCCAATTTTCAGTAATTCCATTTGCATCGTATTCACAATATTTATAATCTCCTATCGGATTTGGAAGATTAAAATGCCCTGGAACAAAATTATAAAACTTAATGCTTGTTTCAGTCCATTTCCTAATTTTCAAGGCTGGTTCCTGTTCTAAAGTTACGACACCAAGTGGACAGTCATAAATAGGTGTATTATCTGGCAATACATGGTTACTCCCAGGTAATTCTAAGAGAATTGGACGAAATGGCTTAGATGTTCTAATTTGTCCTGCCAATGATATAGTACCTGATGAAATAGTAGGTTGTAACATGGCTCCTGAAGTTGTGTTTTTTGATTTACCTGAAAATAAGTCAATCAACCCTACCGCCACCTTTAATCCTGTGCCCACAACACCCCCTACATTGCTTACACCTAGTAAAAATTTCGACAAGTTACCACCTGTATTTAAATCGTTCGATAAATCAAAAATAGCATCGCTAAAGTTTTCCCCTGCTGGAGTACTACCAAAATTGGTACAGACAGTTTGGCTATACTTGTATAAATCACTACTAGCTTTTTCAGTAATTTTAGTCATTTCTTTAATGTCAGGAATTTTCTCGACATAATTTTTCCCTTGGAGCAAATAATCTTTATAATCATTATTGACAGGCGTTGGGTTATTCGAAGTTTGATTACCTTTCACGTTAACACTTGTCAAAGGATACGTCGTGAATTGAAAAGTTCCATTTAAACTAACATCAGATGTCTCAACCAAAGATATATCAAAAGCAAGCTCTTTTAAGCTAATTAGAGGATCAGTTGATAGATCGAAGGTGACATTAAAATCAGCTACATACCAATAATTTTCATAATATGGGCTTACACGAAAAATGGATTTTTCAACAGTTGATTGATTAAATGCCTGATATTTATCATTGGGATAAAGAAAACTATTATTTAGGCCCGATAGTAATGCATTTTTACCAGCCCCGCTTTGGTTCCATGTTAGTGAAACCAATGCCTCTTGTGCAGCCAATGGTCTATCAATACCATAAATATATAGTCGTATAATTCCACGGTATTTGTTATACAAAATGAAATATGGGTATTTAGTGCCATTAATACATCCAAATTCTTTATCTAACAAAACCCATCCCTCATCTTGAGTGTAATCCTCACCTTTAGCGATATTTGAAAGATCAAGCTTATTTAATTGATCACCACTAAATGGATTACGCAAATCCCTTGGAACCATGTAATCATCGTAATATTTCCAATTAGTTTGACTCAAATCGAGCCAGTTCCAATCAGTAGTGTTACAAAAGGTTTGTCCAAAAATGCTACTATTTACCCATAATAAACTGATTGTAAATAGTATAAAATATTTTATTTTCATGTTTTATCAATTAATTAAGGAAAGAATAACTCGAAACTGTAAGGTTCAATGGCTTTTTGTATTCGAAAAAATGAAAGCAAATCTAAATTGTAGTAATTTCCCTCTACAATAATAAATTGCTTTTCAATAGTAAATTTTTTATTTAAATATTGGGTATCCAAATTCCCATTATTTAAATAAGTAATGTCTGTTTCCGTAATATTGTATTGCTGAGCCAATTCAGTCAACTCTTTTCCCACTTTTTCACCGGGAGTAAGAATGGCTTCTTCATCGAATTTGTCACAACCTATAAACAAAGGTGATAACATTGCCAGCAAAATGATAAATTTTAAAGTTTTCATCGGTTCTATTTGTTTTTTTCAAGTTCCTGAATCCTTTTATCTTGTGCAATAATATAAAGGGTGAGTTCTTCTATTTTCCTCAGCAATAGGTCATCCATCTCGCCCACTTTATACCCATTTTCCTTGAATTGAGCAGCCGAAGGGATTTCGGGCAAATGCTTGTTTTCTTTAACAAAGGTTTCCACTTCGCTCAAAGGCTTTAACTGGTATTCGGTTTCAAATACAAAGTCGGAAGCAGGGACATCGGCAATAACTTCAATTTCTTCGCAACGTATTTTTCCGTTAACATCTAATTTAGCTCCGGGGTTTGTAGTTCCAATGCCTACATTACCTGTTGCTGTATTTACTATAAGCGTATTGGCACCTACCTTTAAATTTCCATTTACATCCAATTTCTGTCCTGGAGTAGTTGTTCCAATCCCAATATTTCCGTTTTCCAATATAGTAAGCCGGGCACCGGCAATTAATCCTTTATCAAGGGTGGTAAAATATATCCCTCTGGCACCATGTACCTGCAAAATATCGGTATCAGTATTGGTTCCGTCGTAACTCGAACCATATTCACCCACAAAGCAATTAACGCCACCATTTGCATAGCCGACAGGTCTATTATCTCCAAATGAAATTTTTGAATTTAAAGGTAAAAGTGATATTTCATAATTAACATCATCGGAGCCTGTAGTATTTAAATGATTCCATCCTATACCAATTTTGCCATTTATTCTAAGCATGTCTGTAGAAAAATCCCCATAAATCAATGGTGTGGTTGTACTTGAGTTGTCAATGTATAATTTATTGGAACCAGCTTCGGAGTATCCTGCATATTTACCAATAAAAACATTACCACTTCCTTTATTTGCATACCCAGAATAATATCCCAAAAAGGTATTGCCTGCGCCTGAAATGTTATTATAACCACTTGACCTTCCAATAAAGGTATTATACATTCCTGTTGTTAACTTTAATCCGCTATCTGTGCCAAAAAAACTATTATAATCGGACGAACTCGTTGATGCTGCTCCTGAATTATATCCAAAAAAGCTACTATAATCGCCCAAAGTACCAGAATTGACACCATAATTTGTGTGTGCCGTTTGAGACCAAACAACTACTGAAACAAAAAGAAAACTTAATGTGATTAGTGCATTTTTTTTCATAGAATTTTAATTTTTAGATTAAACATTGGTTGGTATAAAGATTTAGTATTCAAATAGACAAAAAGTCTTTTGTTTTAGATTAATAAATAAGTAAAAATTATTATTTGGTGGTTGATACGGTTCAAAGATAACTCAAAATTTTATATACACAAATAGTTGCTTCCGAAATCTTCAATAAATTGATTCCAATGGTGCTTTGGATATTTTCAAATAGTAATAAATGATATAGCTGTTGAACA
This sequence comes from Salinivirgaceae bacterium, assembly GCA_041664345.1. Taxonomy (GTDB): domain Bacteria; phylum Bacteroidota; class Bacteroidia; order Bacteroidales; family SZUA-534; genus GWE2-40-63. The sequence goes on from JBAYKX010000040.1 coordinate 7,913, forward strand.
CAACTCCAATTGCACTGTAGATGGCAATGGTGATGAAAATATTTTGAAACACGAAGTATCCAATAAGTAATCCGGCAATGCGCACCATTAAATAAACGGTGAATAAAATGGTCATAAAACGCTGTTTGTTCAACACATCGAACAGATAACTTACCGGCGAATTGAGGAAGTTTAAAAAAAGCCAAGGAATGAGAAGTTGTGTTATTTGCCCGCTACTAATATATTCTGCCGAAAAAAACAAGGAGAATAACCAAGGGGCAAACAAAAGCAACAGCAAAAAAGGGATTACTGCAATTTTAAACAACCGCAAATAGGTTACTTTAACCAGTTGGTGCAAATTACCTTTTGTATTGACCAAATGGGCGGCTTCCTGAAAAAATACCTGCCCTACCGAAGAGCCGACCAATTCCATGGGAGTAAGAACCACCCGGTTGGCAAGCCCGTAATCACCAGAAGCGCTCGCTCCATAATACCTCGAAAGAAAGAAAACTGGCAATTGATTCGAAAGTGCACTCAAAAAAGAAATAGTAGTATTGAATAAAGGCATGTCTTTATAAACCTTTGCCAAATGCCTCATTAAATTCCAATTCCATTGGAAACGGAATGTTGTTTTTTTAAACAAGCAATACAATAAATAAAGGGCACTCAATGCTTGTCCGGCCAATAAACCGGCAATTAATCCGGCTTTTAAATAACCCAAAAATCCAAGGGTCAGCTGGACTATACTAAACATTATTGATTTACTGATTTTGCCAATTGCAATACTTTTATAAAGGGTTTCCCGATTCAAATAATGGCTTATCACGTTGAATACTCCCAATAGGAAAGTACTCAGCGGAATCCAATAAATAAATGAAATGAATTCTTTTTGCTTAATAAATGGGGTAATCAATGGACTTAATAGCATAATGAGAAAAAGTAGGATTAAGCTGTTAGCAAATACAAGCAGTAAACTCAGCTCCACCATGGCATTGGAGTCTTTATTGTTTTTCGGTAGCAAAATGGCCAATTCATATTGCAGTGACACAATAATTTGGCTTATCATTCCAATGCCTACAAATACAAAATAAAAACCTAATGCTTCCTTTGAATAGATACGCGTTAAAATCGGGAAAATTAATATTGGCAAGGCTTGAGCAATCGCCGAACCTGAAAAAAGGGTCGCCACATTTTTCCAGAAAGTATCTTCAACAATCTGATGAAATTTATTTTTTAAGATTCCTACCATACTATTAATACGGGTCTAAAGTATGAAATTATTTAGGCAATTTTATGTAAATCTTTCCTAAAATTAGTCCGTTTGATGTTTGTCAATTAAAATTCAGTGTTATTCATTCCATTAATTCAATAACTTTGCCCGATATCAATCAAAACAATAATGCCATGGCTCATGAGTTTATAAAATTGCTGATGAATCCAAATTCTCAGCAGGGGTTCATAATAAGTAACGAAAATTCAAATTTAATTGTAGATTCCTCAAATAGTCAGGAATTCAAATTCGAAAATCAAATTGCCTATATCTTTAACCCAAATTTTGTTGAAGTGGAAAAACCATCATCGTTCCACAGTCAATTCGGGACTGGTTTTCGTTATCACGATCATTATATAAAAGATACTGAAGTTTTCGATTATTTTGCCGAACCCCAAAGCAATGCCACCCAGCATGAAAACAGAAGGCTCCACGAAGCAATATTTAAAAAGATAAACAAAAAATCAAAAACAATTTTAGACGTGGGGTGCGGTGGTGCCTGGGTTGCCAAGGAAGCCATTCAAAAAGGGTTCATGGTTATTTCTATGGATATTTCAAGCAAAAACCCCGTATCGGCTATTAAAAAGTATCCATCAGCCAATCATTTCGGGTTGGTTGCCGATGTATTTAATCTCCCCATCAAGGATGAAACACTTGATGTGATAATAGCTTCCGAAATAATGGAGCATGTTACCGATCCTAAGAAATTTGTGGAAATACTTTATTCGAAACTAAAACCCAATGGTATGCTAATTATAACTACTCCTTACAACGAAAAAATAGAGTACCATTTGTGTGTTCATTGCAACAAACCAACGCCGCAAGGGGCACATTTACATGTTTTTAATGAGCAAAATATCGGACAATTAATCCCACAGGGTTCAGCATGGCAGTTCGAAAAAATGAATAATCGTTATTTAACTAGGCTTCGTACTCATATCTTTTTGAAATACTTGCCTTTCGCTATTTGGCGGTTAATTGATAAAACAACTAGTTTTTTCTTTCCAAAACAGGAAAGGTTATTAATAGAAATCACTAGAAAATGAGAAGCTTTTAGGCGAATCGGGATACTATTTGTTTTTGAATTATTTTCCTAATTTTGCGCCCTCAATTAGTTTACAGATTTTAGAGTTTGGAGATTAGAATTCTTACAAACTCTAATCTCATCCCGATAGCTATCGGGACAATACTAACAATCTCAATTTTAAAAAGATATGGAATACAAATTCAACGATATTGAAAAAAAGTGGCAGGCATACTGGCACAAAAACCAAACCTATAAAGTAGCTGTTGACCCATCAAAGCCCAAATTTTATGTATTGGATATGTTCCCATACCCATCAGGGGCGGGGTTGCACGTAGGTCATCCGCTAGGGTATATTGCTTCCGATATTTACAGCCGCTTTAAACGGTTGAATGGGTTTAATGTGTTGCACCCCATGGGTTACGATGCCTATGGTTTGCCGGCCGAGCAATACGCCATCCAAACCGGGCAGCATCCGGCCATTACCACCGAAAATAACATTAAACGGTACCGCGAGCAGTTAGATAAAATTGGCTTCTCCTTCGATTGGGACCGCGAGGTGCGCACCTGCGAACCCGACTACTATCACTGGACCCAATGGGCTTTTGTTCAAATGTTCCAGCATTATTTCAACCGCCAAACCCAAAAAGCGGAACCCATTGAAAGCCTTATCAAAATTTTTGAAACCGAAGGAAACACTAAGGTTAAGGCCGTTTGCTCCGAAACGGTGAATTTTACCTCCGCCGAATGGAAGAGCTGGACTTTAAAACAACAACAAGAAATGTTGCTGAACTACCGACTAGCATTCCTTGCCGATACTCAGGTTAACTGGTGTACCGAATTGGGAACCGTTTTGGCCAACGACGAGGTAAAGGACGGAGTTTCGGTGCGGGGCGGATATCCGGTGACACAGAAAAAGATGCGACAATGGAGTTTGCGCGTTTCGGCGTATGCCCAACGGTTGCTCGATGGGTTGGATACCATTGAGTGGTCCGATTCGTTGAAAGAAGTGCAGCGCAACTGGATAGGCCGAAGCGAAGGAGCTTCGGTGAACTTTGGGATTAAAGGAAGCCAAAAAACCATCGAAATATTCACTACCCGTCCCGACACGTTGTATGGCGCAACCTTTATGGTGTTGGCTCCCGAACACGAATTGGTTGCTGAACTTACCACCGCTGATAAAAAAGAGGCCGTTGCCAACTATATTCATTGGGTTAAAGGCCGCACCGAAAGGGAACGCATTGCCGATGTGAATAAAATTACCGGTGAGTTTATTGGCGCTTATGGCATAAACCCCATTAACGGACAGGAAATTCCCATCTGGATTGCCGACTATGTGCTGGCCGGATACGGAACCGGAGCTATTATGGCGGTTCCCGGACACGACAGCCGCGACTTTTCCTTTGCCCGTCAATTCAACCTGCCCATTGTGCAAGTAGTGGTAAAGGAGGGCGATGCTCCAACCGATACCGCTACCTGGACCGAATCGTATGATTCCAAAGAAGGCAAAATGATCCATTCGGGAATGATTAATGGATTGGAAGTAAAAAAAGCGATCACAACAATCATCAAACATATTGAAGAACAAAAGCTAGGTTACGGAAAAATAAACTTCCGCTTGCGCGATGCCATTTTCAGCCGTCAGCGTTACTGGGGCGAGCCATTTCCTGTTTATTATAAAGATGGTTTGCCATACTTGTTGAGCGAAGATAAATTGCCGTTAAAACTCCCTGAAGTGGATAAATATTTGCCTACCGAAGATGGACAGCCTCCGTTGGGAAGGGCCAAGGGCTGGCATACCGAAGAAGGATACCCTTATGAATTATGCACCATGCCCGGATTTGCTGGTTCGTCGGCGTATTTTTTGCGCTACATGGACCCCAAAAACAGTAAGGAATTGGTGAGCAAAGAGGCCAACGCTTATTGGCAAGATGTGGATTTATACATCGGCGGAACCGAACATGCCACCGGTCACTTGATTTACAGCCGTTTTTGGAACAAGTTTCTGTTCGATTTAGGCATAATTGTTAAGGACGAACCATTCAAAAAGCTCATCAACCAGGGAATGATTCAGGGACGGTCGAATTTTGTATATCGGGTAAACGGCACCAATAAATTTGTATCGTTTCCATTACGCAAAAACTATGAATATACCGAGATTCATGTGGATGTTAACATAGTTCACAACGATGTGCTGGATATCGAAAAATTCCGCAAATGGAGGCCTGAGTTTGCCAATTCCGAATTCATTTTGGACGACGGGAAATACATCTGTGGCCATGCGGTGGAAAAAATGTCGAAATCGATGTACAATGTGGTGAACCCCGACGTAATTATTGAACAATACGGGGCCGATACCTTGCGGCTGTACGAAATGTTTTTGGGCCCCATTGAAGATTCAAAACCCTGGGACACTTCGGGTATTGAAGGGGTAAACCGCTTTTTGCGCAAACTGTGGCGGTTGTATATCGATATCAATGGCAACCTTATTGTTTCAAAGGAAAACGCCAATAAGGATGAATTAAAAATCATCCATAAAACCATCAAAAAAATTACCGACGACATTGAAAAGTTTTCGTTCAATACCTCAGTGAGTGCCTTCATGATTTGTGTAAATGAGCTAACCGATTTGAAATGCAATAAGTACGAGGTGCTTGAACCACTGGCCATTTTACTATCTCCATTTGCTCCACACATTGCCGAAGAGCTTTGGGAAATGCTTGGAAAGCAAAGAAGCATTACCGATACCCGTTTTCCAAAACACAACGAAGATTATTTAATTGAAACTACTTTCAGTTATCCGGTTTCGTTCAACGGTAAAACGCGCTTTAAACTCGATTTTGATGTTAACACTTCAACAGCCGACATTGAAAAAGCTGTTTTGGCCAATGAAAACTCCCTAAAATGGACTGAAGGTAAAGCTCCAAAAAAGATAATCGTGGTTCAGGGAAGGATAATTAATGTGGTGATTTGAGAGTTAAGGGGTAATTAAAAAATTATCTGCGCTAAAATATTCACTTGAATTTAGTAAATTTGGTTAAAATGTGTTATTATGATAATTGAAAGAACGGATAATGAAATTTTGATACGCATACCTAATACTGTTGATATTGAAGGTGCTCAAAGGATTATAGATTATATTAGGTATCAGGAGATTACTTCAAAATCGGTGGCAACACAGGATGAGGTTGATTTACTTGCCGATGAAGTGAATAGGGAATGGTGGGAAAAGAATAAGGACACCTTCCTCAAATGACCATAATAGTTGATACCAATATTGCTTTTAGTGCTATACTCAATACCAAGAGTATAATTGGCGATTTGATAATAAACTCCAACAATATATTTCAATTTCAGAGTTGTCATTTTTTATGGCAGGAAATTGACAAACATTGGAGCAAGTTAAAGAAAATCTCAAGATTGGAAGAATCCGATTTACTTGAATCACAGAGGATTGTTTATAAAAATATCAGCTTTATAGACGAAGGGCAGATTCCAAAATTATATAGATTACAGGCGTATGAGTTGGTCAAAGCAATAGACTTGAACGATCTTGTTTTTGTTGCATTACGTGAATATCAAAAGGCGATATTATGGACTGGAGATAAAGCTTTAATTTCAGGCTTAAAGTCATCTGGTTATAATAGAGTGATTACAACTGATGAAATGATCAATCTTCGCAAAAGATTAGAAGCAAATGGTTAAAACTAACATTTAATCCAAAAGTATTTGGTTTAATTGAACGATAACAATGTTGTAAAATGAATCATTTTAATAAGCTTTTTCCGGTACTATTTATTCTCACTCTTTCGTTGGGAGTAAATGGGCAATTTAATTATAAGCCAGGTAGAATTGTAACCAGCAATAACGACACACTATCTGGGCTTATAAATGATGGAGGTGGAATAAAGAATTCAAAATATTGCCAATTTAAGGCGGATAAACAAAGCGAGACTAAAAAGTATTATCCACAGGATATAAAATCTTATCTATTTCTGGGGGATAAATACTACAGCTCTGAGGTTATCCCTTATAAAAAGGATTCGTTGGCCCTTTTTTGCGATATGCTGTTGGTTGGGAAAATTAGCCTTTTTTATCCCAGAATTGGGAAAAATTTACCCTATTATTTAAAGTTGGAAAATGGTGAATTAGTTGAACTTGTAAACAAAAAAATTACCTATGAGGCAGTGATTCCAGGGGAAAATACCTATAGCTTTGAAACCAACTTGTATAAAGATACTCTGTATTTCTTGTTCAAAGGTTCTGGTATAACCAAAAATCAAATTACCACTCTAGAATACAATGACAAATCATTACTAAATATTACAAAAACATACCTTGATAGCACCTATAAAGATAATAGCGGCAATACCTATGAACGGAGTCCCAAGATTTATAAACCCATGTATGGTGTTTTTACGGGAATTCAATTTTCGGGTATTACTATTTTAGCGGAAGAATTAACTAATAACCTTATACCGGATAATGGTATATCATTCCCAATTGGAGTTTTATATAACCATCCGCTAAATCTATTGTGCGACAGGCTTTCTTTTCAAATGGAATTCATGCTAAGTAAATACAGCTATAATATTTTTATTCCATACGTACCAATAGATTCAGCTAATCAGAAATTGACTTCCAACGTATTTTCCATACCCTTGTTTTTTAAGTACGGCATTAAAATTAATAAATTTACCCCTACTCTTGGGTTTGGAAAAGAAATTGGTTATGTTTTTAATTCAAAACTACCCATTACCCGAATCGATCCTAATCCTGATCCCACTCAAGAATCGATGTTTACAATCACGACTTATCAAGTCCATTGGCAACAAAAAGGGGGGTGGTTTTTCGATTTGGGGCTAACCTATCAAATTCATCCAAAATATGCCCTCTTTACTAGTTTCCGTTTGCAGACACAACGGAATTTAGCTATAGAAGATGGGAATGCGAAAAATTTCACTTACTATAAAGCAAAAAATGAGTACACCTATATTAATTCAGAAAAAGTTTACTTGAATAAGGAGTACAGGACCAATATGGCTAGCCTGCGTATAGGGGTAATTTTTTAATTGTTTCGTTCCTGTTTTTTTTAGCTTTTAAATTGTATAAACTTGCAAAAAATAGGAAGTTGTGAATTCAAAACCAAATAAACTGGGTGTTATAAAAACCTACTCCATCATCACCTTTGGGCTTTTCCTTCATGCGTTGGGCTGGACCGCCTTTCTTATCCCTGGGAAGATTGTGGGAGGTGGAATCAGCGGGTTGGCAGCATCTATTTTTTATGCCACCGGAATTCCTGCCGGATATCCCTATTTGGCAATTAACGCAGTTTTAATAATCATAGCTATTCGCATGTTGGGGGCCAGTTTTGGAATTAAAACCATATATAGCGTTATAATGATTTCCATATTCCTCACCATTCAGCAAAAATTCATAACCGAGCCAATCATTACGGAGGGGTTTATGACAACCGTTTTGGGCGGAATGCTGGGTGGAGCCGGTATTGGAATTGTTTTTAGCCAGGGGGGAAGTACTGGAGGTACCGACATTATTGCTATGATAATAACCAAATACCGAAATATCAGCCCGGGAATCGTTATTTTGTATTGTGATATTATCATCATCAGTTCATCGTATTTCTTGTTCCACAGCGTGGAAAAACTGGTGTATGGGTTTGTAACAATGGGAGTGGTGTCGTACACCATCGATTTAATCCTGAATGGTTCCAAACAATCGATTCAATTGATGATTTTCAGTAGGAACCATGAACAAATTGCCGAGGAAATTACCAAAAAAGTCCGTCGTGGTGTTACCGTTTTAGACGGTGAAGGTTGGTACAAAAAAAAACCAACCAAAATTATTATAACCGTAGTGCGGAAAAACGAAGCCGCCGAGGTTCAACGTATTGTGAAAGAATGGGATCCCGATGCATTTATAAGCCAAGGAGCCGTAATGGGTGTGTATGGTAAAGGGTTTGAACAAATGCGGGGTTGACCGGCTATTCAAGATGAATCCAAAAAAATCGAAAGAATTCATGAAAAAAAGTGTACTGATAAGTATTGGCAGCGTTGTGGCCGTAATTTTAATTATACTATGGATAACATTCCGTTTGAATGTAACTAAAGCCCCTGTTTTGGAGGAAATAGCTGCTGTTAAAATTGATTCAACGCCGCATCGGGTTGAATATGGCATTGCTGTTGATTCATTTATGGTAATTGATGCAAAAGTGAAGCGCGACCAGAATTTGTCACTTATGCTTACCAATTATGGTGTTTCATCACAGACCATCGACCTTATTTCAAAGCAAACCGGAACTTTTGATGTTAAACAAATCCGATCGGGCAATAAATACAAACTATTCTTAACAAAAGATTCGGTTCCTGAATTGGCCTACTTTGTTTATGAACATACCTTAACTGATTTTGTGGTGATAAAATTTACCGATTCCCTTGAAATCAAGCTGGGCGAAAAACCCACATTTGTTCAAAAGAAGACGTCATCCGGAATCATTCAAACCAACTTATGGGATGCAATGATCCAAAACAATATCAATCCCATGATGTCGATTGAATTATCGGAAATATATGCCTGGAGCATCGACTTTTTTGGATTACAGAAAGGGGATCAGTTTTTTGTAGATTATGAAGAGCGCTTTCTTGATTCGGTTTCTGTAGGAATTGAATCCATCCATTCGGCACTTTTCGTGCATCAGAAAATGGATTTTTACGCAATACAGTTTGCCCAAAACAACCAAATGAGTTATTTTGATGAAGAGGGAAATAGTTTACGGCGGGCATTTTTAAAATCGCCGCTAAGATTCAGCCACATCAGTTCCCGGTTTTCAAAACACCGCTTTCATCCGGTACTTAAAATATTTAGGGCCCACAGTGCTGTGGATTATGCCGCAGCCGAAGGAACTTCTGTTTTTAGTATTGGCGATGGATTTGTGGCGCAAAAAGGGTATCAACAAAATGGAGCAGGTAATTATGTCAAAATAAAACACAACAGTGTTTACACTACCCAATACTCCCACTTAAAAGCATTTGCCACCGGATTAAAAAATGGGGACCGCGTGACTCAGGGACAATTAATTGGTTATGTTGGTAAAACAGGATTAGCCACTGGTCCACACCTCGATTTTAGGTTTTATAAAAACGGAGAGCCGGTGGATCCGTTGAAAGTGGAAGCTCCTTCAGTAGAACCAATTTCCGAATCAAATAGGGCCGTGTATGATAGTTTGAAAATTGAAACTATTAAGTTGCTTGACCAACAAAGGAGTAGTTTTAACCAAGAAACAATTGAAAATTAAGGCTATATATTGAATTAGAACCAACAAAAATCAATAAGGTAAAACTTTATAAAACCAATTATACATTGGCATTATAAAATTAAACATGATGCAAAGTTCCCATTTCTTTTGGCTCATTTTTATATTTAAATACAAATGGGAATACCAGTCCAATTACTAAAGCATAAGCGGCAAAAACAAACCAAATAGCCTGCCAATTTCGGGCAATTACTTCATGAGTAATGGAATTATAGGTTGTAAATAAATCAACTACCCAACCGCTGGTAATGCCACCTATAATTGCACCTAAACCGTTGGTCATAATCATAAATAAGCCTTGTGCACTAGCCCTTATACCCGCTTCAACTTCTTTTTCAACAAACAACGATCCTGAAATATTAAAAAAGTCGAAAGCCATACCATAAATTATCATCGATAAAATAAGTAAGAAAAGACCACTTCCGGGGTTTCCTAAGCCAAATAATGCAAAACGCAATACCCAGGCAAACATGCTCAAAATCATTACCTTTTTAATTCCAAACCGAATAAGAAAGAAGGGTATGGTAAGTATAAACAGCGTTTCTGATATTTGGGAAATTGACATCAATAAGTTTGGGTGAGTAACAGCAAATGATGTTTTGTAAATTTCGTGGCTATTAAAAGAATCAAGAAATGAACCTCCAAAGGTATTTGTAATTTGTAAGGCCGCACCTAAAAGCATGGCAAAAATAAAGAAGATGGTCATTTTTCGTTGTTTGAACAAAACAAAAGCATCGAGTCCAAGTGCGGTAGTAAGGCTCCTTTTCTTGTCTGATTTCACGGGTGGACATGCCGGTAACGTAAATGCATAAATTCCTAAACCTAAGGCTGTAGCGGCTCCCACATAAAATTGAATGGGGCTTCGCGCCCAGCCAAACAAATCAACCACCCACATAGCCACAATAAAACCAATAGTGCCCCAAACCCTGATAGGTGGAAAAACCTTAATAACATCGAAACCTTTTTGTGTTAAAATATTATACGAAACGGTATTATTCAGTGCAATAGTTGGCATATAAGTCATCAAATAGAACAACATAGTCCAAAAAAGCATGTCAGGATCGGTAATAGTGGAGGCCCACATTAACAGAACAGCCCCTAGAATGTGGCACATTCCCAATACGCGCTCGGCATTAATCCAACGGTCGGCTACAATGCCTAACAGTCCTGGCATAAACAGCGACGCAATTCCCATAGTTGCAAAAATTCCACCAATTTGTTCCCCGGTAAAATGAAGGGTACCACCCAAATATCCACCCAATGAAATAAGCCACGAACCCCAAATAAAAAATTGGAGAAAATTCATCAATACAAGGCGGTTTTTAATGTTCATCATAGTATTAAGTATTATTCGGAAGATTTTTGAAAATGCGTTGCAAATCTATAAATTAAGTTGTAACAAAATTGAAACAATAGTATATTGTACAATATGCTTTAAGGTGATTTTATTGACTGTAATTTAAATAAATTGGAATTATTGATAAAGGGTTGCGATGGTTGGGTTATTTTTCTCTTTTATGAATTTCATCCCTGATATTTGAAGCTTCTTCGTAGTTTTCCTGTTCTACTGCTTTTTGCAACATTTCTTTAAGCTCAGTTAATGAATAATTTTGAAATTTTTTTGATGGCCATTCGGGCTTTTCTGACTTATCCGTTCTAATTCGGTCTTCTACTGGAAGAATAATACCGGCTTTATCAAGAATTTCACTGGTTGTATAAATTGGACTACCAAATCGAATGGCTAAAGCAACAGCATCCGAAGTACGGGCATCAATTTTTATTCTAGAACCTCCATTATCGCATAATAATTCGGAATAAAAAATCCCTTCTTCCAGACGATGAATGGTAACTTCAATCAGCTCAATTTTAAAAGCCATGGCAAAATTCACAAACAAATCGTGTGTTAAGGGGCGCGGTGGTTTTAATGCTTCCAACTCAATAGCAATAGCTTGAGCTTCAAATCCTCCAATTATAATAGGAATTCTCCGATCACCTGACTCCTCAGCAAGCACTAAAGCGTAAGCTCCCGACTGTGTTTGACTGTACGATAAACCCAAAACTTTTAATTTTACTCTCCCCATGATGATCCCACTTTTAAGGGTAACAAATATATAAATATCTGTTATGTTTAGAAACGATTGTGTCAATAATTAGTAATAAGAAATTCATTTTTAAGACAGATGCCTCATTTTTAATAAAAAATTGAAACAAAAATTGCTCGATAAGATCGTCGGAATTAATAATTGTTGTGGGTTAATTGATTGAATATGATTCCAATTTTTTAATTTCAAGCAAAATTTGTAAAGCAAATATTTGTAGATCAATTAAAGTTTTCTAATTTTGCAGTCCGAAAGTTTTAAAACAAATAATATTAGGACCGATGTACGCGATTGTAGAAATAGGAGGACAACAACTAAAGGTTGAGGAAAAGGCAAAAATTTATGTTAATTTAATGGATGCTGTTGAAGGAACCAAAGTTGAATTTAATAAGGTTTTACTTATTGACAACGAAGGAACTGTGAATGTAGGACAACCTGTTGTTGAGGGAGCAAAAGTATCAGCTACCGTGTTAGCTCATGTAAAAGGTGAAAAAACTCTTGTTTTCAAAAAGAAAAGAAGAAAAACCTATCAGGTAATGAATGGTCACCGTCAACAATACACACAAATAGAGATTGAAAAAATTACCGCTTAATATAAAATATTTTTAAGAGATGGCACATAAAAAAGGAATGGGTAGCTCCCGAAATGGTCGTGATTCAGAAAGTAAACGACTGGGAGTTAAAATTTTCGGAGGGCAAGAAGCTACTGCTGGAAATATTATCGTACGTCAACGCGGAACCAAACACCACCCAGGTGAGAATGTTGGCATTGGCAGAGACCACACTTTGTTTGCATTGATTAATGGAAAAGTGGCATTTGCCCGTAAAAAAGATGACCGATCGTATGTTTCTATTGTTCCAGAAGCATAACTAAAATAATTAGTATAAATTCGCAATCTCCTGATACTTGTTATCAGGAGATTTTTTATTTTTACCAAAAACCAATTACTATGCTTACACTTAAATACATTCAGGAAAATACTCAGGAAGTTATTGACCGGTTAGCCGTTAAGCGTTTCGACGCTAAAGCAATCATTGAGAAAATACTTGTCAAGGATGAAGAGCGCAAAAGTACGCAAAAGGAACAAGACGATATATTGGCTCTGATTAATACCAATTCAAAAGAAGTAGGGCAACTCTATAAAGAGGGAAAAGTTAAAGAAGCCGATGCCGCAAAGGATAAAACCACTGCATTGAAAGAGGATGTAAAAGGGCTTACTCAAAAGTTATCGGAATTAGAAGAAGAGCTTCAAAAATTATTGGTTCTTTTACCCAATACACCTCATAATACAGTACCCGTTGGTAAAGGCGCCGAGGATAATTTAATTGTACGCGAAGGAGGCAAAATGCCTTCATTGCATGCTGGGGCGAAACCCCATTGGGACTTGGCGAAAGATTTCGATATTATTGATTTTGAGTTGGGAGTAAAGATTACCGGTGCTGGATTCCCAGTTTACAAAGGAAAAGGTGCCCGATTGCAGCGTGCCCTCATCAATTTCTTTTTGGATGAAAACGTAAAAGCCGGTTTTACCGAAATACAACCCCCTTATGTGGTTAATGAAGCCTCCGGATTTGGAACAGGGCAGCTTCCCGATAAAGAAGGCCAAATGTACCATGCCACCATTGATAATTTGTACCTCATTCCAACGGCCGAGGTTCCCATTACAAACCTTTACCGCGATGTTATTTTAAATGCGAAAGATTTTCCGGTTAAAAACACCGCCTACAGTGCTTGTTTCCGTCGTGAAGCCGGGTCGTATGGCAAAGACGTGAGAGGCTTAAACCGGTTGCATCAGTTCGATAAAGTAGAAATTGTGGTTCTTGAGCATCCCGACAAATCATACCAAATGCTGGAAACCATGGTAAACCATGTGGAAACATTGGTTCAAAAGTTGGGATTGCCTTATCGTATAATAAAATTATGTGGAGGAGATATGGGTTTTACTTCAGCACTCACCTACGATTTTGAAGTATATGCTGCGGCTCAGCAAAAGTGGCTTGAAGTAAGTTCCGTATCAAATTTTGAAACCTATCAGGCCAATCGGTTGAAGCTGCGCTTTAAAGAAGATGGGCAAAAGAAAACACAATTAGCGCACACCTTGAATGGCAGCGCCTTGGCATTGCCACGCATTGTTGCCGCTTTACTCGAAAACAATCAAACTCCCGAGGGAATTCGTATTCCGGATTGTTTGGTTGATTTGTGTGGTTTTAAGTTAATTAAATAAATATCGAGCCCTGATTCAGGGCTTCTTTTTTAAATGAATAATCGGATAATATTAGGGATAGATCCCGGAACTGCTGTTATGGGTTATGGTGTTATTGAGGTGATTAACAAAAAACCCAGTATCGTAACGTTAGGAATTATTGATTTAAAAAAAATTGAGGATACCTATTTAAAATTAGCCATGATTTTTGAGCGTACTATTGGATTGATTGACTCTTTTAAACCAGACGAATTAGCCATTGAAGCCCCTTTTTTTGGTAAAAATGTGCAATCGATGCTTAAGCTGGGAAGGGCTCAGGGAGTAGCCATTGCAGCAGCTCTTTCCAGGGAGATACCTATTTTTGAGTATGCCCCCCGTAAAATTAAAATGTCGATAACTGGTAACGGAAATGCCTCGAAAGAACAAGTAGCAAGCATGTTACAGCACACACTGGCATTAACCGAAATTCCAAAAGATTTAGATGCTACGGATGGATTGGCCGCAGCCTTGTGCCATTTTTATCAAAACAAGCCACAAAACGATGGCAAATCGTTCAACAGCTGGAAAGATTTTATGAATAAGAATCCGGGTAGGGTTAAATAAAAAAAGGAGCAAGGCTCCTTTTTTGTTTTATAAGTTCTTGGTTATTGCCTGAGCAATTTCGCTAAATTCCTGTGGCGAGAGTTTCAATTTTGAATTCGAAAAACGAATATCACTCTCAGAATCCATGGGAATCAAATGTATGTGTGCGTGAGGCACTTCAAGCCCTAAAACCACCACAGCCACCCGTTTGCATGGAATGGTTTTATCAATGGCTTTTGCAATTTTTTGGGCAAATACATGCAATCCACCCAAAGTTTCCGCATTTAAGTCAAAGATGTAATCCACTTCCTGTTTAGGAATTACAAGGGTATGCCCCTTTTTTAGTGGATTAATATCCAAAAATGCATAATAGTTCTCATTTTCCGCTATTTTATAGCTAGGAATTTTACCTGCTGCTATTTTTGAAAAAATGGAAGCCATAGCCGGTTGTCTTAAATAGGATTTATTTCTAGTATCTCAAAATTCATAAGACCTGAAGGAACTTTTACTTCTACGGTATCTCCAATTTTCTTTCCCATTAAGCCCATGGCAATAGGAGTATTAATTGACATTCTACCGTTTTTTAAATCGGCTTCAGTCTCTGAAACAATGGCATATTCCATGATGGCATTCGTTTTCAGGTTCTTAATTTTTACTTTCGAAAGAATTTGAACACATGAATAATCGAGCTTTGATTCATCAATGATACGTGAACTAAGTATAGTACCTTCCAATTGTGAAATTTTCATTTCCAACATTCCTTGCGCTTCTTTAGCTGCATCATATTCCGCGTTTTCCGATAAGTCACCTTTGTCGCGTGCTTCAGCAATTGCTGCCGACATTTTGGGACGTTCAACCGACTTAAGGTATTCTACCTCAGCTATTAACTTTTTTAATCCCTCGTTTGTTATGTATGCTAGTTTACTCATATAAACCTCCTTTATTCTTCGAAAAAGCTACTAATTAGTTGTTGAAAGAGTTCTTATTTTTTCTTTTTCTGATTATTCTTTCTCAGAAATATGAGTTTTACATAAAACCCAAAGAAAAAAGAATCCCATGTAAACATGGGACTCTTTACAAATGAGTTACAAATATAATAAAAATATTTTTATAGACTAATTCTTATACCAATGCTATGAATTCCATTGAAAAGATCCGTATCCCGGAATGAATAGTCAATTGCAAATGCCCTATCTTCACCTTTTTTAATTGGTATGGCTAAACTAAAACCTGCTGTTAATCCAGTTAAAGCGCTAGTTCGGTCGATATCGCTATTAATTCCATTTTCATATACATAACCTCCGCGAAGCATTAGTATTTTATGGAAACCATATTCTAATCCACCGTGAAACTGGTTTTTTGAGAAAGAATTCTCGGTAAAGGCTCCCATGAGTGTGAGGGCGTGAATGTCACCTAAATCAAAATCATACGCTACACCTAATTTAATGAGCGAAGGCATTTCATATTCAGCAGAACGCATTTCCATAGTTTCAATAGGGCCTCCAGCATAATTAGCTCTAATAGCCATTCCATCGCCGGTAACTTTCATAGTTGGACCTACATTTTTCATGGTAACTCCAAACTTAATTTGTTCACGGCTTCCGGTAATGTATTGAATACCGGCATCAAATGCTACCCCGGTGGCACTTAAATTCGAAAGTTGCTCACTGATAACTTTTACGGTTATTCCTCCATAAATACTGTTTGAAAATTCTTTAGCATACGAAACCCCAATATTGGTAAGGTTAGGTCGAAAGGTGGATCCATCACCGTCGGGTTTTGAAACCGTGGTTTTAATAATTTCGCCCCAATCCATCGTCATTACTGACAAACTTATAACTCCAACATCCCCTATTTTTTTGAAATACCGAATGAGTTCAATTTAATATCGGTTCCTTTCAGCCAATTGGTATTTACAAAAATTAATTCCGTTTTATTCAATCGGGCTGTTCCGGCAATATTACCAAAAACACCTTCGAATCCGGAAATATTAGCAACACTAGCATCTCCTAAACCTGAAGATTGCGCCCATGGATTTATGAGTAACTGGGCTGCACCAGCTTGACCAATACGCTGCTCATTGCCCCCAAAAGTGACTATTGAAATGGACAATGTGAATAAGGCTAGGCTAGTTAAGTTTTTTATATACTTTCTCATATCTTTCTGTTTATGTCTATATTCCTTTTATATAAAAACTAGAATGAATTTAAATCGATAGGCCGTAAAGAACCAAACCACTTAACTATTTTTTCTCCCAGTTCCGGTGAATTTATATGAATGATATACATTCCACTGGCAATGGATACATCAAATTGATTTTTCAAGTCCCACGTAATATATGAATCCGTATTGTCTTTATCGAACCTGCGGATTAGGTTTCCATTCACAGAATAAATAGAAACTATACACCTTTCGGGCAGATTGGTAATTTTTACATAATTATCTAATTGAGTGGTTTCATATTCCGAGTATCCATAATAGGGATTGGGTACAATGTTTATTTTATCTAAGGCATTCGATGCTTGCGGAGCATCATTAGTTATTACTTTTAATGCACTGGTGCTGAAAGTAAATGCCGGATAGTTATAATTTACTGTATCCGTATTAACGGCTCCATTAACATCGATAAAATAAGGATTTGCAATACGTAATTTAATAGTCAACTCATTATCGGGCATTGTAGCATATTCAAAAAATTCATTTCCCGGGGTAACCATTGGAATAGAAACCCAAGCTGGATGTGCCCAAATATTTTTAACATTTGCACGAATGGTTGCCTCCGGAAGTGCTGGATTTAAAGCATTGTATATCGTGCGTCCTTCATCATACGATGGCATTGGAAAAGGAGCAGAGGCATATTCATTGTGCCCCACAATGTAAACATAGTGTTTTCCACCAAAATAGGGTGTTCCACTATTTCCACCAGTCATCATAAAAATGTCATCGCCAAGTTTGGCTGTAGGATTCCAAATCATATCATTTCCATTTTCTCCCACCAACCAACTATCTTCTCCAAAGATAATATTCAGGCGTTCGCCGGTTTCCAAATCAATAGCATAACCCGGGAACCAACTCATACCGGTTGCACCAATATAATTAGGTGCATCCTGGTTGCTGGTATCATCTATCGCGTTTTCCTCAGCCGACACACCCTCTTTGTTTTTCGAAGCCGCTGCCCGCAAACGGAAACGCAACGCTCCACCTTCTGACAAACTATTATGGGTTTTATCATCGGCATCATTTTCTGCCATTTCAACTACTGCACATCGGGTCCAGAGATCTTTATTATTTGTTATTACCACATTTACACTGGGTAACCTCTGTTTGTCGAACCGAATTGCTGCGGGTTTAGCATCAATGTAAGCCGCTCCATAAAGGCTGGTTGAGGTAAATGCATAAGGTGCCCAGGTACCGTTCAATACTTTTTCATAAACCTGATCAGGATCCATACCCAAATAATCGGTCCAATCTAATAAATCATCTTCTGCTTTAGTTTGTTTTCCGCTCCGGATCCAGTTAAAAGGAGTTTTTCCATCTAAATCG
The DNA here is from genome assembly GCA_041664345.1 of Salinivirgaceae bacterium. Taxonomy (GTDB): domain Bacteria; phylum Bacteroidota; class Bacteroidia; order Bacteroidales; family SZUA-534; genus GWE2-40-63. The sequence goes on from JBAYKX010000040.1 coordinate 25,944, forward strand.
GCTACAAAACCCAACCAACTCGGTTCATTTGTTTTTGCAAAAGAAGAGGTTGCACTAATAAATCCATTATTGATGTTATCTTTTTCGTCGAACTTTTGATGCCCATTTTGACCGGGGAAATCTATCTGTTCAATATTAATAGATATCCCCAATTCTGGAAACAGTTTTTCATCGGAATAACGAATCCAGGAATCGGATTCTATTCTTTTTTGTTCCCCATCTTGATTCCACACTAATTCATATTTGGTATCATATATCATACCTGTTGATGGTATTACATTTACACCAGTGGAAGAATTATAATAATTTAATACCTTATGTACGGAATCCTTCAAAAAATTCAACGTAAAATCAGCATCTAAAACATTCAACGGATCAATTATTTTCACCTTAATTGGACCCTGGTTCTCTTTATAAGTCAGCTTGTCAGCTTTAAACGGGTATTCTGTTTTCGATAAGATATTCTCGATGGTTTCGTCGGTTAACTCCAATTCATTGGTGCCGTTTCCTCTACCCTCAATAAGGGTAACCGAAGGAACATCGCCATATTCACTGTTTAATATGGTACCGCCATTCATAGCATCCACAGAATGAGGAATGGCTGTTTTAATACTCAAATTTTTACGACCAGCCAAATAAGGTTTTGTTTGGTTCCCTAAGGCGCCCTCATCAACTTGATTGTAAGGGTCGAAATTATTGTAAGCATAAGCAATTGCCACGTAATAGTATTCTTTGTAATTAACCAGTTGTTTATCTTTTCCGGTTCCAAAGGTGTCATCGGTCAGTTCAAAAGTGTGTGCAATTCCTGTATCGCTACCTTTAACCATAGCATACGGACGAGCTGCATTTAAATCGGCATCCCAAACAAAATTCACCAGTTGAGAAACACCATCGCGAATGTCGCATTGGAAAACCTGACGGGCTTTATTTTCGTCCAATATTTCACCCATGGTTACCGTCCTATCTTTCACTTGATATACCTGATACCCTTGAAAATTGAAATAACGGCCTTCACCAATCACCGCTGGATCGATAAATGGATCTTGTTCTTTGTATGTTTCCAAATAATTATTGGAACTTACACTATTTGAAAGGTGAAAAATAAGTTTGCCATTTAATTCAATAATGGAATAGTCGGGAGCAGATGGACCATCAATCAATTGAAAACAATTTTCAAAGAGCCGTTGTGCTTTAATATCTGCTTTGCGTACTTCTTCAACCGATGCCCATGCGGTAGAATTTGCCCTGGCCCAAACAACTCCAACGGTGATGTCATTTACAGCACCTGGTTCCAAAACAAATGGACCCGCTGACTGCACAATCCGCATGTCATCATATACGACATCTTCCCTGGCGCTCCAAGGGGCTTGAGGTATTCCTTGTGTTCCCCAACCGCATATATCCGTATTATCTGGATAAAGAAAATCAGCACTTTGAGTACCTCCTTTTCCATTTCCACCATAGGTCATGCGGGTACCATCTTTCCAATATCCTTTTAAGTATTGGTAATAATGAAGAGCGTTACTTGGATCACCGGGTCCAATTACATAGTAAATAAAGCGGCGCATACCCCAACGTTCATTGTCAATTATACTATCCCCAAAATTTAAACCGTTGATATTTCCATTATTAATATCACCGGGGCCGACCAATACGTTATTACCTGTTCTTTCGCTATTAAACACATATCCATTTTCGCAATCGAGTACGGTTTTTTCATAATCTTTCCATGAATTCAAATTATCTTGTCCATCGGGATCCTGATAGGGTCCTTCAAAAAAGTCAAACCCAATAGCTGGAGGATTTGGTCCATAAGCCCAAGCTTCTCCAGCACCATCAACATCATCTCCATTGTACACATAACCCAATCCGCGCACCACATCACAACCGGCTTTATCATCACTAGCCAATCCTAAATCGGGGTCGTTCCAAACACCAAAATAAGCATCGGTAAGAGAATAGGTTGAACGGTTGATGATTTGGTAATTATAAAAACTCATATTGTTCAGTTCATCGTTGGTTGAAAAAGCAAACCCCTGAGCCCTAAATTCCATTCCAATAGCTGCAGCACCAATAGTTGTAGTATGAACATTTCCTTTATCGTTATAAACCCACCATACGGTTTCATCGCCAAAAAGCTTTTGACTGGTATTACCCAAATTTTCAGCCCGACGTTCCGGTTGGTAATTACAATTTGAGGTTTTTTCAATTATAAAGTTAGGATAGTCCCCATTGGCCGGATTGTATTCTCCATCACCATCAACATCATTAAAAGGTGCTAAGTAATAATCGTAAGCACCATATTCAATAGGACCGTGGGCTGGCCAATTGATTATAATGGCTGGAACCGTGTAACCACTGAAGCTACTTGCTTTTGTAACCGCATCAGCTGCATTGTAAGCTATAAATTCTTCCACTTGCTGCCGGGTTATTTTGTAGTGTTTATCATATTTTACACAAACTTCGGGTGAAACGCTGGCAATACCCTCGCCATTGCTGATGAGTGGCCCGGGCCAATAATCGTTGCCCTCGCTCCTAAAAGTTCTGGCACAAGTACGTAACTGTCCATTTACATCAACACCACCTACCCAGATTCCTCCTGCATAGAGCGCTGTTTTACCGGAGCCTTTAGGAACTTCGTATTCCGCTTTTCCTTCACCTTCCCATAAGGTTCCTTGGGCTAGAATTAATGCCCTTACGTTATTCAAATCAAGGTTAGCCTCAGCTGAAGCTGGCAAGCAACCTGCGGTTATGGTTTGGATTGACTTTTGAGTTTTAAAATCCTTAAAATCACGGCCAAAGGAGGTAGTGCCTAAGGCAGTAACGATCAGCAGAATTAATAGGTATAGAATCTTTTTCATTGTATATCTTGGTTAAATCATTAATTAAAAACTAAAAAGTACACCCAACCGTATTTGACGAGGTAAATTATAGTTTGCCGGGTTATCCAGCATCATGGTATAATAATCGATATAGGATTGTTGGCTGTTGGCCCTACTTATGTTTGATTGGCCACCCGTTGATGTCAATACCGCATCATCATCGGGATTTCCTGTGGTGGCATAAACCCCCATTACATTTTGTGCATTCAATAAATTGCTCACATCGAGGTAAAAGTTTAAATCAGCCTGTCGGCTGTTTTCCCCTTCACCAAAGCTGAGCGTGAAACTTTTGTCTATTTTCATATCAATAGTAGTACGCCAAGGCATGGTTGATTTATTGATACTTCCTACGGTGGTTCCGGTCTCTACGTCTCTTGGAGTGTATGGAGTACCCGATCCGGAATTGATGGTAAAGTTAACACCGGCATCAGCCAAAAAATCCATTCCAAACCATTTGGGACCGTTGTAATTCTTACCAGAGCCAAAACGATAATCGGCTAAAACAGAGAAAGCATGACGTTGATCAAAATCGGTTGGCAAGGTTGCCCTCAAATTAGCTTGGCCTGCATTGATAAGGCTTCGGGCTGTATTGGCATCGGAACCGGTAGCGTTGGCAAATTGTAAGGTATAACTCACTTTTACCTGTATGTTGGAGGTACGGCGCAAATCGTAAGTCATGGTAAACCCTTTAATGGTACCAAAATCGATATTACCGTAAGTTTTCATATTAATTGGGTAGGCTCCTGTTAAATAAATCAACTGAACCATATCGCGTTGTTCGCGATAAAAAGCCGACATTTTAAGGCTCGATTTATTGTTCAACTTTTGCTGAAACCCGAATTCGTAGTCAATGGTTTTTTCCGATTTTAAGTTCGGATTGACAAACTCGTTGGTAGCTAATTGATTGATATATAATAAATCAATTGGGTTTAGCCTGCTTTGAAAAGAGCTCGGGCGTTTTGCCAACCAGTCGTAATGGGCAAAAAACAGGGCTTCGTCCGAAATAGGGAACGAGAAGGAAATCCTCGGTAACACATTGATGTCTGGGTCGTAATCTTTGAATGCTTTTAGAAATGAATTACCCCCTATTTGATCATTGGGTGCTGTGCGGTAAGGTTCTGCTTGACCCGATGCATACAATGTCCTAAAATCACTCACCTCAGAACCGGTGGCATCGTACCATTGACTTTCATACCGGTATCCCACAATTCTATTTGGGTCGGCACTATTATCAACATATACCGTAGCTTCCTGATTAATATTAGCAGGAATGTCGGTATTAGCAATTAATCCATAATTGTCTTTTACTTTATATGAGGTGAAGGTCAGGTAAGGGTCGGTTTGTACTTTTTGGTTGGCATCGTAACCGTCCACGCGAAGTCCCACATTGAAAACCAAGTCGTTAAACGCAAATTTATCTTGTATGTAACCGGCCCAATAAATCGGTTCAAAAGGAGCTATTTCGCGGCTATAATAGGAAATTTCACGATTGTTTTTATCCCTGTAGGTAGTTGTTTGGGTGAAAAAATCATCAAACGAAGAGGAGCCAGATGTTTTGTTCCCATAAGCATCGAAACCTGAATACACCACCAAAGTGGAAGAATTATTGAATAACTCATCTGGACTAAAGTATTCAATACTCAATTCTGAAGGATCGTAGCTATCAATATCAACCCAATTAGTTCCTGTTGTTTCCATTCCTTTGCTATCGCGGAATTTGAAATCAAACAGCGACTGTGCAGCGCCATTCCACAAGCGATTGTAAGTAATGGTGTCGTTGTAAATACCGGTACCTTCAATAGTTCCGGCAATAGGATTGGCAAAATCGAGTTCCTGAATGTGACTGTTCATATTTTGCCTTGCCAGAAGCCATAGATTCCTCGGGGCTGAATTAAAATATCGATCGGTACGTTTTTCAAATTCAAACCCAACTGAAATTTCATGATTATTCAAGTCCGCTGCTCCTTGGGCACTAATACGGAATTGTTCGTTTTCGGTCTTATTATACCGGCCATAAGGTACACCCGGTACGGTAACCAAGCCATTAATAGGGTCGGGCACATAACTATTCAATAATCCACCACCACCTAAAATCTCGGACTGATTTATTGGATTTCCATAAAAGTCGTAATACATTTCAGTAAACCTTGATAATTCAGGGTTAACATCACTTGATTGAAAGGTGACTAAAGTATCTTGTATGGCATTCATTAAATACCCAAGCTTTTGGAGCGTGGTGTCATACCCATAAGCATACGTAGGAGTTTGGTATGTGGTAAACTTTCCAACGTAACCGTATTCAAAAAGATTGTCTTTATGCCTTTCATCCCAAGTGTTATCTTGGTACTTTGAATAGTCGGCCATAATGCTGTAATAGGCATTTTTTATAATGGAGGTATTCTCTTTGTCGTCCTGATTTTCGGAGCTTAAATTGTGAGTTAATTTACCATACAAACGATAGGTTGAAGTAGTAACATTTCGGTTGTTGTTATAACTTAGTAGCCCGGAATATGGATTGTCGGAGGAGGCATTTCCAGTAATTGAACCTTTGGAATTTCCCGGCAGGTAATTGCCATTATCCGATTGAAAGGTTCCACCTAGAGTAATTACCAGATTTTTCATGGGTTGAATATCAATTTTTCCACTTAAAACCGCTTGTTGGTAGGCTACATTTTCCCTGACTTTTACATTTTCAAAATCTTTGGCTGTTAAATATGAAGCGGTTGGTTTAACTGCTTCATTATCCCTCTCCAAAGGGGTGCGTGAAATGCTATCCAATATATCATCCTTAACTTTCCAGAATCCAACGGAACTAGGTCGAGGGTCCTGAGTAAACTGGTACTCCCCTGCTATAAAAAATCCAACCAAGGGTTCTTTGCGCACATCGGCTGCATTATCAGGATTTACAATGGTACGGGTGAGGATGGGACCTGAAAGATTAGCCCCAATAATATTGCTGTTGTAATCATCGAGGAACTTTGAAGTGCTCATTTCCAATCCACCAAAAAACGTACGTGAGGCTCCTTTGGTAACAATATTAATAACCCCACCGGTAACATCACCGTAACGGGCTGGAGTACCTCCGGTAATTACCGAAACTTCGGCAATGGATGCTTTTGGCAGGTTGCTTGAACCTCTCATTTTAACCCCATCAATGTAATACACGGTGGCATCTTCGCGGGCACCCCGGACACTTTTTACTTCTCCGTCTTCCTGATATACACCACCCACTGTTGATGCAACCGATTCAGCAGAACGTCCGGCCATTTTCGAGATTTCTTCGGAAGTAACAGTTCCCCCAGTTTGCGTGTTGTCTTTATCGATAAGTGGAACCACATAGGCAATCACATCAATCTGTTCAATGGCTTGCGTTGAAGCATTCATACTTAGATCCAGAAACCGGATTTTATCGTTATTTACTATTACATCGTTTATTTGCAATGAATTATAGCCCACGTAAGAAGCTTTAACCGTATATGAGCCAGCAGCAAGGGGTTTTATGGTGTAATTACCATCAAAGTCAGATACACCGCCACCCATCATATTGCCATTCAGCTCCACTATTACGTTAGCAAACGGAATTGCTTCGCCGGTTTCGCCGTCAAGCACTTTTCCTTTAATGGCTCCTGATTGTGCATACAGCCCCCCGGATGCAAACAATACGAAAAGAATAAAAAGTATTTTTCTTATCATAATCGCCGAATTTATATTTAAAAATAAGTATTTGTCATTTTTTTTGAATCGGTAAATATATAGATTCTAATGGAATAATAACAAGCACTGGCTTTCAAAAAAAAGTATGCTATAAAGCCGTTTAAAAATTTTTGCGTGTTAGAATCTCATTATAAATAATGGCTGTCCGTAAATCAATGGGTTGATAGGTTTTTTCTTCCTCCTCATAAATAAGGCTGGAAGCCTCTGGTTTATTAGTGATAGCCACTATTCCTTCATCGGGTAATCGAGGTGATACCGGTTTTATCTCAACTTCGGCATAATGTTCCTCATTCGCTTCCTCATCAACTGATGCATATACTGGACTTGGTTGTGGAATTCCAAAGAGTGATTCCAAAAGGTTATCAGCAGGTGAAACGTTGGTAGCCGGTTTTTTTTTCTGTTTTCGTAATGCCGAAAAAATGAATATTACCAGGGTCAATACGAAAAGTAGCACTTGTACTAAATCATCCATTTTTCAACATTTTATTAAGTTTAACGTAGATTGGTATTTTTCCTGAATTAAAATAATCGGCTTTTTTAACTGATTGATGCATTCTTTTCTTTGTTTCTCTCGTTTGTATCCGGTAAATATGTTTTCTAATTTTAGCAGATTCTTTTGTTGAGATTCTTTTTTTTATTCGAACGGCCCGATTCGTTTTAAACGATTCTGCTGTTTGGGTTATAAAAAACCTCAACGAAACCCTCCGCTCAATGTCGGAATTTACGTCTATTGAATAGCGGATTTGTGAATAGGATACAGAAACAATAAAAAAACATATCAATAAGGGGATTACTTTTTTCAAAATTGTTATAATTACATCAAAATATAACCATGCAACGAATTTCAAAAATAGTAAGATTTTATTTAATATCAATTGTTTCGCTAGCAATTACCACTTCATGCGATAAGGATAATAAAAACCCAATTCCGGACATTCCAATTTATGTAGAGCCCATATATATTTATGACCCGGAATACGTTGATTTGCTCGATGTGCTTGGAAGCTATGTGATTGAAGGTGAAGGCTATCTTGAAAATGGAATATTAATTGTGAATGCAGGCAACAATGAATACAAAGCTTTTGATTGCACCTGTACCCATGAAGTTAAAGTTAGTTGTTGGATTAGGCCTAATGCAAACCAAATTAATACGTCAACCTGTTCCTGCTGCGGCTCAACTTACGATTTGATTTATGGCAGCCCAACAACCGGATTAGCGAAGTATTCATTAAAAGAATATAAAGTGGCTTTTAGTAACAATACCATCCGGGTTTATAATTAGGGGAAGATTGCAGAGCCTGCCCCGAACTTGCTTCGGGGGTAGCAGGGTTACAAGGTAACAAGGGGGTAGGGTAGAAAGATGGGAAGATGAGAAGGTGGGGAAATGGGAAGTCGGAAAGATTAAAATATAATCAGTGAATTAAATTCGCATTTTTCTTCCATCATTCCAATTTTCCAACATTCCTTATGGTTTTAAGAATGATTTAACTATCTTATAAGTACCGAATATGATATGTCGAACTCGCGTTAATTAAGTTTAAGGTGTAAAATTACAATCTCAGGTCGGGTGCCAATACGAACGGGAGGTCCCCAGGAGCCTAGTCCTGATGAAACATAAAAATGGGTATTTCCTTTTTTAAGTAATCCCCAATCCAATTCGTAAACCCGCTGGGTAATGTACCTAAACGGCCAAAACTGACCGCGGTGTGTATGGCCCGAAACCATTAAATCAACCCCTGTTTGTATCACGCTATCGTACTCAACCGGTTGATGATCCATTAACAGGATGGGCAGACTCCTATCGACGCCATTAATCAGCTGACTCACCGGCATACGGCGCATACCGGTAAACCGCATTTTATCTTTATCCTCGCGCCCTCCAAGCAGCAAAACGTTATCAATATTAATGAGGGTGTCGCGAAGGTATTTGATGCCAAATTGCGAAAGGTAATTGATGCTTATATCGGGTTTACCTATATATTCATGGTTTCCGGTAACGGCGTAAACCCCAAGCGGAGGATTCAACCGCTTAAAATGTTCACCCATTTTGTACTTAATTACCGGCAATGGATTGTGGTCCACCAAATCGCCGCCAAACAGCACCAAATCGGGGTTTTGACTGTTAATTTTAGTTATCATCCGGTTTACCCGGTTGTTGCCAATAATAAATCCCATGTGTATGTCGGTAACCAAGGCTACTTTAATCTCCTTATGTGTTCCTGCCTTCTTGTTGATAGGAATATCCACATTCACTATTCTTGGGATAATAGCATTTATATGCCCTGCGGCTACCATTAATAGCGTTATGCTTGATACTGCCACAAACAGGTTTTTACCGGTTAAAAAGGTTTGTGTCCAGGCATCGGGAATGAACCCTATAAAATGGTTGGCTACCCTTACTATATCAATGGCCAGAATAAATAGGAATAAATAGAAAAGCGTGACCAACCAAAATGAACCCACATAAGTAACCACCTGACCTAAAAGGGTTGGGTTGCCCCGTTCCAAAAACTGACCAATTACAAATGCTGCTGCTAAACCCCAAAACAACCAAGGAAAAATGGAGCGCAAGGTGCTTTGCGGCAATGCCTGCATACCCCGGTTAAACACATACCACGAACCCAACAGGAATAATCCGAAAAAGACGGAGAAAAACAGTATAAATGCTAAATGCTTCATATCAAACTACTATTAAAAATAAAAACGCAAAAGTTGCAAACAATTAAAGAAGCAACAAAGTTTTATCGGTTAGCAGTGGATTTTTTTCGGTAAACCGGTAGCGGATCATTTGCGATTATAATGGACTACCTAGCTGCAAACGAACGAGGTAGTTCATTATTTAATCACATTAACTACCAGTAAGAGCGGACACGCTAAGAACGCATCTAATTCCAACGAATGGGTTTCATTTGTTTTAAGGTGTGGAACAACAAAACGAACCAATATTATAAGCTAGAGAATAATCAACTCCCTTAACCCAACAATCAGTTCTTTCAACTGCTTTAAGGCATCCGGCTTTAATTCCAGTTCTTTTGAAGCAGTAAAGGTGATGGTTTTATTCAAGGTGTCAATCTCCAATTGATCAGTAAAATAAAGGTTCTGTAACCGATCAAATTCCTCCAGCAAGGTAATAAGTTCGTTGCTGTATTTAGTAATAACAACATTATCAGGCTGTTGAAATAACAAGTTTAATAAACTGGTTAGCGAATACTTTTGGCTTATTATTTTACAAGCCATCCGGCTGTTGGGTTCCGTATATAAATTAAGCGCCGTATGCATGGTTTCTATCCAACCTCCTAGCAAAACCAGCACAGCCAAGTCTTGCTGATTGCTTTTAATTAAATAAGCGTCGCAATCGTAATAGGCATTTCTAGCTAGGTTTACCAACGTGTCAATATTTTCGATATACATTTCAGCTTTGCTGGCTGAGTTACTTACATATTCATTGGGTATTCCCATATCATTAGCTAATTTTTTAATAGCTGTAAAATACCATAATGCTTGCTGTGCCTGCTGAAAACCCCATAAATAACTTAAATCGGCTCCATATACGCCCAATGCCAACGCTCTTTTCGAACTTTCGTTATAATTGGCGAAATTGGATAACGGATTCAATAAATTTGAATTATAGATAACGTTTCGTTTATCGATAATTACACCTAAATCAATGGGAAATAGCATATTATAAAACAGGATATCCTCTTCGGCATCGCCCGACAACTTCAATGTTACATCGGTTACCGTATCTAAAGTAACATCTAATTTATCTTGACCCGAATTATTGCTTCGGTTGGTGCAGCCAAACATAAAGAGCAAGCAAAACACCAGGATTACATGAGTAGCTTTGAACATACCATTCTAAATTAGTTAATTATTTATGAAACCCCCATGCAGGAAACTGCACAAAAACGGATGAAAATTTACATGGGGCGTTCCATTCGTACGAAACAACAGATAATCAATAAACTAATAATTATTTACGGATGAAATTACAAAAAAATAACATTCAAAGGGCTTTTTATGTTTTACTTTTATTAGAATGCCTCTAAAACCAAAAATATGGGAATTTATACTTTTTCACCCCATTATTGATTTGGAATTTTGCGTTTATATATCAATTATTGGTTTGTATTTTTGCAATTACGCCAATTTATAAAAAATAAAAGGCGGTTCACTTGAACCGCCTTTTGTTATTATTAGAAGTTTTATTGAGGACTAATAAATAATTTTACGTGAGAAGGGCGATTTTCCGCTCTCTATTTTAATAATATATAATCCATGACGACTGATGGGCGAAGGAATTGTGTAGGTAGTTTGTTCTCCCGTTTCTGTGATAGCATTTACCGAAATTTGACGGCCGCTAATATCGAACACATACACCATTGCATTATTAAATCCTTTGGGCATATTTTTAATCTGGATTTCATTATCTGCAATTAAAATAGCCGTTTCAACAGTTGATGGTGAAGGAACTTCTAAAACTGTTTCTTCTACTGATTCCGCATCGGTAATACTGGAAACAATGCCGCTGGTGCATGTCATGGTATGGCTTCCTAGGTTTGAAACTACATCCAGACTATAGATATCCCATTGGGTAGCTAAAGTTGGGAATCCTGAGGTAGGGTTTGTAATTACCCCAGTATAAACAGAAGCTTTACGAACCAAAGTTTTATCCAATGTAGTATATGAACCGCTGATCCAGGCTGTTCCTGGATCATTACCAATCCGGCCAAAAATATCAACATAAGCTCCTGTGGAAACTTTTTTCAGTGCAATAGCATCATCGCCATTAAAGTTGACCGCACTATTTGATATGGCTGTACCTGTATATTTGGTGGCACTGGAATTTTTATATACCACTATACCTTTTGAAGCAATCGTTCCACTCAATGTAACCGTTGTGGTAGCCGATGTAGCACCATTGGCAAAAAGCAACAATTGGTAGTTACTCAGGCTGATGCTAGCGGAGGTACCGTTGTATAATTCGATATACTTGTTACTTGAACTTCCCTCCACATATTCTGAAATAATTAGGTCGGTAGCACAACTGGTGGAGGTATCGTTATCGGTAATGGCAACAGTTTTTGAGGTGGTAGCGCCCAAGGTTAAACCTGATGAAGGATTGCTAATAGTCAACGTGGCCGTTTCAGTACTTTCAACCTGAGTATCATTCACAATGGTAAAAGTTACAGAACCGGTGGTGGCACCGCTGGCAATGGTGATGGTGGAACTGCTTAAAGTGTAATCGCCGGTGGTGATTCCAGTGCCGCTCACACCTAATGAAACGGTTTGTGCGCTGGTTACAGCACTCGATGCAGTGGCGGTTACAGTAACCACAGTGGCAGACGCTTCGGTGGCGGTAGATGTACTAACTGACAAGTTTACAGTTGTGGCCACATCGTTATCGGTTATGGCAACAGTTTTTGAGGTGGTAGCGCCTAAGGTTAAACCTGATGAAGGATTACTAATAGACAACGTAGCTGTTTCAGTACTTTCAACCTGAGTATCGTTCACAATGGTAAAGGCTACAGAACCTGTAGTGGCACCGCTGGCAATGGTAATGGTTGAACTGCTTAAAGTGTAATCGCCGGTAGTGATACCTGTTCCGCTCACAGCCAATGAAACAGTTTGTGCGCTGGTAACAGCACTCGATGAAGTGGCGGTTACGGTAACAATAGTTGCAGCCGCTTCGGTAGCAGTAGAAGTGCTAACTGATAAATTGACTGTAGGATTGGTAGTACATCCGCTAACCCAGATGGCATCGATATATTCAGGATGATCTATGAATGGATTCCGGTTTTTTTGGATGGCATAAACTGCGTCATTCCGGCTAATCTCCTTCGGGCTAACAGGGTCGGCGGCATTCCAATCCACAAGCATATTTAAAAACCAAGTTTCAAAAGCTGGAAAAGAGGTTCCATCGAGAACTGCATCAACTTCCGATGAGTTGGTTTCCCAACCGGCTACTATATTTTCGTAGCGGGTAACCATATAAAAGTAGGTACGGGCAAAGTCACCTTTATATTCATCAATAGGCTCAAAAACAGTTCCGGTATAACCGGGGTATGAGCAGGAACCTAATTTTCCACCGTTTCCTGAGGTGTAGGTAGGCGAAGTAACTTCACCAAAAGGATAATTACTCCGGCGACCATTCACATATCCATCAGTAGGATAAAGATGGTACAAGTCGCTGTACATGGGTGTGGCATCATTGAACCAACTTTTGGGGAATGAATGCTCCCGGTTATAACAATCGCCTTCGCCACTATAAGTACCACACTGGTTGGTGGTAAAGGTATAGCTTATATTGGAATACATATCCCATACTTTGCCATCGGAGCGTTTGTCTGTGGTTTTAAAACTGGTCCACAAGGTGGTGTACGAAACAGAGGTATGCCCTTTTATAATGTTATAAAGGGCCGTTTTCAAATTGTCGCCGCATAAACCGCTGGCATTGTTATAATAACCCGTAGGGATTGATTTACTCTGGGAAAACACCAGAATTGCCGATAAAAGCAACGAAGCAGCCAATAGTAATACTTTTCTCATACTCAGTAATTTAAAGGTTAGTTGCAATAAAATATTTCGATGTTTGTTGTCAATATATATAGTTGTTACAAGAATATTTCACTAAAATATAATTTAAAAACCGTAATATTTTCTATATTTTACTAAAATACACGGAATCAAATATACTAATTAAAATAAAACGCAGTGTTAAGAATGCGTTATGTAATTCTTTTTTATTAAAAAGATGTTAACAGGTACTTTTATAAGTTGCATCAATATTTATTGATTTCAGGTAGGAAAAACATACCGGCTTAATTTATATCTTTGTGAAAGAAATAACTTAAAACTATGGTACTAACATTGGTAATAAAAAAAGGCAAAAACGGATTCCTAATAGGTCAACTAAAGGAGCTTCCCGCCGTATTTACACAAGGCCTTAGCGTTGAAGAAATAAAGAGAATATTACTGATGCTTTAGAAATGTATCTTGAAGATATTCGTGAACAATAACCTAGAAATCCAAAAAGTAAAAGGTAAATAAAGCTTTTATTACTCTTCACCTTCATTTTTTTTTTCAAACTACAGCTTATAATTGGCTACAAGATATTCCACGTATTCTGGAATTTTTGTTTCAAAATATTAGGTCGATTCATTAAAAAATACGATTTTCCTTTGGGTGTTACGGCTTGTCTATTAAAAATATCCTCCAAACCCAACCCCACCTCCACAAATATTTTTTTTGTTTTCTTGTTTAATAGTTTTACATTTAACAGACCTTTATTTGCCTGGTATCCAAGTTTAAAATCATAACCATAATAAAGAATTGTTTAGGCAATCTGTTTTGCAATGCATAAGAATGAAAGTTACGAAATCAAACAAATTTGGAAAAGCGGGTAACCTAGAAATAGACACTAATGGTAGTGGTTACATGGTTGTTTTGGTAAATAAAAAAAATATCGGCACACACATTATAACTCTATAAATTACACTTAAAAATGATTCAGTATGAAAAAACTATTTTTCTCAACATTTGCAATTGCTTCAATTTTGTGCGTCAACACCAATTTATTTGGTCAAAGTGCCGAAGAACAAATCTCGGAAATGAAAGTTTTCGGTATGGGTATGCATATCGAACAGTTTAAATTAAATGATTTGGCTATGGATATTGCTGCACCGTCCAATAAAATTGTTTTTACAGTAACCCCTACAAATTACTTTAGAATTGAGCCTGAAATTGGATTCAATTACTTCAACGATAAGGATAGCGAATTGGAAGATAAAAGTATAAGCCTTGGATTAGGGGGGGTTGGTATGTACCAGAGGGGCAAAACAAATATTTATGGAGGATTCAGATTTGAATACTCAAAATTTTCAAATGAATATAAGGGTTCTTTTTCTGGAGATGTTGAAACCGAAGAAACAAACCGAATTGCCATTGGGCCGGCAATTGGAGCAGAATTCTTTTTTGGACAGCATTTCAGTATTGGTGGAGAGATAGGAATTAAGTATATGAATTTTAATACAACAAACAGTCAATATCCTGACGGAGAAGATTCAAAACAGGATTGTATTACAACCGACACAGGTTTATTGTGTCGTTTTTATTTCTAAAAACCATACCAATAGCTGATAAAATGAATAGGGGGTTTAAGCGGAACGAATCGTTCCAAATAAATCCCCTTTTTGTTTATAGCTCCCCATATTTTATTAAATTAAATGCAATTGGTAAGTTTTGCATCCTTTACGGTTAAACATTAAAAAACCCTAACCGCAAAGCGCGCTAAGTAATTGCGCCAAGTGCGCCAAGAGTGTTAAACCTCTTTTTTTACCCTTTGCACATCTGCGGTTAAAAAAAACCTTCCTCCAAACCCAACCCCACCTCCACAAATAATTTTTTTGTTTTCTTGTTTAATAGTGTTACATTTTCAATTTATTAAGGTAATTCCCTCTTTATTAAAAATTTATAAGAAAAGTGAATGCACAAAAGCTCAAATATTTGCATGGTTGAATTCCTACACTAACAAGAGTTCCCACCAAATGCAAATAAAACTTGCTACAATTTTCCCATCCCACACCATATTTGCAAACTTTCTGCGTATTTTTAACAAACAATAAATTCAGATTATATACCATGGAATTGAACATACTTAAACCTCGTAAGGCATTAAACAAAGCATTTTTAAAGGTAAAAGCCAACCGTCACGACATAGAGTTGTTCAAAACCAATTTGATTGGCTTGCTTGGCAACATCAACGAATCAGAATCGGAAGAATTTCATAAAAACCTTGTTTCTAAATTCCTGACCGATACCTATTATGGAGCAACCCATTTTATAAATACCAAAGGCCGGAACGATTTGGTTATTCACAACACCAATACGGCCGCAGGAACCGTTGGTGTTATTATTGAAGCAAAAAAGCCCACCAACAAGTCGGAAATGATGCGTACTGACAATATAAATGCCAAAGCCTTTCAGGAATTGGTGTTGTATTATTTGCGGGAACGCATAACCGCAAAAAACCTCGAAATAAAATACTTGGTTGCCACCAACATTTACGAATGGTTTATTTTCGATGCCAACTTTTTTGAAAAAGAGTTCGCCCAAAACAAGAACTTGGTAAAACAGTTCACCGATTTTGAAGAAGGCCGCCTATCGGGCAAAACAACCGATTTCTTTTACAAGCAAATTGCCGAGCCTGTAATTGAAGCCATCAAACACGAAGTAATCGTTACCCATTTCGACATCCGCGATTACGATAAACCCCTACGCAACGCCGATAAAAAGGACGATAATACACTTATTGCCTTATACAAACTCCTTTCGCCAGAGCATTTGTTAAAGCTGCCCTTTGCCAACGACAGCAACAGCCTCGACAAAGTATTTTATACCGAATTGTTACACATTATCGGACTAACCGAAACCAAAGAAGGCAGCAAAAAACTCATTCAGCGCAAAAAGGAAGGCGAGCGAAATGCAGGTTCGCTTATTGAAAATACCATCGTACAGCTCGATATCCACGACAAGATAACACGCATAAAAAAAGTTTCGCAATATGGTGAAACCTATCAGGAGCAACTTTTTAATGTTGCCCTTGAATTAGTTATAACATGGCTAAATCGTATCCTTTTTCTAAAACTCCTCGAAGCACAATTACTCAGCTACCATAAAAAGGATAAGCAATATTTATTTCTGAATATCGATAAAATACGCGATTTCGATGATTTGGACAAGCTTTTCTTTCGTGTTTTGGCTAAAAAGGTAAGTGAGCGCGAAGCCTCCATTAATGAGCTTTTCTCGCGTGTGCCCTACTTGAATAGTTCGCTTTTTGAACCTACCGAGCTTGAACACCAAACCATTTTTATTAGCGGTTTGGAGGATTTTGTTAAGCTCCCCCTAATATCGGCAACAGTAATAAAAGACGGTAATGGTAAAAAGCAAACCGATGCCCTCACCACCATTCAATACATTTTCGAATTTCTTAACGCTTACGACTTTGCCAGCGAGGGCCGCGAGGAAATTCAGGAAGACAACAAACGCCTCATAAACGCATCCGTTCTTGGGCTAATCTTCGAAAAAATAAACGGTTACAAAGACGGTTCATTCTTTACCCCGGGTTTTATTACTATGTATATGTGCCGCGAAACCATTCGCCGAGCCGTGGTACAAAAGTTTAATGAGGTAAAAAATTGGAACTGTGCCGATATAAACGACTTGTACAACAAAATTGACGACCGCGCCGAAGCCAACACCATCATAAACAGCCTTAAAATCTGCGACCCTGCCGTGGGTTCGGGACACTTTTTGGTATCGGCGCTTAACGAGATAATTGCCATAAAAAGCGACCTTAAAATATTGACCGACCGCAGCGGAAAACGCCTTAAAGAATATGTAGTTGAAGTAGAAAACGATGAACTTATTGTTACCGATGATGATGGCGAATTATTCGACTACAACCCGCAAAGCCCAGAAAGCCAGCGCATACAGGAAACCCTTTTTCACGAAAAGCAGACCCTTATTGAAAACTGCCTCTTTGGTGTGGATATTAACCCCAATTCCGTAAAAATTTGCCGCCTCCGCCTTTGGATTGAATTGCTGAAAAATGCCTACTACAAAAGCTCTCCTCCTTTTCAAGGAGGAGTACCCGAAGGGGGAGGTGGTTTTAAAACAAACTATGGAGTACCCGAAGGGGGAAGTGGTCATTCTTTACACAATTTACCATATCTGAAAACCTTTCGCAAGGCACTTCGAAATAACCTAACTGCGGCTGAAGCAACTCTTTGGACAATGTTAAAGGGAAAGGCTCTTGAAGGAAGAAAATTCAGAAGGCAACACAGCGTGGCCAACTACATATTAGATTTTTATTGCCCCGATGAACAATTGGCCATTGAATTAGACGGGCAAGGACATAATGAAGTCAGCCAGGCAGAATATGATATGGAACGCGATTTGTTTTTAAAGCATACGGGTATTAAAGTTCTGCGTTTTGAAAATAGTTGGGTTTGGGAGAATCCAGACGGTATATTACAGGCAATTCGCAATGAATTTGGAAAACAAAAACCACCCCGTCCTTCGGACACCCCTCCTTTTAAAGGAGGGGAGTTAAGAGAATTGGAAACCCTCCCCAACATCGACATCAACATTAAATGTGGAAACTCGCTCATTAGCCGATATGCCTTAGATGCCGATATTAAAAAGGCACTCAAACGCAGCAAATGGAGCATCGACAGCTACCGACTTGCCGTACACACCTATCGCAACGCCCAAAGCAAAGAAGAAAAGCGTGCCATGGAACGCCTTATTTCCGAAATTAAAAACGACTTTGAAAGCGAAATTGCAGCCAACGACAAACGCCTGTTAAAACTCAATAAAGCCAAAGGTGAATTGTATGCACTCACCACCCAAACCACCCTATTTGAGCGCACCAAAACCGAAAAAGCAACGTGGGACAAACAGGTTAAAAGCCTTGCCGACACCATTACCGCTCTTGAAACCGAAATGGAAGAAATTCGCAGCAACCGCATTTACGAAAATGCTTTTGAATGGCGCTTTGAGTTCCCCGAAGTGTTGAATGATGAAGGCGATTTCGTGGGATTTGATGTGGTGATAGGGAATCCACCTTATATACCATTAGAAAGTTTTGGTGCAACAGAGAGGAATTTATTTAGGCAAAAATATATTCAGTTTGAGCGAAAGTTTGAAACATCAGTGCTTTTTATGGTGCAGGGGTTTGATATATTAACCCATAAGGGAATTCTAGCCTATATTGCACCAGCTACATGGCAAACAGGTGAGAACTATCAAAAATTTAGAAGATACATTTTAACCAATAAGGGTATTGATATAATTATAAACTTACCATTCAATACTTTTGAAGATGCTTTCGTAGATACCTCAATTTATTTAATGCCTAATAATCAGCGTCAACAATACAAAATTTTCAATTTTGACAAAAAGGACAAAACTTCAGATTTAAGCAATTTGAATTTTGATAAAATTGAAAACTCAAGTATTAAAGAGCCCGATTTAAAATTAATTCTTTATAAAAATGTAGGGGATTTAGTTTCAAAATATAGTAATGAAAATTTTATCTCATTTGGAGAAATAACAAAATCAACTCAGGGCTTATCAGGAAGTAATTTCTTAAAAACAGATAAAATGGAAAATGATTTTGCAGTTTTTCCATTTTTATCTAAAGGCAATGTATATAACTATGCTTTAGTTAAGGAATCATCATATTTAACAGATTTATCTGATAAAAAGTCATTAATTCAATTCTATGAAGCGGAACCTAAAATTTTAATAAGAAGAATAATTAATCGGCAAGATAGGTTATCAGTTGGTTATTGTTCTGAAAAGCTCGTATTTAAAAAAGACATTAACCCATTTATTTGCATTAATGATAGCTACTCTATAAAATACTTACTTGGTATTTTATCTAGTAAATACATTTCTTACTTATATCTTAAAATGTCATCTATTGCAACCAAGGATGATTTCAGACAAACAACATTAAGTGAACTGAGAAAACTTCCAATTCCCAAAATTGATTTAATAAAACAGCAACAAATCATTTTGAATGTGGATAATATCTTGACTTTAAAACAAACTGATTATACTATTGACACCACAGCCCTCGAATCCGAAATCGACCAACTCGTTTACCAACTTTACGGCTTAACCGCCGATGAAATTAAAATTGTGGAGGGCAGTTAAAACCCGCCAAAGCGGGTTGAATATGAATAACCACGGGCGAAACCCGTGGTATTGTGCAACAAGGCAGCCAACCCCGAATGGGGTTGATTAAATTGAATAACAGAATGAGCACAGAATTGAATTTGATGAAAAATATTTATTATAGCCGTTCAACCACTTTGTGGTTGTGTTTATTCTATTACATGGCACCCCACATTTTATGTGGGGCTATTCACATTCAATCCGCCTTGGCGGATTATTTTCCACTTACCAAAATCATTAAGAAAATTAGTAATTTAGCTTAATAAAACGCGATGCAAGCCCGAATGGGCTTTAATTTGAATAACCACGGATGAAATCCGTGGAACAGATGCAAAAACAGAACCAACCCCGGATGGGGTTGAATAAATTAAACAAAATATAAAACCATGAGTACCTATACCCAAATCCTTTATCAAATAGTGTTCAGTACCAAAAATAGAGAACACACACTAACCGAGAACCATCGTGAAGATCTTTACAAATATGTTTGGGGCATTTTAAAAAACAAAAATTGCCATTTATACCGCATCGGCGGTGTTACCGACCATATTCATATTGTTACCCATCTGCACCCAATAGTTTCTTTGGCATCATTGGTAAAAGATATTAAGTTGGCGAGTTTCGAACATATCAAATCGTCACAATTATTTCAAAATTTTAATGGTTGGCAAGATGGATATGGCGCATTTACCTATTCATTTAAAGACAAAGACCGATTAATTGAATATGTTAAAAATCAAGAACAACACCACAAAACACAAACCTTTAGAGAAGAATTAATTGAATTGTTAAATGAGCACGGTATTGAATTTGATGAGAAATATTTATTGTAGCCATTCAACCACTCCGTGGTTGGGTCTTTTCTATTGCATGGCACCCCACATTTTATGTGAGGCTATTCATATTCAATCCTTTCAGGATTACGAATATTGTTTAAAAACGAAATCGACCAGCTCGTTTACCAGCTTTACGGTTTAACTGCCGAGGAAATTAAAATTGTGGAGGGCAGTTAAAAC
>JBAYKX010000041.1:0-45911 GCA_041664345.1 Salinivirgaceae bacterium
TCCGATTCATCATTAGGCTGTAAACGATGTTGTGCTACAAGATGTCAAAGAACTGTAAACGATGTGGTGCTACACTTTTAATATAGAAATTTGTAAACGATGTTGTGCTATATAATAATTAGATGTTAGAATTTAGACATGAGATATAAGACTAAAGACGGATGGTACTAAATTTCAAGTCAACAAACAGGATGAAGGCCTGATAGAACATAGCCCGTCCCGAGAATTCGGGAGCACCGGGTATTCAAATGGCAAGTAAATGTCGGCTCCTGCATTAGAATTAATTTTAGCCGAGAATGTTTCGCGCCACTAACAGGAGATATTCAAGAATGGAAGATTGAGGCCAGAAGATTGAAGTTGGAAGACCGAAGCTGGAAGTTTAAATACCAAAATCTGAAGACTGAAGAAGTAAAAGAGGAAAAGTTGATATTATTGGAGTTAATATGTTGATAAGGAGAGGACTAATTTTTACAATAGTATTTTTTACTAGTTTTATAAATTGTATATCGCAAGATATTGATTCTACTGAAAAAGCAATTGAAATCTTTAAAAAAGACAAGGATAAGACATATGTAGTCAAAATTGGTCAAAGAGTTCAAGTTCCTTGCAGACATATAAAGAATGGATTAAAAAAAATGGTAACTACTGAATTAGTAGCAATAGAAGGTAAAAAAATGTATTTTGAACCATTAAACAAGAATTATCATGAAGCTATTTATACTTTGAGCACAATAGACAAAATAGGAATTAGGACACCATTCAGATTATTAGAATCAACATTTTGGATAACATATAATCTGATATATTATAATTATCATTATTTTATTGACAGTGAAATAAGAGGTTCATTTAAAACAATTAGTTTTAGATCTAGAAAATGGAAAATAAGAATAGTAGAATTAAATGAATCATAAAATCTATAAAAGCAAGGAAGAACTAGCTGCATCCTTAGCTGAAGAGCTATACCAATTCATAAATGGATTGAAAAAAGATAAGATAACCCTTGCCATTTCGGGCGGTATCACACCTTTTATTTTGTTTGAACAATGGGCAAAAAATTATGCCGAAAAGATGCCTTGGAATCATATTCATTTCTTTTGGGTGGATGAACGCTGCGTTGAACCAATCAATGATGAAAGCAACTTTGGAAATACAAAAAAGACCCTGTTCGATAAAATTGCCATCCCCAGCCAAAACATTCACCGAATCATGGGCGAGAATCAACCCCAACAGGAAACCGAACGGTATGCTCAAGAAATTGATACCATAGTTGAGGTTACAAATGGATTGCCCCATTTCGACATCCTGTTATTAGGCATGGGCGATGATGGCCATACCGCCTCAATCTTTCCTCCTTCTATGCAACTATTAACTGCTGGAAAAACAGTGGCGACTACTCAAAATCCGTACAGTCATCAAAACCGTATTACCCTTACGGGACCCGTTATAAACAATGCAGCACAAGTTTATTTTTTAGTAACCGGAAAAAGCAAAGCGCCTATTGTTTCAACCATTTTTAAAAATGAGCAAGGGTTCGAAAAATTTCCTGCAGCGCATATAAAACCGGTTGATGGCAAATTGATTTGGGTGATGGATGAAGAGGCGGCAGTTGGATTGCAATAATCAAATGATTCATTAATATGTAGCTGTGAATAAAAATATGGAATTGTTGGCACCTGGTGGAGATATTGATTCCATAAAAGCAGCCATTCTTGCCGGTGCCGATGCCGTTTATTGCGGTCTCGATAAGTTTAATGCCCGTAATCGGGCAGCAAATATAACCTTCGAACAATTAAACGGGATTCTGCGATTAGCCCATAAAAACAAGTGTCAGGTATTTCTAACGCTAAATATACTTATTGTTGAAAGTGAAATTCCGGCACTTTTTGGTTTACTCAACCGGTTAATCAATACTAGTATTGACGGTATTATAATTCAGGATCTGGGGTTGTTTTACTTGTTAAACGGCTATTTTAAGAGTTTTAAAATACATGCTTCTACCCAACTTACCACGCATAACCAAGGTCAGATACATTTTTTAAGCAAACTGAATGCTACCAGAGTAAATCTTTCGAGGGAGCTTTCAATCCATGAAATAAAGGACTTATCGGCAACAGCACATAAAAACCAACTATTAACCGAAGTATTTGTTCATGGTTCCTATTGCCTCTCTTTTTCAGGAATCTGCTACATGAGTTCGGTTCACGGTGGAAATTCCGGCAACCGGGGGCGTTGCAGTCAACCTTGCCGCGACCGTTATGAAACAACTTCAGTAGGTAAAGATTTCCCGCTTAATCTTAAAGACAACTCAGCATTTACGAACCTTAGGGAACTTTATGAGGCCGGGGTTGATTCGTTAAAAATTGAAGGTCGGATAAAGAAGTTTCATTATGTGTACACAATTGTGGTTGCATGGAGGAAACAAATGGATGGGTTTTCAAATAAAAACACAGTTAAAACAGATACCAGTGCTTTGTTTAAGGTTTTTAACCGCAATTTTTCAAATGCATTCTTAAAAGGAACCATAAATAGAGAATTGTTTATTGATAATTCCCGTGACCATTCCGCCATTCATCTTGCTGAAACTGATGGCCATACTTCGCAGGGGAATTTGGAAAAGGCCAAAGGTGCAGTGTATGATGAAAGGACGGATATAATTGCAGCCGTTGAAGCGGAAATCAACCGGATAAGTATTGCCAAAGCTCCATTAGTAATTATTGTTTCCGGTGAAGCAGGCATACCTTTGAAAATATCGGTAAAAACGCCGGAATCTGAATTTACTTTGCATTCTGAGGTAAACCTTATTACTGCTAGTGCCGAGGATTTAACTAAGGAAGTGCTTTTAAGCCGACTAAAAGCCATTGATGATACAGAATATTTTATTGAAACCTTGGATTTAGAAAATTTGCATCCGCATGTTTTTCTGCCTTTTAAGGAACTCACTTCAATAAAAGTCCGATTGCTTTATATTTTAAACGATTCGAGGGAATACCGGGAACCGGTTTCCATTCCGGTAGTAAGAAGCAATAAAAATACCATGCTGAAGTCAACACTTTCGGTATTAATCTCCTCACCCGAGGATTTGTATTTGTGCAATGAAACAGCAGCCACCATCTATTTTCAAATCCCCGAGAGTTTAAATAACCGATTGCCGGAGTATATTACCCTATTTGCAGAAAACAAAAGTATGATACCCTGGTTTCCATCCATTTTAATTGGTGATGACTATTTGGCGGCAGTAGAATTTATGGTGCGGGTAAATCCACATTGTTTGGTTACCAACAACACCGGAATAGCTTATGAGGCTTATAAAAATGGAATTCCTTGGATAGCCGGACCCTATTTGAATCTGGTAAATTCTTACAGTTTACTCTGTTTAAAGGAGAATTTTAATTGTTCGGGTGCGTTCATTTCCAACGAACTGAATAGAATTCAGATTAAAGGCATTAAAAAGCCAGAGGATTTTGAGTTGTATTACAGCATCTATCACCCGATAGTGCTGATGACCAGCAGGCAATGTCTGTTTCATCAGGTTACGGGTTGTGTA
Source organism: Salinivirgaceae bacterium (assembly GCA_041664345.1). Taxonomy (GTDB): domain Bacteria; phylum Bacteroidota; class Bacteroidia; order Bacteroidales; family SZUA-534; genus GWE2-40-63. The sequence goes on from JBAYKX010000041.1 coordinate 3,548, forward strand.
AAAGATGAAATAGAAGACCACTGCATTCCCCAATGTGAAAAAACTGCCACCATTACCAATAGTAAAAAAGCAACTTTTTATATTAAAAAACAAAAAGGGTTTTATCATAACATTTACAATCAGGTTAATTACTTAAACACAAATATTATTTCCGAGGTACCAGATACCTTTGCCGGTTTTTTAATAGATTTACGTCCTATAAATACTGATACCCGATTAGAGACAGATAATTCAACTTTAGTAATGCTGTTCGAAAACCTACTGAGCGGAACTGCTAATGCAGCAGCGGAAATTCTGCGGGTGATTCATCCAACGACTAATACCCAATATAGGAAAGGAATTTAGATATGCGAGTATTGATGAAAAGACAACTAAGAAATCACAACAGAGCAAGTTTTAACTTATCCTGAGTACCATGATTTTGTGTTATGTATTTGCCTAAACACCTCTGTAAATGAGTTTGCTATAATGTGTTTCAAATTGCATTTTTTTGGTTATTCGACAAAATTAGTGGAAACTAGTTTTAATTTATTAAAAAGTATCCTCCCCAACCCTCCTTTGGTAAAAGGAGGGAGTAGGGCCGCACTAAATCACAAATATGGCAGCAACGCACAATCAGTGCATTCTCCCTTGCTTGCAGGGGAGATGTCGACAGACAGAGGGGTATAAGGAATAAAATGTTTTTACTTTCCAATAATAATGTCGAATAATCGTTTTTTTTAAAATATAGGGTTGATAAAAATTAAAATACCTACCTTGACTTTAATAAACCATTGCAATTGGACTGATTATTTTGATAATAATTTCTACTTATGATTAAAAAAACTATTCATTACTTGGTTCACGATATCTGGCGGATACCGCTAACGAACTATTCCCGCCGAAAATCGAACCTGATTAATTTATTACGGATTATTATAATATCAGTAAAAGGGTATTCCACCGATAAAATTGAGCTCAGGGCATCGGCACTTACTTTTTTTTCGATGCTTTCAGTAGTCCCCTTGGTGGCTATGGCTTTGGCTATTGCTCAGGGTTTTGGTTTTGAAGAGGTTTTGCATGAGCAGTTAGTTCAAAACCTCAAAGGACAGGAAGTGGTGATAAACTGGATTTTGGAATTCGCCGATCGCTTCCTTGTTACACTTCAGGGTGGGGTTGTGGCCGGTTTTGGAATTGTGATTCTGATATGGACCATAATGAGTGTAATGGGCAGCATTGAAAGTTCGTTCAACGATATTTGGCAAGTGAATAAATCGCGAACCTGGGCCCGCAAATTCAGCGACTATTTTTCAATGATTTTAATTGCGCCGGTTCTTTTATTGCTGGCAAGCAGTCTTAAAGTTTACATTATAGCCAACATAACCGAACTTACCGATAAATTCGCTGTACTTGAATTCTTTGGCCCCATACTTTTCTTTATGCTCAAGGCTATTCCAATTGTACTTATTTGGCTGGTATTTGCCATTATTTATGTGGTTATGCCCAATACAAAAGTTAAATGGTCGAGTGCCATAATGGGGGCGCTTATTGCCGGAACTTTATTCCATATTCTGCAATGGGGCTATATTAAATCGCAGATAGGCCTGAGTAAATACAATGCGGTTTATGGAAGTTTTGCTGCGTTACCATTTTTTCTTTTCTGGCTGCAATATAGTTGGCTCATCGTATTATTCGGAGCCAAACTGTGTTTCTCGTATCAGAATGTGGAGAATTTTGAATACGAAAATGAGATTGAAAACCTGAGTGCCAATAACCGGCAACTGATAGCATTATTGATTGTACGGCAAGTGGTGAAGCGGTTTGAGCAAGGCGAAGTACCCTATACAGCGGCTCAATTGGCCCACGAACTGGGAGCACCGGTGCGTTTGGTCCAGTCCATAGCCTATGAGATGATAGCATGTAAGATTTTTTCGGAAGTAACTACCGATAAGGAAAAACTGGTAGGATACCAACCGGCTATCGACATTCAAAAAATTACCGTTGGATTTGTGTTGCAACGGGTGAGCCAGTCGGGAAGTGAACACATTCCCATTCAGGAAAGCGAAATTACCGAACGCATAAAACAGGTTCAGGAAAACTTAATTATTGCGGTTCAGCAGTCGGAAGGCAATAAACGGTTGGTTGATTTGTAGCCCGTGGAATTGGTTTACGGGCAACTGATTAGGTGAGGATTTAACTTCGCTCAGATTCATAAGTCGGTTGTGGCTCGTAAAAAAGACTGGTGTTACCCGATATGAAAGCATTTCGATTATCCCCAACCGTTCAAACTTCCAATGTTACCTGCAAGCAGAAGAAATACTAATAAACCGGATAAAAGCAAATCCAATAATTACCTTTGAAAAAAAAATGAAGAAAACCCAAATCTGGGTTTATTCATTAGTAACCCATTTTAAAACATTTTATGAAGAGTTTTTCCCCGAATCAAAGATACACAAGCCTTGGTGAGCCTGAACTGGGTATTGGCATTTTAACCGAAACCGGCAAAGGAAAAGTAACGATATATTTTCCCCGATCGAATGAAATGCGGCAGTATGCATTGGAAAGTGCCCCCTTGCGTCGGGTTGTTTTTAAACCGGGCGATACCGTAATAGATACAAAAAAGCAGCCATTGCTTATTAAGCAGGTTGAATTGGAGGGTGGGCTATATATGTATTACGGACAAGATCGGAAACTTTCGGAAGCTGAACTCGGCGATGTGTCGGCAACCCATGGGGTGGACGATAGGCTTTTTATGGGCGATGTTGACTCGCCTCAAGCCTTTGCCTTGCGCCGCGAAACCCTTCAACACGATTATCGACGGAGGTTATCGCCTGTAAATGGGTTTGTGGGTGGAAGAATCGATCTGATTCCTCACCAATTGTACATTGCACATGAGGTAAGTTCGCGGTATGCCCCTCGTGTATTGCTTTCCGATCAGGTGGGTCTGGGTAAAACCATTGAAGCTTGCTTAATCCTGCATCGCCTATTATTGAGTGGGCGGATTTCGAGGGTGCTCATTCTCGTTCCTGAATCGTTAGTGCATCAATGGTTTATTGAAATGCTGCGGCGTTTTAACCTATGGTTCAATATTTTTGACGAAAAACGCTGTGCCTCCCTTGATAAGAATGCACCCGATGGTAACCCCTTTCTCGATAATCAACTGGTAATTTGCAGCATTCAGTTTTTGGCCGGTTCAGCGAAACGAACCCGACAAGCAACAACTGCCAGTTGGGATATGCTTGTGGTTGACGAAGCGCACCATTTGGAATGGTCGGTAAACAAAGTGAGCCCGGAATATGGGGTGGTGGAACTGTTGAGTAAAGTGGCAAAAGGATTGTTGCTGCTTACCGCTACCCCGGAACAATTAGGGGTAGAAAGCCATTTCGCTCGGCTTCGTTTATTAGATCCCAACCGATATGCCAATTACGATGATTTCATAAATGAGCCTTCGGACCATAAAAACATTGCCACCATTGTGGAAAAACTATACTTAGGAAAAAGCTTGCAACCCAGCGATACAAAATTATTGGAATCCTTTTTTCCAAAGGAAAGAATTGTAGCGTTAACAAAAGGAGGCGATTTAGCCACGGATAACCTAATTGAAGATTTATTGGACCAACACGGCCCGGGCCGAGTGTTATTCCGCAATACCCGATCGGCCATGAGCGGTTTCCCAAAGCGAAAGGCACACCTAGTTCCCCTAAACGTAACGAAGGATGAGGCTCTGTGGATTCAACGCCTTACGAATGAGTTTGCCCACGATATGGAACCCGATACTGCAAATAAACAAGAATTTTGGTTTGCCGAAGACCCTCGTGTTCAGTGTCTGTTGGCTACCATGAAGAAAATCCGTCCTGAAAAAGTATTGCTCATCTGCAAAAGCAAAGAAAAGGTGTTGGCTTTGGAAGAAGTTTTAACCATGCGTGCCAACTTGAAAGTAAGCGTTTTTCACGAAGAACTTACCATTGTGCAGCGCGATAGAAATGCGGCATGGTTCTCGGAACCGGATGGGGCTCAAATCCTGCTTTGTTCTGAGATAGGAAGCGAGGGACGGAATTTTCAATTCGCCCATCACCTCATACTATTCGACTTGCCGCTTCATCCCGAATTGTTGGAGCAGCGGATTGGGCGGCTCGACAGGATTGGCCAAACCAAAGATATACACATTCATATCCCTTACCTTGCCCACAGCCCACAGCATTTGCTTGTTAGGTGGTTTCACGAAGGGCTGAATGCCTTTGAAGAAAACCTTGAGGGTGGAAATGAAATTTCGAAACTCTTTCGCGACCGATTGCTAATCCTGTCCAAGTCTCTCTCCTCCGCAGATGCGAGTCCGGAATTGGAAGCATTGATTACTGAAAATTCCATCTTTCAAAAAAAACTTCAGAAAAACCTTACCGACGGACGCGATAAGTTGCTGGAAATGAATTCTTTCCGCCCTAAGATAGCCCATGAACTTGTGGAGCAAATTCAAAAAGAAGACTCCGATAAGAGCCTTGAAATTTATTTTACGAAAGTGTTTAACCATTTTGATGTGGAAATGGAAGATCTGGCTAGCCGTAGCTATTTTTTGCATCCAACTTCCGCAGCTGCCGAGGTGTTTCCTTCCATTCCCAAAGAAGGTATATGCGTTACATTCGATAGAAAACGGGCTCTCAGTAGGGAAGATATTAGTTTCCTCAGTTGGGATCACCCCATGACAACAGGTTCCATTGATATGGTGTTGAGTTCAGGAACAGGGAGCGCCAGCTTTGGAGTGCTACGAGGAACCAATAGCCCCGACCTTCTGCTTGAAATCCTTTTTGTTCTTGAAACATCGAGTAAACAAAGCATTTATGTTGACCGCTTCCTACCCAATACACCGCTACGGGTTGTAGTCGATCATAAGGGCAACGATGTAACAGATGCGTATGCTATTGAAACATTCGACAAAAAATTGATTCCCGGGCAAATCGACGTTTTGTTAGATAATGAAACGTTAGTGGAAACAATTATTCCCAATATGATTTCAGCAGCCACGAAAATAGCTGAAGAGCGGAGTAAAAAAGAAATTGCAAATGGACTGCAACGCATGAACCTCACGCTGAATCATGAAATAGACCGGCTAAAAATATTACAGATAAAAAACAAAAACATCCGGCCGGAAGAAATCCAGATAGCACTTAATGAACAGCTAACACTAACATCGCTCATTAAAGATGCACGAGTAAGGATGGATGCCATTCAACTTATTCGAAAAGAGTAGTTTTGGTTATTCGACAAATTGTGTGGAAACAGATTTAGTATATTATAGAGTTTCCACAGGGAAATTGCTTTTAAAAATTGAAATATAAATTTTCCATTTTCGGCGCATGATTACATCTCAATTTCAATTAATTTTCGCTGCTTGCGCCGATTTTATACCGCAAATTCATAATCCCCGAGTTGAAACTCGGGGCTATTCAAATTAAATCCCTTCGGGATTTTTTAAAAGCGATTTCCCTGAGAGTTTCCACTAATAATATTGAATAACGCATAATTTTTCCAAAAAGGTAATAAGGTTTTCATGAGGTTTAATTCTATTTCTACTAAGGTTAAAACAATAAAAATACTCGTAGTGAGCTTAGCCGAACTAAGGTCTTTAAAACCTTATCCTGTTGGGAAACCTTAGTAGAAAAACTACAACAATCAAACCAACCTTATTACTTTATGTATTTAGTTATCTGTTTTTTATGGTACTTACGTTTTAATTTTCCACTGTTTTGTCGAATAACACACCAAGGTATCGGTCATAGTGCCTTTCAATAAGGAAATGGAAATGTTAAGAAAATGCATTGATGGAAAAGCAATTCATTCAAACATTCTAATTCCAGATTATTATGATTGAGCAAACTTATTTCGGCAGAAATTTTATCTAAGTAAAACACGTAGATAAAATTTAGAAAATCCATTATTTTATGAAAGGCTTAATAAATCTATTTTTAATAAAAAAATAACTTATTAAAAACTAAATTTATGCTAAACACAATTTTTTTGAGTGCTGGTATTCTCGATACCGGTTCAACAGGATTTATGTTGCTTGCAACCAGTTTGGTAATGTTAATGACCCCCGGACTGGCCTTTTTTTATGGGGGTTTGGCTACTAAACGAAACATTCTGGCTATAATGATACAAAGTTTTGTATCCTTGGGTTGGACAACCGTTTTATGGGTCTTTTTTGGCTATTCATTGTGCTTTAGTGGTGGTGATGGGGGAATTATCGGAAATTTTGACAAAGCTTTTTTATCCGGTATTTCAATTGATACGCTTTGGGCCGGAAATGGCAAAATTCCTGAAATAGTATTTATCGCTTATCAAATGATGTTTGCTATCATTACTCCAGCTCTTATTACAGGTGCATTTGTTAACCGCGTTTCTTTTAAAGCCTATTTCCTTTTCTTAACAGCATGGCAAATATTGGTGTATTATCCATTTGTACACATGATATGGGGTGGTGGATTACTTGCTCAGTGGGGTGTATTGGATTTTGCCGGTGGTATTGTAGTTCATGCAACCGCAGGTTTTGCAGCTTTGGCATCGGTTTTATATGTGGGTGCAAGGGTTGATAAAAATTCAACTCCAAACAGTATTCCATTGGTTGCCATTGGTAGTGGGTTATTATGGTTTGGATGGTACGGGTTTAATGCAGGAAGCGAATGTCAGGTTGATAGCGTTACTTCATTGGCATTTTTAAATACCGATATTGCCGCATCATTTGCAACCATGTCGTGGTTAGCCATTGAGTATTTTAGGGACCACAAACCTAAATTTGTTGGGTTACTTACTGGTTCAATAGCAGGATTGGCAACAATTACACCATGCGCAGGTTTTGTACCTCTATGGGCATCGCCAATAATTGGAACTGCTGCCGGGCTAACCTGTTATTTTGCCGTTCAGTTTAAAAATAAAATGAAATGGGACGATGCTCTTGATGTTTGGGGTGTTCACGGAATAGGTGGCGTTTTTGGAACTGTTTTATTGGGCGTATTTGCCTCCAAAGCAATAAATAGTGCGGGCGCCGATGGGCTTATTTATGGTGGTGGTGCTTTTTTCTTTAAAGAAATTGCTGCAGTAGCAATTGCATCTATTTATGCTTTCTTTTTTACTTACTTAATGTTGATTATTATCAATAAAATTACCCCTGTAAAAGTATCGCAGGAAGAAGAAAAACAAGGTCTTGACCATTCTTTGCATGGCGAACATGCTTATGACGATGGTGTTGTTTAAAAAGTGATTAAAAAAATGGAATGACTGGTACTAATATTACCAGTCATTTTTTTTATGCTAATTGGTTAAATAAAATACAACTACTTTTGCAAAAACCTAAAGTGAGCGATGTTCAATAAATCCATTATCAGAAAATTCATGCTTCTCTATCTGTTAGTAGGAATTTTATCGCTTTCTATTATTGGATTATATGCTTATTATAAAGCCAAGAAAGCACTCATTTCAAGGGCAACCGAACAACTTAATTCTGTTAGAACTTTTAAAAAAACTCAAATTGAAAACTTTTTTCAAGAGAATAGAAAACTAATGTTTGCTTTTTCTGAAAATAGAGATTTATTCAATAGCATTCTAAAATCAGAACAGGATAATGAATTGTTAACTATGAATATAAAAAAAACGATTATCGATTTTTTTGATATTCAACAAGTAATTAGTTTAAAGGTTGATACTTTAACCAATTTAATATATTTCACAAAAGATAGTCTGATTAATGATTTTTCTATCAAAAAGTTTGAGCATCAGCTATTAAAAAATGCAAAATCTGAAAACATAAAATACATAGAAGTTACAAGTGACAGTATTTCATCAAAACTTTTTATTACTCGAATGATTGCCGATAGTGCATCAAATACAAAACTAATTTTTGTTCTTGACATACCATCCGATGAAATAGACCAAATGATGCTTGATACCAATTATACCAATGGGTTGGGCAAATCGGGGGAGATTTATTTGGTGGGCGACGATTATAATCTGAAAAGCAAATCGCGTTTTTACTCAAAATTGGCTCAACCCATAAAATCGGAGACACAAAGTGTAATAAATGCATTAAATGTTGGAAGTGGAAGCGCTGTTTTTAATGACTATAGAAATATCCGTTGTTTATGCTCATTTGACCGATTAGCCATTGATGGTTTGAATTGGGCAATTGTAGCCGAAATTGATTACGCCGAAGCAATAATACCCATTACTGACCTCCGAAACGATTTGATTTTTGTTTCAATAATAATATTGATACTTATTTTTTCAATTGGACAGGTTATTACAACGGATATTATTGTACCCATTGTTAAACTGAAGAATTCGGCAATTAAAATAGGAACCGGAAATTTCGAGGAAAAAGTTGATATTCAGTCCGAAAACGAATTTGGAGTATTAGCTTCGACCTTTAACCAGATGATTGAAAGCATTAAAAAAAACACATCTGAACTTATCGATGAGCGAACAGCAAGAATTTCGGCATTGTATGACGGACAGGAATTTGAACGACACCGCATTTCGCGTGAATTGCATGATGGACTTGCCCAGCAACTAATAGCCATTAAAATGGCATTAGAAAATATTACTTTTAAAAAGGAATTTTTTAATGATTTTAAAATCAATGAACTAAAATCTCAAATAAATAGTTCAATCGACGAATTACGCAAAATTTCACACGATTTAGCCCCTGCCGGATTAATGGAATTTACTATTGAAATTGCACTGGAGAATCTGTGTATCCAAACACAAAACAATACATCCATAAATATTGATTTTTCAGCTTATGGTGATTTTTCCAATCTAAATCAACAGTATAAAATTTATTTATACCGCATAGTGCAGGAAGCCTTAAATAATACTATAAAACATGCCGAAGCCACTCAAATACAAATACATTTAAGCGAAACAAATACATACCTGCTCCTAATAATTGAAGATAATGGAAAAGGATTCGATTTTGACAGTAAAAATCTTGGACTGGGTAAAGGTTTGTTTAATATGCGCGAGCGAAGTATCTTGCTTAATGGTTCTTTTGATATAGAAACATTTCCAAACAAAGGTACCACTATTAGAGTGAAGGTAAATAAATTGAAGTAATCATGAAAAAAATTAAAATTCTATTAGTTGACGATCACCAAATTATACTTGAAGGTGTGAAAACAATGATTAGTGATGAAGAGGATATTGATTTTGTTGGTTGTGCCTCAGATGGTAAAAAAGCATTGGAGATGATTAAATGCTATTTGCCCGATATTGTTATCAGCGATATTTCGATGCCTGATATGACAGGAATTGAGCTAACTGCTAAAATAGTTGAAATGAATATCCAGACAAGAGTTCTGATTTTATCGATGTACACAACCGATGATTATATTTATAATGCAATAAAAGCAGGAGCCAAAGGAATTTTACCCAAACAGGATGCTAACAAGGAAATGTTATTGGAAGCAATACGCTTAATAAATTCTGGAGAAGAATATTATGCTCCAAACATTTCTAAAAACCTGATGAAAAATCATTTATCCAGTTTTAAAAAAGGAACGAATGCTGACAGTACCAAAAAATATTCTCTAACCCATCGCGAGAGAGAAATTCTAAAATTGTATGTTGAAGGTTATTCAAATCAGGAAGTGGCTGATAAATTGAACATAAGTATCAGGACAGTTGAAACCCACAAGAATAATATCATGCAAAAATTTGAGTTTAAAAGTACTGTGGAGATGGTCAAATTTGCATTGAAAAATAATTGGATAACGTTATAAACATGACTCTCTACCACTGGTTTTGGTTGGTTTCAATAATGGTGAGTGTGCTGTATGCCGCACTTATTCTTTATTTATGGATGGGTTGGAACCGAACTAAACCGTTTCAAGCTCAACCAAAAACCCATCACACCAAAGTATCGGTGGTAGTGCCTTTCCATAACGAAGTTGATTCGCTCAAACAATGTATTGATGGGTTGATGAACCAACAAATTCAAACTACTTTTTTTGAGATTATTTTGGTTGACGACCATTCCACCGATGGTTCGTCGGAATTGGCAAGCCAGATAGTATCCGATTCCCCAGTAATAAAGTATGTACAAAATAGTACAAAAGGTAAAAAGGCCGCTTTGGAAACGGGAATCTCAAACACACAAGGCGAATTTATTGTAACCACCGATGCCGATTGCGTTTACCCTCTCAACTGGCTGTCCACATTGGTTGATTATTACGAAACTCACCATCCCAACCTGATAATTGGACCTATGGAACTGAAAACAGGGAACTCTTTCTTTCAAAAGTTTCAGGCATTGGAGTACTTGAGTTTAATGGGTTCAACGGCTGGAGCAGCAGGAATGGGCCGTGCGGTTATGTGTAACGGTGCCAATCTGGCGTTTAAGAAAGAGGTATATGAGCAATTTCCCAATCCTTTTAAAAGGGAATATGCCTCAGGCGACGATGTGTTTTTGCTGCACCAATTTAAAGAACTCAATGCCATAAAGGTACATTACCTAAAATCGGACGAAGCGGTGGTTTTAACTTCGGGAATTAACGGCTTCAGGGAGTATTTAAATCAACGGTTCCGCTGGACCTCCAAAGCTCCCGGTTACAAGGATACCGACACAATTGTCACTGCTGCCCTGGTTTTTGGAATTTCAGCACTGCTTACTGCGGGAATGGTGTTGAGTCCCTTTTTCCATTCCATTTTAATACCACTGTGTATTATGTACGGAATAAAAACCATCGTCGATTTTTGTTTTTTTTATCGGGTTGCCCCATTTTTTGGAAAGAAAAACCTGCTGGGGTATGTACCGTTTTTTGAAGTGTTATATGCCATCTATGTCACTGTTTCCGGGTTATCGGTATTTTTTACAGGCAGGTTGCGGAAAAATTAAGCCGTCTTCCTATACCGCCAAGTAGCCAATCCTAAAATTATTACCGCATAAATACTCAACGAAACAAACTCAGGTATCAGATTTGCAAAGCCGGAACCTTTGAGCATCACCATCCGGATTACCCGCATAAAGTACGATAGTGGGTTTATGATGTTGAATTTCTGTACCCAAACAGGCATGCTTTCGGTAGGGGTAAATATGCCGCTTAATAGGATAAATACAATAACGGCAAAAAAGCCGATAAACATCATCTGTTGTTGGGTTTCGGCCATGGTACTTATAAAAAGTCCAATGCCAAGCACTACCAACAGGTAAACAAAAGTAAATGCCAACAATACCCAAATACTGCCCACCAAAGGTACCCCAAATGCCAGGTTGCCAATGGTGGTGGCCAATATCAGTTCAAACAGCCCGATGATGAGGAACGGGAGCAGTTTGCCAACAATAAAATGGTATTTCTTCATGGGGGTTACATTCAATTGTTCGCTGGTTCCAATCTCCTTCTCGCGTACCAGGTTCAAACCGGAGATAAACATCCCAATCATGGTAATCAGGATGACCATGATTCCGGGAAACATATACCATTTGTAATTCAACTCGGGATTGTACCAAAAACGGGCTTCGGTATGAATGGTTTTAATGGGGGAAGGAAGGATGTTCCCAGCCCACTCGGCAACAATATCTTTATTAAAGTCGGCAATTACATTGGCCGCATAGGTAAAAGTAAGGGTTGCTACATTGGCGTTAATGGCATTGGGAATCAGTTGAATGGTGGTCTTTTTTTCCCGTATCAGTTCGTTGCTAAAATCAACCGGAATGTACACAATCATATCGGCACGGCCTTTATCTAATTCCAATTTTGCATCCTCGAAAGAATGAGTGCTACCGGTAACTTTAAAAAACGACGAACCCTCCAATTGATGTACCAACCGCTGTGAGGAATTGCTCATGTCTTGATCTACAATGCAAAGTTTTGCATTTTTTATTTCAAATGTGGTGGCATGAACCAATATGAGCAACTGAATAATGGGCATCACAAAAATGATGGGCAAAATGGTTTTATTGCGCCGTATCTGGCGGAACTCTTTTTGAAGCAGGAATATAATTGTTTTCATTAAATTCAATTAATAATTAGTAATGTGCAATTAGCAATTTACAATTGGCAATTAGTAATTATTAATTGCCAATTGTAAATTGTTAATTATTCGAGCCTTATTTTAAACTTCTTAATACTGATGGCAATAAAAATGAATGTCATAACAACCAGAATGAGGGTCTCTTTCCAGATATATGTGAAGCCAACTCCTTTAATCATCACATTTTTAAGTATTTCGATAAACCAGCGTGGTGGCATTATGGCACTGAAATAATAGAGAATTTTGGGCATGTTTTCAACCGGGAAAATAAAACCCGAAAGCAACATGCTGGGCATCATTAAACCTACCATGGAAATAAGCATGGCCTGTTGCATGGTTTTGCTCAAGGTTGAAATTAAAATACCCAACGAAAGCGACAAAAGAATGAAAAGGGTACATTCAGCAACCAGCAACAGTAAGCTTCCCTGAATGGGCAATCCAAAAACATAGTAGGCCAAAAACAGGATGGTGGCTACATTCACCAAGGAAAGGATTAAATATGGGGTCACTTTTCCCAGAATTATCTGGATGGGACGCAATGGCGATCCGAGCAGTACTTCCATGGTTCCTAGCTCTTTTTCACGCGTAATGGTAATAGAAGTCATTAAAGCGGAAATCAATATCAATATGAGCGCCATGGTTCCAGGCACAAACATGAACACACTCTTCAGGTTGGGATTGTAAAACATGCGCACCGTTGGAATGATGGACATATTTTGTGAACCAAACTGGTTTTCCTTCATCACAAAATCGGTTAGGATGCCTTGGGTATAGCCATTGAGCATGTTGGCGGTGTTGGGTTGCGAGGCATCGAATATAAGCTGGATTTCCGCCTTTCCTTCCTTTTCGAAATTGGCACCGAAATTTGATTCAAAAATGATAATCTCACGAACCTTGCCCTGTTTAAATATGGCGTCAATTTCAGTGTCCGATACCAGGTTCTTTTCCAGGATAAAATACCCCGACGATAACAGTTTATTTGTAATACGCTGAGTGGTGGCATCTTTCGATTTGTCGAGGATGGCAATGCGGGCATCTTTCAAATCGGTATTGATGGCAAACCCAAAAATAAGGATTTCAGCCACCGGTATCCCAAAAATGATGATCAAGCTCCGTACATCGCGGAATATGTGGTGAAACTCTTTTTTTACAAAACTTAGGAATCGCTTCATTCAATTGACAATTAATAATTAACAATTAGTAATTCGGGGTATTGATTTATTTTTCGTTTGAAGTTCTCATGATGCTAAAAAGAATTTTCAGAATTTCTTCACAATCTGTAATTAAGGATTGGAATTCCGATTCGGATATGTACTCGGTTTCTTTCAATAATCGTAACCAATAATTGGTTTCACGTGCTTCTTTATATGCAATTCCCAACTTTGCAGTAAAATCTTTCTTTGAGTAGCCGCCAATTGCCTCTTCAGTATTGGCACCAATTGAGGTTCCTGCTTTGAGAATTTGTTTTGAAAGAACAAACTCTTTCTTTTCTTCAACTAAATATTTGTAAAGCTTAATGATTCTGACCGCAAATTGAAAAGTCTTCAATTGGATAACATTTTCTTTCACAGTACAAATTTTAATTGTTCATAACTCATTTTATATTGACACTTACTAATCATTTACTCATTGCTAATTGAACATTGATAATTGATAATTGCACATTGTCAATTATTAATTGTCATTTGAAAATCCGGCCTTGCCACTTTAATAAAAACCTCGTTCATGTTGGCTGCTTGGTATTTTTCCTTCAATTTTCCCGGGGTGTCCAGGGCATCAATCCGGCCGTCGACCATAATGGTAACGCGGTCGCAATATTCTGCTTCATCCATATAGTGGGTGGTAACAAACACCGTAATTCCGTCGTGTGCAGCCTGATAAATCAAATCCCAAAATTGGCGGCGGGTAATGGGGTCAACCCCTCCAGTGGGTTCATCTAAAAACACAATTCGGGGCTTGTGGAACATGGCCACCGAAAAAGCCAGTTTCTGTTTCCAGCCCAACGGAAGATCGGCAATAAGCGTTTTTCGCGATGCCTCCATATTTAACTTGGAAAGCAATTCCTCCACCCGCAACTTTATCTGTTTGCGGGGCATTCCATAAATGCCGCCGTATAATTCCATGTTTTCAACAATGTTCAAATCATCATAAAGCGAGAATTTCTGGCTCATGTAGCCAATGTTTTTTTTGATAAGTTCGGTTTGTTTATAAATGTCGTATCCGGCCACGGTAAGTTCGCCCGATGTGGGGTGCGACAATCCGCAAAGAATGCGCATGGCCGTGGTTTTACCGGCACCGTTGGCCCCTAAAAACCCAAATATTTCACCCTTGTACACATCGAAGTTGAGGTTATTGTTGGCCACAAAATTGCCAAACTTTTTCACCAGGTTCCGCACCCTTATTTCAATTTCAGTTTTCATTTCAAATTGCTAATTGCCCATTGTTAATTATTAATTGTTAATTGATGTATTCATTAACTCCATAAAACAGTCTTCAATAGATGCGCCTATTTCTTCGCTATAAACCCCTTGGTTTCCTTTTGATTCCAGATACGAAATAATCTCATTAATTTCCGGTTCATTTTCTTTAGTGGTTACATGTACAAATTCGCCAAAGGGGTAAACGGTAGCCGTTTTTGGGTGGCTGCGCAAATCGTTAATCAATTGGAATTTATTGTTAGCGTTGATAGCCCAAAGCTTTTTCGGAAAACCGTTTGTTATGTTTTGCGGGGTATCAACGGTAAGAATTTGTCCGTTTTGAATCAGGCCTACCCGATCGCAAAGGCTGGCTTCGTCCATGTAAGGAGTACTTACCAAAATGGTGATGCCTTTTTGCTGCAAACGCTTCAGCATTTGCCAGAACTCCATGCGCGAAACGGCATCTACGCCGGTGGTGGGTTCATCCAATATCAGTATTTTTGGTTTGTGAATCAAGGCACATGAAAGGGCCAGTTTCTGCTTCATACCGCCCGAAAGCCTTCCGGCCAACCGTTTTTTGAAAGGTTCAATCTGTTTGTAAATGTCGGCAATCAAATCGTAGTTTTCTTCAATAGTGGTATCAAATACCGTAGCAAAAAAATTCAGGTTCTCTTCAACACTCAAATCTTGGTATAAACTGAACCGGCCGGGCATGTAACCAATCATTTCCCTTATTTTTTTGTAATCCAAAATCGGGTCCAGCCCATTAAGCAAAACCTTTCCCGAATCGGCAATCAACAGGGTGGTTAAAATGCGGAACAGGGTGGTTTTTCCCGCTCCATCGGGGCCAATCAATCCAAACAATTCGTTGGCGTTTACCTCCAACGAAATGGATTTGAGGGCATCCACAGCTTTGTATCTTTTCGAAAGGTTTTGAATGGAAATCATTTTATTCTTTGAATTTTATGGTAATATATTGTTTATCATCAGTCCAAACGGTTCTCGAAATCAAACATCCCAAAAAACAACCAAAATTTAATTTCTACATTCCGTCGCAAACTCCATTTGCTTTTATTCTTAATAAACTGCTTGCGACGATTCGATGTTGCGATTTCATACCCAGGGCTGAAGCCCTGGGCTATTCAAATTTAACCCCATTCGGGGTTAATTCTTTTAAAAGATAGCTCCTTTTTTAAGAAAATTATTTAGTAAGTCCAAATTTTAAAATTCCACTTCGCCCGGCATCCCAATTTTGATAGTTCCGTTGTTGGGAACTTCAATTTTAACTGCATACACCATATTAACCCGTTCCTCCTTGGTTTGGATAATTTTGGGCGTAAACTCTGCCTGCGACGAAATCCAAGTAACTGTGCCTTCAAAGTCAATAAATTCCTTTTTCCCTTTATCGATGCGCACTTTGCACGTTTTGCCTTTAATAACTTGATGCAATTGCCCTCCGGATACATAGGCACGCAAGGTGATTTTATCGAGGTTGGCAATTTTGTAAAGAGGCTTTCCTGTGGCGGTCATCTCACCGGGTTCCGCAAATTTTTCAAGAACGGTGCCTTTGGTAGGGTTTTCGATGCGGCATTTTTTCAATTGCTCGTCCAACAGCATTTTTTTTGAAGCAATTACGGGCAGTTCTTTCGATGCCGCAATCCTCTGTGTCAGGTTGGCTTCCACTTGTTTTTCAATCAATTTAAGGGCACCGTTAATATCGTCAATCTGTTTTTGGGTGGCAGCCCCGGTACCAAGTAGGTTGTCCATCCTCGATTTGTCAATCAGCAGGTTTTCTTTTTGCTGGTTGAGGATGTCGAGTTGCGCATCAATGCTTTTCATGTTGGCTTCCACTTTGGCAATCTGTGCACTTATCTCTTCCAATTGGATGGCGGGAATAATGGTATCTACCAAGCCAATCAACTGTCCTTGTTCTATTTGGGAACCTTCCTCAAGGTTGAACCAGAGGATACGGCCGCTCATTTCCGATGACACCAGCGTTTCATCGGCTTCAAAGTTTCCAAATGCATCGGCTTTTTGAATATTGTTGTTACAACTAACTAAGCTGATGGCTGCAATAATGAATAGTAAGTTTCTCATTTTTTTCGGTATTAACGTTTTTATATATTCTTGCTTCTGGTTGCTGGTTGTTGGTTACTTGTTGCTGGTTACTTGTCTGGTTTCTGGTTTCTGGTAGCTTGTTACTGTTTTCTGGATACTGTTTTCTGGATACTGGTTGCTGGTTATATGTTTCTTAACTCTAATTTCTATCTTCTAATTGTTCCATATTGCGGTGCATGTTAAATTGCCATTTCATTTCAACTTACTTGGATGCACCGCTTATTACTTGTGCCACTTTACCAAGGGCGTTGCCCTTGGCTTTGTTCTTCCGCCCCTTCGGAGCTTCCCAACTTCCGACTTCTGACTTCTGACTTCGGTATTCTAACTTCCTACCTCTAAAACAAAGTCGCCCCTTTAATCATACGCTCGTCGATTTGTGATTGTATCAGTTGAATCTGCCGCGATTCCAAATTAATTCGGGCTTGCTTTTCGGCATTTAAATCGCGCAGGTAATCAGCCGATGTTTTGGTACCGTTTTTCATTTGCTCAGCCGACCGGTTGCTAATTCTTGATTGGAGTTCAATAATGGCCTTATCTTTTACAATAAGTTGTTCCAGCTTTTGCTCACGCAGTTCAGCTTCGCTTAATGATATGGTCAGGTTTTTGTCGAACGCCTTCCTGTTATCTTCAATAAGGAGTTTTTGCACCGATAGTTGCTGCTTTTCCCTTTGGGTTTGCTTCCAATCCCATATATTCCATTGAAATTGAGCACCAACCATGTAAAATCCATGAATTTCATCGTTAAAATAATTATAACCGGGCTTACCATAACCCCCATTTACAAAGGCTGCCAGCGTGGGCATGCGTTTTTTCTGTGTTAAATCGATGGTAGCATCCAACAGTTGCGATTGATTCTGAAAAAGTTTATGCTCAGGTCTGAAAATAGAAGCATTATTATCGGTTCCAATTTGAGGAGGCATAAGTTCACTATTTTCATCAATGGTAAAGCACGACAGTATTTCCAATGCCTTCAGAACTTGAGTTTTTGCCGATTTGATTTCAATTATTTGCTGCTCAAGCCGTAACATTTCAGCACTTAAATTATCTAATTCCGATTCTAATACCATGCCCTGATTGACGGCTGCAATCATCATCTTTCGTTGTTCAATGATGGTTTCATGGGTGAGTTGCAAAATCCCTTCGTTTTCTTGCAGAAGCAAACAGTTGAAATAAAGCTGGTTAATTTGTTCTTTTAAACCATAAATATCCACTTCAACTTTTTGGATGTTTACAAGGGAACTTTGTTCGTTTACTTTTTGGGCCGCTTTAATATTTCCTCCATCGTAAATAAGTTGGTTAATTTCAATATTAGCCGAGTATTGTTCTTTTGGCATTGCCGGAAGATTCATATTTGGGATATTGATTTTGAACTCCACTACCTCCGACTGATAGGTTGCTTTAGCCTTTAAGTTCAATGTGGGCAGGTATTTTGATGCCAAATTATCTTGCTTAAGTTGGTTTATTTGTTCAAACTTCGCTTTTTGATCGGCAACCGGAAACTTTACCTCAGCACTGTCGTGACACATTTTCAAACTAACCGCATTTTGTGAATAAACAGTTGAACTAAGGCCTATAAGTAGTGCTAGCAAGGTAAATCCGATAAGATGAAAAAAGTGGTGAACAATTCGGCTTATGACTTTTGGTAAGTAACAAATTGCCATTGTACTTGCCATTAAAATGTGTCTAATTAAGGATTCCATATCAATATTTGTTACTTGTTACTTGTTTCTTGTTACTGGGTTACAGGGTTTTGGATTCTAAACTCTATCTTCTAATTTCTAATTTCCAACTTCCTTCATTCAACTGTTCCATATTGCGGTGCATGTTACGTTGCCATTCCATTGCAACTTAGGTGGATGCACCGCATTCTACGTTTATCTATTATCTCGGGGCTCCCGATAGCTATCGGGACCGAGCTTTATTCTTGCGCCCCTATATTTGGGGCTTCCCCGACTTCCGACTTCCGACTTCCAACTTCTATCTTCCATCTTCTGACTTCTAACTTCTGTCTTCCAACTTCCAACTTCTAACTTCTAACTTCTAATTTCTAAACTCTAGTTTCTAACTTCTTATACCCTTCCAATGCAAACATTACAAATTCCACAATGCTTTTTTTCCGCGATAAAATATAATCCTTATAGGCTTTTTTATCGCCGTTAAAAACAATGCGCTCTAAAATGGGTCGTCCGGCAATTGGGAAAATCACCATCGATAAGGTGTTAATTACAAAATCACGGGGGTCAATATTGTATCCTTCAGCTTTCAATTGGTTTTCCAATGGAGCAAAGAATTTTTGAGGTTCAATTTTGGCTGCTGCAAAACCTTCAAAAATGGCTTCGGGGTTTCGGGTTACTTCGTTTAAAATGAAATTGGGTAAAAACGGGTTTTTTAGCAAAATATCGATATACAAATCAACAAAACCTTTTACTTTGTTTTCAATACTAACCCCTTCTTGCATTAAACTGCCAAGTCTGTCGCCGATTCGAAGAATAAGCTTCAAAAATATAAATGCAAACAATTTTTCCTTGGTTCGGAAATAGTAATGCAAAAGCGATTTGTTGATACCTGCCTTGTCGGCAATTTCTTGCATTCGTGCACCGTCCATGCCTTTTTCAATAAACACTTCGCGTGCGGCTTCGGCAATTTTTTCTTCAGTAAGTATTTCTTTTTCAGTCATAATTTATCACTTGGTTTAATCAAACAGTTTAACCATTTGGTCAACAAAAATAAAACTAATTTTTTATTATCCAAACATTTCAACCAAAAAGTTTGACCAAATGGTTAAAAAAAATTTTAGTTGAATTACCTGCAAACGATTCCTACCTGCAACGACATTTATTAATTGCTGGTTATCAGTATATTTAACTTGGGAAAAGCAAGTAATTTACATTCACTATAAAATTAATAATGAAACATTGAGGGTTTGGAATTAGATTAACTTAGTTAATCGGTTATTTTTACTGGATTATTTTTAAAATACTTGGCGGGTTTTTTATAGTGAAATATAACTATGGGTGAAGTAACGAACAACGATGCAATGAGGGATGTAAATACAAAAACCCGTAATATTTCAGAAAACGAATTCAAACTGATAAGCTCCATTGGCAGCGAAATTATTTCAACCCTCGAAGTAAAAGAGGTTATTCAAAGAATTTATTCAAACGTAAATATATTGCTCGATGCCCGCATTTTTGCCATTGGCATTTACAATGAAACGGAACCATCAATGGATATTTGGGGGATTAAAGCCGATGGCGAGGTTGATTTAATAAATAAAAACCTGATTTTGGACGAACGCTATTGGATTACTCATTGTTTTAAGGAGCAAAAGGAAATTTTTATAAACGATTATTCTTCGGATGCGTATTCCCGCGGATTTCCGGCCAATATTTATTCCAACGAAATGGGGGTGCGTAAATCGTTTATTTATTTGCCACTTACCATAAACAAAAAGCGGTTGGGAGTATTAACAGTACAGTCGTTAAACTCAAATGCCTACGATAATACCCATTTTGAAATAATTAAAAATCTGGCCTCCTTTATTTCTGCGGCTATTCAAAATGCATCCAATTATCAAAAAATATTGGCACAGAACATTGAAATTGTCCAAAATTCCGAAAAATTGGAACAGTCGCGCAATTCACTGGAATCGCTGGTTGAGCAAAGAACTCGTGTGGTTGAAGAGCAAAATAGGAAATTGGAGCTTATCAATCATGAGCTTGTGATGCTTTCCATTGTGGCCAAGGAAACCGAAAATGCCATTATGATAATGGATGCAGTGGGTAACGTATTATGGATTAATGAGTACTTCACCAAAATATATCGATACACATTCGATGAATTTATAAAAATACGCGGAAAAAACATAATTGAAACCAGCTTCAATCCTGATATTGAAAAGGTAATAAACAAGTGCATCATTAAGAAAAAGGCCGTTGTATATGAAGCCCTGAATGTTAAATTCGATGGGACCGACATTTGGACACAGACCACGCTCACCCCTGTTTTCGACAACGACGGTAACATTGCCCATTTGGTTACCATTGACACTGATATTACAAAGCGGAAGTTAGCTGAGGAAGAGGTGAAAAAACAAAAGGAGCGCATTGAAATGCAAGCCAACATACTCCAGGAAGCCAATGATAAACTGGAACGACTTTCCATTGTGGCCAGGCAGACTGAAAATGCCATCATGATAATGGATGCCGTGGGTAATGTTTTATGGATTAACGAATATTTTACTAAAATTTACGAGTATTCACTGGAACAATTCAATTCAGTGAGAGGCAAAAATATTTTGGAAACGAGCTTCAATCCCGATATTGAAAACACGCTGAAAAAATGCCTTGAAACCAAAGAGGCCGTTACCTACGAAGCTTTGAATGTGACCATATCGGGCCGCAAAATTTGGACCCAAACCACGTTAACCCCAATTTTGGATAACAACCAAAACATTGAACATTTGGTAACCATTGATACCGACATTACCAAACGTAAAAACATAGAAGCCAAAGTAATAGCCCAAAACAAAAACATAACAGATAGCATTAAATATGCCAGTAGAATCCAGAAAGCCGTAATGCCCAATATTGAAATGCTTAAATCGGTTTTTAAAGATTATTTTGTTTTTAACAAACCCAAAAACATTGTAAGTGGCGATTTTTATTGGGCAAAGAAATACAAAAGAGGTAATAACGAGATTACCGTATTGGCAGTTGCCGATTGCACAGGACACGGCGTGCCCGGTGCATTTTTAAGTATGTTGGGCATTTCATTGCTTACCGATATTGTATCAAATTGCATTAAAGATAATGTGTCAAATTGTGTTAATGATAACGCATCCATATTTCCAAATGTAATATTGGAAGAATTGCGGATAAGAATTAAACTAACCTTGAATCAAAAAGGGAACGAAAATGAAACCCGCGACGGAATGGATCTGGCCATTTGTGTAATTGATAGCAATGAAAGGAAAATCTATTTTTCGGGAGCAAATAATTCATTGTACCACATTCCTGTTAGCGCTGAAAATGGCAATGCGATTGACGTTTATAAGGGTACCAAAAACCCAATTGGCTTACATCTTAAAGAAAAGCCCTTTGAATTGATGGAGATAGCGTATCAGGAAAATGACCTGATTTATTTATTTACCGATGGCATACTGGACCAATTTGGAGGCCCAGAAAAACATAAATTAATGGCCAAGAATTTCAAAAAAATTCTTTTGGAGAATTCTTCCAAAAGAATGTGTGAACAAAGGGCATCCATTGGCAAAGCAATAAATTTATGGAAAGGCGATCTGGAACAGATTGATGATATGTTGGTTGTGGGGGTAAAGCTTTAATGGATTAACAGTTTTTTGATTCCTAATTTGTAAGCAATTTCCTAATTGCGAACTCAGTTCATTCATTTTTCAATATAAATCGCATTTAAATAATCTAAACTATTTTTTGATCAATCCAAACTGTTATTATTCCCAAATTGGAACACCACTAAATCGGAACAAAGGGTTATATTCCATAAACCACAATTTTATTTTTGGTTTAATGCTTTATTGATAGCATCAACAACAAGTGGAGCCATTAACAAATACCCGGTTTTATTCGGATGAACGCCATCTTCGGAGTATTCCTTTTTTAAACCAAGTTGATCATCAACCATGGGTGAATAATAATCGATGTAAATCAGGTTGTTTTTAATGGCATAATTTTTAACCCAAACATTAAGCGATGCAATCTTTTCTGCAGGTTTGGTTCCGGGGTTCCACCAAATTTATATGATGCAGGTGAAACTATCATATCAGAGATGACCAATTCACTGACACCCGACCATTAGCATTGTTAATTATGATTAAAGCCGTTCTTAATTTTGCTTATTTATTTTCAAGAAAATTGTTTTTCCGGTACTTTATTGGGGTAGTACCTTTAATTTGCTTAAAAAGCCGGGTAAGGTTCTTACTTTCACTAAATCCTGTTTCCAGTGCTATTTCAGCTATTGATTTATCAGTATCCAACAATCTATTTGTAACTTTTTGGATTCTTAAATTGCAGATATATTTATAAACTGCGGAACCGGTCACTTTGAAAAAACGATTTTCCAATGCTCTTCTCGATAGGGGGATTTGTTTGAGAACATCATCCACGTTTATGTTTTTATCAATATTTAAGTGAATGAATTTCAAGGCTGTGGATATTTGCTTATCAGTAGTTGCAGTAATGTCAGTGGATTGCCGGGTTATTACATGAGTTGGCCTAACAATAACATTGTAACTATTTAATTGGTTATTATCAATCATCAAGTTCATTAATTTGGCAGTTTCATAACCGCCCTGTTCCATGTTTAAAGCAATGCTCGATAATGGAGGGTCCGATAAATTGCAGGTAAGTTCATCATTATCTACCCCTAACACGGCTACTTCTTCGGGTATCTGGATTTTTGCAAGTTTACAAGCTTCGGTAATATGGCTAGCCCGTTCATCATCGCAGGCCATAACGGCAATGGGTTTAGGCAACGAAATGAGCCATCGGCTTAATGCCGATGGTTTATAGTGCCAAAGCTCCCTCGATGGAGTTTCTTCATGCTCAAAATAATGTACCTGATAACCATGCTGGCTCACATATTGCTCAAACCCTTCCGCCCTTTCGCGCGACCATACAATATTTTTGAACCCATAGAATGCAAAATTTTTGAATCCCTTATTTAGGAAATATCCAGCACCCATCTGCCCAGCTTCAATGTAACCACCGGTAATAATGGGGATATCACTAAAGCGTTCTTTGAAATCCTCAGCAATGAGGGGAATACGTGCGTCAATTATTTTTTTAATATCCGATGAGTTGTAAAGTTGGGCGATAATACCGTCGGCTTCCCATTCTTTTGCAAATTCTACCACTTTTTCCATACCAAGGGTTTCGCGGTAATACAAAGGCATCCGGCAAAACAGACAAGGGCCGTGTTCTTTCGAATACTTGGTAATACCCGTGAGTAGGCTTTTCCCGTATTCTTCTGAGATATCAAATAGCAGAATGATTTTGCGCATACGGTAAGTAAATAAATTGAGTTCTCAGCAAATATAGCTATTAGTTTTGGGCGTTATGGTAAAGTGCCGCTGCTCCAAGGATAGCAGAGTCATCAATGGTTGAAAAAAGCACCCTGAAATTCTGCAATGAATTCGGGAAAGGAAACTTGTTGATTTCTTCGCGCATAGCTTTTTCATAAAGAATGCCTGATTTGGCGATTGCACCTCCCAAAATAACCATTTCAGGATCCACAGCAAACATTACCGTTTTAATTGCGTTGCCAACATGTTTCCCAAATTCATGGTAGGCTTTTATTGCTATCGAATCATTTTGAAATGCTTTTTGGGCTAACTCTTCTCCAGAACTTTTATAGAAAGTTCTAAAGAATTTTCCGCTGCAGTAATCTTCGTAAACACTATCCAGATAGGGTATATTTCCGAACTCGCCCGATCCGCAATTGGCATCGTTTAAAAGTTTACCGTTGTTAATTATTCCGGCTCCAAGCCCGGTTCCCATGGTAATACCCAGAAAGTTATCTGAAGAGCGGCCGTGACCAAAAAGCCGTTCGCCAACGGCAAAACAGTTGCTGTCGTTATTTAAAAATACAGGTACGTTAAATTGCTTTTCGAGAATACTTTTTAAATGTACTGTTTTCCATGCTGGGATATTCTGGATAAAATATAAAATTCCACGTTCGCGATCTACCAAACCCGGTACTCCTAAGCCTATACCTTTGGTTTCAGGAGTAATCACTTGCTCAATTGTTTGTATCAATGTATCGGTTACTTCATGGCCATTATCAATACCCATGGGAACGCAATTTTTGCCTGTTTTAACAATAGCGGAGTTTACAACCAACCCTGCACGGATGTTTGTACCACCAAGGTCAACACCAACTACTATTTCTTTCGGAGAATCATTCATAATAATTATTTTAAGCTTTTTGTTTTCTAAGTTTTATGGTTTTGTTATTGATTATAGGCTTTGCCCAAAAACTTATGCTGAGGATATAGCCCAGTGTTAAATAAATTAGCGACATGCTAAAGCGCAAGCCAATATAATCGCTTAGCGCCCCAATAAGCCATGGAATAACCGCACCACCTATTATAGCGGTACATAAAAGGCCTGAAAATGCTCCATGATGGCTTTCAAGGGAATTAAGTGCCAGTGAAAAAATCACCGACCACATTACTGAAAGGAAAAATCCACATAACGGGAATGCAATTATTGAATAGGCTGATGGGCCAAAAAGTCCGAATGTAAGGCTAACAATAGCAAAAATCGAAAAGAAAGCAAGTACCTTTTTGCTGTCGATGAATTTTAGCAGTACCAAACCCAGTAAACATCCCAATGTCAATAGCCCCCAGAAATATGAAACGGCACTTGCTCCCTCTATTTGAGGATTGAATCCATGATATTGTTCCAAAAATTTCGACATCCAGTTTGCTATTCCTTGTTCGGTACCCACATAAGCAAAAATGGCGATAATGAAAAGCACCACAGTGCGTTTTTTCAGTAGCATTTTATATACCGATAAACTTTCGGTTTTCTCTTCCTCCTTTAGATTGATGGTCGGCAGTTTTACAAAGGCAATAACCAAAATCATTAAAAGGGCAATAAGGCCAAAAATCCAATAGATTGAAACCCAGTGAAGATTTTCCGGAACAATTGACGATAGGATGGTAATAAACTGGTTATTGGGTAAAGGTTCCTTTTGAAGTTCGGTAACTAAGTAGGAGTAAACCTGTGGGCTTAAAAAGGATGCTAAACCAAAAATAAGCTGGGCAAAAACCGCATTAAAGGCAAAATGTTCTTCTCCGCCGGCAGCCCTCAAAAGCGGATTGATTATCACTTGTAGCATTGCCATACCAATACCAATAGTGAATAACGCAGGCAAGGCTGTTTGGTATCTGGGGAAAAGCGCAAAACTTAATGCTCCCAACAATGCCAATACAAATGCCCAAAACATCAAGCTTTTAGCGGAATATTTTTCAGCCAGTACACCAGCCGGTATCGAAACAATATAGGCTAAGAAAAAAGCAAATGGCAAGAACCCGGCCATGAGGTTGCTTAAATTAAAACTCTTGATATACTCCGGAATGATTGGCCCTAGCAGGTTGGTTAAAAACGATATTACAAAAAATATCAGGAATATAAGAGCTACTACAAAATAATTTCTTTTCATGTTAATTATTTTATAAGGTTAATTCCGTTTAGTTCAAATATAGGTGACTGTCCGTTCAGATTTTTGGTGTAAACCCAAGCACTAATGGTACTTACCTCTCCAGGCATAAGGCTTATATAGTTGTTATCCCAAAACACAGGTAGAATGGTTTCACCGCTTTTATTTCCCTTGATGGCTAATTCCAAAAAGAAGGCAATTTTTGACGATCGGTTTGTTAGAGTAACCGTTACCCGTTGGCGGTCTCCATCAATGTTGAATTCAGCTTTCGAATCAACCTCAACTTTTTCGAGTGTTCTGATACCTTTCAGGTTGGCATACTCTGAATTTGGAGTTTCAAACCACGATGAGTTTTTGAAATCCGGTATATCCTCACGGGTCGAAAGCCAGTAAAAATTGTCGGCAATAAGCGTGGAATCTTCTTTATATAACTTCAAATTAAGAAAATAGGTGGTTGATAATCCTTTTATTGATGCGATGTCAAGTATTTTCAAGGAACTATTTGCTTCAATGTTTGAATGAACGATTTTATTGAAAAGCAATTTTGAATTTATATCATATACAGTTGCCTCAACCCGAATGTTTTTAGTTGGCTCAATCAGGTCCGAAGTTACATAGATTGATTTATTGGCATAGTTGTAAACCACATTCAACGGGCGGCAAGCATTGCGTGTAGCATAAAACGCACCATTGGGCATCAAGTACCAGTCGAACTGTTGCCAGAACATCTCAGGCCAAGCGGAATTAAGCATCCACTGAATAACTCCTGTTGAATGGTACTTATTAACTTCAAAGGCTTCGTACATTGGGCGGATAGCCTCGTAATTTGATATTTGGCACATTTGGGCAAAATCCTCAATGGTTGATGATTCGCCGTACCGGCTATTGAAGGTTTTAAGGAATCTATTCAGACTATTGAATGAATTCCGTCCGCAATGAAAATTCCACGACTGATTGGTTGGCGGCCAAAGTGAATCCGTAGGAATCATTTTTTTTATACTCTCCAGAGGGGGAACTTGTGCACCCGGTCCTGTTTCGGTATTAAAACCATAAGCTCCACCATATTGGTTGTCGATATACCAGTAGTTTGGGGTTTCAATTTCATAGGGGCCGCGCATTTTTACACCTGTGGGCCCGCTTATTTTGCTTACGTTTCCGGTTATTCCATCCACATCGGATCCTTTGCAGCTTGCCAATTGTGGACGGGTGGGATCCACAACTGCCATTGATTGCACCAGCATTTTTTCCAACTCGGTTGGTAACAGTTTATCGCTTCCAAAAACCCACAGGAATACCGATGGGTGGTTTCGTAACCAATAAACCTGGTCAAGGTAGGCTTGTTCATGAAGTTTATACTCGGTAGGTTTAATAGCCATAAATTCATTTTGTGGCCTTCCACAGTATTCCTCCCATTCCCAATGACAGCTCAAGCCAAGCATTACCAACAACCCGTTTTCGTCGGCATAATCGTATAATTTTTCAGAGTTGCCCCAGAAACCTTCCAAACGGATGGTATTCAAGTTCATGTGCTTAACATATTCTATCTGGGCTTTTACTTTTTCGTCGTTGTCGGAAAGAGTCATGTCGTCCACCCAGCCGGCACCTTTTATCATTATTTTTTTTCCGTTAACCATGAACCCCTTATGTCCATCATCGTTAATAAATTGGCCAATGGTGCGAATCCCAAATCGGATGGTTTTTGAATCAGTAATTGACCCATTAATGCGGGCACTTATTTTTAAGGTATATAGTTCAGGTTTGCCAACACCATTGGGCCACCACAGCCTTGGTTGGTCAATAACAAGTTGCTTGAATTCATCGGAAGTAAATACTGCATCAGTTTTGCTATTTGCTTGAATGATAACCTCTTTTTGAATAGTTAGTGTGTCAAATTCGGCAATAAGCATTACCTTTTTCGATTTAGTAGAATGGTTGTACAGGTTCATGCCCATCGATAATTTTGCCGAAGCAAGGGTAACGGTGTCCACATCGCTGCGCACATATACATTATTAAGCGAAACGGCTCCCGTGGTTTCCAGTTTTACCCCTCTCCACAATCCCATATTATTGTCAGGAGCAGGTGGGTTCCAATCAACAAACCCAATAGTTAAGTCCCCCTTTTTTGGTGGAAAAACTTCAACGGCAAGGGTGTTCTTGCCTTGCTTAATTTTGGTACTGACATTAATTTTATAAATACGGAATGGATTTTCAGTGGTGTCGGCATTTGCAATTAATTCCCCATTGAGCCAGATATTGGCCTTATAGTTAAGCCCATTAAAAACAAGCAATTGGCTATACTCTTTACCAGCTTTACCAACCTCAAATTCAGTTCTATACCACCAGTTAACATTGAACCTATCACGGTTTATCTGCTCAAGGTTGTTGCTGAAGTAAATGTTTTTGTACTCTCCGTTTGCAATTAATGCACTAAAAACCGTTGAGGGTATGTTGGTACCATACCAGTCTTCAGTTGAGTAACCTGTCGTTGATATAGCGGGTCCCATTTTTTTAATGATTGATGAGGACTGGATTTTCCATCCGGTATTCAGTTCCAATTCGCCATATAATTGGGTATCCTTTGTGCACGAACTGAAAATGAAGAGCGATACTGTTAAATAAAAAAGAGTTCTCATAATTTCTTCTTATAAATAAAACAAAAAAAATATTCGATAAAATCATTATTTTCAATTCACCACATTTGACATGGAATGTTTTGATAACAAATTCAAAGATATTAATTGCAATCGCATTGAACGTTGTGTTTTGCGTATTATTACACTCAATATGCGCACATACTATGTTAAAACAATAAACATCCTTTGTTACAATCAATTTATTATGTTTAATTATTTGAAGAGGCGTTAATGAGAATAGTAGTGATATGCGTATATTTAAACTCAATTTGCGCACAGTATAGTTCCTAAATTGTAATGTTAAATGTTGGAAATTACACGCAAATTAACTCACAAAAAATAGGGTGAAAAAGTGTCTTATAACCCGGAATTTTAAATCAATTTTAGAAAAAACACAAAAGATTTATTAACTGAAAACCCAGTTAAATAGGCGGTTTTGCGTAATTAGCCCAAAAATTTCTATGTCTTTTTCAAAATAGTTTAGAAGAGTTATTTTTGAAAATATTTTTGGTTGGACTGTTTGTTTTTTACTGGAGAAAAAAGAAGCTTAAATTTTGTTGCCAAGTTGATTTAGGAAAATTATCCCATTTGAATCGGTAAAATAAGTTTTATAAGTTTGTCATGAAATAGCATGAAAACTTACACAAGTTATTATTTACTTAATACAAGTTAAATGAACAACATCGGATTAAGCAACCTAGAGCAACATTTTTTCATTCAATCGGATAGAAAAAATCCTTCCACAACGGTTCCATATATAGTTGTACCCAACTTTCCAACCTTGGGATTAATGACCGCTTTACGCTTTCTGGAATGGGTAAGCGAAAATCCCGAAGGGGTAATCAGTTTGCCAACGGGCAAAACGCCGGAGCATTTTATTAAATGGACTCAATATTTTTTGAATAACTGGGATAAACCGGAATCACGGAAAAAACGTAAAGATAATGGGCTGTTTTTAAGCAAAAAACCCAATTTGCAAGGGTTAAGCTTTGTACAAATCGATGAATTTTATCCAATTAATCCCAATCAGCAAAACAGCTTTTACAGTTACGTTCAAGAATATTACATCAGAGGCTTTCAGTTGGACCCGCAAAAAGCTTTGTTGATTAATTCCGACCAAATTCCATTGGCGGATAACAAGCATTTTTCAACCGTTTTTCCGGATAATAAAATAGACCTGACATTAAGGAACCGGGAAGCCAAAAGCGCTCAAGAAAAACTTCAGCAGGAATCAATTTATGCCATTGACAATTGGTGTACCCAATACGAAGAAAAGATAAGCAAAAAAGGGGGTATCGGTTTCTTTTTGGGCGGAATTGGACCCGATGGACACATTGCATTTAATACTCGTGGCAGCGATCACAACTCCACTACCCGGCTAACACCCACCAATTTTGAAACGCAAGCTGCATCGGCTGGCGATTTGGGAGGAATAGAAGTATCGCGCAACCGATTGGTGATAACCATTGGTTTGGGCTCCATAACCTATAATCCGGAAGCGGTGGCAATTATATTTGCTGCCGGCGAAGCTAAAGCACCCATTGTAAAAAACGGATTGCAAAACAAACCCGACAATTTGTATCCGGCCACCGTGTTGCAACGGCTAAAAAATGCCAGGTTTTATATTACTGAAGGAGCCGGGGCTTGCCTAGACGATAGCATTGAAAGATATTACACCGAGGGGGAATGGACTTTTGAAAAGTCGGAACGGGCTATCTACGACCTTTGTCAAAGAATTGATAAATACGCCCATAAACTGACCATCGACGATTTAAAAAACGATTCGTTTGCCCGCTTAATCCCAAATCTCAGTTTAGAGAAGGTTCAAGAGGTAATTGAGGCTACCAAGCATAAAATCCAAGAAGGACTAAAACATGAAGTTGGGCAGTCGTTCCTTCATACCGGACCGCACCACGATGATATTATGTTGGGCATTTTTCCACCCATTATCAGGCAATTGCGGGAGCCGTCGAACAAATTCCATTTTTCAGTGCTTACCTCGGGCTTTACGGCGGTTACCAATAGCATGGTAAGGCAATTGCTTGTGGATGCGTTGCGGTATATTGAACTAGGCAAAGTACAGATGCTTAATTACCCCGATTTTTTTGAAAAAGGGTACACCTACAAATGGGATAAAGATGTTTCGCATTACCTGAACAAAGTTGCGGAAAACGATCAGGAAGGAAAATTGAGAGGGGTTTGTCACCGGGCTATCCGTGCTGCGGTTCAGATATATGCGCTCCAATCGAAAGAGGAATTGATTGTAAAAATAAAGGAAATTATTAAGGTAATCGATACCAGTTACGATGGTCAAAAAAATCCGCCCGACATACAGAAATTCAAAGGGATGATTCGTGAGTTTGAGGAAGAACTGGTATGGGCGCATTATGGGGTTCAGGTCAAAAACATAGAACACCTTCGATTGGGGTTCTATACCGGCGATATATTCACCGAACAGCCCGACCGTACCCGCGACGTGGCTCCCATTTTAGAGATGCTCCGAAGGATTCAGCCTACAGTTGTAAGTTTAGCTTTCGATCCCGAAGGCTCAGGCCCCGATACTCATTACAAAGTGCTGCAAGCTATTGCCGAAGCGCTTCGACAATGGAGTAAAGAGAAAGACCTCACCAACCTCCGGATTATTGGTTACCGGAATGTTTGGTATAAATTCCATCCGGCGGAGGTCAATGTATTTACGCCCATTTCTCTTAACTCGCTAGCTGTACTCGACAGTTCATTTAAAAACTGTTACATCAGTCAGGTAAATGCTTCGTTTCCAAGTCCCGATTTTGATGGCTCATTTAGCGCCTTATCGCAAAAAGTGTGGGTAGAACAATTCAGAAAAGTTCAGTTGGTATTGGGAAAAGACTATTTTTATGAAAACGATAAACCCATTATACGAGCCACCCACGGAATGATATTTTACCGCGAAATGAAGATGGATGAATTCCTGACCCATGCCCGCACTTTGGAGAAAAGCATGGAAGGATTATAACTTTATTGAAGTGAAATAAAGTGCGAATAAGTTAATTTACATATCAATAGTGTTCAATTAAAAATTAATGTTTTGGGCTAAAGCCCAATATGAGTCGCAATTCAATAGCCCCTGGCTTAAGCCAGGGGTAATTTATGCCCAAATATAAAGTGGACTTTAGCCCAAATTAATTAGTTGAAATGGAGATTTATCGAATTCTCTAAATAATATTTCAAGGACAATTATAATTTTTGTCGGACAAAGTGTTTACAGATAGTTATTTACATTAATTCAAAAAAGTATGACAACGGTTACCAAACAAAACAATTACTTGTTTCCCATTACCATAATTGGGATTATGTTTTTTGCCATAGGGTTTGCATTGGGCATCAATAGTTACTTAATTCCATTGCTCAACGGGGCATTGAAAATATCCGATGGTCAATCGTACCTAGTACTTACCGCAACTTTTTTGGCATTTTTAATTTTCGGATACCCCGCTTCGCTGGTTATTGGCAAAATTGGTTATAAAAATACCATGGCCTTATCGTTCATCATGTTCGCATTTGGTTTTTACCTGTTTATTCCATCCGCTAAAATGGCTAGTTTACCGCTTTTTCTGCTGGCATCATTTATTAGTGGAATGGGAAATACTTTTTTACAAGGCGCCGTTAATCCTTACATCACTATATTAGGACCTATTGAAAGTGCGGCCAAACGCATGAGTATTATGGGTATCAGTAATAAACTGGCTTGGCCCATTGCACCTTTGTTTCTATCGCTGGTAATAGGTAAAAGTGTGGATAAAGTATCCTTAGTGGATATAAACTTACCTTTTTATATCATAATTGGGGTTTTTCTGGTGCTGGGAATTGTTGCTTATAGCACCAAATTGCCTGAAGTGAAAGCAGTAGGCGAAGATTCTGAAAGCGTTCAAGATTGTCCTTACGCTGCCGGTAAAACTTCCGTTTGGCAGTTTCCTCATTTACTGTTGGGGGTATTGGCCTTATTCATTTACGTAGGGGTTGAAACCATATCGTTAGGTACTTTGGTTGACTATGCAAAAAGCCTGCAACTGCCCAATGCCGAATTGTATGCATGGATAGCCCCGGTTGGGATGGTTATTGGATACCTTGCCGGAATTATATTTATTCCTAAATACATAAGTCAGGCTAAGGCTCTTGTAATAGTTTCCCTTTTGGGAGTAGTGGGCTCTATTGCTGTAATTGCTGCGCCTGCAGCTTTATCCATCTGGTTTATTGCGCTTATGGCATTGGGCTGTTCATTAATGTGGCCGGCAATATGGCCTCTGGCAATGACTGATTTAGGCCGATTCACCAAAGCCGGTTCCTCGTTAATGGTAATTGCCATTGTTGGTGGAGCCGTTATTCCGGTAATCTATGGATTCCTAAAAGGAAGCGTTGGGGCTCAAATAGCTTATATAAGCACTGTGCCAGGGTTTATCTACATTCTTTATTATGCACTAAAAGGGCACAAAATCAGAAATTAGTTACTGTTGCCATTCCAGTAATGTTTAATGGCTTACTGTAGCTTTGGGGTATTGGCCTATTTCTATTTTTCAAGATAAAAACCATGGCCAATTATATTTTATTCAAAAAAGTAAATCACGGTGTTGCAGGAAAAAAAAAGAACCGTATATTTGCACCACCAATTTTTAAGCGGATGTGTCGTAATTGGTAGCCGAGCTAGACTTAGGATCTAGTGCCGAAAGGCGTGGGGGTTCGAGTCCCTTCATCCGCACCACAAACAAAAAAATGAAAAGTTAACCGCCATTCGGAGAGTCTGTTTGGCGGTTTTTTAAATTTAAGTTAATTTAAAGTCAGGTCAATATGAACATTACAAGAGAAAACATTGACAATTTGAATGCTATCCTTAAGTTAAAGATAGAAAAACAAGACTACGCAGAAGCCGTAGAAAAAGTGTTAAGAGATTACCGTAAAAAAGCCAATATAAAAGGGTTCCGTCCGGGAATGGCTCCTGCCGGAATGGTTAAAAAATTGTATGGAAAATCCATTTTGCTCGACGAAGTGAACAAACTGGTGGCCGATAGCCTTACCAATTATTTAGTTGATGAAAAACTAGATATTCTGGGTGAACCCCTTCCAAGCATCAAAGTAAAGTCGGAACTGGATTTTGAGAACAGCGAAGATTTTATGTTTGCTTTTGATATTGCCATTTCACCTGAAATTGATTTGAAACTGAGCAAAAAAGATAAAATCACCTATTACGATATAAAGGTTGATGATGCCATGATACAGGAATCCATCGAAAGCCATGCATCGCGCAATGGTAAAACCGATGAGGCTGAGGTTGTAGCTGAAAAAGACCTAGTAAAAGGTAAATTCGAGCAATTGGATCAAGATGGCAACTTGCTGGAAGGCGGAATTGTTACCGAAGATAGCCTATTTGCAGTTGATAAAATAGAAGAAAGCAACATCCGTGCGTTGGTTATTGGCGCTAAAAAAGGTGATATCATTGATTTTGAAATCAACAAAGCCTTTTCACACAGTGCCGATTTGTCATCCATGTTGCGCATTAGCAAAGAAGTGGCAGAAATAGTTGGCGGTACTTTCCGTTTTACGGTGCAAGGAATTACCCGTCATGTAGCAGCCGAAGTGAACCAGGAATTATTCGATACCGTTTATGGCGAAGGAACTGTTACCTCAGAAAAAGAATACAAACAAAAAATTGTTGAGGAAATAAGGGAAAGTTTTGCATCGTCAACCGATTATAAGTTTTTACTCGACACCAAAGAAAAGTTGGTGGCAAAAGCCGACCTTACCTTACCCGATGAGTTTCTGAAACGTTGGCTGGTTGCAGTAAACAAGGAATTGACCCCAGAAAAGGTTGAAACCGACTATCCGCTCATGAAAACTGATTTGGCATGGCAATTGATAAAAAACAAACTCATTGATGAGCAGGAATTAAAAATAAATGAAGCGGAGTTACTCGATTTTGCAAAACAGTCCGTTTTGATGCAATTCCGTCAATATGGATTGATGCACTTGCCCGATGAACAGTTGGAGGCTTACGCCAAGCAAATGTTGACCAATAAAGACGAAAGCACCAAGATGATGGATAGGGCTTACGAAAAGAAAATTTTGGTTTACATAAAGGAAACCGTCAAATTAGAATCGAAAGAGGTCACCATTAAGGAATTCGAACAACTGTTTAAATAAGAAAAAAGCGTTCCATTTTTGTTTTAATACTGCCAAAATTGGTTAAATTGAATGACGAAATTAACAACTTAAAACTATGGAAATGATTTCAAAAGATGAATTCAGGAAATTTGCTACCAAACACGTTGGTATAAGTAGCATGGTTTACCACCGGTATTCAAAGGTTCACGACAACTATATTACACCGAACATTATTGAGGAGCGTCAGTTAAACGTGGCATCCATGGACGTTTTTTCGCGGTTAATGATGGATCGCATTATCTTTTTGGGAGTGCCCATTGATGACGATGTAGCAAACATAATTCAGGCGCAGCTTTTATTTCTTGAATCAACCGATGCTGACAAAGACATTTCCATTTATTTCAACACTCCCGGAGGTTCGGTTTATGCCGGGTTAGGAATATACGATACCATGCAGTATATTAACCCCGCTATCAACACTATTTGTACCGGAATGGCAGCGTCAATGGGAGCTGTATTAATGACAGCAGGCACTAAAGGAAAACGCTCTGCATTGCCTCATTCACGTATTATGATTCACCAACCTATGGGCGGTGCACAGGGACAGGTTTCGGATATTGAAATTACCGCCCGCGAAATCAAAAAACTTCGCGATGAGTTGTATGAAATCATTGCCAAACATTCCGGAAATCCGTTCGAGCGCATCCAAAAAGATTCGGATCGCGACTACTGGATGACCGCTATTGAAGCCAAGGATTACGGTATGATTGATGAAATTTTGGTAAAGAAAAAAGTATAATTAATAGAAATTCGTAGAATATTGAATAGATTCCTGATATTTGTACAGGAATCTATTTTAATTTAACAACCAACCTTTTCAATGGATAAAACATCTGGAAATAAAAGCAAGATCATGGAGAAATGTTCGTTTTGTGGTAGAGAGAAAAAAGAAGTAAACCTTCTTATTGCTGGAATTTCAGGTCATATTTGTGACAGCTGCATTACGCAGGCTCATGAGATAATTGACGAGGAATTAAAAGGAACCAGCGATTTCGACCTAACGAAATTGAAATTGTTGAAGCCAAAAGAAATAAAGGCATTTTTAGATCAATACGTAGTGGGTCAGGACGATGCCAAACGCTATTTATCGGTGGCTGTTTATAACCATTACAAACGGTTGGGACAAGGAAAAAATACCAAAGATGACGTGGAGATTGAAAAATCGAACATAATATTGGTCGGTGAAACCGGTACCGGAAAAACATTGTTGGCTCGCACCATTGCCAAAATGCTGCATGTGCCTTTTAGCATTGTGGATGCCACGGTTTTAACTGAGGCTGGATACGTGGGCGAAGATATTGAAAGCATCCTTACCCGATTGCTGCAAGCTGCCGATTACGACGTGAGTGCTGCTCAACGGGGAATTGTTTTTATTGATGAAATTGACAAAATTGCACGCAAAGGCGATAACCCTTCCATTACCCGCGATGTTTCCGGTGAAGGGGTTCAACAGGGTTTGCTTAAATTGTTGGAAGGTTCCATTGTGAATGTTCCACCTCAAGGGGGACGCAAGCACCCGGAACAAAAAATGATTGCTGTTGACACCAAAAACATCCTATTCATCTGCGGCGGTGCCTTCGATGGAATCGACAAAAAAATATCGCAGCGGTTGAACACCCAAATAATTGGTTATGGTGGCGATACCCGCGACAGGATTGATAAAAACAACATTCTACAATACATTGCCCCACAGGATTTGAAAAGCTTTGGGCTGATTCCTGAAATCATTGGCCGGTTACCGGTTCTTACTTATTTGAATCCATTGGACAGGGAGACATTGCGTAAGATTTTAACAGAGCCTAAGAATGCCATAATAAAACAATATATAAAATTGTTCAAATTAGATCACATTAAACTCTCCTTTGATGAAGCCTGTTTTGAGTTTATTGTGGATAAAGCGGTGGAATTCAAATTGGGAGCCCGCGGATTGCGTTCCATTTGTGAGGTAATCATTAACGATGCCATGTTTGAAATGCCATCGGAAGATACAAAAGAGTTTAACGTCACATTGGAATATGCACAGGATAAACTCAGTAAGTCGAATTTGAAAAGACTAAAAGTAGCTTAATTTTTCTATTGGCTGTATGTCTGTCCGTTGTAAAAAACCTTGGTGGTATTCATTCCTTCATTAAAGATTACGATTCCCCGCAACACTTTAAAACCGTTGATTTTCTCAAAGGATAGGTCAAACCGTTCACCGGCTTTAAAAAGTTTTAGAAACCCATTCGGATCGAGGTATGCTACCATATCGCCATTAACCTCATATGATGAAGGGATGTAGTTTTCAATCAAATAGTTTTCTCCATTTAAATAGGAATACAGTTGCCCTTGCATTTGGTAAACCAAAATATCGTCTTTTAACAGGAAGGTATCCGGTGCATAATTGCTGATGGTTTCTATTTCGCCGTGGTTGAACAATTTGAAATCTCCGGTGCTGGTTATATATGCAACTTTTTCGTAACCAACTTGGTACGATAAAGGGCGGAAAGTTTCCAATACCTTGACCTCATTTTCGTAAAAAACACTTAACAAATCGGTAACCGGATCGATATAAGCCATTATATTCCTACCAACATAAGCATTGATAATTGAATTGGTTTTAAAAAGTTCGGTAACCTTTCCTTGATGAAGAACTTTAACATTTTGATACGCATCGATATAACCCATCATATTATTACCCACTTTAAAAAGCCGTGCATCGTTATATAATATCTCATCTTCAAGGGTTAAAATCTGTCCCTGGTAATAAACCTGGAAATACCTTTCCCGGGTATCAAAAAAGGCAACCATGCTATCACCCACAAAATAATTGCCTACATATTGCGACAACATTTTTTTGTTACCATCTTCAAAAACAAACAATTGGGAATTCATTTGGTAAGTAACCAAATTGTCGGTTACAATATAGGAATCAACCATGGAACCCAAATCGTAATCAATATGGTTATAATAAATCTTTAAATTGTTGCTGTTGGTAATGTATCCAATGCATTTATCTCCAGTTTGATACGAAAGTACAGGTTGGTATTCCAACTGTCGGGATTGACCGTTATCGAAAACAAAAAACCGATTCTGATAATCGGAAAACGCTGCTATGTTTTGAGCATTTGCAGCCAAAAATAGCAGAGAGAAAAGGAGTGTGGCACTTATTTTCATAACTCAAGTTCATTGTTCGATTATAAAGATAAGGCTAAAGCAATGAATTTGCAAAAGCATTTGATGCCAATTAATTATTCCCTTATCACCTTCACGCTTCCGTTCTTGCCAATTTTTATAATTCCTGAAGGTTTTGCTCTCAGGGTATCATCCTGGCGATATTTTACCACGTAGTTTGCAGCAAGCATCAAATCAGGGTCAATTTCTACGAATAGGGCAGGGGTTGGTTCTCCGCTATAATTAGCTGAAGTGGATACAATGGGTTTTTTGAATTGCTGAATCAGATTATAGCAAAAAGATTCTTTTACAACCCTGAATCCAACACTCTGGTCGTCGCGATTAATAACATTGGAAGCCAGGTTTCGAGCACCTTCCAGTATAACAGTCAATGGCGATTCAGCCAAATCAATAACCTCATAAGCAATTTCCGGAATTTCATCAATATAACCTGAAATGCGACCCGGATGGTCAACCAATAAAATCATGGATTTGTTGTCGTCCCGTTTTTTTATATCGTAAATTCGTTGAACGGCTTCCGCATTCGTAGCATCACATCCCAAGCCCCAAACGGTATCGGTAGGATAGAGAATAACACCACCGTTGCGTAATACTTCTAGTGCAGCTTTTATATCTTCCCGCATGGTTAATTTTTAATTTTATTCCTCATTGCAAATTGTTAATTACTCATTGTACATTGATAATTATCAATTAACCAGCTACATCATATTCCCGGAGCGCATCGTTCAACGATGTTTTTTTATCGGTAGTTTCTTTACGGGTACCAATAATCAGGGCACAAGGTACCTGATAGCTACCAGCTGGATAGGTTTTGGTATATGAACCGGGAATTACAACCGAACGGGGAGGCACATATCCTTTGTATTCTTTGGGAACAGTTCCGGTAACATCAATAATCTTAGTGGAATTGGTAATTACTACGTTAGCACCCAACACCGCTTCTTTTCCAATGTGAGCGCCTTCAACCACAATGCAGCGTGAACCAATAAAGCAATTGTCCTCAATAATAACAGGTGCTGCTTGCACAGGTTCCAAAACGCCTCCAATCCCAACACCACCGCTAAGGTGAACATTCTTACCAATTTGTGCACAAGAGCCAACTGTGGCCCAGGTATCTACCATAGTTCCACTGTCAACATAAGCTCCAATATTTACATACGATGGCATTAAAATAACTCCCGGTGCCAGATAGGAGCCTTTTCGTGCCAACCCATGAGGAACCACCCGGACTTCCTGAGCGGCATAATTTTTCTTGAGTGCCATTTTATCGTGAAACTCAAACGGACCCACTTCAATAGTCTCCATTTTGCTGATAGGAAAAAACAGGATAACCGCTTTTTTAACCCACACATTTACCTGCCAACCATCGGCTGTAGGCTCAGCAGCTCTCAATTTCCCTTTATCTAAGAGTTCTATTACTTCGTTTATGACTTTTTTTACCGGTTCGGTTTTCAGTAATTCCCTGTTTTCCCAGGCTTCTTCTATAATTGTTTGCAGACGATTCATTTTTATTGAATTGATGATTAAGTGGCTGCAAATTTAATGAACTATTTAGATTGCCCACAAAAAAATTACAATTTGAAACTGAGGCTTCAAGTTTTGCCTTTTTATTATAACCCAAATTGAGCGATTTGCTATCGCAAATCTGCTCAATCGACTAAGAAATTGTAAGCAATTCACTTTTATACTTTTCACCTGTTTTGTAAATTGCAACAATTTCTAGGTCGGGGTTATACCTAAGTAAAGCGCTTTTTCCCCGAGGACTCGGGGTCAAATCGCTCAACTTAGGTATAATATTATTAAGTTCAATTTGTTGCAATGCAAATCTATTTATCTATTTTTAAAAAATATATAATGGTGTAATTCTAAACTACTTGCCATGAAACACTTAATAACAGGAATGGTTTTCAGCCTATTATCCTTATTTTGCACCATTGGGTTTGGCAATAACACCGTTAATACCGACAGCCTTGAGCAAGTACTAGTTTCAGCGCCCGATTCCGCAGGGTATAAAACCCTTTTGAAATTGTACGATGCTTATTTTTATAGCGAACCCATTAAAGCCCGCCAAAGAATAGAACAGGCCTTACAATTAGCCAGAAAAAATAATTGGATTAAAGACGAAATCAATACATTATTGAGTATTGGGGTTTTACAATTTAACTATGAACAGACCGATTCTGCTATTTTGAATTACCAAATGGCAATGGCACTTTGGCCACAAACAAAAGATAGCCTGACCCTTGCCCGGTTGAGCGGCAATTTAGGTAATGCTTACATGCAATTGTTGAAATACGATAGCGCCATTATCTATTTTAAAAAAACCGGCGATTTGTTCGAACGGCTGAATAATAAAAAAGGAACTGCTAAAGTATATGGTGTGCTCGGGAACCTGAACTTAAATATTGGAAACCTAAAAATGGCAAAAGAATACTATTTGAAAGCACTTGAATTAAATACCGAAATTGGGAGTAAGGAAGAGGTTGCTACCTCAAAATGGAACTTAGCCATAATACTGCGTGAAGAAGGCAAATATCAAACTGCCATTGACTATAATAAAGATGCTGCTGCCTATTTTAACCAAACCAATAACCCTTATTACGAAGGAATGTGTTTAAGCAATATGGCAACTTGTTATCGATTTCTGAAAAGTAATAACAAAGCAATGATTAACTACAGTTTGGCCGCCGAGAAATTTCTAAAAGTAAATCAATATCATGCTTTGGCAAAAACAAATGCCGACCTGGCCGACCTGTATTCCGACGAAAACAAACACGATTTGGCCATTGTCCATTATAGAAAAGCATTAAGCTACTTGGTGGATGATCCTAATCCGGAAACAAAAAGAAAGATTATGGAAAGCCTTTATTTACTATACAAGAAAATAGGCAATTACAGCAATGCGTTGGATTATATGGAACAATTTCACCAAATAACTGATTCCCTGTCGAAAAAATCACGCGAGAGTAAAATTGATTCGTTGCTTACCCAGTTTGAATCGGAGAAGAAAGAAAAAGAAATAGTTTTACTACAAAAAGAAAGTGAGCTACAATTGCAGAAAATCAACCAGCAAAAAATCATGAAATTCTTTTTAAGCAGTATTGTGTTGATGTTGGTTGTATTGGTATTGGTGGTTTATAGCCGGGTCTGGCTCAAGCAAAAAAAGAATGAAGAATTGAGTTTAATGAACAGCCAGATTTTGCTCCAAAACGAAGAAATTATGGCCCAGCGCGACGAGATTGAAGTTCAGCGCGACCATATTACACGGCAAAGCAAATCCATTGTTTCAAGTATTAATTATGCGGCTTCCATCCAAAAAGCAGTAATGCCCTCGTTTGAAGGGTTTTATCACCTTTTTCCAGAAAGTTTCGTGCTCTTTCTCCCGCGCGATATGGTTAGCGGCGATTTTGTATGGTATTATCGCATGGGCAATAAACGGATAGTAGCCGCTGTGGATTGTACCGGACATGGCGTTCCGGGAGCGTTTATTAGCTTACTGGGCATCACTTTTTTAAACGAGATTACTGGCGTTATGGGTATTACCCAACCTCACCTGATACTCAATAAGCTCCGCGAAATGGTTATTCATTCGCTTCAACAAGAGCCGGGCGTTATGGGTTCGAAAGACGGAATGGAATTATCCATCTGTGTAATTGACGATACAACCCACGAAATTGAGTATTCCGGCGCCCACCAGGATGTTTATTTTTATCACCAAAATGAATTGAAGATTTTTAAAGCCAACAAAATGCCAGTTGGAACCTATATTAAAGAAGATGCGTTTACATCGGTAAAATTTGCTTACCAGCCCTCCGACTCCTTATACCTATTTACCGATGGTTACATGGATCAAACGGGTGGCCCCGAGGGGAATAAAATTATGTCGAAGGCATTCATGGCGATGTTAACGGAACACCATTCAAACCCCATGGCCCAGCAAAAGGAATTCCTTATGAATAATTTTGAAGCATGGAAATCGGGCAACGAACAAATAGATGATGTGCTGGTTATTGGTATTCGATTGTAGTATTGCAACTCATGTATCTTTGACTTACTGATAAACCCGAAGAAGTTAGGAGTACTTAAAGTATTTAGAGTATTTTAAAGTTGGATGTTTCTGTTAAAGCAGGGCTGTTGTGATTTGCTTTCAACTTAGCGTCAGCGTTCTCATAGCTTGTCCCTCCCGAGCACTCGGGATCGGGAAGCGATAGCGAATAAAATGTATCTTTGACTTACTGATAAACAACATTTGAAACCATGGAACGCACCAGCAACCTGTTGTGATTTGCTTTCAAAATGTATCTTTGACTTACTGATAAACAACTACTGCCTTTTTTATATATCATTGTTTTCAGTTGTGATTTGCTTTCAAAATGTATCTTTGACTTACTGATAAACAACGCAACTGAAATATACCTGCGGACGTTATCCGTTGTGATTTGCTTTCAAAATGTATCTTTGACTTACTGATAAACAACTTTTCAAATATTTCAAGTAAAGCATTGTAGTTGTGATTTGCTTTCAAAATGTATCTTTGACTTACTGATAAACAACTTGTATATTTGCTCAACAGTACGCCCGCGGTTGTGATTTGCTTTCAAAATGTATCTTTGACTTACTGATAAACAA
>JBAYKX010000042.1:0-43719 GCA_041664345.1 Salinivirgaceae bacterium
TAAAAACCACCAACAAAGCCTCCTCTTAAATTAAAAAGAGCAGCCAAACTTTGTAAAAATTCACAAGAACGAAGATTAAACAGAAATTACCGTTAGTGTAATTTTCAATTTAGAAATTTAGGTTAAATTTGGTGTCGGTTTAAAGTTTTGGTGTTTTAAATCTGCCACGACCTAATACCGTCAACGTTGTTCATCACGAAACTCCCTTTAATGAAAGTTTTCAAAATTGATGTATTTTTGTAAAAAAAAGAATATGCTTGCAGTACATGGAATATACGATGGTAAGTCTTTAAAGATTACTGATAAGATAACAGAGAAAAAGAGATAAAAAGTTGTTGTGACTTTTATCGAAGAATTGCAGCAGCAGGATCATGATTTGCGAGACTTTTCTTCACAAACAAGTGGATTGGACTTCTGGATAGATTCAAAAGAAGATATTTATCAGGATTATGTAACTCCGAAACCAAAGATAAAATGAAGATAGATGATATTATCTTGATACCATTTCAATTCACTCATTCCCCATTCCAGAACTTACCTCATCCCCAACAAATACCCTTTAAATGAATCGTAATTGGCAGCTAGTTCATCGGTTTTTATGGTACGTTGGTCGAATTCCTGCAGTTTTTTGGGTAGTACCACTTTTTCGCCAATAATGGGTTCCACCTCCTCACGGAATTTTGCCGGGTGGGCGGTTTCAATGCAGGCATTAATTAAAAATGAAAGGTCTATCTTAAAGCATAAGTGAATAATCTGGAATTTCCATGGAACTTGTCGCTTAATTTATTTGTATCTTTGAAAAAACGAAATATTATGATAGTTGAAAGAACAAAAAATGAGGTGATTATCCGTATTCCCAGTTCAGTGGACACCTCAGATTTGGAAGAAATGGTTGATTTTATCCGATTTAAAGAAATTACCTCCAAATCAAAAGCAACAAAAGAACAAGTTGATTCTTTACTAAAAGAAATAAAAAAAGATCGCTGGGAATCTAATCGAGTTAGACTTCTTGGAGAATGAAAATAATTGTTGATTCTAATATTGTATTTAGTGGAATACTAAACAAGGAAAGCAGGATTGGTGAATTATTAATAAAATCAAAGGATTATTTCGATTTTTATTCTGTTGATCAGTTAAAATTTGAACTTCAAAAGCATAAAGAGAAAATAATTAAGACTACTGGGTTTAGTGAAGTTGAATATGAGGAAGTAAGAGAACTGGCAATTTCAAAAATAAAATTTATTAGAGATGAATTAATTCCTAAGTCCTACTTAATTGAAGCGGAAAAGATACTACAAGAAATTGATATTGATGATACCGTTTTTGTTGCTTTAGCTGACCATTTGCAAGCAAACTTATGGACAGGAGACCTTGAATTAATTAATGGACTGCAAAAACAAGGCTATAAGAATACCATTACTACGAAAGAATTATACCAGATTTATTTGAAAAAAGAATTTAATAAATTATAAAAAGCAGTTGCTTTCTTTCATACTTTAGGCTTAGAAATTCTCCGATTCTTATGCTTACCCCATCCCAAATAAATACCTTTTAATCGAAATTTGCAAGTCACGGTGTGACTTATTGGTTAAAAGCCGTTTATTATAGCTGATTCTGTAATTTTAATTAAAGAGTCACACCGTGACTATCATCAGAAGTTTCAGGAAAATCCAACGGATTAAATGGATTCAATTCCTTAGCTCACTCCATCCCCAACAAATACCCTTTAAACGAATCGTAATCGGCATCCAGCTCATGGGTTGTGTCTAATCGGTTAATCGTTTTTGTAAGCTTACTTGAATTTAAAAACTAGAGGGTAAAAGCGAAATAAGGCCAGTAGAACTGGGGATCTACAGTAGTTGGGTGAAATGCCTTAAAACCCTGCCGACTTGATGGTTTGTCGTTGATTTTTGGTATATTTGCAACATGAAACAGAATCCAAAACATATTGATATAGAGATTGATAAATTGACTAATTCAATTGAGAACGTCATAACTGGAGATAGCTTTCAGACAGATGTTTCATTGATTGATAATGGTGACTTAAAATTAATCACTAAGAAAAACGGATGGTTATTTAACTGGAAAAATGAGTACAAACAACCGGACAGAGACGTTTACAAGTTGACAATAGCTGGAAACCTTGAC
Source organism: Salinivirgaceae bacterium (assembly GCA_041664345.1). Lineage (GTDB taxonomy): Bacteria > Bacteroidota > Bacteroidia > Bacteroidales > SZUA-534 > GWE2-40-63. The sequence continues at coordinate 2,149 of JBAYKX010000042.1, forward strand.
ATAATCCAAGGATTGGTAAGTATTACAGAGCGAGAAGACCACGTTTATATGCACTTAATCGAAAGTGCTCCATTCAATCTTGGACGAAATAAAGTGTATTTAGGAGTTCCAGGAAACCTTGTTGCTTTTGTTTGTAGAATTTCATTTCATCGTGGATTTGATGGATATGTTTCATTTACCTCAAAAACTCGATTGATTGAGCATTATGAAAAGACACTAGGAGCAGAAAATGTCAGTGGACATTTGATGGTAATTAATACAGAAGCTGCGTTAAAGTTGATTAATAAATATTTTAAAAATTAAGTATTATGGGATTAATTAGAGAACCTTTAGAAGTTGATTTCTTTGTTGACCCAAGACCACTAACTGAGAAAGAGAAGAAAATGATTAGTGACTTCATTAAAGCTGACAAAGAGAAATGAAAAAGTAAAACGACATTAAAAAAAGGCACATATACTCAACAAACGGTATAAAAAATTGCCGGGACAGTAGGTTATTCAATACCGAATTCTCGGAAGTCGCCCGCTCCTCCCGATACTGAGTATCGGGATTTGGATTGTGTAACTTGACAGGAAATGGCCAGCAAACAGCAACTTTTCATACTGCCTAACGTTCCAGAAATCTTAATCATTCCCCATCCCCAATAAATACACTTTAAACGAATCGTAATCAGCATCCAGCTCATGGGTTTTTATGGTACGTTGGATGAATTCCTGCAGTTTTTTGGGAAGTACTACGCTGATGTTTACTCTATAAAACGCTGGGAGTAAAGCAATCCCAACATTTAATTATCCAGTATTTTTAAAAATTTGTTTAAAACGGGTTAATTTTTTTGAATTTGTATGGTATCTTTGTTTAAAATAATTGCAATGGACTTACAGACCCGAAAATTAAACGTGATAGAATATTTAATTGGTCTTAAAGACGAAAAAATATTTCAAAAAATTGAATCAACAGTTTTTCATAGTATGAAAGTAGTTGAAGCAGAAAGAAGTATTAAGCCGTTTACTCAAAAACAGATGGTTGAAAGAGCCAATCAATCCAATCAGGATTATCGAAATGGCAATATCAAAACACAAGAAGAGTTAGAAAAAGAATCCCAAAATTGGTAGAAATGAAAATTATTTGGTCGGATTTTGCTTCTGCAACTTTAAAGGATATTTATGTTTATTATAAGGAAAAATCAGGTGTATCGGTCGCTAAAAGGATTAAATCAAATATTTTCATGGCCACAAAGCACTTAATTAAAAACCCAAATTCGGGACAAATAGAACTTTCATTGGAAAAATTGAATGAAGGGTATAGATATCTTGTAGAAAGTAACTATAAGATTATATATAAGCAAGTTGCAGAAGGTATTTTGATAACGGATGTTTTTGATTGCCGACAAGACCCGATTAAGATGAACGATGAAAATAGATCACTTAGATAAACTGCTTCTAAAGCTACCCCATACCCAATAAATACACTTTAAACGAATCGTAATCGGCATCTAGCTCATCGGTTTTTATGGTCCGTTGGTCGAATTCCTGCAGTTTTTTAGGAAGTACGAGTTTTTCGCCAATAATGGGTTCCACCTCCTCGCGGAATTTTGCCGGGTGGGCGGTTTCCAGGAAGATACCTAATTCATCAGCCGACAAATGGTAATCAAGCAACGAACCATATCCGGTGGCGCCGCGTGGGTCGAGCAGGTAATGGTTGGCCGATTTGCATTGTTTTATGAGATTCTTGATTTGGTCATTGCTGTAGGAATAGCCGGTAAGGTTGGCATTCATTTCTGCCAATTGGTTGTTGTGCAGTTGCATAACGCGCGGAAAATTGTTCGGATCACCCACATCCATGGCATTGGCAATGGTTTGGATGCTGGGTTTGGGAAGGTATTCGCCTGTTTTAAGGTAATTGAGTACAATGTTATTTTGGTTGCTGGCAACAATAAATTTATGAATGGGTAGCCCTGTTTTTTGAGCCAACAATCCCGCTGAAATATTCCCCAGGTTACCACTGGGAACCGAGACCACCACTTTTTTACCGGTTTTTCCCAACTGAGCCACAGCCCAGTAATAGTAAACCGATTGGGGAATCCATCGGGCAATGTTAATGGAATTGGCCGAAGTCAAATTCATGGGTTTGTTAATGCTGATATCGGAAAAGGCCGTTTTCACCAATCGCTGGCAATCGTCGAAGGTGCCATTGATGGCTATTGGGTGGATGTTTTGCCCCAAAGTGGCAAATTGTTTTTGTTGCAGTTCGCTTACTTTTCCTTTTGGGTAAAGCACTACCACCTCGTTTCCCTTAATTCCCAGAAAACCATTGGCCACGGCACTTCCGGTATCACCCGCTGTAGCCACTAAAACACGAATCTTCCGGTGTTTACTGATTTGCGCCATACATTGCGCCAAAAACCGGGCACCCACATCTTTAAAAGCCAAGGTGGGGCCATGGAATAGTTCCAATGAGTAAATGTTGGGTTGCACCTCAACCAATGGAATCTCAAAATCAAAAACCTGTTTGGTTATCTTTTTTAACACGGAATCCGATAAATCGTTTGCCACATAAGGCTTCAATACGTGAAAAGCTATTTCCGGCAAAGTCAATTTATCCATGCTGGAAAAAAATCCGGGCTCAAACACCGGAATTTCCGATGGATAATATAAGCTGTTACCCGGAGCCAATCCGTTTACAATTGCTTCGGCAAAACTTACTTGATGGGATTTATCGTTTAGACTAAAATAGTTCATAGTTTATTGGTTTATTAGCTAGTTATCTCACGTCTCACGTCTCACGTCTTATATCTCTACAACCCTTGCACCACTAACAGCAATCTTCGAAATATAAATATCGAAGGGCAACCCAAGCAGCGTGGCTTTTTCGTTGAATGCCTCAGCTACTTTTTGGGCGGTGGTTAGTCCTTTGCTCAACGAAAATACCGAAGGCCCCGAACCGGAAATGCCACAGCCCAATGCTCCAGCCAGTAGTGCATATTGGGTAAGCTCGTAATATCCGGGAATCAACCTCGACCGTACCGGTTCTATAATGTAATCTGTAAGCGACCGGCCAATCAGTTCATAATTGTTGCTGTACAAACCGGCTACCAATCCGGCCACATTGCCCCATTGTTTAATGGCAATTTTCAGTTCCACCTGTTTCTTTAGAATGTTCCGGGAAAGTTCGGTGCGCACTTCAATTTTTGGATGGATTACCGTGCAATACAATTCATCGGGAACCGGAATTTTAATAATATCCAACGGGTCGTAGCTTCTGATGGCCGTAAATCCGCCCAATAGGGCAGGGGCAACGTTGTCGGCATGGGCTGTGCCCGATGCCAGTTTTTCGCCAAGCATAGCAAATTCCACCAATTGTTTTTCCGAAAAAGGTTTATGGAACAACTCATTAACGGCAAAGGCTGTTACAGCGGCACTTGCAGCACTGGAACCTAGCCCACTGCCTGGTAAAACCCCTTTGGTTAATTTCATTCGCAATCCTTGTTTGCTATCCATAGCTTCCAACATGGCTTTGGCAACCACTCCGCAAATGTTTTTTTCGGGTTCGGTTGATAAGTTGCCGGGGCCAATTATGGGATCGATTATAATGGTTTGGTTTGGCAACAGTTCCAGTTCCAACACATCGCCAACCTTATCCAGAGCAAAACCCAGTACATCGAATCCACAGGAAACATTAGCAACTGTAGCCGGGGCAAAAGCTTTTATACGATTCATCGACATTCTTTAACAATTCAAATTTATAAATTGGCCAAGCGCATCACATCGGCAAAAACGCCCGATGCCGTAACACCGGGACCGGCGCCGGCACCTTTAATTACCAAAGGCTGTTCGTGGTACCTGCGGGTGTACAGCAAAATAATGTTGTCCATACCATCCAAATGATAGGCCGGATGGCTTGCATCTACTGCCTGAAGACCGGTTTGTGCCACTCCATCGCTGAATTCGGCCACATAACGGAGTTTTTTGTTTTCAGCGGCAGCCTGTATCCTTATTTTCTCGATAAGGGCATTGTTCTTTTCCAGGTTTTTAAGCAATTCGTCAAAAGAGGTTGATTGCAATTCCTTTTCAGGGATGATGTCCTTCTTTGAAACCTGCTCCAATTCCAATGGATAGGCGCTGGCACGGGCCAAAATCAATATTTTACGGCGTACATCCAAACCACTCAGGTCGATGGATGGATCCGGTTCGGTAAGTCCTTTTTGGCGGGCCTGAATTACGGCTTCCGAAAAGGAAACGGTTGAACTGATGTTATTGAAAATATAGTTCAAACTGCCCGAAAGCACCGCTTGTATTTTTAATATTTTATCGCCCGATGCCACTAAATCTTCAATGGTTTTTAAAATTGGAAGACCAGCAGCCACATTGGTTTCATGAAGGAATTTGAGTCCCCTTTTTTTAATTTCCTTTTTAAAATCGCCCATTTGGCTTAACGGCGATGATGCCATTATTTTATTCGATGCTACCACCGGAATGTTTAGTTCTGCAATGTTCTGGTATATTTTAGCAACTACATCGGAAGCGGTGTTATCAATAAAAATACTGTTTCGCAGGTTGAGTTCCTTCATGCTGGCAATAAAAACAGTTAAATCCATTGGCTTGCCATGCGAAAGCAAATCCTGTTTCCAACTTTCCAATGAAATGCCTTTGGAATTGAAAAGCATTTTTTTTGAGTTGGCAACACCCGCTAACCGTATATCAATAGCGTATTCTTCCTTCAAGAAACCAGCCTGTTCTTTCAACTGCTCTAGCATGGTTCCACCCACCGTGCCAATACCAATGTTGAATAAATGAATTTTTCGGTATTTTGAGAGAAAAAATCCGTCGTGCAATACATTCAATGCCTTTTTGGTATCTTTTTCGGCAATAACCATGGAAATGTTCCTTTCGGTTCCGCCTTGGGCAATAGCGCGGATGTTGATGCCATTGTCGCCCAATAGTTTGAATGCCCTACCGGCAACACCTACGCTTTCCTTCATTTTGTCGCCAACCATAGCAACTATGGTCAACTTATCTTCGAATGAAACTGGGTTCACTTTTTTGCGGGCTAGCTCGTTTTCAAATTCTTCGTCAATGGAACGACAGGCTTCGGGAGCTTCTTGGCTGTTAACCCCCACGCAAATGGTGTGTTCCGACGATGATTGGGTAATAAACATAACGTTCACATGGGCGTGACTCAAAGCTTTAAAAGCCCTCATGGCAATGCCCTGTACACCAATCATACCACTACCGGAAATGGTTACTAGTGAAATGGTATCGATGGAAGAAAAACCTTTTACATTGTGGCCATTCGTTATCGGATTGGGACCTATTAACGTACCTTCATGGTCAGGTTCAAAGGTGTTTTTTATCCGTATGGGGATTTGTTTTTCCATTGCCGGTTGAATGGTGGGCGGATAAATAACCTTTGCCCCAAAATGCGAAAGCTCCATAGCTTCTTCGTAACTCAAAGTCGGAATGGTATAAGCCGATGAAACAAATTGCGGCGAAGCAGTTAACATGCCATTCACATCGGTCCAAATATCGATTCGTTCTGCATTCAGGTAATTACCCAACAGAGCAGCAGTGAAATCAGAACCTCCCCGTCCCAAAGTTGTGGCTTCCCCTTTTTCGTTTTTGGAAATAAATCCGGAAAGAACCACCATTCCTTCAATATTGCTATATGCAGCAAGGGTTTGCTCCAATGATAGTTTGTGATTTACTTTTCCCGATAAGTAGGTGCTGTCGGTAGTTATCAGGTTACGGCTATCGAGCAACTGGTTCCGGTGGCCCAAATGGTTGAGTGCAGAGCTTATAACCCCTGACGACATTCGTTCACCTAAGCTCAACAGTTTAGCCTTGGAACGGTCGTTATATTCATTCAAAATGGAAATACCTTGGCATATTTCTTCAGCCTCGTTACACAACAACTGAATGTGGGCGGCTATTTCGCTGCGGTTTTTTGGATCCACCAATTGGTTGATGATTTCAAAATGCCGATCCTCTACTTCTTTGATGGTTTCTAGGTACTTTTTGTCGTTTTGTAAAGCTTGTTTCCCACTTTCCTCCAACATATTGGTAATTCCTGATAGGGCTGAAACCACTATGGTGAGTTTCCTTTTATCGCTATATTGGTCAATAATGGACGAAACTTGTCTTATTCTTTTTGCATCGGCTATTGAGGTTCCACCGAATTTTAGTACGATCATAATAAACGGATTAATAAAATGGATGATTTTAAATACATATCACAACGGTCGGATTTTGCTATTATAACTACCCCCACCAAGGGGTTGATGTAATAGCCGTGGCTGTTATGGTTGCTGTTACGGTTACCACGTTAAAACTTGCAACGCATCCTCTCAAAAAGAGGGCTGAAGATTGGGCTGGTATATGTATGTGTTTTTTCATATCAAATCGAAACAAATATATGGTTTATAACGACAATTTAAAACAAATTGACCGAAAATATTTAATATTGAATATTGAATATTTAATATTGAATATTGAATATTGAATATTTAATAGAGTTACCCTTATAACTTGGTGGAAAAAGAAATCATTTTAATATTTGAAATTGTAGTATAATATGAATGGCAACTGTAATTAGTTAATGTTATGGAAGGTTTAAAGTTTTTTTTAAATAAAGGCCTTGTTAATAATTGAATACAGCCTGTAAAATAGAATAAAATGTTTACTTTTGTGATATAATACTATTCAAAAATGTAGAAAATAAAAATTAAAGATAAGGTAAAACCTGCAAAGGTAAAATCTGCAACGGCAAATCCCGAAAGTGCAAAACCGGTAAAAGCAAAACCGGTAAAAGAAAACCTCGCAAAGGCAACACTTGCAAAAGCAAAAACAATAAAAGCAAAATCGGCAAAGGTAAAACCCGTAAAAGCAAAACCCAAAGGTGATAATGGACTTGCCAAGCGGATGGAAAATTACCAAAAAGAATGGTTGAAGATTTTCATGGTTTTGCTGGAATATAAAGCCAAATATGGCCATGTAGATGTACCAGCCCGCGACAAGTTTAAAGGAGTTGGTTTAGGTAATTGGGTAGTTCGCCAACGTGTGATTAAGGATAAGTTACCCAAAGAACATCGCAATTTATTGAAAAAGGCCGGTTTTAATTGGACACCTAGGGTAGGCGATTGGGACGGTAAATTCAAATTACTGCTGAAATTTTATGAAAAAAACAAGCATACCCGGGTTCCAATCGATTTTAAAAAATACCCTGAACTTGCCCCGTGGGTGCACAAACAAAGGCGGTTACGTGTGGATGGTAAATTGGAGGATGACAAAATTAGTAAACTCAACCATGTGCATTTTGTATGGGATGTGTCTGATCATTTATGGGAAATAAAACTTAACCAGCTAGTGGAATTCCATGCTGAACATGGTCACTTTTATACTCCTACCAACAAAAAATATGTATCATTGTCGGGGTGGAGAAGCGAACAAATCAGGGTTTACAAATCAGGAAAACTTAGTAAGGACCGTTTTGAACGGCTCATGGAAATTGGATTTGACTTAACCAATAAATCAATTACAGAGGTTGTAATTGCTCAAGCAGAAAACGGCAAATTTTATAGGGTTATACCGCAATAGAATTTTTGATGAACGAAAGCAATTTATCATTAACGCTTATTAATGCTTATTCGGTAGAAAATTTAAACCATGTTACCGCAAAGATTATTCATTTACACAAAAAGAAGAATCTTCCGGCGTTGCAAAAAATAGTGCGGATAGTGAATGATTACTGTCCGATGGAAGAGGAAAAAAGCTCCCGGCTGTTTTCGCGTTTAATCATGCTTTTTCATCCTGATAAGGTAACGGAATACCATCGATTGATACACGCTTGCCAACATCCGGAAGCCCTAAATAATTTTGCTTATATTTTACCTGTTTTATCAACAATAGATGCCATAGGAGATTATCAAAACAATGAACTGCTGGCTCCCGATGAGTTTGAAGCTGAGTATGGCTGGAATTACCATCCGGTGAGCGATGATTATTTTATGGTTCAAGAAGAAGATGGTAATGTAAACCGATGGTATGATGAAGAAAACCCAGATGAAAACCCATATTTTGACTCCGAAGAATCGGCCTACGATGGTAGTTTTTTATCGGCATTGAAAAGAAAGATTTATGGGCCGACATATATTGACTTCCCTGTTCACCTGCTCGAGGATTTGGAAGAGATTGAAATGGCCGAATATGAAATTGAAGATTTGGATGGAATTGAGTTTTGCTCCTACGTTAAAGTACTTGACTTACCGTACAATTCCATCTTTGATATCACACGATTAGAACCTTGCATCCATATTCAGGAATTATATTTGGGGTCGAATCAGATACATTATATTGATTCAATATATCACCTAAATAATTTGCGGGTACTCGATTTATCAAACAATAAAGTGCAGGATATAACTCCTCTATTTCGGTTAAAAGCCTTGGAATTTGTTAATCTTATAGGAAATCCAGTTTTACCTAAGGATATTGGTAAGTTAAAAGAATTAGGGGTTGTTGTGGTTTATTAATGATTCACCGTTAATAAAAAACCTACCCGTGGCACGTTTTCTATGGTAACATCCGGATCTGCTTTCAGATATTTTCGGAGTTTGGCTATGAAAACATCCAAACTACGACCGGCAAAATAGTCGTTTTCGCCCCATATTTTTTCCAACAAATCTTCGCGTCGGGTAATGTTTCCCTGATTCTGGCACAACACTTCCAAAACTTTGGTTTCGCGTTCGGTAAGCCGCTGCTCTGTTATATCAATTACCAATAATTGGTTTGGTGGTTCAAAACAGAATTTCCCAATCATAATCTGGTTTTGAGTTGTTGGAATTGTAACCGAAGTTCTGTTTAGTATTGCGTGGATGCGCCAAAGTAGTTCATCTTCGTCGAATGGTTTGGTAATATAATCATCGGCACCTAAATCAAATCCTTTGAACTTATCGTCTTTTAAATTTTTTGCGGTAAGGAATATGATTGGTATGTTGGGACTGTTTTTTCTTATTTCAGTTGCCACTTGAAAGCCATCCATTTTGGGAAGCATAATATCAAGAATGCAAAAATCGAATCCGAGTTCTTCAAAGGCTTTTACTCCCGATTCACCATCACGGCAAAGTTTAACTTCAAAACCTTCGGTCTCCAACAATTCGGCGGTTAAAAAGCCAAGGTTCAGGTTATCTTCAACCAACAATATCCGGGTGGGTGTTTTTTTTATCATGTTACTGATTATTACACGGTAGTTCAATAAAGAAGGTGCTTCCTTCGCCTAATTTGCTTTCAAGGTGCAATTTACCTTTATGTAATTCCACAATTTGCCATACATACGACAATCCAAGTCCAAATCCTTTTATATTATGGATATTACCCGTATTAACCCTTGAAAATTCCTGAAAAATAGTTTTTTGGTCTGTTTTTTCAATACCCAACCCTTTGTCGGAAATGGCAATTACAATCCAACCATTTTTGTTATATGTTTTAATATTTATTTCAGGTGGCAGCGGAGAATATTTACAAGCATTATCGAATAAATTATTGAGCATATTTGAAATATGAAAACAATCGGCTAAAACCTGATGTTTTTCTGCCATAAGTTCCATGGTCATTTTTCCATTCAGCTCATCAATAAGGAGTTTAAAAGAATTTGATTGTTGTAAAATTTGATTGTGTAAATCCAACCGGTCAAAGTTCATGGGCATTTTTCCTTTTTGAAGTCTCGAAATATCGAGTAGGTAATTTATATGCAAATCCAGCTTATCGTTTTCTTGCTTAATAATGCGGGTATAAGGTTCCAGTTTAGCCGCACAATCGGGTTCTTTGGTAATCCTGGTGTTAGCTAACCGTATCGATGCCAGGGGTGTTTTGAATTCATGGGTAAGATTATTTATAAAATTACGGGTGTCGTTGGCCAGCATTTTTTCTTGTAAATAATATCGAAAAATAAGTATAAAGGCTATAATGGTCATTACAATTAACAAGATGCTGATAATGAAAAGCCATCCAATTTGAGCAAAAACAAATTTATTCCTTCCCGAGAATGCAATGTGCAGCCAAATGCTTTCTTGGGCAGGGGTAGTTAAATTCGATTTAATAGTAAAACACTTATGTCGCGACTCTTCTTTTTTGTCCATTTTATGGGGATGCGGTACCGTACTCAATTGGAATTCATAAGCCAAACATATTTTGCTGTAAGCCAATTCCGATTTAATAATAGAGTCAAGAAAATTCCAATGGTCAAGGCTCAAGTGTTTTTTTTCACAACAGGTAAAACCTTTTTGGTTAAAACTACTGGTTACTTTTGAACACACGGCATTTTGTTTGTTGAATTCAGCCACTGCTTTATTCATTGCCGCCACCACTGTAAATTCGAATTGCTTTTCCTGATTGGCAGCAGCCTTAAAAATCCAAACAAATTGGATAATTATTAAGCTTATCAGAAATATAATGACCAGTATGATTAAATTCCGTGTGCGGTTTTTCATATACCTTGTTTATGAATGCAAAATAAGGCAAAAAAAATCGTTGAAAAGCAGTTTAACAACTAATTAACAAGGCAATAACAAGTTAATAACTTAATGTAAAATTAAATTGATTTATTTTTGAAGCATGTTTAACTAATAAATTAAAATCATGAAAAGAATAGCATTTGTATTGAGTTTTGTTTTTATAGCCGGAATGGGTATTTCAGCTTCAGCAGCTAACGTAATTGCTGATAATGGATTACAGATTACTATTGTTGATAATGATAATAAACCTTGTGCGGCAGGTTGCACTTGTGCTGATTGCAAAGCCAAATCAGCTGACGGCAAAGCTGCCTGTAATTCAACAAAAAAGGCTGATTGCAAAACAAAATCGGCCGATTGTTCTAAGAAATGTGATGGCAAAAGCGCTGAAGCTAAACCAGGTTGTTGTGCAAAATCAACCGATGGCAAAGCAACAACTCCTGCCACTGAGCCAGCAAAAAAATAAGAAGAACCTACTACAATACAGAGCCAGAAGGATATTTTTCTTTCTGGCTTTTTATTTTTACTACTAGCAACCATAATTCTTATAAATTTGTCTGTTTTTCAAGTTTTAACCAGAATTATGAATGTAAATGAAAAGGACAATTTTAACAGGCGTACTTTTTCTTTGGGCTGTATTTTCTAATGCACAATTGGTTCAAACCGTGCGTGGAAAAGTGATTGACAAGGAAAGTAAATACCCTTTAGTGGGAGTAAATGTGGTTCTTAATAATTCAAATCCCATGATTGGAGGCGCAACCAACGAAATAGGTGAATTTGAGCTCCATCAAATCCCTGTTGGCAAACAAACCTTGGTAATAAGCTATTTAGGATATAAAACAGCAGTAATCCGCGATTTGGATATTACCTCGGGTAAACAAAAAGTTATTTTAGTTGAACTGGAAGAGCAAGTAATTACCACCGATGAAATTGTAGTGAAGGGGTATCGAAAAGGCGAAACCCTTAATAAAATGGCTTCGGTTAGTGCTCGCTCGTTTTCGGTAGCCGAAACAGAGCGTTATGCAGGAAGTTTGGGCGATCCGGCGCGTATGGCAGCCAATTATGCCGGGGTTTCGCGTGCTGGCGACGACCGGAACGATATTGTTATCCGAGGAAATTCACCCACCGGGTTGCAATGGCGGCTTGAGGGAATTAATATTCCCAACCCCAACCATTGGGGAGCCAGTGGAGCCTCCGGAGGGCCTGTAAGTATTTTGAATAACAATACCTTAACCAATTCCGACTTTTTTACCGGGGCATTTCCTGCCGAATTTGGCAACGCACTATCGGGTGTTTTTGATTTGCAGATGCGCAGCGGAAACAACCAAAAACATGAGTTTACAGGCCAAGTAGGTTTTAATGGTTTTGAATTGATGGCCGAAGGCCCATTATCGAAAAAGCAGCAAGGTTCTTATATGGTATCGGGTAGATATTCTGTTTTGGAAGTAATGGATTTATTGGGTTTCGATGTTGCCGAAGGCGCCATTCCCGAATATTACGATGTTACCTATAAAGTAGATATCCCCAATCAAAGATTTGGTAATTTCTCGTTTTTTGGCATTGGTGGCAGGAGCTATATTCAGATGATTGCCTCCGAAATGCAGAATTCGGCCAAATACAATACCTTATACAGCACCGATACTTATAATGGTTCCGATTTAATGATTCATGGGGTATCGCATCAATTGTTTTTAACCAAAATGAGTTATTTGTATAGTACTTTATCCTTTTCTGGCACTAAGGTGCAAACCAAAATCGACTCGGCTTGGTTTACCCCAATTCTTCCTCCTCAGGGAATTGATACTGCCTTTGAGAAACACACACAATTGTTTTATGGTGAAGAAAATACTGAAAATATAACTACTGCATCAACCCGTTATTCCAGCAAGCTTTCGAGTACAGATTTTATTACGGCAGGTATTGCTTATGAAAGCCACAATATCAGTTACCAGGACAGTTTTTTGCACAAACTTCCCAATAGTGAATTTTATCAGCACTTAACCCAAATATCAAAAGACGGAATAGGCGTTTTTCAGAGCTATTTGCAATGGCAGCATAAGTTTACGAATCAAATTACTTTAAATACGGGTGTTTATTTCCAGGAATTTACATACAATAAAAGTTATTCGTTTGAGCCCCGTGCCGGAATTGTTTATGAACCTGCACCTTCCCACAAATTAAGCATTGGTTATGGTTTACACAGTAAAATGCAACCTATGTTTTACTATTTTGTAATAACAACCGATACCGCAACCAGGCAAACATGGCAAACCAATACACAGCTCGAATTTACAAAAGCACAGCACCTGGTTTTTGGATATGATCATCTGTTTGGCGAAAACCTGCTTCTAAAAGTTGAAGGATATTATCAACAGTTATTTAATGTTCCGGTTACGGAAAGGCCCTCCAATTTTTCAATGTTGAACGAAGGAGCTTCATTTCACTTGAGCCGGGTGGATAGTTTGGTAAATTTGGGAACAGGAAAGAATTATGGAACCGAAATTACTCTGGAAAAATATCTGAGTCACAATTGGTATTTCTTATTCACAGGTTCGTTATTCGATTCCTGGTACACTGGCAGCGAACATATTGAAAGACATACTGCTTTTGCGGCTAACTATGTTACAAATGTATTGGGAGGGTATGAATATAAAATTAACGATAAATTTTCCATTGATGCCAACGCAAAAATCACTTTTAGTGGAAGTAAACGGAATTATTATTTAGATGAGGAAGCCTCCAAGGCAAAAGGGGAAGAGGTTTACGATGATAATTTGGCTTTTTCGGAAAGAGAAAAGAATTACTTCCGGCTCGATTTCAGAATATCATTGAAAAACAATAATCCACGTTTTTTTCAGGAATGGGCCGTTGATTTTACCAACCTAACCAATCACCAAAACGTGTATTCCAAAACCTACAATCCCGATACCAATGATATTGATTATGTATATCAACAAGGGTTCTTCCCCATGTTTTTATATCGCATAAATTTTTAGAATCTAAAATTTGTAAAACCCAATCAAAATTGGACGGATAGAAAATAAGAATATCTTTAGCAATTATTCACTTATAAACTTATATAATGAAAAACTTACTTTTGATAACTATTTTGTTAATTACAACCATAATTACAATTCACGCACAATCCACCGATGGAACCTTGACAGTTTCAACAACTACCAGTTCCACCGGGGGAAATTATGCGCCCAAGCATATAGTGGCTATTTGGATTGAAACAGAGTCGGGCAATTTTGTAAAAACCTTGCTGGCTTATGGCGAAAAAAGGAAAACCCACTTAAATACTTGGGAATTGAGTACCACCAATACCGGGAGCGCATTCAATAAAGTAGATGCTATTACTGGTGCTACTCAATCCAATCATGGTAAAAAATCGTGTACATGGAACGGCACCAATGTTTCGGGAACGATTGTTGCCGATGGCAATTATGTACTTTGGATGGAACTTACTGATAAGAATGCTACAGGAAATTTTAGTTCCTTCACTTTTACTAAAGGTTTACAACCTATAACGCTTACTCCCGCAAATAAACCAAGCTTTTCATCCATAGCTATTGATTGGGTGCCTAAAACTACAGGTGTTTCTGAAAATGCTGAAAGTGGTTTTATTGTTTACCCAAATCCTACCACAGGATTGCTAACCATTCAAGGGAATTCATTGAAATACGTTGAATTGTACTCCATGAATGGTGTTTTGGTACATTCTGGAAAAGAGGCGACTTTAGATATATCGAACCAACTGGCTGGAATTTACATGCTGCTACTATATTCAAGTGAAGGAGAACCAATTATTCAGAAAATAGTAAAGGAATAAATCGGGAAAGTTATACAGTCAGCATTTTTATATTTTTGCCATAACTGATTAGTACCAAGTAGTGGAAACTTTAGAATCACATAGTAAAATAGATTGTTTAAGCAGAAGCCAATTCGAAGAGCTTTTTAATTTGCATTACAGCAATTTGTGTGCTTATGCCAACAATTTTTTAAAAGAGTTGGAAGCTTCAGAAGAAGTGGTTCAGGAAGTTTTTTTTAAAATATGGGTCAACCGTGAAAGCCTTGAAATAACTTCATCCTACCAATCATACTTGTTCCGTGCTGTGCGCAATAGCTGTTTGAATGTAATTAAACACATTAGCATCCGCGAAGGATATAAAGCACAAAATGAGCGAATAATTCAAATGGAAGAGCGGTCGGCGGATGATTCGATGGTGGTGACGGAATTGGAGCAAAAAATACGGCAAGCCATTGATCAATTGCCAATGGAGAGGAGAAAAATATTTATTTTAAGCCGGTACGAAGGGTTAAAATACCTTGAAATAGCCCAAAAATTGGGAATATCAGTTAAAACAGTAGAAAATCAAATGGGAAGCGCCTTAAAGTATTTGCGCGAAGAACTAAAGGATTACATGCCTTGGTTGATTTTGTTTTTCGGACATTTTTTTCGGGAATAGAATTAAAAATAGATTGCATCAACAAATATTTTAAACAGGAATAGGGGTAAACAACTTCTAATTTGTCATTACTTCAGAAAATAATGAACGGGAACAATCCACATATCGACGAACGGCTGCTAATGCAGTTTCTTTTGGGGGAATTAGCCACCGAACAGATGCAGCATGTATTAGCATGGATGAAGAAATCACCCGAAAACCAGAAACAGCTCGATGAATTGGAAATGATTTGGGCTGAAACCGGAAAACTTACTCCAAAACCTGTTGCTATTGATAAGAAGCAAGCTTGGGAAAAGTTATCGGCACGAATTGACGGATTTGAAAAAAAGGAAACCGAAAAACTTATTTCATTAAATAGTAAGCAAACCATTCGATTCATTGCTGCCATTGCCGCGGTTTTACTCATTTCGTTTGGGGTATTCCAATTGGTTACTTATAACATTGAAACAGGAACCATAAAAACGTTGGCTAGTAACGATTCCATTGTAAAAAAAGTATTGCCCGATGGTTCCACCATTGCATTGAATTTGAATTCCCAGATTACTTATCCGGAACGGTTTAGTAAGAATGAGCGTGTGATTCAATTAAAAGGAGAAGTTTTTTTTAAAGTTACCCACAACCCAAAGCAACCTTTTATTGTCAGTGCCGGGAATGCAAAAATTAAAGTGTTGGGTACATCGTTTCAAATAAAAAGCTACACCGACCATGACTTACAGGTAAGTGTACTGTCCGGAAAAGTGCAATTGTATAGTATTGACAGTATATCGGGTGATACGTCATCGGTGTTTATTACACCGGGTAAAACGGGCACCCTGTTAAAAGGATCGTCGAAGCCTCAGTTGGTGGTGAAAGAGCCTTCGGCCGATGAATTTTTCTGGATGGACAGCACCCTCGTGTTTTTGCAGATGCCCCTCTATAAAGTTACAGAGGTACTTGAAAAATATTATAAGGTATCCATTCAACTACAAAATCCGGGAGTGGGTGAATGCCGATATTCAGGAACTTTTTCAAACAATACCATCGATGAAATATTGCAACTGATTGCGGATTCGTTTGCGATGGAAATATCGCATGAAAACCAACTGTATTTATTGAAAGGAAATGGATGCCTTGAGTAGTATGATTCATAGGCATCATCTTTTAGTGTTCTTCCTTCTGTTTGGAGTAAATGGTTTAGTGGCTCAAACCAATCATTTGTCTTCAAAAATTTCATTAGCAATTTATAATATTCCTCTGGAACAAGCCCTTGTTAGGATAAGTGAGGAAGGGAAATTCAATTTTTCGTATAATTCTGACCTTTTTAGTGGCGATAGCTTGGTTTCGGTGAAAGTGCAAAATAAGACTGTTGAAAAGGCATTGAACCAACTATTTGGAACACGGGTGCGCTATAAAGTTGTTGGGAACCATATTATTTTATTGTCGAATGAGGATAAGAAAAACAGTGAATTAAAATTGAACAAAAAACTTGGAATTGGAGGTTATACAATTTCAGGGTATTTGTTTGATGCATCCAATGGAATGGTTCTCCAAAATGCTACTGTGTATGAAGTAGAGGGTAAAATATTGGCCATAACCAATATCAAGGGATATTATTCCATGGTGGTGACATCCGACAGGCAAATAAAAGGAATAACCTATTGCCGTTACGGATATCTCGATTCTATTATTTTGATAAGGCCTACCCATTCGGTACAAATTGATATTTCACTTAAACCCCGGCAAACTGAAATTCTAAAAATACAAACTAAAACCACTATTCTTGAACACGATTTGGAGTCGCGACAACTGGTAACTTGGCTTGTGCCCGATGAGGCTATTACAACAGCCAAAAACATAAACATCACAGAAAGAGCAACAATGCAAGTATCGTTTTTACCTTTTCTAGGTAGCGATTTAACGTTAAGTGGAACCAAAACAAACAATTTGTCATTAAATGTCTTGGCGGGTTATACAGGAAGTGTTGAGGGTTTTGAACTTGGAGGTATGGTAAATATTGTCCAAAACCATGTAAAAGGAGCGCAAATTGCAGGTTTTGGAAATATTGTAGGGAAGGATACCAGAGGCGCGCAGCTCGCCGGGTTTTTTAATATTAATAATGGTTCCGTTACTGGTGCTCAAATTGCGGGTTTCCAAAATACACTAAATGGAGAAATGCATGGGGCACAGGTGTCGGGCTTTAACAATGTTACTACCCAGAATGTAGATGGGGTGCAAGTCACGGGTTTTGTTAATGTTGCGTTTAAAGATGTGAAAATGGCTCAGCTAAGCGGTTTTGTTAACTATGGCCGAAATATTGGCGGTTTACAAGCCACTGGTTTTGTAAATGTTGCTTTTGGCGATGTAAATGCAGCTCAATTAGCGGGTTTTGTAAATCTAAGTAAGAATGTTAATGGGGTTCAGGCAGCAGGTTTTTTAAACGTTGCATACGGGAATATTGGTATGGCGCAATTAGGTGGATTTGTTAACTATTGCGACAGTGTTACCGGTGTTCAAATGGCCGGGTTTGTTAATGTGGCACGATTAAATGTTACCGCTGCTCAATTAGCTGGTTTTGTAAATTATGGAACATCGGTTACAGGCGCTCAGTTGGCTGGTTTTGCTAACCTTTGTTTGCATGAAAACAAAGGGGTGCAAATATCATCGTTATTCAATTATGCGGAAAAGCTAAATGGATTGCAATTGGCCCTGGTTAATGTCTGTGATACCGTTGAATCAGGCGTACCTATTGGATTTTTTAGTTTTGTACGCAAAGGATATCATGTTTTTGAGCTATCGACCGATGAGGTTTTTTACGCCAATGCAACTTTTAAAACAGGATTGAATAAGTTTTACAATATTTTTGGAATTGGGTTGGGAGCTATGAATATTGCAAATTTTACCTATGGTGTTGGTTTTGAAAAACCGATTTTAAAGAACCATGCTCTAAATTTTGATTTTAGCTACACATCAGTCATTGATAGGGATGCCAAAATGGAAGATATTGGAAGTATTGTAAAATTTAAACCAACCTATAATTATAGTTTTCATCCACATTTTGCAATTTTTGCCGGCCCTACGGTAAATTTTTATGTTTCGCAAATGAAAAGTGAGAATTATAAAAACCTTGCATTCCATCCTTTTTGGGATGAAACCTATGGAGAAACCCGTTTGCAGATTTGGGCTGGGCTTAATGCAGGCTTGAGGTTTTAGTGGTCGCTAGCTAATTGCATACAATTTGTTTGTTATACTATATACCCCTTCCCCTGTCGTTCCGATAGCTATCGGAATCCCCTTGTGAAGGGGAAGATGTATTGACCTGGCAGTAATGCTAATTTGAAACTTTCTCCCCTACGCCTAGGGGAGATGTTGACAGACAGAGGGGTAATAGACTATATCTAATCCTGAATTTTACTGCTTTTATGTTATGTATTTATCTACCAACCGCTTAAGGTTTTAATTAAATACTATTGATATTTTGAAATTGATTAGTTCAAGTTGTTGATTCACATTCTCAAATTGTCCTTATGTTATCTTCGCCAATAGGGCAATAATTAACTCGACCTACATTTCACTCATCACTCAGTTTTTATAGATCTGGTTTCCCTTTAATTAAAAAGAAAATTTTTTTTTCCATAGGGGTATTTCATTTTAAGGTTGTCATCCTGCCAAAGGAACAAGTTTCAATAAATAAAACAATTAATCAAACTTTTAAAAACGATAAAATGAAAAATAATTTAAAATCAGCTTTAGTGGCAATTGCATTTGCTTTTGTTACCGTTTTGAATGCCCAGGTAAAAGAACCCATGGACACCATGCCTTTTCAATTGAGCTTAATTACCCCATTGGGTACCAATGGCATGAATTCATGGAATACAGTAAATAATGTTTCGCTTAATATTTTTGCAAGTTATGCCGGTGGAGTTGATGCATTTGAAGCAACGGGTTTTGTAAGCGTGTTACGGGGAAATTTGAATGGTGCCCAATTTTCAGGTTTTGCAAATGCTGACTTAGGATGTACCGATGGGGTTCAAATGGCAGGTTTTGTAAACTTTAATAAGGGTAAATTGGAAGGTGCCCAGTTTGCCGGATTCGTAAACACGGTTACTGATAATACCAAGGCGATACAAGTTGCAGGCTTTGTAAATACTGTGGTTGGCGAATTTGAGGGTGCGCAGTTTTCAGGCTTTGTAAATGCTGTAACAAAAAAGACAAAAGGGGCTCAATTAACCGGTTTTGTTAATGTAGTAATGGATTCCTTGGACGGTTTTCAGGGGGCTGGGTTTGCAAATTATTCCATGGGAAATTCAGTAGGGCAAGTGAGCGGTTTTGTTAACACTAACATTGGCGATTTGAATGGGGTACAAGCAGCAGGTTTTGTAAATGTAAATACCGGATATTTAAAAGGGGCTCAACTGGCTGGTTTTGTTAACGTAACTAAACAACTTAGGGGAACACAAATTGGTTTTTTTAATTATGTCGATTCTCTTGAAAAAGGCATACCAATAGGCATTTTTAGCATAGTAAAAAACGGGTACCGTACAATAGAAGTGAGCTCCAGTGAAACATTGTATGGAATTACCAGCTATAAAACTGGTACTTGCAATTTTTACAATATCATTTCGGCAGGTATTGGCATGCATGACCACCAAACGCTATGGGGGTTTGGCTATGGTATTGGGACTCTCATCGGGTTGTCAGATAAATTTGAATTGGCAATTGAAGCACAGTCTTTCCAAATAAACGAAAATAATGAGTTTGTCGATTACTTAAATTTATGGAACAAACTTACCATTCAACCCTCATTTCAATTAAAACCAGGCATGGAAGTTTTTGGTGGCCCTACCCTAAATGCTGTGGTATCGGATACAAAAAACAGCGAAGGCAAACCGGTTAATTCAACTATTGCCCCATATACCTCTTATACAAAACTGTATTCCGATGGAACAAAATTAGAATTGTATCCAGGTTTTACAGTGGGCATGCGGTTCTAAAAAAAAATATTTTTAAGCAATAGGGGTAAACTATTATAAAGTTGTCATCCATGCAAAGAAACAAATTTAGCATTCAACATAAATAAACTTAAACCAGTTATTCAATCCATCTACAAAAAATGAAAATCATGAAAAAAATCAGCATCATTTTATCCTTTGCATTCATTTTATCTTTTAACACCAAAGCGGAATTCAACCTATTAAGCGAACAGACGGTTCGTGGAAAAGTAATTGACCAGGATTCAAAAACTTCAATCATTGGTGCCAATGTAATTATTGTGGGCTCGAATCCGGTTATAGGCACCAGCACTGATTTGGAAGGAAATTTTAGAATTGAAAAGGTGCCTGTTGGCAGAATTGAGCTTCAAATAACCTATTTGGGTTACGAAAAGAAAACGGTTCCTAATATTGTTGTAGGCTCAGGTAAAGAGCCATTTTTAAATATTGAAATTGTGGAATCAATTGTAAAATTAGATGATATTGTTGTTAATGGACAGCGCCGTAAGCAGGAAGCCTTGAACGAAATGGCTATGGTAAGCGCCAAAGTATTTACTGTAGAAGAGACAAAGCGTTATGCCGGTACGTTTAATGATCCGGCCCGCATGGTTTCAGCTTTTGCCGGTGTAATTAGTAATCCGGTAGGAAATAATGATATTATTGTACGTGGAAACTCACCCAAAGGAATACTATGGAATTTAGAGGGTATTGAAATTCCAAATCCAAACCATTTTGCCAACGAAGGTTCATCAGGAGGACCAATAAATGCACTAAATAGTGCAATGTTAGCCAATTCCGACTTTTTTTCAGGTGCTTTTTCGCCTGAGTATGGAAATGCGTATTCCGGTGTTTTTGATATGAAACTACGCGCCGGAAATAATGAAAAACATGAATATTCATTTTCAGGTGGAGCTTTGGGTTTTGATGGTACTATTGAAGGTCCCATAAAAAAGGGTTATGGAGGTTCCTATTTGGTAAATTACAGGTACTCATCACTGGCACTGCTCGATGATTTGGGATTGGTTGATTTTATGGGTGTTCCCAAATATCAGGATATCTCTTTTAAAATAAACCTGCCAACTGAAAAAGCTGGGAATTTCACCATATTTGGTTTGGGTGGTAAAAGTAGTATCGACCAAAAGGAATACGATGAAACCAATGAAGATTATGTACATCGAACATCGTATTTTGAGGCTAATCTGGGTGTAACGGGTCTAACCCATACTTACCAAATTAATGATAAAACGTACATTAAAAATACCATCTCGGTTTCGGGCACTCAAAATAATAATTTGTATAAAACAAGAATTGATGATGGAGAGTTATATGTAGCCTATCGGGATAAATTTGTTAATACCAATGAGAAAATATCATCAATTATAAACAGCAAAATAGATTCGCGTAACCGAATTAAAGCCGGAGTTACCTATACCGATTTACAATTCAATATTTTTTCGGAATATGACCTTGTAGGTGATGGTAATTTTACTCCTATGCAAAATTCAAATGGACGGGCAGGGCAAATTCAGGCATTTATTAACTGGAAATACCGATTAACTGATGATGTTACTTTTGTATCGGGATTGCATTATTTACAATTCTTATTGAACAATAGCTCATCCATTGAACCCCGTTTGGGAATGGAATACCAGCTTAACCCGCAACAATCATTTTCACTGGGTTTTGGCATACACAGCAAGGTCGAAAACCTTTCAACCTATAATGCCATTGTAGAATCAACCGATGGAAATTATACAACCCCAAATAAAAATCTCGATTTAGCCAAATCAATGCATGTTGTGGTTGGGTATAAACATCAGTTTTCGCAAAATCTGCATTTAAAATCGGAGGTTTATTACCAGTATTTGTATGATGTAGCTGTAGAAAATGACCCAAGTAGCCCTTTTGTTTTAAACAACGAAATGGAGGGTTACGTAAATGTTGACTTGGTAAACGAAGGTACTGGCAAAAACTATGGATTGGAATTGACCCTAGAACGTTTTTATGCTAATCGTTTTTATTTTCTGGCAACAGGTTCGTTATATGAGTCAAAATTTACGGCACTCGATGGTATGGAACGCAACTCAACTTTTAACGGAAATTTTGCATCAAACTTTTTAATTGGTAAAGAATTCCCTATTGGTGACCGAAGTAAAAACCGATCAATCGCTTTAAATGCAAAAGCTACTATAGCAGGTGGTATGTATTACACGCCCATTGATTTGGATGCATCAATAGCAGCAGGCAAAACAGTTTATTTTATGGATAAATACAACGAACAACGAGGTGATAATGCATTAAAAGCAGATTTTTCAATTAGTTACCGCAGAGATAGAAAAAAAGCTACTCATGAATTTAAGGTTGATATCCAAAATATTACCAACTATCAGGCGGTAGTGTTTGAATACTACGATGACCGGAAACAGGCCATTGAAAAAGCATACCAATGGACTATATTTCCAAATGTTATTTATACCATTCAGTTTTAATGTAAAAAGGTGGGGCTTTTTATTTCCATATTGGTTCAAACAATTTGTTATTTCTGCCGATACACCTTTTGTATTTTTTGGAAGATAATGATGGAGCTGATCTTATAGGATTTGACCATCTAAAATGGGCGTTATTTGTTTTTCACCATTAATCAAATACTATGAAAACCCCATGCAGGAAACTGCACAAAAACGGATGAAAATTTGCATGGGGTGTTCCATTCGTACGAAACAATTGATATTCAATGAGCTAAAAACTATTTACGGATGAAATAGTCAAAATATTTTGATTATTTCATAGTATATGAACCAATTCAACTACAAATTTGCCATTCGCATTTCGGCAAAAAACTTTGGTTTCGAAAACTCAATTAAATCAGTTCCATTATATGCTGTGTGGTGTTTGTTTCCTGAATCACACTCAAATCACTCAACTTAGGTTTAATTCAATAATTATATTTTAATCTTCCCACCTTTCTACCTTTCTACCTTGTTACCCTGCAACCTTCCCACTTTTCCATTTAAAATAAAAGCAATTATAGCATTTTTGCTTACATTGAACTGATGTTAATTAATGTAAACTAATAATTCTATAATTAAAAAAGGGTAAATGGAATTCATTTTTTATTTAGTATCTTTGCGCCCGCAAAAAGAGATGCCTTTTAAAAGGTAAATAATTAAAAATGAAGAATTAACGCCTAGGAATATTATGATTACTGTTTCAAATTTATCCATTCAATTCGATAAAAAACCGCTATTTTCCGATGTAAATGTAAAATTTACCCCCGGTAACTGTTATGGTGTAATTGGTGCTAACGGCGCCGGAAAAACAACCTTTCTGAAAATGCTTGCAGGAACCTTGGATTCAACATCGGGAACGGTGCAATTAGGGCATGGAGAACGGTTAGCCGTTTTGAAGCAAAATCACTTTGAATTTGATGAGTTTACGGTATTGGAAACCGTAATAATGGGACACGGCGAGCTTTATAAGGTAATGAAAGAAAAAGATGCCATTTATATGAAGCCCGATTTTTCGGATGCCGATGGTATGAGGGCAGCCGATTTGGAATCGCACTTTGCAGAAATGAATGGCTGGAACGCCGAAAGCGATGCGGCCATGTTGCTGAGTGGTTTGGGAATTAAAGAGCAAATACACAACCGTCAAATGAAGGATTTGAATGGAAAAGAAAAAGTAAAGGTTTTATTAGCTCAGGCACTTTTTGGAAACCCTGATAATTTACTACTTGATGAGCCTACAAACGACTTAGACCTTGAAACTGTTTTGTGGTTGGAAAACTATTTGTCGAATTTTGAAAACACCGTTATTGTGGTTTCCCATGACCGACATTTTTTGGATAATGTTTGTACCGATATTTTGGACATCGATCATGGAAAAGTTGAGGTTTTTTCCGGAAACTATTCTTTTTGGTATCAATCGAGCCAGTTAGCAGCACGTCAGTTGGCACAATCGAATAAAAAAGCCGAAGAGAAAAAGAAAGAACTACAAGAATTTATTGCCCGTTTCAGCGCCAATGTTAAAAAAGCGAAGCAGACTACGAGCCGGAAAAAAATGATTGAAAAGCTCAATATCGAAAGCATACAACCCTCCACACGGCGTTATCCCGGAATTATTTTCCAGCAGGAACGTGCAGCAGGGAACATTGTGCTTGAAGTGGAACACTTGAGTAAAACTATTGATGGAGTGGTCATGTTCAAAAATTTAAGTTTCAATGTGGAAAAAGGAGATAAAATTATTTTCCATTCCAGGGATAACAGAGCGCTCACCGTATTATTTGAAATTCTTAATGGACGATTGCAACCCGATTCAGGTACTTTTAAATGGGGACAAACCATTACCCACGCTTATTTACCTTTCGATAACAGCGAATACTTTACTAAACCAATTAAACTAATTGACTGGATAGCTCAATTTACCAACGATACGTTGGAAAGCACCTTACGTGGCGATTTAGGCAAGATGTTATTTAGTGGCGACGAAGTGTACAAAAACTGTACGGTACTATCTGGAGGTGAAAAAGTACGTTGTATGATTGCAAAGATGATGCTTGCAAAAGCTAACACGCTGATTCTTGACCATCCAACGAACCATCTCGATATGGAATCGATTCAGGCATTTAATAACAACCTGATTAATTTTCCTGGTCAAATACTTATGGCATCGCATGACCATGAGTTTATAAATACAGTAACCAACCGGATTATTGAATTAGGCCCCAATGGACAAATTGACAAACTGATGCTTTTTGAAGAATACCTCACCGATGAATCGATGAAAGGCAAAAGAGATGAACTTTATAATTAGTGGATCACCGCCTCTTTAGGCAGTAAATATTTTAGTAATGCCGGCTTGGAATCCGGCGATCCAAGGATCACCGCCTCTCTAGGCGGTTTTTTCGTTTTGTGCAACTGGTAAACAAAGAATAGTTACTATTTTTTTATAAACTTAATATAATGCCGGTTTTACTTCGACAAGCGTTCGACTGAGCTCACGCCGAAGTCTCAGTACTAGTGAGTCCGGCGATCCGACACAATACTAAGTTGAAATCGCTATTTTAAATTTTCGGTTTTTAATTTTCTCGTCTTTAATCATTTGAAGGGTTTTTAAAATTTTGGATGATTTTACAGCAATATAAGCTGTATGGTCAAGTACCTCAATTTTACCCAATTCTTCTTTTTTCAATTGTCCTTTTTGTATCAGCATTCCTACAATATCCATTTTGCTGATTTTATCCTTTTTCCCAGCCCCAATATAAAGCGTTTTCCATTCGCAAGGACTAGGAATTTTCATTTCGGTTGGTAAAGACTCCGGTTCGGGTGTAACAGTTAAAAACTTTGGCAGATAATCATCAATATCAAGCAAAAAGTAGGCTGTTCCGGCAGCTTTCATTCGGGCTGTTCTGCCATTTCGGTGTATCATTACCTCTTGAGTGGGCGGCATTTGATAATGAATAATTGCTTCAATTTCGGGAATATCCAAACCACGGGCAGCCAAATCAGTGGTTATTAAAAAGTTGATGCTGCCGTTCCGCAATTTTATGAGTGCTTTTTCCCTATCAATTTGTTCCAGACCGCCATGATAATAACCATGTTCAATTTTATACAATGTCAACTGCTCCGAAATCCGGGTGACAACTTCCCGGTGGTTGCAAAAAACCAAAGTTGGCTTATTGTTTATTTTGCCCAATAATAGAATTAATGCTTCAATTTTATCATCACCTACCACTTGTACTGATTTTAATACCAGTGACGATTGTAATTGCTCATGTTCAGTAGTATAATTAAGTGAAATGCTATCGGTTAATCCAACAAATTCGGGAATATTTTTTAATGCCGTAGCTGAGGTTAATATCCTTTTTTTAAGGTGTTTGCATTTTTGAACAATGTATTCCATTTCATCTTTGAACCCAAATTCCAACGATTTATCAAATTCATCAAGTATTAAGGTATGTGTATGGTTAAGCTCTAAATTTTTTCGACGCAAGTGATGGGCAATCCGTCCTGGTGTTCCTACCAAAACAGCAGGGGGAACTTTTAAATTTTTCTCTTCAATTCCTACGGAATGGCCACCATAACAGCAGTTAATTTTATGAGTTGTGCTCATTTGTTTAAAAACGGTTTCTATTTGAATGGCCAATTCACGCGACGGAACTAAAATCAACACTTGAACTGAATTATTATCAGTTTCCAACAGTTGTAAAACAGGCAACAGAAATCCCAGTGTTTTACCCGATCCGGTGGGTGCAATCAGAATCACATCCTTGGGCTGGGAGATTGCCTCAATAGATTCTTTTTGCATTTCATTTAATTCGGTAATATTAAAATTTGAAAGGATGGATGAATATTTCATTGTTATTTTATCTTTTTATTGAGCGGCAAAGATACACTATATATGCAAAAACATTAATTAATTAGTAATCCCAATATACTTTTCAAATAATTTGGCTTGTATTCAAAAAAGGCTTTATTTTGCAGGTATGAAAATTAAAATAAACCCATCGGCTACACCAACGACTCCTGTCGCTTTCTTTTGCTAGAAAGTTTGTTGGAAAGGGTTTGTATAAAAATCAAAATCACATATTCAACTTATTAGTAACCATCAATAAATCGAAGGATTTTATTATGAAGACATTAGATATTGTATTCCCTGCCTTTACTTATGTGGGTTTAAGTGAAACATCCCAAGTATCAATTTGTATGATTGAAAATGTTTCAGATTTCAAATACAAAAAACAGATAAAACAAAAACACGATGATTAAGAAATATATATCAAAAACCAAAAATTTACAGTCAGGCAATTTTTTTCAAATATTAAAAAAAATTTGGCAGGCCTTTTCGGAAGCCATCAGAGGTTCCGATCGTGACTTTACACAAATTTCCATCAATAAAGCCGTAGTATTATTGGCCATTCCCATGGTTTTGGAAATGGTTATGGAATCGGTATTTGCTATTGTTGATATTTTTTTTGTATCCAAATTGGGCGCAGATGCCATAGCTACCGTAGGTATTACGGAATCGGTACTAACTTTAATTTATGCCGTTGCTTTTGGGCTGGCCATGGGAACCAATGCCTTGGTGTCGCGCCGTATTGGTGAAAAGAATTCCAAAGAAGCAGCCAATGAAGGCGTTCAATCCATTATTACCGGACTTATTGTTGCAATAGTTATTGCTATACCGGGAGCTATTTATGCAAAAGATTTATTGCGTATTATGGGCGCATCACCGCTGATAATAAACGAATACAGTTCTTTTACGGCAATCATGTTAGGTGGGAATGTGGTTATAATGTTGCTTTTTGTAAACAATGCAATATTTAGGGGGGCCGGTGATGCCGCTGTTGCCATGCGGGTACTTTGGATTGCCAATGGCATAAATCTGATTCTTGATCCTCTGTTGATTTTCGGTTTGGGTCCATTTCCTGAATTGGGAGTTGCAGGAGCGGCAGTAGCCACTACTACTGGCCGGGGAATAGCCGTTTTATACCAGTTTTATATTCTGTTCAGCGGGAAAAGCAGAATTAAATTGGGATGGCACCACATTCAATTTAATTTCATAAAAATTAGGCATCTGCTGAGTATTTCGGCTGGTGGAATATTTCAATCCATTATTGCAACCACCAGTTGGATTTTCATGGTGCGGATTATTTCACATTTCGGAAGTACGGCTGTGGCAGCTTACACCATTGCCATCCGTATCATCATATTTTTATTACTGCCATCGTGGGGATTAAGCAATGCAGCCGCTACTTTGGTTGGTCAAAATTTGGGAGCCAAACATCCCGAAAGGGCCGAAAAATCGGTTTGGAAAGTAGCTCGGATAAACATGGTGTTTTTGGGAGTTTTAAGCTTGGCTTTTATCGCGATGCCAGGATTTTTTATAAAGCTATTTACACATGAAACCGAAATAATTAGATTGGGTTCACAGTGCCTCCGGATTATATCTTATGGGTTCATTTTTTATGGGTTGGGTATGGTATTGGTTCAATCGTTTAATGGAGCTGGCGACACCAAAACTCCAACTTTGTTCAATTTAGTTGCTTTTTGGATGATTGAGATTCCTTTGGCCTATTTTTTGGCCATTATTGCTGATTTTAAAGAAAATGGGGTTTTTTATGCCATTGTTATAGCTGAATCGAGTTTGGCTTTAATGGCCTGGTACTTTTTTAAGAAAGGAAAATGGAAAACACAAAAAGTATAAGTTAATTTGTAATAGGTTGTTTAACTTTTTAACTATATTAATTTATTACAATTGTTGATATATATTTGTAAAATATTGACTTTGAGATAATTAAAAAAAAATTTATATTTTGCTATTAATTTATGTATTCCGCTTTGTCTCAAATCTCAAATCTCATATTCTAACAATCTATAGTTATTATGAAGTTAAAAATTTATGTATTGACCGATAACGTTGCTTCCAATACTTGCAAAGCGGAACATGGGCTGTCCTATTTAGTGGTTTTTGATGAGAAAGTACTCTTTGATACGGGGCAAACCAATCTGTTCCTGGAAAACGCCCAAATTCTTGATTCTCCAATTCACGAAACCAAATACTTGGTTTTGAGCCACGGGCATTACGATCATGGAAATGGATTGAAATTCATTGATACTATGAAATTGATATGCCATCCCGATGTTTTTGTAAAACGGTATTCCGGCAAAGATCTGAAATATGTTGGGTTGGATGTTGATGAAGCTGAATTAACCAAGCTTTTTACCATCCAAAAATCAAAAGAGCCTGTTTGGATTTCGGATAAAATGGTTTATTTGGGCGAAATCCCAAGAAAAATGAATTTTGAGAAAAATACATCCACATTTTATTTGGAAGGAAAAATACCCGATCCGATTCATGATGATACCGGAATGGTCGTTGTTATGAACCAAGGACTGTTTGTCATTTCAGGATGTGCTCATTCCGGAATATGAAATATAATTGAGCATGCCCGCAAAGTAACGGGTGTGTCGAAAGTATTCGGTGTTATGGGTGGTTTTCATCTTATGCTGAATAACAATCAAACACAAAAAACCATCGATTATATAAAAGAATTACAGGTTGAAATAGTTATGCCATCGCACTGTACTGCTTTACCGGCACTTGCAGAATTTTATCAAGCTTTTGGCGGGGAACAAGTGAAAGCCGGTACACTTTATACTTTTGATGAGCAATTTTTAATAATGAAGAGTTAACATCAAAAACCAAAAAGTTCAGTTAACTTTGTGACTTTATTACAAATTATGGAAGTATTAGGAATCGATTTTGGTGGAACAGGAATTAAAGGCGCTCCAATAAATACAGTAAATGCCAACCTTTTAGCAGAGAGGGTTAGGTTCGAGACACCCCAACCTTCAACTCCCGAAGCTGTGGCAGCTACTATTAAGGAATTGGTTGATCATTTTAATTGGAAAGGCAAGGTAGGAGTAGGGTTTCCATCGGTTGTTCAAAACGGGGTAGTTCATTCAGCAGCTAACATCGACAAAACATGGATCGGAATAAAAGTAGATGAACTGCTTTCCGCTAAAACGGGATGCGAGGTCCATACCGTTAACGATGCCGATGCCGCTGGAATGGCCGAATTATATCATGGGGCAGGAAAAAATTATAAAGGTATAGTAATGCTTTTGACCATAGGTACTGGAATTGGTACCGCATTTTTTGTGAACGGCGAACTTTTTCCCAATACAGAATTAGGTCATTTACAATTCAAAGGTGAAACCGTTGAAAAATATGCCTCCGATGCCGTACGCAAAAAACTCGATTTGCCTTGGAAAAAGTGGGGGATGAGAGTTAACGAGGCATTGACATATTATGAAAAGATGTTTTGCCCCGATTTGTTTATCATTGGTGGAGGCGCCAGCAAAAGGTTGGATAAAATACAAGAATTTATTACCATTAAAACCCCCGTTGTTCCTGCTCAATTACAAAATAACGCCGGATTAATAGGCGCTGCTATGTTTGCCAGTAAAAAGTAGAATTAAACCTGAATATAGTTTAACTTTAGGTGTTGCCTTCCTAATTCATTGGTTAAATGTAATCGCGGGCAATAATCAACCCTTTTTCTTCTAAAGATTTAGTAACGCGGTGTATCAGTTCTACTTTTTCCTTCAATGGTAAAAAAGCCGACTTGAATCCATTTAAGATTAAGTATTTAAGTTCATCTGCATTAAAGTGGTATTTTTCAATAGCCAGCATGTATTCATCGGTAAGTGTTGTTTTTGATATTAATCGGTTGTCAGTATTTAAAGTCACCCGTATCCCTAAATCAAAATAAAATTTTATCGGATGCAGATCAAATGTCTCTACGGCTTTGGTTTGTACGTTTGAGGTTATGCACATTTCCAACGGAATCCGGTGGTCGTTAACATAGTTCAATAAATCGCCATCTTCGCGCAATCGGGTACCATGTCCAATGCGGTTGGCACTGATATGGTGTAAGGCCTGATGGATAGACTCAGGACCATAAGCTTCACCTGCATGAACGGTGGTGTTAATGTTATTGTTAATTATCAAATAAAACGATTCTTTATGGTCTTTTGCAGGGAATCCATCTTCAGCACCCGCCAAATCGAAGCCAACTACACCCCGGTTTTTATAAGCTACTGCTAATTCAGCAAGGGTTAATGATATTAGTGGTGTTGTATGCCTTAATCCACAAATAATGATGCCTACTTTTATATCAAAATCTTTTTCACCTTTTTTCTTTCCTTCCAATACAGCATCAATTACTTGAGTTAGCTTCAAACCCTTATCAATATGCAATATAGGAGAAAACCTGATTTCCAAGTACCAAATATTTTCTTTGGCACAATCCTCAACCAATTCATAAGTGGCTCTTACCAGTGATTCCTTAGTTTGCAAAACAGAACAAGTTACATCAAACGGCCGTAAATATTCTTCTAAACTTTTACATTCCATGCCAACTGCTAAATAGTTGGTTAGCTCTTCAACCGTATCTTTTGGTAATTTTACTTTTTGTTCTTTTGCCAGATCTATAATAGTTTCAACCCTCATGGAACCGTCCAAATGGCAATGTAATTCCGCTTTCGGAAGGCTTTTAATGAATTCGTAAGTGAGCTTTTTCATACTGTTAATTGCTAATGCTTATTTAGGCTTAAAAGTAAGTATATATTCCTTAATTATTCATATAAATTAGAATATTTATCCTTGAATAATGAATATTGTAGGTCTTTTATTTAAATCAGGGATATTATTTTTCCAATATTGAATGTTTCGTGTTTTTATAAACTCAGTTTCTAAACTAATATCGGCAGCTATACACAATTGGGTAGTAGGGGCACAATGAGCAATTATATCTGATAATAGAGGCATATTCCGATACGGAGTTTCAATAAACAATTGAGATTGTTTTTCTAGTTGAGAGCGCTTTTCAAGATGTTTCAGTGTTTTAATTCTATCGCCTGATTGAACAGGTAAATAGCCATTAAAAGCAAAGTTTTGACCATTTAAACCTGAGGACATTATGGCCATTAAAATGGATGATGGACCAACAAAGGGAATTACCTGTATTTGTTTTTCATGAGCCATAGCAACTACATCAGCTCCTGGATCGGCAACACCTGGCACTCCAGCCTCCGAAATTACTGCCATATCAACCCCTTTTTCAGCAGGCTTTAAAAAAGTGGCTAATTGCTCGGGTGTAGTGTGTTTGTTTAATTCAAAAAATTGGCAATCATCAATTGGAAAAGCTGCATCCAGCTTTCGCAGATACCGCCGAACCGTACGCACATCTTCCACAATAAAATGGCGTATTTGAAGCGCTTTTTCAATTACACTTTTAGGAATAACGCTTTCAATGCTGCTTTCGCCCAGCGTTATCGGTACTAAGTACAATTTTCCTTTCATGCATTATATTTTTTACAAATATCGGAGATTTTAATGAATGACCTAAAAATTATTTGTAGGGGGGAGGACAGCGAAGCGCCTGCTTCGCATTTAAATAAAAAGCATCTCGGAGCAGCCTGCCCCCGATAGCTCGTGGGGTGCTCCGAGTTCCCTTTGCGCTGCAGTTTCTCTTTTTATTTAAGTGATTGATTGTGAAAAAAGCCACACCCTCACTTACGCATAATAGGTTTAAGTAAAATACCGACTGAATTTTTGACCTAAAAATGAAAAAATTTCAGTAACGTTTTATTATATACTCATCTAATAAACAAATGT
The DNA here is from genome assembly GCA_041664345.1 of Salinivirgaceae bacterium. Lineage (GTDB taxonomy): Bacteria > Bacteroidota > Bacteroidia > Bacteroidales > SZUA-534 > GWE2-40-63. The sequence goes on from JBAYKX010000042.1 coordinate 34,269, forward strand.
ATATGAAAATATTTCAGTTGCAATTACAGTTTTTGGTTTGGTATTTAATTTGATTGTTTCAACGCAGAGCATTATAGTGCTAATCAAATTAGTTTAAAGTATTAACCTTAAAATTATGGAGGATCAAGCTATGACACTCGCAAAAATTTCAGACCCGTTATTTCCATCGTTATTCGACAACTTATTTGCCCGTAACATGATGGATTGGAGTAATTCAAATTACTCAAACACCAATACTACATTGCCAGCTGTGAATGTAAAGGAGACTCGAAATGAGTATGAAATTGAAGTTGCCGCTCCGGGTTTAACCAAAGCTGACTTCAACGTTCATTTGGAGCACAACACACTGACCATTTCATCGGAAAAGAAAGACCAAAAGGTGGAAGAAAATGGTAATTACAGCCGTAAAGAGTTTAGTTACCAATCGTTCCAACGTTCATTCACCATTCCTGAAACTCAGGTTGATGGTGAAAAAATATCGGCTAAATATTCTGATGGAATTTTGCATGTTGTATTACCTAAAAGGGAGGAAGCAAAACCAAAGCCTCCACGTGAAATAAAAATTTCATAACAATTACCGTTTCTTGATTAACACAAATCAAAAAGTTAAAAGTTGAAATCCTGCTCAAAGAAATTCGGGCAGGATTTCTTTTATTTGCTCTATCTTAGCATCCGTAAAATAAAATAAAAAAGCATCTTGAAAATTACATTTTTAGGAACCGGAGCATCACATGGCATACCCGTAATTGGTTGTAGTTGCATTGTTTGCCGTTCCGATAACCCAAAAGATAAACGGTTGCGTAGCAGTATTTTGATAGAAACCGGTATTAATAATTTGATAATTGATGCAGGCCCCGATTTCCGGCAACAAATGCTCCGCGAAAAGGTAATACGCATTGATGCTGTTTTACTCACGCATGAGCATAAAGACCACACAGCGGGCTTAGACGATGTGCGTGCTTTTAATTATTTAATGAAAAAACCCATGTGTATTTATGCCGAAAACCGGGTGCTTGATTCCGTGAAACTCGAATATTCTTATGCATTCAGCGACGACAAATACCCGGGCATTCCTGAAATGGATCTGCATCCCATTTCCAATCAGCCATTTGAAATAAATGGCGAAGAAATAATACCCATTCAAGTATTTCATAACCTGCTTCCTGTTTTCGGCTTTCGGCTTGAAAACATGGCTTATGTTACCGATGCCAAAACCATTCCGGAAAGCGAAATGGAAAAATTGAAAAATCTTGACCTGTTAATCCTGAATTGTTTAAGGGTTAAACCTCATGTTTCGCACTTAGGGCTCGAAGAGGCATTGGATGTGATAGAAGAATTGCATCCACGCAAAGCCTATTTAACGCATATCAGTCACATGCAATATTCCTATTTGGAACTGGAAAATCATTTACCGGTTAATGTGCATGCCGCTTATGATGGGCTTATACTTGAAGTTTAAGCTGTAACACTTCTCGGGTATTTTGGGTTACTTTAAAGCGGTCATCAATTCGGTGACCCATAATCCAAGCAATTTCTTTTCCACTTTCCAATATCCAGATTTTATCTTTAGTTAATCGGTCAATCTTTAAATCGGTAAAAAAATCGCTAATCTTTTTAGGTTGCTTCATGCCTAATGGAAAAAAGCGGTCGCCCGCATTCCAATGCCGAATGGTAATTGGAAATTGAATCTTATCAGCATCTAAATTGGCTACAAAAACGCTATTAATAATTGTATAATTTTCAGATGGCACTAGCTGAGCATGAATGGATAACGGAAGTTTTTTAAAATCATTTATCTCATTAACAACATACGAAGCGCTTTGTGCTTTTATGGCTTCAATAAAAATGAAATCGCGATCAACCAATAGCTGATACGAATCAGAAAAGAATAGGCGTCCGGGTTCTTTATCAATAGCTAGGAATATATTTGATATGGAATCGGCACTAAATCCAAGTGGCGAAAGAAATTCAAAAAGCAGGGTTTCACGGTAATCTATAGTCTGTAACTTTTTGATGTCAATTTTTTGTTGCTCACCCTCCTTTTCTATTAATCCAATAAGAATTTCTTGTATAGTTTTGTTATAAATTATAGCTGCCTGATTAAAGTTTGAAATACTCCGGCTCATTACTTGCTCAAAAGCCGGATTGATACTTTTAAGAGTAGGAATAATTTGTTGACGGATAATATTACGCATATAGACCAGTGAATCGTTACTGGAATCATTTCTATAATCCAATTTTTCAGATTTGGCAAATTCTTCAATTTCAATTCGTGTGGCAAATAATAATGGTCGAATAATTTTTCCATTGGTTGGTGAAATACCGGTAATCCCATTAATTCCAGTTCCTCGAGTCAGGTTTAAAAATAGGGTCTCAATGGAATCGTTCAAATGGTGTCCGGTAGCTATTTTAGAATACCCGTTTTCGATGCAAAGCTGCTCAAACCACTGGTAACGTAAGTCACGGGCTGCCATTTCGATGGATATTTTGTTTGATGTTGCATATTCTTTGGTCTGGAAAGTAATAAAATGGCCTTCAATTTGGTATTTTTTTTTCAATGCTTTAACAAATTGTTCATCTTGATTGGATTCTTTTTCGCGAAGCATGAAATTACAATGGGCTAAGGCAACTTTAAATTGTAATTTATGCAGCAGGTGCAATAAAACCACTGAATCAGCTCCGCCACTAACGGCAACTAAAATGCGGTGGTTGGTTCCGCATAAGGTATTTTCCTGAATGTATTTTTTTAGCCGATTTAACATGATGCAAATATAGCATTTACAAAAAAACCCCAGAATATTTCTGAGGCTCCGTTTACATTTTTAACAAGTATCTTATTGAATGATAAAATTTTGCTTTAAATTAATTTCATTTCCAGTCATTTGAACTACATAACTTCCGGTTTTTAAGTTTGACATATCCATTGGAAGTATTTGACCCGTTTGAGCTTGCAAGCTCAAAACATGACTTCCCAAAACATTATAAACCGTCACCTGAATAAATTCGTCATTGGTTTTAGGAATCTCAATGCTAAACTGTCCATTGTTCGGATTCGGAAATACATTAATACCACCGGCTAATTCATTGGTAAGGCAACCACCTTGCTTATTGCAATCTTCTAAGGAAAGGGCCATACCTTGCCAAACTTCTTCCGGTAAGGTAAACTGATTATTTTCAGCAGTCCAGGTTGTTAATGTTGCATTAGTTCCTGAAATAGTTAATCCGGTAAATTGATCGTTTGTTGAATTGTTGTTTAAATCGGCTGCAACCAAACGCATATTAGCTATAATGGCTTCATTGGCGCCATACCACCAAGTATTGGGTAGTTCAAATCCTTTTATATCGCGTTTAAATACAATGATGGAAGAACTGTTTTCATTGTTTTGATATAAAGCGGCCAGATTATCATCGAACCCATCTTGGTCAAAGTCGCCAGCAATTACATTGCCTTTTAATTTTCCGGCTTCAAAACCTGATTGTGCAAACCAAGTATAGGGCCAGTTAAATTTATTGTTGTCGGTTGTCCAAACAAATGCTTTGCAAAATCCATCGGAATAATCGTATAGGGCTGCCATATCGTCCTTAAATCCATCGCGATCGAAATCACCAACAGCTAAAGTTCCCTGAATACGTGTGGCATCAAAATCTTTTCCAATCCACCAGGTTCCAGGCCAGCCAAATTGCTTTTTATCCGACATCCAAACATAAACCTTGGTAGCTTTCATTTCATAATTGTAAAATGCAGCAATATCATCAATAAAGCCATCATTATCAAAGTCGCCTGCAACCAATGTTTGATAAGTCTGATTGGCATCAAAATCGGCACCGTACCACCAGCGTTGCGGAGTGAATTGACCTTTATTATTGAGCCATACCGTTATACTGGTTTTATCAACACCAATTTCATAAATTGAAGCAAGGTCGTCAATGAATCCATCGTTGTCAAAGTCACCCGCTACAATTTTCGCATTGAGTGATTTTGCTCCAAGAAAATCGAATGAAAGCTGGCAATTAGCTTCTTGCTCTTGCTTTTTACCATTATCAAAAGTCCACAAGGTAAGTATTGGAATTTCATTAGCCGTATTAAAAGCGGCAATATCATCCATCAATCCATCCTGATCAAAATCACCGGCTACCATATTACCCTTAACTCCATAATAATTGGTTTGTGAATAGGAATTTAATGATAAGGAAACCGCAGCTATAAAAAGGGCTTTTTTAAGTAGAGTACTTTTCATTTTATATGGTTTTTAAGTGTGAGGTAAAAATAAATAATTTCTATTATTTAAAGACCATTAATGACCAATAATTGTTTAAAAATAAACAAAAGTTGGAACAGGTTGTATTACTTACAGATTGTAAGGTATAGGAGTTAAAATAGCTAATTGTATAAACAAGTAAGTTGTATTTTGGTTAATTTATTATAGATTTGTGCCTTATTTGTTTGAATTGTAAGCAACATGTTTAACTTTTAAATTCATTTATTTTGGGAAAGACATTATTTGACAAGGTATGGGATGCCCATGTGGTAGAAGAGATACCCGGGGGACCGCACGTTTTGTATATTGATAAACATTTGGTGCATGAAGTAACCAGTCCGGTTGCTTTTTTGGGATTGGACAATAGGGGAATTAAAACATTCCGTCCGCAAAATACTGTAGCTACGCCTGATCATAATATTCCCACCATTAATCAGGATCAGCCTATTAAAGATAAGCTTTCGCGAATGCAGGTGGACAAATTAACTGAAAATACCACCCATCATGGAATCACACTGTACGGTTTAAATCATCCGTATCAGGGAGTGGTGCATGTAATAGGGCCTGAATTGGGGATTACCCAACCCGGAATGACCATTGTTTGTGGTGATAGCCATACGGCAACTCATGGTGCTTTTGGTAGCGTAGCTTTTGGAATAGGTACCAGTGAAGTGGAAATGGTTTTGGCTACTCAATGTATTATGCAGCCCAAACCTAAAAAAATGCTTATTAAAGTAAATGGAAAATTAGGAAAAGGGGTAACCTCAAAAGATTTGATTCTATATATAATTTCAAAAATATCAGCCAGCGGTGGTACCGGTTATTTTATTGAATATGCTGGCGAAGCCTTTACCAGCCTAAGCATGGAAGGCCGCATGACGGTTTGCAACATGAGCATTGAATGTGGTGCCCGTGGCGGTTTGATAGCCCCCGATGAAACAACCTTCAACTATTTGAAAGACCGCCAATTTGCTCCAAAAGGTGAAGAATGGAACAAAAAACTAGCATACTGGAAAACACTGTATTCCGATAAGGATGCTACTTTTGATAAAGTTTTAACCTTTGATGCTGCCGATATTGAGCCACAAATTACCTACGGAACCAATCCCGGAATGGGTATGGGCATTACGCAAAATGTTCCGGTACAGGACGATATCACCTATAAAAAAGCGTTGGAATATATGAAAGTAGAAGCTGGAAAATCAATATTGGATACTCCGGTTGATTATGTATTTGTAGGTAGCTGTACCAATGGCCGAATAGAAGATTTGCGACAGTTTACCGAAGCCGTTAAAGGCAAAAAGAAAGCTGACAATGTCACTGTTTGGATTGTACCCGGTTCAAAACAAGTGGAAAAACAAGCTATTGCAGAAGGTTTAGATAAAGTGCTGGAAACAGCTGGAATTGCATTGCGTCAGCCCGGATGTTCAGCCTGTTTAGCCATGAATGATGATAAAGTTCCAGAAGGAAAACTGGCCGTGGCCACCTCGAACCGAAATTTTGAAGGAAGGCAAGGCCCCGGAAGCCGTACCATGCTGGCTAGCCCGTTAACCGCTGCCGCTGTTGCCATAGCCGGTAAAATTGTGGATCCAAGAAACTTTATTTAATTAACAATTAACAATTAGCAATTAGCAATGAGTAATTAGTAATTGAAAAGCTGGAAGACGGAAGACGGAAGGCCAGAAACAAGAGCGCAAACCAGTAACCAGTAACTAGTAACCAGTAACCAGTAACCAGTAACCAGTAACCAGAAACTAATATCTAACATCTAACATCTAACATCTAACATCTGAAAAAATGTCTATCGATAAATTTGTAACCATAAAAACACAGTGCGTACCACTGGCAATTGAAAATGTGGATACCGACCAGATTATTCCCGCTCGTTTTTTAAAGGCAACAGAGCGTAAAGGATTTGGCGATAATTTGTTTCGCGATTGGCGCTACGATAAAAATAATGAGCCTATTGCAACATTTCCGTTGAATAACCCCAAGTATTCCGGTAAAATATTGGCCGGTGGTAAAAATTTCGGAAGTGGTTCCAGTCGTGAACATGCTGCGTGGGCAATTTATGACCACGGTTTTAAAGTAGTAGTTTCCAGTTTTTTTGCCGATATTTTTAAGAATAATGCGTTGAATAATGGATTGTTGCCAGTACAGGTAAGTGAAGCGTTTCTGCAAGAGCTATTTGCTGAAATTGAAAAAAATCCAAAGGTTGAAATTGAAGTAAACCTCGAAAATCAGTTTATTCAAATAACCTCTACAGGTACTAAAGAAAACTTTGATATCAACCCTTATAAAAAAGAATGTATGTTAAAGGGATACGACGATATTGATTATTTATTGAATATTAAAGACAAAATTGAAGCCTACGAAAAAAAGTCAATAATTAAGTAGATTGAATTAGTAAGCAACAAAAAAATAGTAAGCTGTTATTTTTTTAACCAAAATTGTAGCTGCGGTTTTGCATCAACAATACAAATAACATAAGACCAATGAAAATAATTTTGCTCGATACCACTCTAAGGGATGGTGAACAAACCTCAGGCGTTTCCTATACTGAAGATGAAAAACTCAGTATTGCTAAAATATTGCTCGAAGATTTGAAGGTGGACCGATTGGAAGTAGCTTCGGCAAAAGTTTCCGAAGGTGAATTTAAAGCAGTTAAAAAAATCACGGCATGGGCCGAGCGGCATGGTTATATTGAAAAGATTGAAGTTTTGGGCTTTGTTGATGGAATGAAATCAATTAATTGGTTGAAAGATACAGGTTGCAAAGTATTAAATTTATTGACCAAAGGATCGTTGAATCATTGTACTTATCAGTTACGGAAAGAACCTCAGGAGCATTTTAACGATATAATAGAAGTAGTGAAACAGGCTACCAAGGAAGGAATAAGGGTTAATATTTATTTGGAAGATTGGAGCAATGGAATGCGGAATTCCAAAGAGTATGTTTTTTCAATGATTGATATTCTGAAAGATACAGCTATTGACCGGTTTATGTTACCCGATACTTTGGGTATATTAAATCCCGATGAAACATTCCGATTCATTAAAGAAACTAAGGAAAGATATCCAACATTAAAATTCGATTTTCACGCCCACAACGATTATGATTTAGCAACGACTAATGTTTACGCAGCCTTAAATGCGGGTATTGATTGCATTCACGGAACCATAAACGGATTGGGCGAAAGAGCTGGAAATGTGCCTCTTTCAAGTGTTATAGCCATTATAAATGATCATTTCAACTTTAAATTGAATGCAAAAGAAACACGCCTCAATTTTGTCAGCCGGATGGTGGAAATGTACTCTGGAATTCGCATTCCGCAAAATAAGCCATTAATTGGGGAAAATGTGTTTACCCAAACAGCCGGTATTCACGCCGATGGTGACAATAAAAAGAACCTTTATTACAACGATTTACTTCCTGAGCGTTTTGGACGTAAGCGTTCGTATGCCTTAGGAAAAACATCCGGTAAAGCCAATATTATTAAGAATCTCGAAGACATGGGCATTGAGTTGGACGATACCTCGATGAAAAAAGTAACCCAGCATATTATTGAATTGGGCGACAAAAAAGAGATGGTTACCCGTGAGGATTTGCCGTACATTATTTCCGATGTGTTGCGAAGTAAAGCTATTGAAGAAAAAATTGAAGTGATAAATTACAATTTCAGTGCTGGTATGGGACTTCGTCCGGTTGCATCGGTTAAAATTAAAGTGAATGGCATAGGTATATATGAAGAACATTCAGCGGGTGATGGACAATACGATGCCTTTATGATGGCAATTAAAAAGATTTATATGAACCTAAATAAAGGATTGCCACGGTTGGTTGATTATTCAGTTTCAATTCCTCCCGGAGGTAGAACCGATGCCTTGGTACAAACCGTAATTACTTGGCATTTGGGAAAAGAATTCCGAACCTGGGGACTTGATTCTGACCAAACCATGGCGGCTATTAAAGCAACCATTAAAATGTTGAACTTAATTGAAACTTTTGAATAAAAACATGTTGTATTGATACCTGTTATTTTGATTTCCAAAAGGTGAGGTTTTTAACTTCACCTTTTTTCATTCCCTATAATCCCAATTCTACTCCGATTAGTTTCATCCTTCTCAGCCTTATGAGTTATAAAATGACAGATAATCAGTGAAATAAGTCTCAATTTTTCTGTAAAGCAAAAATTATCTTTTGTAAGTTTCAATAAAAATTCGGAATCAATGCAAGAATAGACTAAATTTGATAAGGTTTATGGAAAATTAACTAATGAAATTCCATCCATTGGAGAAGTTGAATCGTCTTTAATTTTAGAATTGATAAATAGAAGTGCAAGTTAACATGTTAATTTCTTAATTTTTAAGGTTACTTAATACACTGAATTATGTCATTCGATGAAAAAGCAAAAGATTGGGATAACGATCCTAAAAAGGTAGAGCGTGCCGAAATTCTGGCAAAAAAAATTGCTGAATTTGCAAAAGGTAAAAACCTAAAAAAAGCCTTTGAATTTGGATGTGGAACAGGCTTACTTAGTTTCTTCCTAAAAGATAATTTTACTGAAATCACATTGGCCGATACTTCGAAAGGCATGCTTAAAATAGTGAAAGAAAAGATGGAAGTTGGTGGTATTAAGCATTTTAAATCACTTCTATTATCGGAAGAAAACCATTTTGAATCCGAAACCTATGATATTATTTATTCATTGATGACCTTGCATCATGTTCGTGATTTAGAAGAGGTGCTTGAACGTTTTAATACCATGTTAAAAGCACACGGTTTTCTTTGTATTGCCGATTTAGATAAGGAGGAAGGTGATTTTCATACAGCAACCGATAGTTTACACGTGCACCATGGGTTTGAAAAAGAATGGTTGACTCAAGAGCTAAATACCAATGGTTTTAAAGTAATTCATTATGAAATATTTCATACCATTAAAAAGGAAATGGAGAACGGTACTTTTAAATTATTTCCACTTTTTTTTATGATTGCTCAGAAAGAGTAGTTTATTTGTTTTTGGATTAAATGACTTAACTTTTTGGGAATAAAAAAAGGCTGCCTCACCAGGAGGCTACTGAAAAAGTCCCAAGTGTCAGAATGTTAATAAATTAGCAGTAAAATACAAGGTAAAAACTTGGTATTTTACTGCTTTTTTTGTATCTTAAGGGTCTAAAATAAAGATACTTATA
>JBAYKX010000043.1:0-43017 GCA_041664345.1 Salinivirgaceae bacterium
AATTACAATTCAAAAAAACTATAATAAAATTGAATTACAATTCAAAAAAACTATAATAAAATTGAATTACAATTCAAAAAAACTATAATAAAATTGAATTACAATTCAAAAAAACTATAATAATTTTGTACTAAATAGTTGAATTCAAACAAAAAAACCGCCCCTTTTGAGGACGGTTTCTGTCTATCTAAAATTTGTTAATTACTTACCAAACTTAATGCTCGATTGAGCAGCAGCCAAGCGGGCAATTGGAACGCGGAAAGGAGAGCAACTTACATAAGTTAATCCGGCTTTGAAGCAGAATTCAACCGATGCAGGGTCGCCACCTTGTTCGCCACAGATACCTACTTTTAGGTCGCTACGGGTAGCACGCCCTTTGGTTACAGCCATTTCAATCAACTGCCCTACACCACTTTGGTCAATGGTTTGGAACGGATCGGATGCCAATATTTTTTTATCCAAATAGTCGTTCATGAAACCACCGGTATCGTCGCGACTAAAACCAAAGGTCATCTGGGTTAAGTCGTTGGTACCGAATGAGAAGAATTCAGCGGTTTTTGCCATACGGTCGGCTAACAGACAGGCGCGTGGAATTTCAATCATGGTGCCGTATTTGCAATCAATGGATTTCATTCCAAATTTAGCACTTACTTCAGCCATAACTTTGTTAAAAATAACTTTGGTTACATCCAATTCAGCCACATCGCAGGTTACCGGAACCATCAATTCGGGATGTGGGTGGTGTCCTTCTTTAATAAGTTCGGCAGTAGCTTCAAAAATAGCGCGGATTTGCATCTCGGTAACTTCAGGATAAGTAATACCCAAACGGACTCCACGGTGTCCCATCATTGGGTTCGACTCGTGTAATGCCTCGCCACGTTTTGCAACTGCTTCGGCAGAAATTCCCAAAGCTTTTGCTAATTCTGCTTGTTTTTCAGCACTTTGTGGAACAAATTCGTGCAACGGTGGATCCAGCAAACGGAAAGTCACCGGCAAGGTATCCATAGCAAGTAGGGTTGCTTTGATATCTTTTTTCACAAATACCGATAATTCATTTAATGCGTTAATGCGTTCTTTTTCGCCTTCGCTGAGGATCATCTTGCGCAACAAGAATAAGGGTTGTTCTGAACCTTTGCCATAAAACATGTGCTCGGTACGGAACAGTCCAATACCTTCGGCACCATAATCACGGGCTATCTTAGCATCGGCAGGAGTTTCAGCATTGGTGCGTACACCCATTTTGCGGTATTTGTCAACAATGGTCATAAATTGTTGGAAGCGTGGGTTTTCAGTAGCATCCATAAGAGTAATAGCTCCGGTATAAACGTGTCCTTTGGTGCCGTTAAGGGTTAATACATCGCCTTCTTTAATAACGGTGGTAGTTCCGGGTATTTTCGCAATTTTAGCGTTAACATCCACATGCATACCACCAGCACCCACAATACAGCATTTACCCCAACCACGAGCCACCAGAGCGGCATGTGAAGTCATACCTCCACGGGCGGTAAGGATACCTTCGGCAGCACGCATACCTTCCACATCTTCGGGGTTGGTTTCTTCGCGCAGAAGGATTACTTTTTCACCTTTGCGGAACCAAGCCACAGCGTCTTCGGCAGTAAATACTACTTTACCAACAGCGGCACCGGGTCCGGCCGGTAACCCTTTTACAATTGGAGTTACTTTTTTCTCAGCAGCAGGGTCGCATATTGGGTGCAGCAACTCATCCAATTGAACCGGGTCAACACGCATCACGGCGGTTTTCTCGTCAATCAGTTTTTCGTGCAGCATATCCATGGCCATGTTCAAAGCAGCAGTACCGGTGCGTTTACCGGCACGGCATTGCAACATATACAATTTACCTTCTTGGATAGTGAACTCAATGTCGAGCATATCTTTATATGCTTTTTCTAAGATATTGCGGATATTATCGAGTTCTTTATAAGTTCCTGACATTGCTTCCTGCATGCTATGCAGGTGCTTGTTTTGTTCGTTTTTTGTATCATCGTTAAGCGGACTTGGGGTGCGGATACCGGCCACCACGTCTTCGCCTTGGGCATTAACCAACCATTCACCATAGAATAGGTTTTCGCCAGTGGCAGGGTTACGGGTAAAGGCAACACCGGTAGCCGATGAATCGCCCATGTTTCCGAATACCATCGACTGCACGTTTACGGCTGTACCCCATGTATCGGGAATACCTTCGATGCGTCGGTACGAAACTGCTTTTTTACCATTCCAGCTTTTGAATACGGCCATAATTCCACCAATTAACTGCTCTTTTGCGTCGTCGGGGAAGGCTTTTCCAAGGGCTGATTTAACTCGTTTTTTAAATTCTTCGGCAATGTGCTTCAAATCGTCGGCCGAAAGGTCGGTATCTGATTTTAACCCCTTGCTGTGTTTGTATTCATCCAACATATCGTCCAATTGTTTGCGGATGCCTTTGCCATCGGTTTCCAACCCTTCGGCTTTTTCCATCACCACATCGGCGTACATCATAATCAAACGGCGGTACGAATCCCACACAAAACGCGGGTTGTTGGTTTTCTTTAAAAGTCCGGGGATGGTGGCAGTGCTTAAACCGACATTTAAAACGGTATCCATCATGCCGGGCATTGAACTGCGGGCGCCTGAACGGCAGCTTATCAATAGCGGATTCTCCGGATCGCCATATTTCATTCCCATAATCTGCTCTGTCTCCTTCATGGCAGACCAAACCTGATCTAAAAGATCGGCAGGAAGTTGGTTATTGTTTTCATAGTAATCGTTACAAGTTTCGGTAGTAATGGTAAATCCCGCAGGTACTGGAAGCCCTAAGAGACACATTTCGGCTAAATTAGCACCTTTACCGCCTAGCAGGTTTTTCATATCTGCTTTACCTTCTGCCTTTCGGGCACCAAAGAAATAAACACGTTTTTTTTGCGACATAATAGCTTAATTTTATGTTAGATAATTAATTTGTAATAAAATAATGAATGAATTATTATTCGTTTTTAGCATCGCTAAATTACAATTATTTAAAAATAATGAGTTAAATATGGATAAAATTGTTGGATGTGCCGAATAATTTATTGATTTTGTTGTAAACGGTTTTTAATTTTAGTCAACTCATTCAAATTGGAGCAACGTTAACTGCTCAGGTATCATCTCGATTAGTGCAGATAACAAGCAAACCTGCTAATTAATAAATAAAATTATGAAAAATGAAATACTCTCTCTGTTGTGCCTTTCCATAGTTCTTTTTGGATGTGTGAAAGAAAATACCGAAACCCCTGAAGCCTGTTTTACTTATATCAGTTCTTATAATGGTTATGATGGGCCAGTTCCTTATTCCGATACAGTTATGTTTGAAAACTGTTCAACTCAAGCAACCTCTTATTTATGGGATTTTGGTGATAGTACCACTTCAACAGAAACAAATCCAATGCATATATTTACCCAAATGTTGCCGGCAATTGTTAGTTTAACGGCAATAAATGGCAATGAAACGGATGTGCTTACTGACACCATTTATGATTGGGCAATTGTTTATAAGCCAAATATTTATTTGTATCCAAAGGAAAACAGTAACATTTGTGTAAGCTTAAATTTCCCAAAGGGAGGCGATGTTATTGCATCCATACCGGAATATAGGAATGGCTGGTGCGTAAATGTTGCTATTGATGGTAAAATTGATGGCGAGTTTGACTACCTGTTTTATGAAAGTGCGCAACCCAATATCTGGCAGCGGACAAATGGCTGGTGTATTGAACAAAACAAGTTAGAAACCTTTTTTAAAACGGATATGGAGAACCGTGGGTTTACCCAAAATGAAATTGACGACTTTACTGAATATTGGATTCCCCTTATGAAAGAGTATCCATTTTATACCATATTTCCCCAAACAAAAGAGACCATAAATCGGGTTATTAAAGTTGATTTTTCGGTTCAGCCCGATATTTTTTACCGACTGTTTTATTGTATTGAAGGCATCCAAACAAATGTAACATTGGAAGAACCGGTTATTCACTCATTCTCCAGAAACGGATTTACAGCCGTGGAGTGGGGGGTGGTTATGGATTGAAATGAGAATTAATTTTACTTTGATAGATTTCAAAAAAGAGTTTTATTTAATTTGGTGTAATTTGGTGGCTTGGTGTTTTAGTGGCTATTTTATTGCCACCAAAGCACCAAAACACTAAATTTTCACCAAGTTTTATAATATTTAAAATTAACATTAAGCAGATTCCACTATTATTCCGTTTTGGAGATGAAATTTTCGGTTGGCATATTGCAGCACTTCCGGTTTTCGGCTTACCATAAATACCAAAGGGATATTTTTACAAGCCTCAAACATAAACTGGATATCATCGTTATCAAGCGATGAAAACAGTTCATCCATAATTAGTACCTGAGGTTCCGCCAGCAGAGCCCTCAGAAATGCCAGTTTTTGCTGTTGGCCCTGCGATAGGTTGATTCCTTCTTTCCCAAGGGATTGATTCCATTGAATGGATTCGGGCAGTCCTAAGAATCGGTGGTAGGCAATTAACAATTCATTGGTTGGATTATTCCCAGAGTATGTAAGGTTTTCCAGCAGCGTACCATTGATAATGGGAGCCGGAGCATCAACCAGAATAATGGCTTTGCGGATAGCCGTTAACGAAAATGAGCTATATGGTTGGCCGTTAATAGAAATGTCACCGGAATTGGGCAGGTAAAATGACGGCAGTAAGTTCAATAAGGTTGATTTCCCGGCACCGGATTTTCCTGTAAGGGCAATGATGTCGCCTTTTTTGACGGTGAAATTAATCTGATTCAAAACGGTTCTCGTATCACCCTGATAGGCAAAACTCACATTTTTGAATTCAATTTGTTCAATAGGAGGTAAGGGATTATCCGGTTTACTTGTATTTTGGTTTTCTTCCGGTTGATCGATCAACAAAAATATTTTTCGGGTACTTACCAAGGCCACATGCAATTGACCCCAAGCTTCGGCCACTTTTTTGATGGGTTTAAAAGCGGTTTTCACCAGAAAAAGGAACAGGACAATATCGCCTAAGGTAGTTGTGCTGTGGGTAATTTTATAGCTGTAAAAAAGGTAAACAACCGCCAACAAAACCATCCCCAAAAAGTCGTTGGTTGGGTTCATGCTAAACTTTAACTTAATGAGCCTTAGGTTGTGGCCATAGTTTTCATCAACCAACCGGCTGAACGTTTGACTTTCCTCAGCTTCTTTCCCAAAACTTTTAATAAGCTTAAAACGGTTAATCCGTTCTTCGAGAAAGGCGGTATAGTCGCCTACATTGTCGCTGATGCTTTTACTCACCCGTTTAATTTTTTGGGTAATGTAATCAATCAGTAATACCGAAAGCGGAAAAAAGAGGATGGTAAAAAGCGATAACTGCCAACTGATGTAGAACATTACGGGAATAAAAATGACCATGTAAACCATAGCGCGGGCCACTTCTATTAATAGGTCGATGATTTCAGTCAAGGTGGCCACATCGTAAGTGATGCGCGAAACCACATCGCCGGTTTTGTGATTGCTGAAAAAGGAAAAAGGCAGTTTGAGGATTTTATTGTAGATATCTTCTTTAAAGTTTTGCAAAATGCGCTGAGTGGCAGCATTCATAAAAACCCGGCGCAAATAATTGAAAAGTGCCAACAAAAGGTATAAAACCAAGAAAATGAAACAGAGAATAACCATTCCCCCGAATATTTGGTCGGGGCCTTTTAGGATGGTATCTATAAAATTGATTTTCTGGTCAAGTATGGGGATTTTAACATTAAACCGCAGGGGAAGGGTTATTACATCGGGGCCCACACCGGTAATGCTTCCCTGTAGTTTGCCAAAAAGATTGGTCAACCATTTCAACAAACCGCCAGTGGCCAATTCTACCAACCCCATGAGCAGCGTGGCTAAAATTCCCAGTGCAATTTTTTTCTTTTGCTTTATAATGTATTGGTACAGTCTCTTGCCGGTTGTATTCATTTATTAGTGGTTAAAAGGTTAAAAGGTTACAAGGTTACAAGGTTACGAGGTTACAAGGTTAAAAGGTTACAAGGTTACAAGGTTACAAGGTTACATTATATTATGAATTATTAGTAATTGTTTGTGGGTCGGATTCTTTCTTTTGAACCAGCGTTTGCCACGTATTGGCCCCAATAGAAACCACAGGTACAACCAATCGCTTGGCCCACAGGTGGGGACGGAGCGAACCTTGATTATCGATAGTATCTGTATCGGGAATATATTCGGCGTGACGATTCACCGATACCGGAAATAGGTTCCGCTGGCGCAACTCTTTTGCAGATGTCGTTATTGGTAATTCACGCAAGTCGGCATAGTCAACTATTCGGCCACATTCTCCCAAGTGGGTTAACCCAACTGCCGCTATAGCCCCAATAATTCCATCGTTGGTGCCTCCGTGCCCAGAAAGGTGAATATTTTTAGCTAAAACGAGGGCTTCCTGCTGGCTTACTTTTGTGTGGGTGCATGTTAAGCCAAATTGAATAATAGCGTCGAGATTATCGGTGGCAGATGCTACACAAAAACCCGGATCGCTGCCTTCTATCCGGTTGTTCTTAAGATGTTGGATTCCTTTTTCAATGAGAAGGGTTCGATAACTTTCATTTGGTGCTTCAATAACACAGCATAACGAACTGTTATGCGATGTCATGGGTATTTCAGGCGATTGCAGCAGTTGTTGTCTTACAACCATTATCTGCTTACAGCCATTAGGTAATTCATTGGCAAACCATCGGGCCACTTTTCCCGTTCCTCGGCCGCAATCCAGGGTGTCGGTATCGTCAAAGGCTACATAAAAGGTCATATTGGGAATTGTTTACTGGTTACTGGTTACTGGTTACTGGTTGCTGGTTACTGGTTGCTGGTTACTGGTTACTGGTTAAATGGTTAAACTGATAAACTGTTAAACTGATAAACTGTTAAACTGTTAAACTGTTAAATTGCTACTATACAGCTTCCAAACTCTAAACTCTAATCTCTAAACTCTAATCTCTAAACTCTAATCTCCAAACTCTAATCTCCAAACTCTAATCTCCAAACTCTAATATCATCTATACTCTAAAAATAAGCACTTACCCCAACCACAAAATTCCGCCCAATGATTTCAGACTCGGAAACAGCCCCTTGCCTGATTTCAACGGTTTGGTTAAACAGGTTTATGGCATTCAGATAAATACTTCCCCAAGGTGCGAAAAAAAATTTAATGCGGGAATCGAATTGCAGAAATGGTTTTTCAATTAAGGCATCAATAGTGCTTCCATCGCTTACCGTTGCAGGGGTGATGCGTTCACCTAAGTAATTCATACCAACGGAAATCTGAAAATTATGCCTGGTGTTCAAATAATCAATGGAACTGTTAACCGTCCATTCCGGTTGACCGTTGAGCCGCCGAAGTTCCAGTGTACCTGGGTCGCGCACTTGGGAACCCATCCACGAAACATTAGCATTAACCGCCCAACCTTTGGCTCCCCAATCCGACAGGTTGAGGCGGGAATCAACATCCATCCCCCACACCAAGCCGCTGTCAACATTCACCGCCTGAAGAATACGATAACCATAGATGGCATCCATGCCTACTTCGCGGGTTTCAATTACATTCCGTAAACGGGAATAAAATCCCCTGAAAGAGATGAACCCTTGCGTTGAAAAATATTTTTCCAGCCCCAATCCCAGATTCCATGCCGTTGACGGTACCAATTCCGGGTTACCGCGTTCAATGGTTTCTTTTTTGTTTTTTATTTTATCAACCGGAACCATCAAATTGAAAGGTGGTCGCGATACCTGGCGGGCTATATCCCCTTTTACGAAAAAGTTAGGTGTAACAAGGTATTTCGAATGCAACGATGGATTAATGCTGGTGTATTGGATGGAACCTTTTTCTACATAAGTATCGTAATTACCCCAATCGGTGTCAAATCGGAGTGCCGGATGAAACCACCAGTTACCGGTTGTCATTTCTGAGCTAAGATAAGCACTGGCTCGGTTTTCGTTTAACAGATACGAGCCATCTTCAATATCGTCCCAAAACAGGTGACCTGCGGTTTTGGTATATACCATACGCTGGTAATCGCGGTTCAAGGTTGAAAAGCGGATTCCTCCGGTAACTTTATTCTTAAAATTTCTCCATTCTAAAGGATGTTTGATTTCCGATTTGGCAATTATTTCGGTATTAACCTGATCTTCGTCTTCAAAGCTTTCTTCGATTCCGGTATCGGCAGTGCGCCATCGCCACCGGTCTTTGGTATCGATGTTTTGCGAAATATCCAGCGAATTATTCCAATCCCAACTGTTTTTATGGATGCGGTACGATAGGTTATGGGTATGTAGAATCCGTAATTTATCGTCATTGGCTGTATCGGCAGCCATATTAAGCCCACCTTTGGTTCGGCGCTTTATATCCGATAAAAAGTCGAGTTCCTCGGAATACAACGAAAAAAAAGATTGGTATTTAAAGGAATGAATGCTGTCGGGTTTGTAAGTAACCAAACCGGAAAAGCCATGAATCCAAACGTTTAAATTTTCGCGTTCTGTACCTTGAATTTCCCCGTCGGTTAGTGAATTGATGTTGGTACGCTTGAAGTTATTGAGGCTGTATGAGCCCATAGCCGCCCATTTTCCCCAACGGTTTCCCAGAGAGACCGTAAATTCCGGGTTCATTCCGGGATGGGTACTGGTGTAATCGAACGACAAATCGGAGCTCATGTACTTTTTATCGGGAGCATCTTTTAAAATGGTATTGATGGACCCAATGGTGGCATCGGCTCCCAAACTGGCCGGTGGATTGTAAATAATCTCCATATTTTGGATCATATCTATCGGAATCCGGTCGAGCTTTAAATCGCGGTAATCTTCGCCACCGGCGGGGCGTTCGCCATTAATTAAAATACTTTGAAACTGCTTATCCAATCCGGCCATCATCACATTCCGGTTAAAGGAAGGTGGGCCTTGCATCATCATCATGGGGAACCTCTTTAATACATCGCCGGCTGAATGGTGCCCAAAATTGTTGAGGTGTTTGGCACTGATAACGATTTTTGAAACAACCGATTCTTTTTGCTGGCCAATGGCGTCTTTTTCAGCTTTGGCCTCAATCAAAACCTCCTGGAGGTTAATGGTTGATTGTGCAAAGCATGAGAGTTGTACTATCAGAAAAAGAAAGGTTAACGGGTGTTTCATAAGGTCACGTTTCCAATACAAATTATTCATCCCATTATCTGGGTGGTTTTTCTGTAATTATAATTGAAAAGATTTTCTATAAATGAAATCTTTATAATTCCATGTTTCTTCTAAATTTCAAACTTTCGGCGCATGAATCATTAGTTTTCTAATAATTGCCATTGCATGCGCCGAAATATGCTCTTGTTCTGCATACCCAGTGCGTTGCACTGGGCTTTATTCTTTCAGGCCTACAGCCTGATTTTTTTTGGAATCATTCATTTATTTGGTCAAATCATGATGTTCTAGAATACCCATTTAATAGGTTAGAGGTCAGTAGCTAATTGCATATCCACTTGTTTGTTTTGCTATATACCCCTTCCCCTGTCGGGACTTCCCCTTGTGAAGGGGAAGATGTAAATTGCTGGCAGTATTGCTAATTTGATGCGATCTCCCCTAAGCCTAGGGGAGATGTCGACAGACAGAGGGGTACAAGAAACACAAACAGAAGGTTCAAAGTATGAATACCATTGCTTTCGTGTTATGTATTTATCTACTGACCTCAATACTTGGTTATTAAGCCATTAATTGTTCATTACTAATTGCTCATTGTTAATTGCTACTTGGCAACTTCAACCACTTTTATGGCAAAGGTTCCAACGGCTGTTTCTTTTGCAATCTGGATTTTGACAATTTTGTTGGTTGCATCCACCGCAATGGCTTTTGGGTTGTCGGAGCCGCTGTTGGATTTGTTTAGGAAATCTTTTCCATTTTCCACAATTTTGTAAAGGTTGGTACCATCTGATTTAAAAACCGAACCCATAACATCAGCAGTATAACCTGTTTCCGGACTTCCTGCTTCGGCCCAAATGATGTACACCTGGGTTTTTCCGGTGCAATCTACTTGAAACCCTTTAGTCTGACCTTCCGAAATGGTGGCTTCTGTCCAAGTATCGCTAATGGTAAGTGTTTCATAAGTAACTTCGTTAGCCGTTGTTCCGGTCGTTTTTAAGGCAAAAGTTCCGGGGCGGACTTCATCGTTAAGTACCACTTTAAGCAATACCTCTTTTTCAGCAGACAATTCAATACTTTTGGCGTTTTCACCATATCCATTGTCCTTGTTTTCAAAATATGGGGTTACACCGTCTAATTGGTAAGCTGAAACCTTGATGTCAGCGGTAAACGTTTTGCTCGTGCCATGGTAATCGGCTTCCGACCATTCCACCACCATAGTAATAAAGGTTGGGTCGCCGGTAACTTTGTACCATTTAATTTCCCCCTTAACCAAACTGTCGGTGTGCCACTCATTATCGGCCTGAATAACCGTTGGAATGGGATCGTTTATTGGATTGTCATTGTCGTTGGAGCAGGAAACCATAACGGAACTTAGCCCAAACAGGAGTGCCCAAAGTTTAAAAAAAGTTGTTTTCATAATTTATAGGTTCATAAATGTTGGTTATGTTGTAAAATGCAAATTGCAAAATAATGCAATTCGATAGCAAAAGTAATGGGTTTTTGTCATCCGGAAAGGGGTTAACGGATGTTATATAATAGGAATAAACACTTGAATTAACAACACATTAACAGCGCTGGCTTAAACATAAACATTAGAACCTCTGTTTAAAGGCTAATTTGAATGAACCATGAAGTATATTTTAATTCTTTTATTGGGCTTCATACTGAACACAGGGTTTTCGCAACGGGTTCCGGTTTTAAAATTCAGGCAAGTGGAACAGCATTGGAACAGCAATTCCGACACCGTTTATGTGGTTAACTTTTGGGCTACCTGGTGCAAACCCTGTATTGAGGAGTTGCCGGCGTTTTTAGCGGTGGAACAGGAATTGAAAGGGCTTCCTTTCAAGCTGATACTGGTTTCGTTGGATTTTCCGCAACACCTGAACACCCGTGTAATACCTTTTTTAGATAAACACGAAATAAAATCGGAAGTGCTTATTTTGGACGATGATGCCAACCAATGGATAAACCAAGTGAATCCCGATTGGGATGGCAGTATTCCGACTACTCTGGTGGTTAAAAAGAATAAACAATCGTTTTACAATCAATCCTTTGAATACCTTGAATTGTTGCAACTTGTTAAACCAAAACTAAATTGATATGAAAAATGTAGTTATTATGGCTTGTATTGTATTGGCAAGCATTTCAACCTTTGCCCAAGGCTATAAAGTGGGCGATGAGGCCGCGGGCTTTAAGTTAAAGAATGTGGATGATAAGATGGTTTCACTTTCTGACTATTCCAAAGAAAAGGGAGTGGTGCTGATTTTTACCTGTAACCACTGTCCTTATTCGGTGGCATACGAGGATAGGATAGTAGCTATCGATAAAGAATTCAAAGCCAAAGGGTATCCGGTGATAGCCATTAACCCTAACGATCCGGTTCAATATGCCGATGATTCTTTTGAAAACATGAAAGTTAGGGCCAAAGAAAAAGGCTTTACCTTCCCCTATTTGATTGATGAAAAACAAGAGGTATATCCCGTTTATGGGGCAACCAAAACCCCCCATGTATATTTGCTGAAGAATAAGGGAGGAAAGTTTACGGTGGCCTACATTGGAGCCATCGATAACAATTCAAATGATGCTTCGCAAGCCACCGAAAAGTATTTGGAAAGTGCCTTGAATAATCTGTTGGCCGACAAATCGCCCAATCCGGCTGAAACCAAAGCCATAGGATGTTCCATAAAAGGTAAGAACCCAAATTGAGCGATTTGAAAAGGCAAATCACTAAATAGAAACCTTATTGTATCAAGAATTTAATACACCTTAAAAGTTAAAATAATGAAAATAGCCGTATTTGGAACCGGAATAGTAGGAGATACCATCGGTTCAAAATTGGTGGAATTGGGACACTCAATAATGATGGGTTCCAGAACTGCCGATAACGAAAAAGCAAAAGCTTTTGTTGCCAAACACCACGGAAAGGCCAGTGCAGGAACCTTTACCAATGCAGCTGTATTTGGAGAAATTGTTTTCAACTGCACGGCAGGTATGGGTTCCATTGAGGCACTCAAACTGGCAGGCACGGAAAACCTGAATGGAAAAATTATTGTGGATATTGCCAATTCGCTCGATTTCTCGAAAGGAATGCCGCCATCGCTGGCCATTGTAAATACCAATTCGTTGGGTGAGGAAATTCAAAGAACCTTCCCCAAAGCGCATGTGGTAAAAGCTCTCAACACCATGTGGTGCGGACTCATGGTAAACCCAAACCTAATAAA
Organism: Salinivirgaceae bacterium; assembly: GCA_041664345.1. Lineage (GTDB taxonomy): Bacteria > Bacteroidota > Bacteroidia > Bacteroidales > SZUA-534 > GWE2-40-63. Next base: position 12,397 of record JBAYKX010000043.1, read on the forward strand.
CGGGGGCGACCATAACACGTTTATTTGCGGGAATGAATCCGTTGCCAAAGAAAAGGTTAAGGAACTGTTGAAGTCATTCGGGTGGCTGGAAAAAAACATTCTTGACCTTGGCGATATTACCAAAGCCAGAGGAACCGAAATGTATTTGCCGTTATGGCTGAGCATTTATGGCGCCACCAACAACGGGGCTTTCAATATTAAAATAGTGAATTAGGTATTAAACTGAACTTTTAAACTGAAGTTAATGGGGCTGACTGCTTAATAAGGGTCGGCCCTTTTTGTTTTTCGTTAGCCACTCAGATGAGTATGAGTGATAAGTTTTGTTTTTCCCTTGGTATTGTTACCAATGTTTGGTAATTTTGAAACAAAAACAGGTCAAAATGGGAAGAAATACATCCATATCAATTGGTCCATACTTTGAAGATTTTATAAGCTCAGAGGTTGCATCCGGTAAATATAGTTCTGCCAGTGAAGTTGTTCGTTCAGCATTAAGGTTGCTAGAGTCGGAGGAGCGAAAATTGAGAGAATTAAAAAATGCTTTGATTGAAGGGGAAAATAGTCCGATGGTTGAGAATTTCAGTGCAGAAAAACATCTTGCCGAGTTGCATAAAAAGTACTTATGACAGGAAGATATCGAATAAGTGAGAAAGCGATTTCCGATTTAGAAAAAATCTGGTTTTACACCTTCAATAAATGGTCGTTAGAACTAGCTGACCGCTATCACCAATTGATTATAAGCGAAATTGAATATATTGTAAATAATTTTGAATTGAGTCGAAAGATGGATTATGTTCGACCTGGATATAGAATGTCAAAAGTTAAGTCCCATCTTATTTTTTATAAACAGACAGAAGATGATATAATCGAAATAATCAGGATTTTGCATCAAAATATGGATATAGAAAATCGGCTTGAAGAAAATGATTGAAGTAAAAACTCCGCACAAAAGATACTTCCCAAGCTACTATGAATAGTTTTGAATTGATTGGAATTAATTAACAAACAGTGGTTTTTATTAAGTAAAATAGTTTACTTTAGTAGAGTATTGCCATTTAACAGCTTTCCAACTGGGGGTAAATGCGAAATAAACCCAATTGGACTGGGGATATACAGTAAAAGTTAGGTTATATTCACGGTTATTGGGGATATACCAAAGTTGGCGTGCATTCCCCACATCAGACGAGCCGATTAATTTTTTAAGCTAACGTCAAGATTTAGAGGGAAATAAAAATTACTAAATTTGACGTTAGTCAGAATTAAGAATAAAACCAATTAAACTTATGATTATGAAAACAAAAAGACTAATGCTGATTTCACTAATAATGATTTCTATTTTAACAAATTGCAAAAAGGATGATGATACTGTGTTGCCTGTATTCAACCTAAAGACTTCTGATATTATTGATAACTTGGAATACAAAATTTATGAATCATTACTAACTAATTGGGATTATGATACTATAATAATTGTGCAGCAGACAATGAAATCAAACTCAATTATAATAGATAGTGGTGCATATGAATCTTTTGTAAATTATAATAATAATTTTGATACAACAATTGCCACTGATTTTATTAATAAAAATCTAGTGAACTTCAATTTAGACTCTGAATTACTTAAAATTGGCGATACAAAAGTCATTATAATCTCACAAGAGGAGTATGATTATTATTTTGAGGGAAAAGAAATTAGTTCAGCATGGAATAATTTTACGCAAAAATATTCAATAAAATCCATTTATAGGTTATCGAGAGTTGGTTTAAATGATTCATCGAATCAAGCATTAGTAGAATTTAAAGTTCATTCGGAATTTTGGGATTCAGATCCGAATTCTGTTATTCATTATTTAGTATTAGAAGACAATAAATGGACTAGCAAATATAATGTTACAATATTTGTTGAATAAATAACGACACGCCAACACGCAATATAGCAAAAAGCGGTGAAGAGCTTAATTGGAGCGGTTTTATCCCGTTTCAACTTCATCTCGGTTTGATAGGGAATCGCTCGCAATCCGCTTCATGCCATATTGCCAACGTTAAGCACCATTTAAATTAGGAAATATGAAATATCGAAATACATTAATCTTTATTCTAAGTTTGTTTTTATTTAATTCCTTGCAAGGACAACAATTGAATAATAAAAAACTAAGACTAGGATTATATTATGCACCAAGTTTTGCTAATAGATATTTGACTTCAGAAAGCAAAAATAATATCGACCAAGAAACTTATTTGAAATATAGACAAACTACTGAAGTATCTGATTATTCAAATAATATGGGGTTTTTTTTTAACTATGAATTTGGTAAGGATTTTTTATTTGAAAGTGGATTATCATATGAAAATATTAAATACGAAAGACAAATTATTAAAGCATATTTTCCAGGTTTCATGGATCTCTATTCAGGAGACAAAAGGATATATTTTAAGTATGACTTTATTACTATTCCATTAGTCATAAAATATAAATATTCCTTTAATAGATTCATTGTTTCTGGAGGAACTGGATTAAACCAAAATATTTTGATTAATTACAGTGAAAGCGGAGATTTAGATAGCGACATAAAAGAATATGGTACAGTTATATCAAGTGAAACTAAAAACTATACTATATCTGCAATAGCTAAATTGGGCTTGGATTTTAGACTTAATAATGAGATTTCTATCTTTTTTGAACCTCAGTTTTCCTATATGTTAATTCCTGTAAAGACTGAAAAGGTTGAGATAAATTACATTGTTGGTAATGATTTTATTGTTGATGAACAAACAATTAAGGAAAGATTATATTCACTTAGTTTATCTTTTGGAATTAAGTTTTAGAAAAAACGGTGCTTAACCCGCGCTCAAACGTAATTGCTTCAAGGGTTTTGGAAGTTTCGGTTTTTAAATTAACTTTATCGTGGCTTTAAACGAACAACAAGAAATTAAACACGCAACTACGTTTAGTGCCAACGTTGGCTGCTATTAAAATAACCATCTGCTTATTGTAAACTAAAATTCAAAAATACATAAAACATGAAAAAACTATTATTCATTACTATCGGATTGATTTCTTCTTCATTAGTTAGTTCACAAGTGATAACTCCAAATGGAATGTTTTTTTGTCCTAAGGGAACATACACAAGGGTAATATATTCTAAAACTATATCTGTTGCTCCTTTTTTTATCAGTAATGAAATAACGAATGGAGAATTTAGGGAATTTTATAATATAATTAGGAAATCACCGAATGATACTATTTATTGGATTGACTATGAATTAGCTCAAAAGGAACCGGAATCTGGAAGATCATATATTGTAAAAAAGACTTACCAAGAAATATTACCAATATTGATTGATTTGAAAGTCTGGGAAGAAAATCCATCCATAAAAAATCAATTCTTCGATAATAAGTCAAATGATTATCCAGTAATTGGAGTGACTTTGGAAGGTGCAAAATATTATTGCATTTGGAAAACGGACGAAATAAATAAGGTTAATAATAAGAAAGAAAAGGATTTAGAACCAGATTTTAGATTGCCATTTGAGGAAGAATGGGAATATGCAACTACTGTTTTTAATTCATTGGACAATGCCAATAATACAGTCTTGAAAGAGTCATTTAATAATAATGAAGTCTCAAATTTAGGCTACAATTTATCGGAATGGGTAGTAAATTTGGGGACAATTGATGAACCCAAAAATATTTACAGAGGAGGTTCTTACAAAACACAAAGTGGTTTTGATGAACGTGGTGAGATTTCCAAATATAAGTTCACGGATTTTATTGGATTTAGAATAGTGAAAACAAAATTGGAAAAGGAATAATAGCAGCCGACCCACGCTCAAACGCAATTGCTTCAATGGTTTTGGAGGTTTTAGAATGAATTTTAAACCAACAATAAGAAATTAAACACGCAACTACGTTTAGTGCAACCGATGAGGGTAATTTTACTCAAAACACGAATTATTAGTTAGAATACATTTACAATGAAAAAAAAGGAAAACCAAAATATTCCATTTCAAACTATTGATTGGACGAATATACCTAAAACGGAACATAAAGGAGAAACAGGCATTGCTTATTGGCAAACCCTGCAATTTGAAGGACTGCGTATAAGATTAGTTGAATACTCAAAAGGCTATGTTGCTGACCACTGGTGTACAAAAGGACATATAGTACATTGTTTGGAAGGCGATTTTGTGAGTGAACTTAACGAGGGTGAAAAATCTATATTAACAAAAGGAATGACCTACGTAGTCACAGATGATTTGAGTTCCCATCGTTCAATTACAGTTAATGGCGTTAAATTATTGATAATTGATGGGGATTTTTTAAAAAAGATAAATGATTAATAAAAACCTGCACACACACGGTATAAAAAATAGGTGTAATTCAAGTCCTGGATAGCAATCGGGAGTATAAACTTGATAGGAAATAGACTGAAACGGTGAAGTCCTCATGCAGCGAAGCGGAATAATCACGTACTGTATTAGCCAAAAATTAGGCACAAAGTAAACATAACACTATGATAATAAATTACATAAATTGGAATATTGACCCTGAAATCGTTAACATATTTGGGATTTCGCTTCGATACTACGGGATTTTATTTGTTGGAGGGCTGGTTCTTTGTATTTATATTCTCAATTGGATTTTTAAAAAAGAGAATATATCGCTTGATAAGTTAGAAAAACTCTCAATTTATGGAATGATTAGGATTTTTGCAGGTGCAAGATTAGGACACTGTTTATTCTATGACCCATCCTATTATCTGAGTCATCCGTTAGAAATGTTTTTACCCATTCAACAAACTGCCGACGGTGGATTTAAATTTACCGGTTATCAGGGATTGGCAAGTCACGGCGGAGCACTTGGATTAATACTGGCTTTGATAATTTATGCAAAAAGGACAAAGGAATCTATAATTAAAACGATTGACTTGATAGCTGTTGTAGCTCCCTTAGGAGGCTGTTTTATTAGACTTGCAAATTTGATTAATTCTGAGATTGTTGGGATTCCAACAAAAGTACCTTGGGCTTTCATTTTTGTTCGTGAGGATAAGTTGCCACGACACCCAGCACAGCTATATGAAGCAATTTCCTATTTGGCTATTTTTGGATTAATTTTTTATTTGTACAAAGCAAAACGGGAAAAACTACAAAATGGATTCTTTTTCGGATTAGCAATTATGTTGATTTTTATGGCTCGGTTCTTTATTGAATTTATAAAAGAAAGGCAAGTGCCGTTCGAAGAACAAATGCAACTTGACATGGGACAATTACTGAGTATTCCTTATGTAATAGTTGGATTAGGATTTGTAATTTATGGACTGATAAAGACAAATAGACAATAAACCTAGCGTCCAATCTCATGGAATATTACATGTAGGTTTTATTGGTTTGCTAAGGTTTAGCTTCATTGAACTCCCTATGTTATTACTCCCGCTAGTCATGTGCTCCCGTTAGTCGGTTCGGTTGGTTGTGCTCAACTATCAGTAAATTTATTTAAAGTATATTTGAACAAATTAATTTTATAAGTATGAATAAAAAACATTTGAGCCATTTTAGAAATATCTTTTTTGCAATTCTTTTGAGCACATTGCAGCTAGCGGCCTTCGAAGGAGACAAAGAAGGAATACTTATTTCCCAAAATAATGACATCCAAACATGGAAAGCTAATTGGATATGGCAGAATATTGATGGCCCTAAAGATTCATGGATGTGCTTCAGAAAAACAATTATCCTATCTTCGAAGCCAGATGAAGCTATAGCAAGAATTGCAGCCGATTCTAAATACTGGTTGTGGATAAATGGAGAGCTCGTTGTTTTTGAGGGGCAATTAAAAAGGGACCGACTGGAGGAAACCTACTACGACGAAATAGACTTAGCTCCTTATTTATTACCAGGGATGAATTCAATAGCTGTACTTGTGTGGTTCTGGGATAAAGAAGGTTTTTCGCATCACAACAGTGGCAAAGGGGCCTTATTATTTGATGGAAAATTCGGCGATACTCCTGTGGTTTCCGATGCCACATGGAAATTAAAGAAGCATCCCGGGTATGAACATTCTGAAATTGGTGGTCAGCCCAATAGGAGGTTATCTGTTTGGAATGTCCGGTTTAATGCCCAAAACGATGCAATTGAAGGATGGCAACAGCCGGAATATAATGATGCCGACTGGTTGTTTGCAACAGAAAAAGGGTTACCTCCTGTTTTGCCATGGAATACTATGGTCAAACGTCCATTTTCACAATGGAAAGATTCTGGGTTGAGGGAATATTCAAATACAACAGAGTTACCAACTGTAGGTATCGGGGTCGTTGTGGAAGGTGTTTTACCTTACAATGCCCGGGTTTCGGCATACCTTAAAGTAAATGCTTCATCGGGAAAGGTTATTAACATCCAAACCGATCAATATGATGGATGGTACGACTTTGGTGAAGGACCGGCCAATCGTGCAGAATACATTACTAAAGAGGGTTTACAGGAATTTGAAACCCTGGTTTGGATGAGTGGCAACTCAGTTCGTTATACTATCCCTGAAGGAGTTGAGATTTTATCATTAAAATACAGGGAAATTGGTTATCCATCGGAATTCGCAGGGATGTTTTCTTGTAACGATGCTTTTTACGATACTCTTTGGAATAAAGCCCGTAGAACCTTATACATCAACATGTTCGACAATTTTATGGATTGTCCCGACCGGGAACAGGCATTGTGGTGGGGCGATGTGGTGAACCAGAGTGGAGAAGTATTCTATACCCTCGATACCAATTCACATGCACTCATCCGTAAGTCTATTATCACCTTAATTGATTGGCAAAGAAGTGATTCAACACTGTTTTGTCCACCATCGACCATTTGGAGTGCTGAATTACCCCAGCAAATGCTGGCCAGTATTGGCTGGTACGGTTTCTGGAATTATTTTATGAACACCAACGACAGTGCTACTATGCGTAAAGCCTATCCTGCTGTACGAAAATACTTGGGTATCTGGAAAATGGCCCCAAACGGATTGGTTCAACACCGTACCGGAGCTTGGGATTGGGGTGATTGGGGCACCAATATTGATATTGACATGTTAGATAATACTTGGTACTACCTGGCTTTAAAAGCAGCCATTCCAATGGCAGTAATGAGTGGTTTTGCTGAGGATACAACCGATTACTCCAGACGCATGAAAAGTGTTGAAAATAATTTCTCCGATGTATTCTGGATGAAAAATGAACAGCATTTCCGGTCTGAGAAATTAACCATACCAGATGACCGTGCCAATGCCATGGCTGTAAATGCCGGATTAGCAAAACCTGAACAATTTGCCGGAATTCGTAAGGTATTGAACGATAATACTTTTGCAAGTCCGTATATGGAAAAATATGTGTTGGAAGCACTCTGTAAAATAGGGTCCGACTCGCTTGCTTTAGTTCGAATGAAGAACCGTTATACAGAAATGGTTGAAAGCCCTTATTCTACACTTTGGGAAGTTTGGAGTGGGTTAAAGGAAGGAACCATTAACCATGGTTGGAATGCACCGAATTTAGTTCTTTCCCAGAATATAGCAGGTCTTTCTCCGGTAACTCCCGGATGGGATACCTATCAGGTGCTTCCTCAGATGGGTGGTTTGACGGAAATAAAACAAATTGTACCAACCGTTAAAGGTGATATTATAGTCAACCATACAATTTCAGCCGAAAGTTTTACCACGAACCTCGAATCTCCGTTGGGCACAAAAGCAATAATTGGTATCCCAAAAATGCGATCCATTATCTCCATTAAGGTTAATGGCAAAACGGTATGGCAAAACGGGAAATTCATGGATAATCGTGTTCCCGGAGTTGTTGAATTTAATGAAGATGCTGATTATATCAAGTTTTTTGTTGAGCCGGGCATTTGGCAATTTAATGCAACACTGAGCAGATAGGGAAGTATTAAATAGCGATAAAGTTCTATTTATTTTAGATTTAAAAACACAATACCTTACAGGCTATACCATAAAACGGTTTGGACAAGTAAAAAAGGCACCACAACATGAAAAATCAGCTAGGATGCATGAATTTAAGGCCACAATAGATATTATAGGAATAAACCCTTTCGTTTATGTGCCTGAACAAATCCTGAAAGAAATATTCGCTCAGGCCGGTAAAGACAAAGGTCACATCCCCATTTGTGTTGTAATAAACAATACAAAACACAAACAGACATTGGTAAAATACAGTGGACATTGGAGATTATACATAAATACTACCATGCTTAAAAATTCGCCCAAGCGGGTTGGTGAAATACTTGATATTGCAATTGAATTCGACCCGGAGGACAGAACAATTGAGCCTCACCCCGAATTTTTACAAGCCCTACGCCAAAATTTGGAAGCAAAACAAGTATTTGAGGGCTTATCGGCTTCGCGGCAAAAGGAAATTATTCGCTACATTTCATCTTTAAAGTCAGCCGACAGCGTAACAAATAATGTACAAAAAGCAATAGGTTTTTTAACCGGCAAAAACAGGTTCGTTGGCCGTGAAAGACCATAATATTAGTATTAAACCTAATATTCGCAAGTCACGGCGTGACTTATGGTTTAATGTTGCTTATAAAAGCTAACTTGGTAATTTTAATTAAAGAGTCACACCGTGACTATCAGTAGAAAAATGGAAAATACAGGAAACAAACAAACTTCATTAAAAACCTTTAACCTATACAAATACTTAAAGGAGCAGAACTCCCATAGCATGTCCTTTCCGTACTTTTTGGCAACCCAGGACACCTATAAAGAAGCAACAGTGCGTTTCCCTTTCCGAACATTTACTTATGGTATAGGCATAACCTATTCCGGCGAAACAAATTTGTTTAAAATAGGTAGCGCCGATTTTGAAGTAAAGGAAGGAAGCCTTACCACCATTGGCCCCGGTATTGTTTCGCAATGGATGGGTAATTATGTTGGGGATCACGATACAATCTACTTTACGGAAGACCTCTTTAACGATATACTAAATGTAAACTTTCTTAATTCACTGCCATTCTTTCTGCCCGGTGGCAATCATGTTATTCAGCTACAGCAACCTGAAACAGAGAAAATAAAATTACTTTTCAACCTGTTAAAAGCTTTTAAGGAAGACAAAAAACTAATGCCAGGCTTATCCCACTCGCTATTAACACTGGTAAGCGATTTACATAATTTCTCGAACAACGAAACGCAAGCTCACACCAATAGCAAAGAAACAGTAGTTGGGAAATTCAGGGGCTTGGTAGCCAAGCATTTTCCCGAACAGAAAGATGTTTCGTTTTACGCTTCGGCCCTAAATATTTCGCCAAAATATTTGAGCGAAATTTTAATGGAAATATCGGGAAAGTCGGCAAAAATGCTCATTGATGAACACATTGCCATGGAAGCCAAAAGTTTGCTCAGGCAAACAACTATGACTGTTCAGGAAATATGTTATTGGTTGGGTTACGACGACGCCTCTTATTTTACCAAGGTTTTCAAAAAATGGGAAGGTATGTTGCCATTGGCATACCGAAAATTATAACCATTTTAACGAATACCGAAAAAACTACCATTTTCCCCGAATTCCTGCCCGGGATATAACATAGGTATCCGGTAATTTTGATTCTGTAAAAATTAGTAATCGAAATTTATAAAAAGGAGGATACCATGAAGTATTTAATTACAGGAGCCACAGGTTCCATCGGTCGTCAAATTGTAAAGCAATTAGTGGAACAAAAAGCAGAGGTAATAGCCATGTGCCGTGTGCCAGAAAAATCAAATCTACCAAAAGAAGTACGGGTAGTTAAAGGCGATTTAACAGAAGGCAATATAGACAAACGTATTTTTGAAGGCGTTGAGACTCTATTTTTGTTTCCCGCCGATGGCGATATTAGACCATTCCTGCGCACAGCCAAAGAAGCAGGTGTGCAGCATGTTGTAGCCCTTTCATCGCTGGCTGTTTCGGCGCATTTTCAACGGGATTTGGATTCGTACAGCAACAAATACCACCTTGCTGTAGAAAATGCTGTTCGCGAAGTGGGTCTCAAACTCACAGCATTACGTTCAGGTACATTTGGCAATAATTTGTTGGCTTGGTCTCCAACTATAAAGATGACCAAATCGGTTTTCCTTCCGTTTCCCGATTCGGCACAAGCACTTATCCACGAGGCTGACATTGCGGAGTGTGTTGTAGCCCTGTTTGCCCAGCCTGCAAAATGGGGCAAAGAATATGAACTGTCAGGCCCCAAAGCCCTAACACAACGTGAGCAGGTAGAAAAATTAGGGAAAGCTTTAGGCGTTTCTTTAAATTGCCACCGCGTTACCCCGGAACAGTTCACATCATCGGTAAGTCAATTTATGTCGGACGATATCATAAAAATGATTCTTACCTACTGGGAAGAAACAACCCTGCAGCCCGACACGATAAGGACTGGCTACACGGAACTGACCGGAAAAACAGGGCGGAGCTTCGAACAATGGGTAGAAGACCATGTTGGGCAATTTCGCTAGAAAAACTGGGCGGTTTTAATTTAAACCCGAATAGAATTACCTTGCTCGTAAAGCAAGGTAATTCTGCTTTTTGAGTAGTTCCTTAAATCCGCAGATAAACTGCTAATTAATTGTGAGTGAGGGCGTGACTCTCTATTTTAATATCGTTTTACACACTAGTTAAGTCGCTGATAGTGAAAAAGTCACACCCTCACTTGCGGATATTGGGTAGTTCAAAAAATATAACCCTTCGAACTCAAAATTATTTTATACCTTGCCATAGGGTTGTCACAACACGATTCTAAATTTGAAAATTAAAACGATATAAAATGGATACAACTAAAAAGCTTACACGGACAATTATTTTGAATGCTAAACCATCTGAGATATGGGAAATATTGACCAATCCGGATATGACCAAAAAATATATGTTTAGTTGTGAGGCCCATTCCTCATGGAAAGTTGGAAGTGAAATTAAATGGAAAGGAAATTTTCAGGGTTACGAAAGTGGCGAAAAAGGGACAATACTGGAAATAGTTCAAAACAGGCGCTTAAAATATTCTTCTATTGACCCTAACTTTGGAATTGAAGATATACCCGAAAACTACCTGCACGTTACTTACGATTTGGTGCAAGAAAACGGTCACATTGAGCTGTCTATAATAATTGAAAACTTTAACAGCGACCCCAACCGGATAGAAAACATAGCAAAAGCATGGGATAATATGGTGATACCTGCCATTGAAAATATTTTTAATGGCAACTAAAGTTAAAATAAAGATTACCGACGATAGCAATTTAAGGGCCGAAATAGATAATCTCGTTGTCTCGCTTAATCAGGTTGATTTGGCAAAATGGGCAATTATCTGTGCTAAACATGTTTTACCGTTTTCGGAAATAGAATTCCCGGAAAATGAGGCTGTGGCTAACGGATTTCGAACAAACGAATTATGGCAAAAAGGAAATGCTACTGTTCATCAAGTTAGGCAGGCAGGTTTTAAAATCCATGCAATTGCGAGGCAATGTAAAACCGAAGTGGCTAAAACGGCTATAAGGACTGCTGGTCAGGCTGTGGGTGTTGGCCACATGAAAGAACATGCAATGGTTTGTTCCGACTATGCAATAAAAACAGTTCAATTGGCTTATCCTGAAAGTATGGATAAAATCAGAGCAGAAAGACAATGGCAACTTAATGAGCTAAAACGTTTTTTAGAGAAATAACAGCCTATAACAATGCGACTTCAAATTCACTTTATACTGTTCATCATGAAAACTAATTCTATTATTCTGTTTTTTACCTTAACCCTGTTTTGCACCTGTTTGTATGCCCAGGAAGCAGACTGGAAACCCCTATTTAACGGGAATGATTTGTCGGGATGGCAAGTTTGTGGCTTCCCAAAAGATGTTGCAAAGCAATACTGGAAAGTGGAAAATTCAGTTATTGTGGCCAACACAAATGGCGATACAGATCACAATTATGTATGGCTTGCAACCAAACAAGAATATCAGGATTTTGGGTTAAAACTCCAGTTTGCAGCATTCAAATCGTCGAAAGGAAACAGTGGTTTGCAGATACGCAGCCGTTACGACAATGATTCGATGTATATGGACGGCCCACAGGTAGATATAAACCCACCGGAACCTTACCGGGTTGGCATGATGTGGGATGAAACACGCGGTGTAAACCGGTGGATATTCCCCGATTTGCCCAATGGGAAATGGGTAAATGAAAGTATGGTTATAGGAAAACCTCAATTTTACTACAGCGATGACAGTTTGCAATGGAACAGCATGGAATTAATAGTGGAAGGGTGGCATATAAAGGCCTGGTTAAATGGTGTTTTAGTTACCGATTTTAATGTTGAAGGAATACTGAACGATCAAATTCACAGACTACGGAATGTTGGTGAGAAGGGAGTAATATCGCTTCAGATACATACAAAGGATGATTTGAAAATTATGTATAGGGAGATTTATATCAGAAAGTTGTAGTTTTCCAAAATTGGGCATTAAAAATATACCGAACCATTGACCATATAACCATTAACATTTAATGTAACGAATATGAAAAAAAGTGTGGGTATTTTATTCATTACAGTATTATTCGTAAACTGGAATGTAACAGCTCAATTGGTTGATAGTTGTAAACTAAACATTGGAACAAACCTTGGCGGGGTTACCGACTGGAGTACCGAGATTCCTTTTGTAAACAGGATGAAATGTGCCAGAACTTGGTACACCAAAGATGCAAATAATCCGAACGGAGGCGAATGGAATACAGAAGCTGTTGACAGTCTTTCATTCAGGGCAGATGGGTATCCTACTTTTATACCTCAAGCCATACCAAACCGCACGTACAGCCAGAAAGTTGCTACGATTTGGGGACTTACCGATGGTTGGGAAGCTGGCAAATATGTAGTTCTGCTCGATGGAACAGGGTCGTTGAGCTTTAATGGTTGTTCAAACCTAACTCAAACATCGGCAAACCGTTATACATTCGACTTTAACAATCCCGTCGGCAATCTTTTAGAGATGGTAATCGATTCCTCCAATGTGAATGATCCGGTCAGAAATATTCGGATTGTAAAAAGTGATTACGAAAATACCTATCAAACCCAACCATTTAACCCTGTTTGGTTAATGAAATTGTTAGTCTTTAAATCGGTCAGGTTTATGGACTGGGGGCAAACTAATTCCTGGGGGCAACCTGATTTTTACACCTGGGAGGATTCTTCCCTTTTTGATTGGAGCGAACGCTCGCCGGTTGATTATTATACCTACACCACCAGTAAAGGCATCCCCTATGAACTTATGATACAATTGATGAACAATTATGGGTTAGATGGCTGGGTGTGTGTGCCGCATCGCGCAAGCAACAATTATATACAAAACATGGCCCAGTTGTTTCAAAATCAGCTAAATACTGAACTTAAACTAACTGTTGAGTACAGCAATGAGAATTGGAATTGGATGTTTGGGCAAACCACCTGGCTTAATCATTATGGTTGTCAACTTAAAGGTAAGTTGTGGCCCGAAGGTATTGTGCCCTACATCCAAAATTGTTTAGATATTTGGACAAGCGAGTACGGCAACGATATTAACCGCATTACACGAACGGTTGGTTTACAAACAGCTTGGCTCGATGTTAGCCAAAGAATTGCCAACAATATGCGGGTTGGAAGCTTTGATGCTGTTGCGACAGCTTATTATTTTGGGCTTTCATCGGAAACACTTGAGGCCGAATTAGATGCACTGGGAGCACAGGCAACCATTCAGGATGTTGCCAGTAGGGTTCGTAAAAGCAGTGAGGTTAATGAAAAGGTTTGGATGCAGCAAATAAAAAGCCAGTTGGCCGATTCACTTCATGTACCAATGGAATTTTACGAAGGAGGCCAGCATGTTACGCCATCACCTTTTGGTGTTGAACCAACATACAGTCAAGCCCTTATCGATATTCAGCGCGATACCGCCATGTATAATTTATATATGGAATGGTTCAATTTTGTAAGAACCTTGCAAAGTGGAGATAAACCGTTAATCTGCATGAATTATTCTTTTGTTGGAGGCCGAAGTGCCCAATATGGTAGTTGGGGTATCCTGGAAACTTTAGATCAGGATACATCAGTAATACCCGCACCTAAATACAAGGCCGTTTTGGCAAATATACATGCGGGTTGTTTTACGGTTACAAAAATCGATAATAGTAATGGAAAGGATAATTTTATGGTTTATCCAAACCCTACCTGCGAATATATTATGGTTGAAGCAAAATCTTTGGAAAAACTAGAGCGTGTTTCACTTACCGATTTGTTGGGTAAAACAATATATCAACAAAATGCACCGGGTTCTCATATTCAGATTAATATGTCGGACTATACCCAATCAGTTTATCTGCTTACAATTAAAACTTATAAGGGTGAAATATCAACCTATAAAGTGATTAAAAAATAGGATTTAAGATTTAAGAAAAAACTAAACCCACTACCATGAAAAAAACCATGATTCCAATTCTGTTGCTCGCATTGAGCGGGTGTTCTACGCAATATCCAACCACCACATTCTGGATTAATAACAATACCGAAAAGACTGTAAATATTAAGGCTTCCCTCTTTATAGATACTTTGCCACCACCCCATATTCTGGATGTATTTTTTACCATTGAACCGGAGGATAGTGTTTTGTTCCGGCAATCAACATTTAACAAACAGGGGAACCCGGCAAAAATATTCAAAGAGATTAAGTTTGTACCCGTTGATAAACAAATAAACAATCCTTCTGATTCCACTAACTGGATTAAGTCAATGGATTCAAATGGAAAACCAAAGTTCAATTTTTATATTTATCCGAAAGAATAATACTATACCTTAAACCCCATCACCAAAATATCATCCATTTGGTCGGTTTTGCCCAATGGGTCGTTCCGCCAATCTTCAATGGTGGTATTTAACACATCGCGCTGTTCGCAGAAGGTTTTTTGGTGAATGTCAACCAATAGTTCCCTGAGGTTCTTGCGCATAAACTTACGGCAGGTGGGGCCGCCCATCTGGTCCTGATATCCATCGGAAAACAAATAAACGCAATCGCCTTTTTTTAGTTGAACCGAAATTGGGGTATATTCGTTCATCACAATATGGTAGCCAACCGGCATTCGGTCAGCCTTTAATTCGTTGGGTTCACCGTCGGATACAATAATTGCCGGATTGTAAGCACCCGAATAAGTCATGGCCAGTGTTTCAAGGTTTATGATGCACAAAGCCATATCCATTCCGTCTTTCGAGCTTCCTTCGTGGCTTCCCTGTTTTAACGAGGTAATCACGTTTCGGCGCATTTCGGCCAATACCAGATCGGGTAAAGCTACTTTCTGCTCTTTAATAATTTTGTTCATAAAGCTTACACCCAACATGCTCATAAAAGCCCCAGGAACCCCATGCCCGGTACAATCGGCGGCGGCAACCACCAAAAGGTTATCCACTTTTCCAATCCAGTAAAAGTCGCCACTCACAATGTCGCGAGGTTTGAAAAGCACAAAACAATCGGCCGTATTATGCTCCAAGGTGTCGATGCCCGGCAACACCGCCCGTTGGATGCGTTGGGCATAGGTTATGCTATCTGTGATTTCTTCTTTCTGTTTTTCAATTTCATCTTTTTGGGCCACCACTTCGGCAGTCCGCTCTTTGACAACTTGTTCCAAATGTGCTTTTTCCTTTTTCAGTTTGCGTTCTCTATGCCGGATATAGCCAATCAAGAGGATTCCAAACAGGATGGCGAGTGCCAAATAAAACCAAACGGTTTTCCAAAAAGGAGGGCGGATGGTGAAGTGATACACCTGAGCGTCGGACCAATGCTGTCCATCGATGCTAGCAATAACCGAAATGGTGAAATCGCCGTTAGATAAACCTGGATTCCGAGATGAATTGTTTTTATTAATGGGTGACCAATCGGTTTCGTTGGGCTCAAGTTTATAACGGTATTGAACTTTTTCAGGATTACGGAGGTAAATGCCATTAAAATCGAACGTTACGTGGTTTTTATTGTAAGCCAATGATAACGGTTGGGGCAGGTTCATCATTCCTGAGGTTTTAAAACCCAATGAAGTCCAATCAACATTTTGATACGACAATCGTACGCCGGTTATATAAACTTTGGGCTTTTGGGTAATGGTATCTTCCAGTTCCGGACGATAGCATGTTAAACCACCGATGGTGCCAAACCAAACGTGGCCTTTTTCATCTTTACAAATTGCATTCTGGTTGGTTTCGCCAAAACGGAACCCATTTTGTTTGTCGTAGCTATCCATGCGGATGGGTTTCTCTATTTTTTCATCGAAACCAATTTTATTAAAACCCATGCTGGTGCCTACAATCAGCGTGGTAGCGTTATAAAAAACCATTGAATTGATGATTTTTGTACTCAAATTAAGATTTGCCATACGCATGATGGTATCTGCAGCCAACACATATTTATAAATCCCGTTGGATGTACCTATCCAGATGTTATCGAATTTATCGGCAGCCAAGCAATAAATGCTCAAATCGAACAATCCCTCTTCTTCGTTAAAATCACGGTAGGTATTGGTTTTGGCTTGAAAAAAGGCCAATCCTCCCCATGTTCCCATCCAAATATTCCCTTTGCTGTCAGTAATTACTGTTTGAACTTCATTATTAATTAAACCCGATTCCTCCGAAATAGTACCAATCTGATTATTTCTGATTTCGTTAAATCCCATTTTGGTTCCTGCATACACCGAATAATTGGGAACCTGATACACAAAATTAATGGTGTTGTCGGCCAATCCATCCGAGGTTGTCAGGTAATAAAACCGACCGTTGATAAATCGGGCCATCCCATCATCTTGGGTACCAAGCAATAAGTCGCCATCGGTATCTATATCGAGCGAAATCACTTGTTTGCTTTTGAAGCCTTGCTTTTTATCGAAATATTGAGCTTTCATCTGCTCATTTGAGAACTGAAGCAATGCCAACGCTTTTTCGTCGGTACCCACCCAGAGTTTTCCATCGGTACTGTTTTTTATAGCCCACACTTTTTGACCGGGGAGCCCTTGTTTGCGGGTATAATGTACCAGTGCGTTTCCACGATACAACGTAAGGCCATTTGACATGGAGCCTAGCCATAGATTCCTGTTGCTGTCGCGAAAAAATGCAATAATTTGATTACCGGGCAGGCCATTCTCCATGGTAATGTTTTTTACTTGCCCATTTTCGAGGCAATAAAGCCCACGGTCGTTCGATGCCAGCCAAACTTGGTTATTGGTGCTGCAATTAATATCCCATATCCTTGGGTCGGTAATTCCATTCAACGAATTAAAACTCTCAATTTGATACCTTCCATTTTTGGAACTCAGTTTGAATGCCCCGGCATCATAAGTACCAAACCAAAGGTCACCTTTTTTATCTTGTTCAATACTGGTGATTTGGTTACTGGGTGTAATTACCGAGTCTTCCAGATTATGGACAATAAAATCCTTAGCCGATTCTGTAACCATATTCACACCGCCAAACATGGCAATCCAACTTTTTTTGGTTAAGGTATCGTGCAGCACGTCAAAAACGAAATTGCTGGATAATCCGTTTTTTGTGTCCAACTTTTCAATTGTAATGGAATCGCCCAGCGTGATTATGTTGATACCGGCATCGTTGGTGGCGGCCCACACCCTTTTTTTTCCATCAACGTTCATTTTCATGATTGTCGAACCTTTCAAGCCATCAGTTGAACTTATTGATTTCCAATTTGTGCCATCAAAAATCCCAATACCTTTATCCGTCCCTACCCAAATATTGTTGTCGGGGCCTTTTACAATGCTCCGCACCTTATTTCCGGGCAAACCGGAGCTTTGATCATAAACCTTAAACTGATTGCCATCAAAACGGGCAACCCCGCTTTCGGTTCCTAACCAGAGGTATCCAAAACCATCTTCATGAATACAATAAACAGTTGATTGGGGCAACCCTTGATCGATGGAATAGTTGGTAAAATTGTATAATTGCCCGTATGTTTGGGTGCACAATGAAATTACAAGAGATGTAAGAATAAGTCGATTCGCTCTCGTGAATTTTGGAAAAACAAAAAAATCTTTCATTTGCATCTTTAAAAATAGTTAACAACAAATTATTATTTTGACAACAAAAGACACGAAAAACACTAAAATTAAAAATTAAAGGTGCGTAACTATTCAGCAATAAAAAAACACAATTAAAAATGCCACAGATTCACAGATTAAATCAAAAATTAATTTACTCAGATTGTTCGCTTCGCTCAATTTTATTCGCATAGCGAATAATCTGAGTAATTCTTGTCATCAATTTGGAAATTTTTTAATCTGTGAATCTGTGGCTATTCCTTTTATTTCAAATACCTGTATAGTTACAAGGATTCCGTTTCAACTTTTTTTTTCGTGACTTTAGTGCTTTTCGGTGTTTAGTGTGTTACGGATTCTGCTTTTTAATAAAAATGAACTGTCCCCCTTCGTCGCCGGTATTTACAATTGGGCTGAAACCCGGTGTTTGGTTGGAGTTGTTGATAACGGCAACCTTCAAATCATTGTATAGTTGGCTGGCATCAAAAAACTGGTTCTCATTGCCGGTAAGCGATTTAAGCAGGTAATAGGTGAATACCGAATGGCCGTCTTTTCCGCCATCCATAACCGGTTCAATGCCACCGGAAGTAAGCGCTGTGCGCGATTGTTTGGCATAAATCTGGTTGTAATACTTAAAGGAATTTTCGTAAGGAATGGTAATGGTTTTTCCTCGGAAAATGTCGCCACTAAAACAAGCATCGGCAATCAGGAAAGTATGTTTCGATTTTATACCGCTCAGGAACGATTGAATATCAGTATTGGAAATAAGCCCCGAAACGGAACTGCTTTTGGCATCAACCGGAACCCAGAACCCGCGCTGCAGGCTTTCGTTGTAATCGCCGTGTCCGGAATAAAAAATGAGCAGGTTATCGTTTTCGCGGATGTTGGTCATCAACCACTCGTATTCGTTGAGAATGTTGGCGCGGGTAGCCTGTTCGTTGAATAGCGTACGGATGGATTGGAATTCGTACCGGCTGCGCAATTGGGTTTCCACTGCTTTGGCATCGTTAACGGCATTTTTCAATGGTTTCCATTCACCCGAATAGGCATCAATGCCAATTATGAGGGCAAAATAGCGGCCCACCGAAACTTCTAGAATGGCTTTTGAAGCGCCTAGTCCTTTTAATGGGTCGTTGCTGCTCCGGTACAAGGCCAATTGCTCGGTTTGCTGGGGCGATGAATTCTGTACGGTCTGATTAATGGCCAAAGCAAAATCACGGGTATCGCCGTTTTCCATTTGGGCACCTTCCAATTTCACCTGAATGGGCAATTGGGCAAGCTCCACGTTTTTATTCACATAAAATACCAATTCCACCTCTTTTTGCGCACCGGCCCCGAGTTGAATATCCGATTTGCTTTCCAAAAGCATCACCGATGAAGGTAAGGTATAGCGCAGCTTTACATTGTTGGCTTCGGCGGCGGAATTATTGGTCAAAGTAAATTTCATGGAAACCGTTTCGCCGGGGGCAATAACGCCCGATTTTGAGGCAAAAACCTCATTGGTAAGTGCCAACATGGGCAATTGGTTGGTGGTGCCATCGGAAAGTTGCCAAATATGCAGGTAATCAATTTGTACCGATGATTTTGGAGCTACCTGAAAACCGATGCCGTTGCCAAAAAATGGTTCAAAAGGCATTTTGTGCACCAATTGCTTGTTGATGAAAAAGTAATACGTATCGGATACTTTCCTCACCGTAAGTGTGTTATAGGTATAATTGTTTATTAATTTTGATGGGGTAACCGAAACAAAATCGATAAAAGCGCCGGCATATTTATCAATGGTGTATTGTCCCTGCCCGTTAAAGAAGAAATCGAACTGTTTGGCTTCGGTAGTTGATTTTCCCCATTGTAAACCATTGAATTTATTCTGGATACCTTTATCGAGGCGGATTTTCAGTTCAATCTCAAAGTCCTTTGTCTGGTCAAGAATAACCTCTTTAAAATCTTCCTTGGGAACATCCTCAAACGACTGGAAAAAGAGGGTACTGTCCTGGAGGTTTTCGAACCAAACGTTTTCCTTGATGCCGAGATACCAGTTGTTTTTGTTGCTGGTAAAGTCTTCAATAAACAGGGGCGTTTTTGTTTCTGGAGCAAATGCCTTATAATCTTCGGCAATTACCATTTTTTGAGCATTTATTGGGTAATTGAATGCAAAACAGAGCAGAAATGCAGTTGAGGTGATGGTTTTTAGTTTCATAATAAAAGTGTTGAAAAATTCAGTGATTACGTGATATCGTCAAATGGTTTTTAAGATGCTAATTAAGTGCTATTTTTTTGAAAACCGTTTATCAAATCGTACGAATAAGCGGGTAAATTGATAAATGATTTACGAAATTCTGGAACTGGTCAAATTAATTGTCCAAAAAACACGTACTTTAATTATTTTAGTCTTGTCCATTTCAAAGGAGTTTAGTCAATTCATTGAGTGGTAACTTATAATTTTAAACTCAAAAACATGAAATCTTTTTACCTGCTTACTCTTCTTGTTACAATTTCCACATGGTTAAATAGCTGTAAAAAAGATATTGAAGCCACCGACAATTTCAAGACAGTTACTTATATGCCAAATGGTGCTGAAGGCGGCACTGTCCCTATTGATGATAGGAAATATGATGAAGGTGATTGGGTTAAAATTCTACCAAATTCAGGCAATTTATTAAAAGCCGAAAACAGGTTCAACGGTTGGTGCACAAGCCCCGATGGCACTGGAATGCATTGCATGCCCGATACTTTTATAGCCATGGGCTCAAATAATTTGATGCTTTATGCACAATGGCTTATTATAAGCAAGTATTCGGTACTGTATGATGCAAATGGCGCCACCAATGGCACTGTGCCGGTAGATATCCATAAATATGAAGAAGGTGAATTGGTTACTATTTTGAATAACACAGGAAACCTTTTAAAAACCGACTTTACGTTTAACGGATGGAATTCAAAAGCCGACGGAAGCGGAACTCATTTTTCGGCAGATTCGGTATTATACATGGGAAACACCGATTTATTGCTTTATGCCGAATGGGAAAATGCCTTAAAATATATAACATTAGAAGTTCAGAGCCCATTTTTCAGGCCATGCATGGAGTTTGGCAGTTCGGCTGTGGTTTATATCGACTATGGCGATGGCAGCGAAGTTCAAAAGGTTCCGGTTTCTGGCGGGGTAAAGCTTTTCGATAAATACTTTTTTACCAATGATAGCACAGTTCATATAATTAAAATCAGCGTAAAGCCTTGGGATGCCTTAACTGTTTTAAACTTAGGGTTCAGGGGCGGCGATGGCGGCAATGGCGAACGCGAAATGCAGTTAAGTGAATTACCTTACCTTGCGTTTCATCCAACGTTCGAAGAAGTACCCCTTTCGTGGGAAATTGAACAGGAAAGGGCTAGCGTTTTGAATTATGCAGGAACGGTAATATCGGTTGCAAACCTGTCGGTTGCTCCAAATTTAACAGCCTTTTGTTGTGAATTCCAACCCATTGATTCAATTGACCTATCGGGATGCAGCAATTCGCTAACCTTAGAGGGATTTTTTTCATCGATAAAAACAACCAATTTTCAGGGTTGCACCTCCATGCACCGTTGCTGCCTCGAAAACACCGGCGCGCAATACAATTGGCGCATCGACAATGGTATTAAAACAGAAGATGAAATACTCGATTTGCGGGACTGTCCCGTTATACGCGATATCCGTGGTACCGGCGACAACCATACCATGGTGCGGTTGCACGCCAATGCCATAAATACCATTTGGCATCTTTGCAAAATGGCAAACTGGCGAATGGAAACTGTAAAAATTGGCGATGAAGAACCCGCAAAACTCATGGTTTCCCGCTTTACTAATTTAACAGAATGCTGGATCAGCGGCAGTCCGGTAATTGAAAATGTGGAGGTAACCGAAAGCAACCCGAATTTGTATTCCATGTGGCTGTCGCAGTGCGGAATTAAAACCGTGGATGTTAAAAACCAAACCCAAATACAAGTCCTTGAACTATCGGGAAACACCATTTCGGAAATTAATATTACGGGATGTAATAACCTGGTGGTTATTACATTAAACGATTGCAACTTGTCACAAATCGCAGTGGATAGTGTTTTAAGCACTTTGGATGGGTTTAACCTGCAAACTTCCAATCCGTACAACAAATTTGATTTTAGCGGAAGCAATTCAGATCCTTCTGAAACCGGAATGACCCATGTAACCGCCTTGCGGAGCAGGGGTTGGAATGTTATTTTAAACCAAACCGAAAAGTAGTTGAAGTACGGTTGAAAATCAATAAATTAATTTTAAAAATAACTTAACATTAACATTCATCTTACCTAAAGAATTCCTACTTTAGGGGCTGATATCCTGATTGAAATTGTTTATGGAATTGAGCCTGCACTTTGTTACTAATTTAATTCTATTTGTGGTTTGTGGAGCGATGGGAACAATGTTTCTGGCCATTCCTACGCCTAAAAAAGAGGGACTTAAAAATTACCGGATATCGTTAAAAGTAGTAGCCAGTTCGTACTTTTTGCTAGCCTTGCTCACTTTGGCCGTATTGATTTTTAAGCTCCCCGACAACGCCCGTGAGCTCTTTACTTTTACAAGCATCAGTATTTCTGCATTTCAGGCTTTTTTGTTCACCAATGCGTTGATAACCTTGCTGAACCCGAAGTTTGTTACGGCCAAATACCTTTTAGTTCAGTTAATTCCTTTTGTTATCCTTATTACTTTATTTATTGTTTTTAATAATATTTTCGGTGATCCGGTGGTTACCCAATTCAATGAACTGGCGATGTACCTCAACAACCCAACACTTTTGTTACTGTTGTTATTTTATGCATTATATGTGGTTCAATTGGTAGTTTATACAAGTTTATATTTTATTCAAGAAAAGAAGTATCGAAACCGGGCAAAGGATTTCTTTTCCGATGATGTGTGGCTAAAACTTACCTGGGTGCGCTGGGCTTTCCTTTCGGCACTAGTTGTTGGTATTATTTCCATGGTTTCGTACTTCTTTGCCCAAAAATACGATTGGATTTTTAACCTGCTTTACGCCACATTCTATTTTGGGTTTGCATTGGAATATATTAAATACAACAAAATATTTAAGTTAATAGAACCTGAGATAGCTTTAGATGAACCTGAAGTTTCCCTGGTTGCCACAAAAACTAGGGTTAGGGCGAATTGGACTACTTTAAAAATGCAAATTATTGTTAATAGTTATTACCTGGAACCGGGCATAAATATTGAGGAAATGGCCCGGAGGCTCAATATTGGCCGTACAACCCTTTCCACATTCATTAACCGCGACGAAGGAATGAATTTTAACACCTGGGTAAATACATTACGGATAGAAAAAGCCAAAGAACTGTTATTGGATAGTCCCGATGAACCCCTTTCATCCATATCGGAAAAAGTTGGCTATTCCGAGCAAGCCAACTTTAGCCGCCAGTTCAGGCAAATAACCGGCTACGCCCCAACTTTGTGGAGGCAAAAACAGGAAGCCTGTTGATTTCAATACCGATTTATTTTTCTGATTTTTATCAATCCGTAGGCTTATTTGTACGAATTGATAAATTATTTTTTGGGCTTCCAAGTATCTTTGGGACTTTAATTCTTTATGCAGTAACTTCATCATACGTTTATGAAACATTTTTATTCTATTGCCTGCCGGTTTGGGTTAATTGGTGTATTGGTATTTGGTTTGCAGGTTAGTGTTTTCCCGCAAACCTATCAACTAACATCTGTTAGTGGAACTTTTACTCCTTTAATTGAGGGAACAAATGTTGCGTCCACTCAAACGGACGACGGTATTTCAGATACCATTGACATTGGTTTTGATTTTGTTTTTTATGGTGTTTCCTATTCACAGTTAATAGCATGTTCGAATGGTTATATATCTTTTAATTTGTCGGCAGGAAGTGATTTTAACAATACTATTTCATCTGGAGATGCAAGTTTACGGCCACTAATAGCTCCTTTTTGGGCTGATTTAAATGGAGATTTAGGAACATCTGCATATAAACTTGAAGGTTCTGCTCCTAACCGTACATTTACCTTTGAGTGGTTGAATTTTAAGTGGGATTATGAAGCTACTGAACCTGGTATTTCGTTTCAGGTTCTGCTGCACGAAACAACCAATGTTATCGAATTTATTTATAAGCAAGAAAGTGGTGGCATAAATAATGGAATAGCCTCCATCGGGTTATCAATTTCAACGGTGGAACCTAGTGATCCAATATTTTACTCTTTAAATGATGCAGGAACTAATCCTTCCTTGAGTTCAACTGTTGCAACTGATAATATTTCAACTAAACCAGCGACTGGTCAAGTGTATCGTTTTACGCAACAAACTTTACCCGAACCCACAAATCATGCTACTGCTTTCGCTGCATCTACTAATCATACCTATATTACTCTTAGTTGGACTGATGCTGCTGGGAGCCAACTTCCTGATGGATATTTAATAATAGCTTCCGATGCTAACAATATAATAGATCCTGTTGACTTGATAGATATTGTACCAGATAATGATATAGGTGATGGAAGCGCTATTGTTAAAGTTAGTCAAGGAAAACAGACCTATTCTGACTTTTCCAACCTACAGTACAATGCAACGTACTATTTCAAAATATATTCTTTCACAAATTCAGGAACTTTAATAGATTATAAGACATTACCAGCAGCACCGGAAACATTACTGAGTTACACTCCATTTCCTGAACCTACAAACCATGTAACTTCTTTTTCGGCATTAAGAGGTTATTCAACTATTACTCTTAACTGGACAGATGCTATTGGGAGTCAACTACCAAACGGGTATTTAATTATAGTTTCAAATGCCGATAATATTGTTGATCCAATTGACCTTACAGATATTGTACCTGATAGTAATTTAAATGATGGTATTGCAAAAGTAAAAGTAAATCAAGGGATACAAACATATTCTGGATTCACAAATTTACAATTCAACAACACTTATTACTTCAAAATATACCCATTTACAAATTCTGGTAATAATATTGATTATAAAAAAGTGCCTGCTGCACCTCAAACCCTTATGGAGTTTAACCAGAAAAGCGAACCTTCAAATCATGTGACTTCATTTAAGGCTCAAAGCAGTGGCTCAAATATTACACTGAATTGGATTGATGCTACAGGAATCATAATTCCTGATTATTATGCAATCTTAATCTCAAAAACCAACTTTCCGGCAAATCCAATTGATGGGACAGAACCTGTTGAAGACAATGATTTGAGCGATGGAACTGGATTAGTAAAAGTTGCCCATGGTGTTCAATCATATTCCGGGTTGTTGAATTTAGAACTTCTTAATACTTACTATTTTAAAATAATCCCATATACAAATTATGGTTCGGCAATAAACTATAAAACGGATGGTATTGTGCCACAAACTTTGGTTTACTTCCAATCGGGTGAATTGGCAAATAACATCCTTTGTTTTGATGGAATAAATGATAATGTGGATTGCGGTCAGTTAAACCCTACAATTTTTTCGGTAGAGGCATGGGTTAATCCTACTATATTAAACATTGATCAGGCCATTCTTTCAACTTTGAATGAAACTGGTATAAATGCAGGGTTCGAACTGCACCTGAACAGTGTCGGAAAACCGGCTTTTACAATTAGAAATTCTGGTTCGTGGGTTGATGTTGTTGCCTCGAATGCTGTAATAGCAAATACTTGGACACACCTAGCCGTAATATTTGATGGTATTATAGTTAAACTATACGTTAATGGAGTTATGGTAAATAGTGGTTCCGCTTCGTCATTCACGGCAGGGAACAATGCGTTGAAGTTGGGGATACGTTCAGTTAATGGTAGTTGCCAATATTTTAAGGGGAATATTGATGAGGTAAGTGTTTGGACAAAAGCATTATCTGAGCCCGAAATACAATTAAATATGTTTTCAAAACTATTAGGCAATGAATCCGATTTACTTGTATATTACAATTTTGATCAGGGCACTGGATTTGCCGATAATACAAAAGTTAAAGCATTAAATGATGCAACATCAAATGCCATTCATGGTACATTAACAGGTTTTGCTTTAACTGGAACTACTTCTAACTGGATATCCAAAAATATTGAATCGAGCACCAACAACTGCCTTTCATTTGATGGAACTGATGATTATATTGCTATTCCAGTGTTGGGTAGTAGTTTGACTCAATTAACTATTGAAACTTGGGTAAACTTAAGTTCAGCTACAACTTCTGGTGGAGTTTTTAATACCAATGTTTGGAATACGGGTAGTATTCATTTTCAAATATGGAATGGTACCAGTATTGAATTTGCCGTTGGTTCCAATTCATCAACTACAACAACATCTTATACTTTTTCTGCCGATACTTGGTATCATTTAGCTGCAACTTATAATTCATCAACAAAACAAGTCTGCATATATGTAAATGGGTTATTGATAAAATCAGAAACAATAGCCACTACTAATGCAGTTAACCTTACTGCTGCGCAAATTGGAGCCTGGAATAACGCTGGTACAAACCAACGTATTTTCTCCGGTAAGATGGATGAATATAGGATTTGGAATAGCGTTCGTACCCAAACGGAAATAGCCGACAATATGCTTAAATCAATTTCGAACCCCTCATCGGTTAGTAATTTGATTGCCTATTATAAAATGGATCAAGGAACTGCATCGGGGAATAATTTTGGTAATATTTCATTGATAGATGGCTCAGCTGGCAATATGAATGGTGCTTTAACTAATTTTGAGCTAACAGGTAGCTCCTCTAACTGGTTATTGTTTGACAATTATTCGAAAAGAATTGCAAGTTGCAACTACATATTTACTCCCGTAAGCGGAACCTTTACTTCATTAATAGGGGGAACTCAATTGACTAATACGGTAAGCGATGCCATATCTTTAGGATTTTCTTTTAATTTCAATGGAACCAATTATACCCAAGCTTACGCATGCATGTATGGGTGGCTATCTTTTAATGCAACAAAACCTACTTCAACTTATGAAAATGATGTTGTTACCTCAAATTTGGCTGCATTACCTTTTTTAGCACCTCTTTGGGATTTTTATCAAAATTATGGTGCTCCAGTTTCTATCAGATATAAAACAGAAGGAACAACACCAAACAAAGTTTTTACTACCGAATGGACAGAAATGGGAGGACTCTATTCAACTGCGGCTCAAATAACTTTCCAGGTAAAACTTTACGAAACAACAAACAGAATAGAATATATATATAAACAAGAACCACAAGAATTAGGTTATAATAGTGCAACCATTGGATATTTTTTTGCCGATAACAGTTATTTAACTCTAAATAACACATCTTCTACCCCTAATGTGGTTAGTAATCTCAATTATTATGATCAGCGTACAAAACCAGCAACCGGTCAAATATACAGATTTGAACCCGATGTTCTGGATGAACCAACCAGTTATCCAACAGAACTTTCAACATCTTTGGAAAATGGTTGGCTTACACTTAATTGGAAGGATGCTGCTGGTTTACAAATACCTGATGGTTACCTGATATTGGCATCAAAAGATAATACCTTTTCCACTCCTATTGATAACACTAACCTATCTGACGATTTAGATCTTTTGGATGGGTATGGTAGAGTAAAAGTAAATCAAGGCAAACAAACTTTTTCGGGGTGGAAACATTTAGAGTCTTCTGAAACTTGGTATTTCAGACTTTATCCATTTACCAATTCAGGATCAAGTATCAATTATAAAACAACAAATCCCGTTGCTCAAATAAGGGTATCCTATCCTTATTACCTTTTCACCGAGCATAATAACATTTTTTACTATGAAGGAAATTCTTTCGTTACCGATTATCAATACTTAACTGAAAGTGAAGCAATAATTGGTGATTTTAACAAGGATGGAAACCTTGATGTTTTTGTTGGTGGTGATCCGGGTGGTAATATTGTTGATTTTAACACAGTTTACTTAAATGATGGTACAGGTTATTTTACTACAAATGCAGCATTTACTCATTTTGAGTACGAATCAATGTCGATGACAGATGTAGATAATGATAGTGATTTGGACTTTTTGATAACAGCAACAATTGGGTCAAGCTATTATACAGTTTTGTACACTGATTATAATTTGCATGAGAATTTGTTTAGGAATGTTAAAGGTGGAGCAAGTGCATGGGCCGATTATGATAATGATGGCGATCAAGATTTATTATTAACAGGTAATACCGGCGAAGGTCTAATTTCAAAAATTTACCGTAATAATGGCAACTTAGGCTTTACAGAACAAAGTGCAATTATCATCCCCGGTATTGAATATGGATCGGTTGCTTGGACCGATTATGATAAGGATGGGTACAAAGATTTTCTAATTAGCGGTTCAGGAATCACCCAAATATATAGAAATACAGGCAAGGAAAATTTTGTTGAACAAACTATAATTCAATTAACTGGTTTATCAAACTCATCAGTTGCATGGGGTGATTATGATAACGATGGATATCCCGATATTTTAATGGCGGGTTCAGGAGTGACTAAAATTTACCACAATAATGGGGATAATACTTTTACCGAATTATTAAACACAGGGTTGGCAGGATTTTCATCAGGTAAAGTGAATTGGGGTGATTATGATAATGACGGAGATTTAGATATATTGCTATCATGCACCAACATTACCAAACTATACACCAATAACTATCCTATAAATACATTTACTGAGGATACCGAGGTTGCCTTCTATGGGGTTGAAAATGGTACTACACTATTTGCAGATTATGATCGCGATAACGATTTAGATGTATTGATGCCCAGCATACAAAAAGAGTATTGCAATAATAATAAAATTGTCAATACAGCCCCAAGCTTGCCCGATGGACTTATATCATCAACTAAAGCAAATGGGTTGCTTCTTAAATGGAATAAATCCACCGATAATACAACCCCATCTGATGCAATTACATATAATATTAAAGTTGGAACTGCCAGCGGTTTGGAGAATATTGTCGCTCCAATGTCGTTAAGCAATGGTACCCGTTTAGTTTCAGATAGAGGGAATATGGGAAGCGATACCTCAGTATTGTTGATAATACCAAAAGGTACATATTATTGGTCGATTCAAGCCATCGATAATTCAATTGTTTCAAGCGCCTTTTCTGCAGAACAGCCCTATGCGATGGATTTTGTGCAAGCAGCTGACTTAAATGCTTCAGTACTTACTTCAAATTCTTTAATGTTACGGTGGACTAATGGTAATGGTAACAGTAGAATAGTTTTCTGTAAAGAGGGAAATGAAGGTACAGCTTCACCAGTGGATGCTACAACGTATGCATCTGATGCCCTATTTGGTAAAGGAGACCAAATAGGCTCCACTGGATGGTATTGTATTTATAGCGGGAAAGCAGATAGCGCTATTGTTTCAGGTTTAAGTATTGATAAGTCATATATTTTTCAGATTATTGAATATACATACCCTTCTGGTTCTCCTATCTACTATACCATTACAGGGAATGCAAATCCTGGAGTATTTGGTGTGAATTCATTTTTAGAACAGAAAAATATTGTTCTTGAAGAGCTCTGTAGTGGATCAGCTATTTGGGGAGATTATGATAATGATGGATTCCTTGATTTTTTAATTTCCGGCAATGCATATAATGGTACATCGGAGCATATTTATGAAAAATATTTAACAAAAATTTACCGCAACAATGGAAATAATACCTTTACTAATACTATAAATCTTTTAGGTTTAAATTATGCGTCAGCTGCTTGGGGCGATTATGACAATGATGGAGATCTTGATTTAATTATTACTGGAACCACTGAATCATTTGTAACTGCAACAAAACTATATAGAAACGAAAGTGGATCGTTTGTTGAGCAAGCTATATCCTTGCCCGGAACAAGTGAAGGATCATTGGCATGGGGCGATTATAATAACGATGGCATGCTTGATTTCATTATTACAGGTAGCTTAAATTCAAAAATCTACAAAAATATTGGCAATAATAGCTTTGAAGAACAAACGAGTATTTCACTGCCTCAGGTTACTGAAAGTGAGGTAACATGGGGCGATATGAATAATGATGGATACCTAGATCTTGTTTTATCAGGTAAAAATAGCTCAGGCGCATTTGCGAAAATATTCATCAACAATAAAAACAATAGTTTTTCTGAATTGGTTGGAACCCCCTTTATTAATGCTGCAGAAGGAGCTGTCGCTCTTGGCGATTACGATAAAGACGGTTTCATGGATATTTTTGTTTCCGGCTATACTTGCTGGGTATGTGGCGATCCGAATGCAAAACTATATCACAATAATGGCGATGGTAGTTTTTCGGAATTTACAGGAAATAGCTTCAACGGAATTGAACTAGGTACTGCTCAATGGGGTGATTATGATAATGATAGTGATTTAGATATTTTAATAACCGGTGATAGAACAGGTAGCGGTTCTATATCAACTACTATTTATAAAAATAATTTCCCAATTAATACATTCACACCAATAAAACCAATTGTTGAACTGGGTCATAGTGCAGCATCATGGGGCGATTATGATAATGATGGTGACCTTGATATAGTTATTATTGG
>JBAYKX010000044.1:0-42579 GCA_041664345.1 Salinivirgaceae bacterium
CTTTTAACCAGAAAAAATACACTTCACACTTAAAAAAAACTGGTAGATGAAGAATTGGTCTTCACCTGCCAGTTATCCTTTTATGGACTACATGAAATAATAGATACTTTTTCAGTGGCCTCGAGTACTCGTGGGGCTTTTTTTATTGGAAATCAATTATTTTTTCTTTTTGGCTTTGGCTAATTTTTTGAAATCCTTTGCTAATAATGCATCCGGTGCTTTTTCGTTTATCATGTGCCAAGCAAAGTAGTATAATTTGGCATCTGATGCTCCCACGATTGTTTTAAAGCAGCGCGCCTTTCTTTTGGAACCTTCAGGGCCTACTTTATGTAAAAAAACAACATTCTCTTCTTTTTTATCAATAGCTGCCTCAATTTCTTCGCGGGTTACAATTTTTACAGGGAAAGGATAAATCACTTTAATTTTGGCTTCCGAATTTATTTCTTTAGGTAAATCTTCTTTGGTCAAATACAGTGTTTTATCTTTTACATCAGCCGTTAAGTTTTTGTAATAATAGCTTAGCGCTTTTTTACCGGTAGTAATTTCTGGATGCGATTGTGTTAACAGAATGTGATTCTGCAAAAAAATACACAATGTTCCTAATTTATAGGAGTAAGTGTCCTCTTCAACATCGGCATACGCAATAGGCACAGAGGCTATGTCGGGCATTTGCCTTACAAATTCATAATTGCCGCCCAATTGGACACACAAGTATTTATATTTCGCTTTAGTATCATCTTTTTCAAAAAACTCGGTATTGACAATTAAAAACGACTTGTTAGGGTCTTTGCGGGCAATTTCAAATTCGTCGGACGAAAAAGTAACAAATTCATATTTTGTAAGAGTCCAATGCTTTTCAACCGTTTCTTTAATAATTGAATTGTACATCAACATGGGATTGTTTTCAAGTACCACATAAGTGGTTGATTTAAGAAATTGTTCAATTTGCTCCGGTGTTCCAACCGTTTGTTGAGCTTTTAAACTCATAAAAAGAGTTATTAAAACAAGGCTAATTCCAATTTTTTTCATCGTTCTATTTTTAAGGTTACTAATTTGATGGCTAATTTAAACAAATTTAGTGGAAACAAGTTTTAAGCAGATTGGATAAATTATTATTTTTTCTTTATGAAAAAGTTATGAATTCCTTTACGTTTAAATAAAAAAATTTCTACGTTAGAATATAGCTTGAATAAGAAATTGAGCATCTATTCAATGGGAATATATAGCGGATGTTTTTCATTAAACTTCCGCAGATATAAAAATTTCATCTGGTTTTGCTTTTTTTTACTCAATGCATTGAATTCATCATAAAGTACCTGATCGGACATTAATAAAATCAAAATATTATCAACGGAATATTCTATCACTTTACCCGATTCAAAATCCATCACAAATTGGTAAATCTCTGTACGTGTTGTTGTTGAAGGCATGCTGTAAGACGAATAACCATAGGATGGATTGTAATATCGATCTTCGTAAACAGTAATGGAAGCGATAAAATGACAAATAGACCCAACCACAGGAATACGATTAAAATCATCACCCCAATTAACATATATGGAACCCCTCCGACAAAATCCCCAAAGGTTTTTAACCTCAATTTCTTTTTTAATGCCAAATTGATCGAAATAGACTACTTTCTCCTCGTTTAGTAATTTGTTAAAAAAATCAAAATCCGATTTGTTGTATTTCGAAATTATATATTTAACAGGTATTGGATTGTTATTTAAAAGTTGACTGTGCGATAAGTATAATCCATCTTTAAACCGGAACCCTGAAGTGTATTTCACCAATTTAATACTGTCCTGCTGACTAAAAACAGCACTACAAACTAAAATGAGCAATAAGGATACTAAACCCTTAACAATGAATTTTTTAATGTGAACGATTTTATACATGAGGCATGATTCCATAATCAAAATTGAAACTCTTAAAATTATTCAAAAACTTTGATACTAAGTTAAAATACTGAGCACAAAAAAAACAATTGATAATTTAAGTCTTGTATTGCAAATATAACCTGCGAATGTATATTTTTGCCAATTGATTTTAAAACAAAAAAAAAGACCTAATTAGAATCGTAACTTATAAAATTTCAATTTATGAATCCACTTATTGAAACTTATTATCATTGGCTTGTGGCTCATGGTTTATCGGAGGGTATCGCCAATTTAATCCGTATTGGAACGCTGATTGTTGGCATATTTATTTTATGTTTAATTGCGCATTTAGTTGCCCGACAATTTATTAAACATTTTATTGCCAATCTTGTAAAACACAGTAAAAACCAGTGGGATGACATTATTTTAGAGCGTGGCGTTTTCAACCGTATGGCTCATTTTGCACCTGCACTGGTATTATATTTAAGTACCAATGCACTGCTTTCTGAATTCCCGAAATGGGTAGTTTTTATTCATTCCGCTATTTACATTTACATGACTATTGTTACAATGGTTGTTTTAGTTTCATTTACAAAAGCACTTCACGAGATTTATCTTCAATCAGATATTTCAAAAAACAGACCTATTAAAGGGTACATTCAATTGGTTAATATTTTTATCATTTTTATTGGTATAATTCTTATCATTTCATTCTTAACAGGAAGCTCACCAGGTAAACTACTTGCCGGACTTGGAGCTTTAGCTGCTGTTTTATTGTTGATATTCAAAGATACCATTCTGGGTTTGACTGCCAGCGTTCAGCTTTCGGCCAATAAAATGCTTAAAATTGGCGACTATATTGAAATGCC
The DNA here is from genome assembly GCA_041664345.1 of Salinivirgaceae bacterium. Taxonomy (GTDB): domain Bacteria; phylum Bacteroidota; class Bacteroidia; order Bacteroidales; family SZUA-534; genus GWE2-40-63. Next base: position 2,750 of record JBAYKX010000044.1, read on the forward strand.
TAGCAGTAAAGCTGATGGAACTGTGGTTGAAATTACATTGAATACGGTAAAAGTGCAAAATGCCGATAATACCGTAGTAACAATTCCTACCTACTCATTGGTTTCAAACTCATTTTCGAATTGGAGGGAAATGGGTGATTATGGTGGCCGACGGATTAAAAGATCCATTTTTATTGATTTAAACACAGTTAAGTTTATTACCAAAGAGACAGCCGATGGCTATTTAAAATCGATCAATTCCATTCCATTTATTAATACAAGTCAAGAATCGAACCATGATGGTACCAAACAACTAACCAATTTAGGTTTATTCAGAATGTATGTTGAGGAGTATTTACGCAAAAACCCAAAAATTAATCAGAACCTTACTTTAGTAGTTCGATATTTGCAGCCTACCGACAATGGAATACCGCTTGAAGTTTATGCTTTTTCAAATGAAGTGAAGTTAGCTAAATATGAAGAAGTTCAGTCGGAGTTATTCGAGCACATTATTTCATTAATGTCACATTTTGAATTGAGGGTTTTTCAAAATCCATCGGGATATAATTTAGAAAAGATAGGAGTAAAACTTTAACAGTGCATTAACAATTGTTTTAATGCCACTTAATAAGGGTCGCATACATTTTTTTACCTTTGTGCTCTCCAATTAGTAACTGATTTAATAAATAGGTATATGAAAAATAAATTAAGCATTTTAGTAGTAGCTTTATTGGCAATGATTGCTAATAGCAACGCCCAACAAGTAGGACCCAATATTTCATGGGACAATCCAAACCATGAATTTGGCGATATTAAAGAAGAAGCTGGGAAAGTAACCCATAATTTTACCTTTACAAATACCGGAAATGAGCCACTAACCATAACAAATGTACGGCCTTCGTGTGGTTGTACTTCGTCCGATTACACAAAAGAACCCGTTGCACCAGGAGCAAATGGATATGTTTCCGCTACTTTTAATCCTGAGAATCGCCCCGGTAAGTTTTCTAAATCAATTACCATCACTACCAATTGCAATCCGCCCACTTCAAATTTACGCTTTACCGGGAATGTAATTACAAAGCCTCAAACAGTAGAAGATGAATACCCTCGTAATCTTGGAGAACTTCGATTAAAAACAAATCATTTAGCATTAATGAAAGTGAGCTTTTCTGAAGTAAAACAAGGCGAACTTGAAATGATAAATACCACAGATCACAATCTTACCATTTCCTTCAGAAATGTTCCATCTCATTTGCAAGTAAAAGCTGAACCTGAAAATTTGCTTCCAGGTGCAAAAGGACTTATTAAAGTTACTTATGATGCTAAAAAGAAAGGTGACTGGGGTTTTTTAATGGATAAAGTTACCGTAGCTATTAATGGTGATACGGATCAAAATAAAAACTCAATTTCAGTGAGTGCTACCATTGAAGAAAACTTTGATAATTTAACACCCGAACAAAAAGCAAATGCTCCAAAAATTGAATTTGAAAATAGTGTATTTGACTTTGATACCATTCCTCAAGGTAAAAATGTTGACTATTCATACAAATTCAAAAATACAGGAAAAAGCGATTTAATTATCCGAAAAATTAAACCATCGTGCGGTTGTACTATTGTTAGCGCCACTAACGAAATTGTAAAACCAGGAGCTTCGTCAGAAATTAAAATGAAGTTTACATCGAATGGAATGGTTAATCGCCAGAATAAATCTATAGCTATAATTACTAATGATCCAACGCAATCGCAAGTTACACTAAGAGTAACCGGTACTGTAAAGGAGCTTGAAAAAAGATAAAATATATTTGTTGAATATTCTATTGGACAAAATAGCCACTGAGTTTTTCAGTGGCTATTTTATTTAATACCGTCATATAAATAAACTAATGATGAAAAGCCATATTTGTAAACATCGCCTGTTCAAAAAAAATATGGGAACCACAAAGTTGCTTTTTGTTTAATGATATCTTTGTGAATGTATTTACAGAGGATTCAATGGATAACCACAAACAACATAATACGGCACTTAAAGTTAATGAGGGAATTGAACAACCACCTTCTATTAATGATCAGACGGCGCTACGGTTTATAAATTTAAAACGGAAAAAGCTTACAGCTGATGAATTTGTTGAGGGAATACTTGCCAAAGACAGAACCATACTCAGCAAAGCCATAACTTTAGTGGAAAGTTCATTGCCTGAGCATCAAAAATTGGCTCAACAAATAATTGAAAAATGTTTACCCTATGCCGGAAAATCAATTCGAATAGGTATATCAGGTGTTCCGGGTGCTGGTAAAAGCACTTTTATTGAAGCTTTGGGAAAATTTTTAACACATCGGAATTATAATTTAGCTGTACTTGCAATTGACCCAAGTAGCGAACGTTCAAAAGGAAGTATTTTGGGCGATAAAACCCGAATGGAAGAGTTAAGCAACGACCCGGAGGCATTTATCCGGCCCAGTCCTTCATCAGGTTCATTGGGTGGTGTGGCCCGTAAAACAAGGGAATCGGTAATACTTTGCGAAGCCGCAGGTTTTAATGTGGTTTTTATTGAAACGGTGGGGGTTGGTCAATCAGAAACGGCCGTGCATTCAATGGTTGATTTCTTTTTATTAATTCAAATTGCAGGGGCAGGTGATGAATTGCAAGGTATTAAGCGGGGAATCATGGAAATGGCCGATGGGATAGTTATTAATAAAGCAGACGGTTCCAACATAAAAAAAGCTGAAATGGCAGCTAATGAATTCCGAAATGCCCTTCATCTGTTTCCCTTATCGGCTTCAGGATGGAGTCCAGTGGTATTAACCGCTTCGGCCTATTATAAAATAGCTATTGATAAGGTATGGGATATGGTTCAAAACTATTTTTCTTTTACTCAAAAAAATCAATATTTCGATTTACGACGTCGCGAGCAAGCAAAATTCTGGATGTATGAAACCATCAACAACCAATTGCGGGAAAATTTTTATCAAAACAGGGATATTCAGAAGGAACTGGTTAAACTTGAAAAGGAAGTATTGAACGAAAAAACAAGTTCATTCATTGCTGCCCGAATGCTTTTAGATAAATATTTCAGCTTATAAATCTGTGTTATTTTAAAGACGAGCCAACATTTCTTTAAAGTAATTATTTGGCGTTATTCCATCGTTGTTTTCGCAGAATTCCGGTAATATCCGATGTACAAAATACATGTCGATATGACCTTTGTGCTTAGCCAGAACTTTGCCCCGGTGCTCACATTCAAAAAAATCTTTAATAATTTCATGTGTTGAATACGACACATTTACCATTCCCGGAATACAAGCCGATTCAATACGTTTGGCAATATTCACGGTATCGCCCCAAATATCATAAGTCATTTTTTGCTGCCCAACTACTCCAGCTACCACCGGACCCGTATGAATTCCAACCCTTAATTGCCATGCCCTTTGTCCCCTTTCTTCTCTATCCTTACCCAACTCTTTAATAATGCGTTGTAAATGCAACCCAACTAAAACGGCATCAAATGGGTGACTTTTATTCCGCATAGGAATACCTCCCACGCAAAGAAAGGCATCTCCAATTGTTTTTATTTTTTCAACAAAGTTTTTACTAACAGCCTCGTCAAAACGCGAAAAATACGTTTGTAAATCGTGCACCAATTCTTCTGGCGTTAAGTTTTCAGCAAGCTTAGTGAAATCTTGTATATCGGCAAATAAAACCGAAACACTCCGATATAACCTAGGAGTAGCTTTGCCTTTTGACTTGAGTTCTTCAGCCGTTTCTTCCGGTAAAATGTTTAGCAGTAATTTATCAGCCTTTTCCTTTTGCTCCTGCATTTTACTTTCCGCCTCTTTTATCAACGTAATATCCGATTCCACCACAATAATGTTGGTTAGCTGATCTTGGTCGTTTGATATAGGCGTAAGCGAAGTTTGTTTCCATTTCCAAATATCAAATCTATCTTTAAAGGAGAATATAAATGAAATTGATTTTTTTTCCTTTAGAACGTCATTTAATGAATCTAATTTATTGTTAGCAATGCAAAAATCCTTAAATGTTTTTCCAAATTTATCGATATACTCATTACGGCTGTATCCGTACATTTTATGAAACCCTTCATTGACCCAATCAATTTCACCTTCCTGATTAAATATAATTACCGAATTACTGGTTTTACTGGCTACCAATGAAAGTTTTCTCAGCTTTTCATTTATAAGTTTTAATTCCGACACATCGGTTTGCAATATAATATACTGACGTATTTTGCTTCTATCATCATAGATTGGGTTTAAGGTTGTTTTTACCCATTTCCGTTCACCCGATTTTGTTATTACCATGGAGGTGTAATTGAGCGATTGTTTTAATTCAATAGCCCGGTCAACCATGGGTTTTAAATTGAGTTCATTGCTGGCGGCAAATATATCTTTTCCAACTTCAGATATTAATTCACCCATTGAATATCCATACAGTTTCACAAAACCTTGATTTACCCATGTAAACCGACCTTTTTCATCGGCAATTACTACAGCAGTATCTGTTTTGCTGGCTACTAATGATAACCGCTCCAATTCAATGTTAAGCTCTAATAAATGTTCTGCTTGAGCCAATAATTCTTCCCGGTGTAATTCAACACTTTGTTTTTCTTCTATTAGGGTGTTTTTTGCATCGTTTAATCGTTGCCGATAAGTGGAAAATATTTTCCGATACCGAAGCGTTAGCTTTTTAAACTTACGTACCAATAGGTAAGTTACCAGAATAAAACACAATACTAATAAAACTGCTATTATGTATAGCGAAGTATATGAAGAGACCAATCCAATTAAGGCTAATGATAACATACGTTTATAAGTTTTTTTAACCTTAAACGAACAAGTAAGAATTTAACAAAAATATTTTTACGAACGGCCTATTTTCCATGACTAAAAAGAAGTACTAATTTACTAAGGATAACAAAAAAAAGCCGCTTTTTGGCGGCTTTTTTTGTTATTATTCATCAGCATCAGGCTTTGAGCTTATTCTGACTTTTAATAGGAAAAAGAAATTCTTATTGTCTTCTAACGGTAAGAACTGATAATCTAATTTTCTGCCTGTTTTACGGGCAATATCAATCAAACCAAGTCCAGCACCTCCTTTTTCAGAAATTGAACCTTCACGGATTTGTTTTTTGTAAAGCAAATTCAATTCATCTTTACTCAATGAATTAATATTGTCGATAGATTTTTTTAAATCGTCAATTCGTTCTTTTAATATTTTATTTGCTGTAATAACATTCCAAATCCCATCTTTTTTTCCAACAATGAATAACCCATTTCCAATTCTTTCCTCTTCGTCAAAGTCATCGGAATGTTTGGTCATGTTTTGCAAACACTCAACCATAACGTGGAATACTTTTCTTTTTACAGCTTTTTCTTCGTTCGTTTTGTCCATGTCACGCTCTGCCATCGAGGTAAACATTTTCATAACTTCGTGGCTAAACTCACCTTCATACACTAGTGAAAAACCATTGCTAGCCATTTCATCGTGTAAAGACAAGACTGATTTAATAAAATTTATGTCAGCGCTCATTGTTGTATTCATTTCTAAATTCAATAAAATTCATAATCAACGGTTAAAAATAAAAAAAATATTTTAAAAATGAAGAAACTTAAACAATAATTTCAAATGTTTATAAAAACTATTTAGCATCGTGTTTAAGGCGATAAACAAATATAAATTGATTATTGTTCGAAGAAACAGCCTTTTTCATTAGCAAATCAATATAACTTGGACTAATAACTTCAATTTGCTCCATAGTAGGATAATATTTTTTCATTTCGTTTACTCTGCTTTCCAAGTTATTTTGATTTATAAAAAGTGCATATTGAGGCTCAGGCCAGTTCATTTTAGCAATATATCCTACATTTGGAATATCTTGATGATGCAGTAGGGTATCAGTTTTAATTGATGGAATACTATCAGAATGATTTATAGTAGGTATATTATAAAACACCAAATCTTTTCCGGCATAAAAAGTGGGCATTTGTGTAACCCCTCCCCGCGAAGATTCCTCAACAATAATGAATTTTGCATCCGCTTGCCCGCCTAAAAATACCATAGCTTCGCAGCGGGAGCGCTTTGAATAGGTTGTACTTACTACAATTAGTATAAGAATATTCAATACCCAGAAAAAAAACATCGATCGATTAAACAGTTTTTTGTTTTTTTGCCAAAACGTTGATTTATCCATGTATTGCCACCAACCAATGGTTCCAACTAAAATGAAAAGTGTGATTATAGGTAAAATGAATCGTTCCTGTTTATTGGGGAACAGGGTGTGAAAAACAAAAAACAGGAAGGTTGGCCAAAATAATAAGGGGAATTTTTTAATGGTTTGAAACCATCCAAAAAACAGATACAAACCCAATGGAGGAATAACCATGCCAATAAGCAAGGTGAAATACATATAATAATTGTTAACACCATACTCATTGCGGTGCTGAATGTTATAAACCACGTATTCAGTTAACTCTGCAAAAGGTCTTTTCCAGATGAGAATATCTATAATACCTTGAAAAAATGCAATTGATAGAATGATTCCTATCCCAAAAACAAACGTTTCTTTCCATTGCTTTCTGAACAATAACACCAATCCTGCTCCTCCAGCATAAACGAGTGTTTGAAACCGGAATGAAAAGGCGATTCCTAAAATCAATCCTGAATAAAAATAGGGTAATAAACTATTTTTATTTCCTTCATATTTTACTAAAAGCCACGTACCCCATACTAAAAATGGAATGCAAGCCATTTCAACCAAATTACGCACACTCATAAATGGCATAAACCAAGTCAATGCAATAAATAATCCCAATGCTTGAGCAATTTTTTGGTTGCTATATTTTAAGGTTATTTTATATGAGAAATATACTACATAGAGAGATAGAAGCGCATGAATTAAGCGAATCAACAACATTTTAATTTTCGGATCAAAAATACCCAACCATTCAAACGCGCTTAAAAGCAGGTAATGAATTCCGGGATAAAGCAAACTGTGCCCTTGAGGAATGGGTTCTAATGTAGGATACAATTCCTGCTGCATCTTTGGCATCCAATCATTCCAATTATAATTTCTTAACCAGGATTGGGCTGCATCAACCACCAAGAAATGGTCATCATGAAAGGCGTATCCCTGAGAAAATAACGCAGCTACCAAACGCGCTAATAATGCAATTAATAAAACACTCAGTAGCGGTTTTTTATTCCAAAATTCATTTATAAAATTCATTTATCACTTGTATAAATTAATTAGACAAATACTTGAGCATCATTAAGCTTTTTGTAATAGCCATTAAGTTCAATAAGTTCTTTGTGTGTACCTTTTTCTAAAATTTTTCCTTCGTGTATAACACAAATAATATCGGCATGTACTACGGTTGAAAGACGATGGGCGATGACTATCGATGTGCGGTTTTGCATTAATCGGGTCAGCGATTCCTGTACCAATTTTTCTGATTCCGTATCCAGTGCTGATGTAGCTTCGTCAAGAATCATAATGGGTGGGTTTGCTAAAATAGCCCGTGCAATACTAATACGCTGCCGTTGTCCGCCGGAAAGTTTACCCCCTCTATCCCCAATATTGGTCAAATATCCCTGAGGCATTTCTGAAATAAAATCGTGGGCATTGGCAATTTTTGCAGCCTCGGTAACTTGTTCAATGGTAGCGCTTTCCACACCAAAAGCAATGTTGTTGAAAATGGTGTCGTTGAAAAGTATGCTTTCCTGATTAACCACACCCATTAATTTGCGGACCTCTTTTAGTTTTAATTCGCGTACATCGGTTCCATCAATAGTTATACTTCCTTCATTTACATCGTAAAAACGGGGCAATAAATCAACCAATGTTGATTTTCCTGACCCCGATTGACCTACTAATGCAATGGTTTTACCTTTTTCAATGGTAAGGCTGATACCTTTTATAACATAATCGTTCTGATATTTAAAATGAATATCGTTGTACGAAATGCTTTGGTTAAATGAGGTAATGTGTTTGGCATCTTCCGAATCCCGAATTTTTTCAGTTGCCGAAAGTATAGCGTCAATCCGCTCGCTGGATGCAATTCCCTTTTGGATGTTGTAATAGGCATCGGAAAATGCTTTGGCTGGATTTATGATTTGAGAAAATATTACAAGATAAGTGATTAAACTTGGTCCGCTCATGGTAGATGCGCCTGTTAACACCAATCGGCCTCCATACCACAAAACCATAACCATAGCTACCGTGCCTAAAAATTCGCTCAATGGTCCGGCTAAATCTCGACGACGCCACATTTTTATCGTAATATTTGCATAGATTCTGTTTTCGTTAATAAATTTCTGATCCATTTTCTTTTCGGCATTAAATGCTTTAATAATTCGCAAACCGGAAAGCGTTTCATCAATTAATGAAATGATATCACCAAATTTGTTCTGAGCAAGCATTGAATTTTTCCGCAAATTACTACCCACCCGTCCAATAATAAAACCGGAAATAGGAAGCAAAACAAATACAAATAAGGTAAGCTGCGGACTCATATAAATAAGAACAACCAGCGAAATAACAATTGAAATTGGCTCTTTAAACAAAACATCAATGGAACGAATAATGGATGCTTCAATTTCAGTAACATCATTAGTCATTCTACTTACAATATCCCCTTTGCGCTCATCGGAGAAATAAGATAGAGGTAATCCTAAAATTTTATTAAATAATTTATCGCGGACATCGCGAATAGCACCAACACGCAATGGAGCCATTACATATCTGGCTGCATACCAGAATGCGGTTTTAAAAAACACAGCAATTACCACAAAAATTGATACAAAAAGCAGTGCTTCTGATTTGCCATAAGTTTGAACAATTCCATAAAGGTAAAAATTGAAGTTGTGCTTTATAGCCTCCATATTTAACGCAAACGGAACAGCTTTTTCCACTACTGGCTGGTTGTTAAAAAGGACTTCAAGGAATGGACTGACCATTACGAACGAGAATAAACCGAAAACAACCATCAATAGGATAAACACAAAATTTAGGGCAGCATATTTCCAATATTTTGGAAATACGTATTTTAAAATTTCCTTTAGATATTTCAAACTAATATACTTTATGATTAATAATAAATGCCGGTATAATTATGGGGTGATATTTTTTTAAGCTCTTCTTTAATGGAATCAGAAATGTTCAACCCATCAATAAATTCAACAATTACTTCTTTGTCTATTTTTCGGTTTGTACGGGTCAATTCTTTAAGTGCTTCATAAGGTTTAGGATACCCTTCGCGCCTTAGAATGGTTTGAATACCTTCTGCAACAACGCTCCAATTGGACTCTAAATCAGCCTTTATTTTATCTTCATTTAGGATTAATTTATCCAATCCTTTATGCAACGATTTTAAGGCAATAAGGGTATGAGCAATAGGCACTCCTATATTTCGGAGCACGGTAGAGTCAGTTAAGTCGCGTTGTAACCGTGAAATGGGCAGCTTAGCCGACAAATGTTCGTAAATGGCATTGGCCATTCCTAAATTTCCTTCGGAATTTTCAAAGTCGATGGGATTTACTTTGTGTGGCATAGCCGATGAACCGATCTCTCCTTTTTTAATCCGCTGCTTAAAATAGTCCATGGAGATATAGGTCCAAATGTCGCGGTTCAAATCAATGAGGATGGTATTTATTCGTTTTAAGTTATCAAAAATGGCGGCCATATCGTCGTAATGCGATATTTGCGTAGTTGTTTGAAGGCGCTCTAATTTTAAAATTTCACTCACAAAAGTATTGGAGAATTCCACCCAGTCGATATCGGGAAATGCCACCACATGGGCATTGAAGTTACCTGTTGCCCCACCAAACTTAGCTGAACAGGGAACATCTTTCAATAAATCGAGCTGTTTATTCAACCGCTCAACAAAAACCATAAGTTCTTTGCCTAAGCGGGTTGGACTAGCCGGTTGCCCGTGGGTTCGAGCCAGCATGGGTATTGTTTCCCATTCCATAGCTAATTCCGATAACTTTTCAATAACAGCTTCTAAATTTGGGTAAAAGACTTCCTGTATGGAGTCACGCAGAGAATAGGGAATTGCAGTATTGTTAATGTCCTGTGAGGTTAGCCCAAAATGTACAAACTCACTGGGTTCATGAATGCCTAAGACTTCAAATTTTTCTTTTATAAAATATTCTACCGCTTTTACGTCGTGGTTGGTGGTTTTCTCAATTTCTTTTACCCGTATGGCATCTTCAAGGCTGAAATCTTGATAAATCTTCCGAAACTCAGAATACATCTTTTGGGGAATGATTTCCAATGGTTTGATTGGAATAGTACATAAAGCAATAAAATACTCTATCTCAACCAATACCCGATATTTTATCAATGCATATTCTGAAAAGTAAGTATCCAATTCTTCAATCTTGGAACGGTATCGTCCATCAATTGGGGACACCGCAGTTAGCTCATTTAAATTCATGATTTTTAAAAATGAAATTTCGACACAAAAGTATAAAAAAGAGGGAAGGTTTTTATAAAAATCAGTTCTATATCACCTTATAGTTTTTGTAGCCAATAAATATATTGAAATAGGTTAACATCAGGTGTTTAAATTTATCTTTTAGGGTAAGTTTGTTTACTGAAATATCGTGGCTGAATTTCCAGTTGCGTTCGGCAATCCTTTTTTGCATTACCATTGGGTGCGTATCGGTAAATAGCTTTAAGGCATCAATGTTTGAATAGTCAAAGGTTTCGGCCTTAGCCACATTTTCATCCACCCATTGGTCGGAATGCCAAAGTTTGTTGAAGTTTTCTTGCTTTAGCTGCATGGCCCTTGGGTCCTTTACCCATCCGTAATGATACATGTAGGCATCAATGGATTTTACATTAAGCTTTTGGTTTTCACCTTTCCGGAACCCTTGAGCATCGCGGTACGAATAGATGGATTTGTTGTTTTTTATTATCCGTATTTCCTTTGGGTACCATTTAAACGAGCTGCCAACATAATCGTACGAACCATAAAAATGAAGGTAATTGAATAACAGACCATCCACATTTGGGTTGTCGTACCATTTTTCCATAGCTTGCCTAATAACTGGATGATATTTTTCGTGAACCACCTCGTCACCTTGAATATAAAAGCACCAATCGGTATCGGCTCCAATGGCTTGAAAAGCTTTATTGGTTTCTTCCGCAAGTACCCGCCCACCCTCTCTTAGGGAATCATCCCAAACGGTTTCAATGATTTTGATTTTATGAGGATCGATTTGTTGAATTAATTCCAAGGTGTTGTCGTCGCTTTTCCCTACGGCAATAACAAACTCATCGCAGATTGGCAATATTGATTTTACTGCTTCAACAATTGGATAATCGTACTTTAAGCCATTTCGGATAAAAGAAAACCCGGTTAATTTCATACATTTTAATTTTATGGATTAAAAAAAGAAGTATTTATCGACAGTTCTTAGCATCAAAATACTTCAATAAAATTGGGGCCAATTTACTATATTGGGCTTATATTTTAGCATTATTTTTATTTTCGTTGTTTTTAAAGTTTGAATTACCTTTTTTTGGGCTTTTCTTGGTACTTTTGTCGGCTGCAAATGTAATTTTTATGTTAAAACCTTATATATTTGTTGCAACCTTAGTAGAAAAATACAGGGGAATACATTAAAACCTTATTACCTTATTTATTCCGTTGTAATGTTATTTTTCAATTCGTTCACGGTGAGGTTCAAAAATAATTGGCTCTATATTTATTGTATCCAATATTCATTCAAATAAGGTAATAAGGTGAATATTATATCTAATTGTTTTCTACTAAGGTTTAACACACAAAAGTTCGGTATATTTTAAATGTCAATTTGCATGCATTTGATTTGGGATATTTGGTGTTTTAGTGTTTTGGTGGCAACAAATTCATAATAGCCACAAAATCACCAAGTCACAAAATTACACCAAAAAGTTTACCGAACTATTGACACAAACATTGATTTAAAATTCTTTCAGATGATTCAAAAAGCTTTTTTCATTCTAATAATTTTGTTTGGGGTTACCATCCATCTTTGGTCACAAAATACCGATACTACGGTAATTCTTAAATTTGAAATGAAAGAAGAAGTATCGCCTGCCCTTTGGCGTAAAACCCAAAAAGCATTTGAGGAGGCCAAAGCAGTAAATGCAGATGTGATTCTTATACACATGAATACTTATGGGGGATTGGTAGAATCAGCAGATTCTATACGAACAAAAATTTTAAATAGCAAAATTCCGGTTTATGTGTTCATCGACAACAACGCAGCCTCAGCGGGAGCACTCATTTCCATTGCCTGCGACCGGATTTATATGCGTCCTGGGGCTAATATTGGAGCAGCCACCGTTGTTAACCAAACAGGCGAACAGCTACCCGATAAATACCAAAGCTATATGCGTAGTACCATGAGAGCTACTGCTGAAGCACAAGGAAAAGATACCCTGATACAAGGTAAAGACACCACCTTTACATGGAAACGTGACGCGAGAATAGCAGAAGCCATGGTGGATGCCGATATTTACATTGCCGGGATAATTGATAGTGGAAAAGTAATCACCTTTACTGCATCAGAAGCTATCAAATATGGTTTTTGTGATGGCACCGCTGAAAACATTCAGGAAGTAATTGAAAAAGCAGCTTTAAAACCGGCAGTTATTAAAGAATACATCCCAACAGGGCTCGACCATTTAATTGGATTTCTAATGAATCCGGTATTTCAAAGCATTTTGATTATGGCAATTTTTGGCGGTATTTATTTTGAATTTCAGACTCCCGGAATTGGTTTTCCGTTAATAGTTGCGGTCACTGCTGCTGTTCTGTACTTTGCCCCACTGTATTTAGAAGGAATTGCACAGCATTGGGAAATTGCTTTGTTCATTGTTGGACTAATACTTATTGGCATCGAAATATTTGCCATTCCAGGGTTTGGGGTTATTGGTATATCGGGTATTGTTTTGGCGGTATTTGGTTTAGCTTTAGCTATGGTTGAAAATTTTGATTTTAATACCGAAGGAAACGGAGTGTTTTTACCGCTATTAGTTAAATCGCTGCTTTTAGTGGTAGGCTCAATTTTTATTTCGTTTATTGGTTCCATTTATTTTGGGAGTAAAATGTTTGAAACAAGTTTTATTTCGCGTCGGATAGCCTTAAATAATACCCAAGAAACCAAACAAGGATATGTGGGTGTTGATACCCGGTTAAAATTATTAGTGGGAAGTATTGGAATTACAGAAACACCACTTAGACCTTCAGGGTCAATTATTATTAATGGCGAAACTTATGATGCACGCGCTGAATTTGGTTTTATTGAACGGGGACAATCAGTTAAAGTAACCCGCTTTGAAACGAACCAACTTCATGTGGTTAAAATTTAGCGCTCAATAACCCCCAAATTATTTGTTAGCAACATGCAATCCTAAATAAAACACAAAATATTTTAGACGGATATGATAAAAAAAATATACATAAAGCAATGGTTGGAGCTCAAACCCTACAATACCCAAACATTAACTGACACATACTACCTTAAACTATCGAACGACATAAAGACAGTTTTAATAAACTCGGATTCTTTTGTTTTAATGTCGCACTTAACAGAAATTGAATTTGATATATTGTCTTGCTTTTTAACGTCGTACTTTGAAGATATTATTTCGGAGACAAATATTTGGAACACATTTATAAATTGCCATACCAAACTATACAATAAAAAACTCCCATTTTTTAATACCGATGAATATTATGAAAATGAAATAAATGAACAAGATATTTCATTTTTAATCTGGTATTTTTTAAACACAATCCAAGAAGAAAAATATTTAAAACCGTATAACAATTATGTCGAAGATATTGCCAAAGAAGTTACCTTACTTTTTGACAAAGAATATGAATATGCAACTGAAAATAAGCATTTAAAATCGTTTTATGCTATCGATAAAAACGAAACTGATTATTATGTTGTGCGTAATTTTATTAATGATATTCTTTTCAATACCTATTTATTCTTTCCCGATACAGCATTAAAATTACAACGGCAAGAGGAAGAATTAATAAAAGAAAATGATACGCATTTATCAATGTACTTACGCGATATTAGGGATTCTTCGGTACATAAGAACTGTACTCGGTTATTAAGTTTAAAAGGCAATGAATGGGCGGCTGAAATATTGGGAAGCGAACATCCAGTAAGTGCCGATTTACTTGGCATGTCGCAAAAAATTAATGGATTTTTTTTATATAAAGGTCAAAACGAACAGGATATATTTTTAGAACATATTGCCTCAGGGAAGAAATTCGATTTAACCAAAAAATCTTTCGACCATTATCGTGACCTAAAAAAAATAGATGACATGGTTTTTATGGGAATTGTTCAGTGGAAAAACGAATGGTGGTTTTCGGGTATTCAATTTCAAACAAAATATGATGCCAATGTAGTTTTAGATGAAAAAAATTCTATTGAAAGCAGGAGGGCCGTAGATTTTTTAGACAATAAAAAAGAGGATACCATTACTACCCTGCAAAAACAAAAGGATGCTTTTTTATCATTCAACAATGGGTCACCCATTGTTTTTCTTCCATCGGCGGATATGAATGATTTTTTTTCCGATTATATAGAGTTTTATAACAAATCGTTAAACCTTTCTGTCGAGGATAGGGAACAAGCGGAAAAAAGGGCTAAAAAGGAAGGATATTTTGGAAATAAAAGTAATGAAATGCCAAATTTTGCAGAAACCTCAGAAACAGGTTTGGTTTTCTTTAATCCAAAAAGTGGTGGTGAGGTTGCTTTAGGAGTTAATAGTGCCTTTCCTTTTAAAACAAACCCATTTTTTGTCGCTGAAGATAGTGAGAATGATATTATGCAACTATTGATGGACGATAGCTTATCGACAGAATTGGCAATGTACTGTATTGACAATTTTAAAAATATTTTACCCTTTTTAAAAGAAGGTGATGGTAAAAAATATTTAGATGACATTGATTTCTTGTTACGGTTCTGGAAAACTGAAAAATATCATTCTAATCCATCAATAACTTTTGTTGGACAACGTAAAAAATAACAAACATTACAATATGCACACCATCAGGTTATTTATGCCCAATGACTACCAACAAATACTAGATATATGGGAAGAAGCCGGGTTGGGAAATCCTGAACGGGGCGACAACCTGCAAACCATTGAAAGAACAATCTCTATGGGTGGTGCTTTTTTTGTAATGGAACATCAAACCGATCAGTCAATTATTGGAACTTCCTGGATTACCAACGATGGCCGAAGACTCTATCTGCATCATTTTGGCATAAAAAAAGAATACCGGGGACAAAAATTGGCAAAACCTCTACTTGTTGCTTCGTTAGCGTATGCAAAACAATTGAATTTTCAAATAAAACTCGAAGTACATAATCAAAACAAAACCGCCATCAATTTGTATCAAAAGGCTGGATTTAAATCCTTGGGCGATTACCGTGTCTTTATTATTAGGCAATATACTGATTGAGATTACTTGTTGAAATGGAATAGAAATGAATAAACATAAATATCAAATATCAAATCAATGTCGTTTAGATAACAATTCCCCCCTATAATCCCCCAATGGGGGATACTTCCTTCGTAGCAGCATTGCTAGTCCTCCCTCGAGGGAGGTGCCCGAAGGGCGGAGGGGGAAGGTCTTAACTTAACAGCATTGAATATCAAAAATTAAAAAAAACTCAAATAATATGAAACTAACAAATTATCTATTTCTCAGCAGTGTGGCAATGGTAACTTCATTGCTGTTAACAAATTGTGGAAACCTCAATAAAAACCCCGAAATAACCTCTTTTGAAATTAGCGAACACATTACCTATTTAGCTTCCGATAGCTTAAAAGGTAGATATCCCGGTGAAATGGGTCACAATATAGCTGCCTCATATATTCACAAACAGTTTTCCGATTATGGTTTAGTTCCCATGGCCGATAACGGATACCAGCATTTTAAGGTAGTTACGGGTTGCTCCTTGGGCAAAAGCAATTATCTTTTAGTAAACAACGATTCATTAACCATAGATAAAGACTTCCGGCCTTTAGCATTCAGCTCAAATGCCGAAACCATGGGCGAAGTTGTTTTTGTAGGTTATGGATTTGAAATTGAAACCGACAGTTTGAAATGGAACGACTATGCCATGGTTGACGCCAAAGGCAAATGGGTATTGGTATTGCGTGAAGACCCAGAACCTGAAAATATGAATAGTGAATTCATTCCTTATGCTACCGATAGAGCGAAAGCTACCTTGGCTAAAGATAAAGGTGCCATTGGTGTTTTACTGGTAAATGGCTTAAATGCCTCCAAAATGGATCAACCATTGGAATTAGCTTTCGACCAGAACATGAGTGATGCAGGATTGCCAGTTATTAGCATTACCCGCGAAGCTGCTAATAGTATTCTAAAAGGAAGTATCCCTATTGAGGAATTGGAAACATCAATTGTGGAAAAAAAGAAATCGGTGGTACTACAAAGTAAAACCATTATTACGGCTAATACAGAAGTTATTCAAAACCTTACGGATGCTAAAAATGTAGTTTTTATGGTGAAAGCTAAAACAGCCTCTGAAACTAATGAATTTGTGGTTGTAGGAGCCCATTATGATCATTTAGGAATGGGAGGAAAAGAGGTAAATTCAAGAATGCCTGATACCATAGCTGTGCATAATGGCGCCGACGACAACGCCTCGGGAGTTGCCGGAATGATTGAATTGGCTGGGTATTATCAGAATAAAGCGAATGAATTAACTAAAAACATGGTATTTGTGGCTTTTGATGCTGAAGAAATGGGAGTTTTGGGTTCGCGGTATTTTGTGGAGAATTTTCCATCTCCCATTCAAAAATCATCCGTTAAAGCCATGTTCAATTTTGATATGATTGGGCGGATGAAAGCCGATTCTATTGGAATTTCCTTAGGAGGAACAGGCACTGCACAGGAGTTTGATTCTTTATTAAATAGTTCAAAACCTGTTTTTAACGTTACTTTTTCGCCCGATGGTTATGGCCCAAGCGACCATGCACCATTCTATTCGGCAGATATTCCGGTACTTTTTTATTCAACGGGAGCCCATGAAGATTACCACACACCACTTGACGACTTTGAAAAGATAAATTGCGACAAAGAAGCTGAAATATTGAATTATAGCACTGGAATTATCACTGCTGTTGCAACTACCACCGATTCCTTAACATTTCAGTCAACAGGAACGCCTCCCGCTCAAGGTCAGCGCCGTACACGATTAAAAGTTACCTTGGGTATTATCCCCGATATGACCGGTATCCAAAAAGATGGATTAGGTGTTGATGGTGTCCGGAAGGGTGGTCCAGCAGAAAAAGGAGGCATTTTGAAAGGAGATAAGATAATTGCAATAAACAGCCAGCCGGTTACCAACATTTACGATTATATGTTCCGCATGGCTAAACTCAAAGTGGGTTCTACCGCCATTGTTGAAGTGGAACGCAACAATCAGAAAGTTGTTTTACTTATTCAATTATAAGCTGAAATGACTTTTGAGAAATTGACTTTTTTCGGCGAAAAAAAACTTCCGGGAATTTACGAAGCATTCATGCTCATTTTGCTTACGGCTTTGTTTTCGTTAGCCGTTGGAGTGATAATTGGTTTATTAGTTAACGCATTTCCCTTTCTTCAACCTTGGTTACTATTCTTAAGCTATACCCTGACTTTTGTTGTGGTGTATTTTGTGGCCCGTTTTTTTTGGCAAATCAACTCAATTGACCATAAGCGTGTATCGTGGATTATTTATTTATTGATTTTACCTATCATAATAGCCTTATCCATTTTAACCGAAGGATTGGTTGGTTTAATTCCCATGCCACAAAAAGTTCAGGAGTTTTTTGCCAGTATGGTGCAACTTAACGTTTATGGCTATCTAACCATTGGTATTGCTGCGCCAATATTGGAAGAGCTTATTTTTAGAGGAATCGTGCTCAAAGCATTTCTTAAAAAATATGAACCTGCAAAAGCCATTTTGTGGTCAGCCCTCATATTTGGAATTGTCCACATGAATCCCTGGCAATTTGTTCCGGCTTGGTTGATAGGTATTTTTATTGGATGGATTTATTGGAAAACCCAATCTATATGGCCGGGAATTATCATTCATTTTATTAATAATTCGTTCAGTTTTGCTTTGGGATATTGGGCCCGCGATATCAACATATCATTTTACGATTTATCGGGCAGTTTAATTAATTATATAATGTTGCTTATAGTATGTTTACTGGTTAGTACCGGATTGATTTTATGGCTATCAAAATACTTTCAAAACAGACCGGTTGAAACAATTTTGGAATAAGAACGTTATGAACCGCAATGGATATTTTAGAAAAATTAAAAATTTGACATTATGAATGTAACTGTTAGAGCCATCCTATTTTGGGTTTTGGCCATATTTATTACCTTGAGTGCTGCCATTTACCAGCGAACTACAGGACCTACCTATCCTAAAAAAGTTATGCTAAAGACCGATGCCGGCGAGTTAAAACTGAAATTGATACGGAGTTCCGAAGGTTCCGGAAATTGCCAACTGGAGTATCCAATTTCAGATACCGCCATATACGGTCAAGTGGAATACCGCCGTTACCCTACCAACGATGAATTTGTAAAAGAGAACCTAATCCGAAAAAACAATCTGCTAACTGGAAGTTTACCCGGGCAAGCACCTGCAGGGAAAATTGAATACAAAGTTGATTTTTATAAGAACGGACAGTTATTGAACAACCCCGACGAATTCCACACGGTGGTTCGCTACAAAGGATTTGTACCACGTGGTATATTGATACCCCATATTTTTGCCATGTTTTTTGCCATGCTGTTGGCTAACCCTGCAGGAATTATGGCATTTGCCAAACGCCCACGTGCCCGTTTATATATGTGGCTTACATTTGCCTTCCTCACAATTGGCGGGATGATAATGGGACCCTTGGTTCAATTGTATGCCTTTGGCGATTTATGGACTGGTGTTCCTTTTGGTTGGGATTTAACCGACAATAAAACACTCATAGCATATCTGGCATGGATAATTGCCTTGGTTATGAACCGTAAGGAAGTGAATTACCGTTGGATAATTGTTGCTACCGTAGTTACCATGCTAGTGTATTTAATACCTCACAGCATGTTCGGTTCCGAGCTTAATTATGCCACGGGCAGTGTAACTCAAGGATAAGTTTTAAAAATATTTATAATTCTGTGCTGAAATAATTGTTGATATGAAGAAATTATATGGATTCGTTTTGTTTCTGTTTCTGACTCTGCAAATTTCAGCACAGGATTTTTCACTTATTGATGCCCATTCCAAAACGGTTCCCAGTTCTGAATCAAAAACGGTGGAGAGCTTGGCTGCGTATTTGAATAAACCCGCTAGCACCGATTTGGAAAAGGTGCGGGCGTATTATGTGTGGATAGCTAATAACATTAGTTACGATACCAAAACATTTTTTTCAGGCAAATCGGGTGTTGAAACCAGTCCTTTAGAAACGTTGAAAAAGAAAAAGGCCATTTGCCAAGGTTATTCTGAGTTATTCAGGGCATTGTGCCAGTACAGCCAGATTCCTTGCTACTTGGTTGATGGGTACAGCAAAGGCTATGGTTACAAACCCGGAAAAAAATTCGTGCAATCGGACCATGCTTGGAATGTAGTTTTTGTGGATAATAAATGGCAATTGATTGATGCAACCTGGGCCTCTGGGTATATGGATGAAAGCCTGCATTTTAAGAAGTTTTTTACTAATGAATATTTTTTAACCCAACCCGATGATTTTGTAAAAAAACATTTACCGTCGGATCCCATGTGGCAATTATTAGCCCATACAATAAGTATGGAATGCTATTTAAAAGGGGATGCTGAAATAGCAAAATGCAATTCGGGTATTGGAACTGAATTTGTTTTTGCCGATTCCATCCGGGATTATGGAAAACTAAGTTATGAAATGCAACAAGTAGTTTCGGCTGAAAGAGCTTATAATTTTTATCCTGAAAATGTAGATGCCACCGGTTATGCTTACCTGAATTTGGCATTTGTGGAATCGAACGGATTGAATGAATTATACGATAAAAAGGACTATCAGCAAGCGTTGATACATTGCCAAAAAGCACTGGAATTAAATGAGAAAGCTTACAGTTATTTAAAAAGGTCGAAAACACCCAACGGTAAATCAGCGGTTGATATTTGCAAACAGAATATAAGCAGCCTAAAAGAAAGCATCCGGAGCCTTCAAAATATTTTGAAATAACTGTTTTTTGGGGTTACTGGTTGCTGGTTACTGGTCTCTAATTTCCAAACTCTAAACTCTGACTTCGGACTTCTAACTTCCCTCATTCCTTATATTTCTGCTGAATGGCGCTAATTTCCATTTTTCGGTCGTGATCGTAAATATCTTTATGAAAATGCTCCAGCTTTTTTAGGTAGCCTAATAGAAATAGTTTCTCGTCGTTTGCCAGATTCCCAGTAATGACAGAAGCAACAGTATCCATTTCGTTGAAAACCTGAAACATCAGATATTTACCCATATCAGTAATTTTCACCCTACGCGAACGACGATCCGTTGAATCATCAAATTCTTCAATATAACCCTGTTTTATTAACCTCTTTATAATATCAGCCCCCGATGTGGCAGAATCCATCAAATTGTGGTGAGTCAATTCTGATTTGGTCATGCTTTCGCGGAACATTAATGTAGCCATGAATCCAAAATCATCCATCCCCGAAAGATGGTTTGAGGCAAAAATCTTTTTGGTATAAACCCGTGCATATTTTGCCATCCGACCAATTAGGATGCTTATTTGAACATCGGGTGATTGCTGTTGAAACGATTCTTCACTAGTTGTCTTGGAATCATTGATGGATCGGGGTTTGGTTGCCAAACTATCCGATAGCCAATAACTAAATTGTTCTAAACTGAATGGCTTTTCTGGAAACAACTGTTCATATTGCTCCAGATATTTGGTAATTTCCATCAAATTTTGATAGCTCATAAATAAAATTTATTACGGTATCGTATTTTATAATAACATATCCTGGAACAAAATTACTAAATTTGCGTCATATTAAAACGTTTACGTATTAATATTTGAAAGTGTAATAGATAAATATATGAGAAAACTTATTTTATTATTGCTAATTATAACTTTTACATGGTCAGGATTTGCACAAAACGGGAGTTTAGAAGGATTGGTGGTAAACCCAATAAACAATGAACCCATTGCCTTTGCAAATGTGGTTATCTATGGTACTACCATCGGTTCTGTTACCGATTTAGATGGTCGTTTCAAATTTTTTGGTTTGCAACCAGGTTTTGTTAAAGTACAGGTTTCATCCATTGGTTTTGAAACAGTTGTATCAACAGAAATAATGGTTACCAACGCTAAAAATGCTTTTATCGAAATTAAAATGAATGAAGCAACTACGGAATTGACTGAAATAAATGTTAAAGCCTCTTCGTTCCAACGGAAAGATGAAAGCCCGGTATCGATGCGCACCATTGGTATTGGTGAAATTGAAAAAAGCCCCGGCGGCAATCGCGATATCAGTAAAGTTATTCAAACATTGCCGGGTGTTGGCGGTTCTGTTTCATTCCGGAACGATGTTATAGTTAGAGGAGGTGGCCCCAGCGAAAACCGGTTTTATTTAGACGAAGTTGAGATTCCAAACCTGAACCATTTTGCCACACAAGGAGCTTCGGGCGGGCCGGTAGGTATAATTAATGTTGACTTTGTTCGTTCGGTCGATTTTTATAGCGGTGCTTTTCCGGCAAATAAAGGAAATGCATTAAGCTCAGTACTCGATTTTAAGCAAGTGGATGGGAACAAAGAAAAAATGAAGTTCCGTGCCACTATTGGAGCTTCTGATTTGGCACTTACTATGGATGGTCCTTTATCAGATAAAACAAGTATGGTTTTTTCGGTGCGCCGTTCCTACCTTCAATTCCTATTTGCCGGACTTGGGCTTCCATTTTTACCAACCTACAACGATGCCCAGTTTAAATTAAAAACCCGGTTCGACGAAAAAAATGAACTTACCATTATTGGCTTGGGAGCTATTGATGTATCGGATTTAAATCTGGATGCAAACGAAACGGAAGAACAACGCTATATTTTAGGTTATTTACCTGCTTACCAACAATGGAATTATACCTTAGGAGGCGTTTATAAGCATTACTACAATAAGGGATACCACACGTTGGTTGTTAGCAGAAATCACCTAAACAATACTTCACAAAAGTATTTTAATAATGTAGCAGTAGATACGTTGAAAATACTGGACTATAGTTCCTCGGAAGTTGAAACTAAAATGCGTTATGAAAATACACTACGAACTGATAATGGGTACAAAATTAATGCAGGTGCAGGTATAGAATATGCAGAATATTTTAATAAAACTTTTCAATACCGCTACGAACCCGATGGCATTTCAACCGTAAATTACAAAACCAGCCTCGGCTTATTCAAATGGAGTGCATTCGGGCAAGTAACCAAAGGAATATTTGATCAACGCCTTATTATTTCATTAGGCCTTCGTGCCGATGCGAACAATTATTCCAGCGAAATGAATAGCCTGATTGATCAGTTAAGTCCCAGGTTGTCGTTGAGTTATCCGATTTCAGATAAATGGGCACTGAATTTTAACACCGGCCGCTTTTACCAATTACCTCCATATACAGCATTGGGTTACGGCGGTGAAACCGGGGTGTTGGTTAATAAAGAAAACGAAATCAAATACATACAATCCGACCACTTAGTCAGCGGAATTGAGTATTTACCCAACGAAAACTCAAAAATTACCTTAGAGGGATTTTATAAGAAATACAACAAATATCCCTTTTCAGTGAACGATTCCATTGCCATTGCCAGCAAAGGCGGCGATTTTGAAACCTATGGCGACGAAGAGCTTACATCAACTGGTATTGGTCATTCTTATGGTGTTGAACTCTATGCAAGGCATACTAATCTTTGGGGATTCAACACCATCTTTTCATATACTTGGGTTCGAAGCGAATTTCAGGATTATTACGGAAAATACATTCCTACAGCTTGGGACAGCAAGCATTTATTTAATATTACAGCAACCCGAAGTTTTAAAGGGAATTGGGACATTGGTTTTAAATACCGCTTTGCCGGCGCAGCACCCTATACTCCCGATAATGTTGATAAATCAAGTTATGTATTAGCGTGGGAAGCGCAAGGCAGGGCTTATCCCGATTATGCTAAATTCAATCAAATGCGACTGGAAAACTTTAGCCAACTTGATATTAGAGTTGATAAAAGTTTTTATTACAACAAATGGTCGCTGATGCTGTATCTTGATATCCAAAATATTCTGAACTCAAAATCAGATACTCCAGATATTCTGGATGTTGCGTCCAATTCCGATGGACAAAAGATTATAGTAAACCCTTCGGATCCAATTGACCAGCAAAAATACCAAATGAAATATATTGTAACCGATGGAAGTGGCACTTTACTACCAACTGTTGGAATTATGATTGAATTTTAAAACAATCAACTTCATAACTAAGCAGTTAGTATCAATTCTTAAAATTTGTATATTTATTCATACTTAATTTTCACAACTATGAAATACGCTCGCATATATTCAACCATCGGGTTACTATTTATAGCCCTACCCTTTTTGGTAAGTTCCTTCTATTTTGAAAACGATAAAAAAACCGGTGAAATTGAATCGATAAAAACTAATATTGACGGAAAAGGTACGGGTTTAGAATTCAACTTAACCATTGGTAAAGAACACAACCATCCAACCTTTGCTATTTGGTTGGAGGATATGCAAGGAAATTACATTCAAGAATTGTATGTTACCAAATCAATTGCTTCAGGAATATTTGCTCATGGGCAAAAAGTTCCCGGAGTATGGAGTAATGAACCCGGCGAAGTAAGACTTTCAGCAGCATTGCCTTACTTTTTGCACAAACGGGGTATTAAAGCACCCGATGGTACTTATTTGCCAACACCTGCAAATCCAATTCCCGATGCATACACAGGTGCTACCCCATTGGCATCATTTAAACTGGAATCAAAATCAGATACCACTTTACCCACTAAATTTAGGATTATAGTTGAAGTAAATCAACCTTGGGACTGGAATGAATATTGGAACAATACCATTTATATTGACGATACCAATTACAAAACTTCGTGTCAGCCTGCTTTAGTATATGCTGTAACCGTTGACCTGAAAAATCCAATGGAGTATTATGTGCTTAATCCAATTGGTCATAGCCATTATTCCGGACACGATGGTAAGTTGTTTACCGATTTAACCAGTATTACTACTGCTTTGCAAATTTTCAGTAAAATTGAAGTAAGCTTACTCCCATAAGTATAACTGATTAAAAACGGATTATAAGGTGACGTATATCATTTTTTAAATATTGCGTAAAGATTTGTTTTCTATAACTTTACAACAATGAAAAAAGTATTTCATCTTATAATAACTCTATTTTTGTGCTTTACACTCATAAGTGTAACTGCTCAAATTATTGGTATTGAAGAATACCATCAAGAAAATGGGTTACCTACCGATTTAATTAAAGCACTTGCTTTTGATAACGATGGGTATCTTTGGGTAGCCGTTGACGGTGGTTTAGTTAAAATGGAGTGCAATGATTTTATACCGGTAAAAAATATTGAAGGGTCTTCAAACTATTACAAAAACATTTTATTCACTAAATCATTCGGGTTTATTGCAGCTTCGGATGATGGACTCATTTCAATACTTGATACTAATGAAAAGCCCCGTTTAGAATTTACTCAAACATATCTAAAAAATTTAAATATACCCGATTCCAAATATTCTAAGTCATTATATGAAGCCTCGGATTCGTCCCTTTGGATAGCCACAAATTTTGGAATTATTCACCTTACAAAAACAATAGCTACTTCAATTTCATTGCCCAGCCATTGCCTCACTAACAATTACCTAAGGAACCATCAATTTTTTGAAATTAACGAACAAATCTATATTATTTGCCAAAAAGGATTCTTGTATAAAATCGACAGTAAAACACATCAATTAATTCATATTACATGGCAATATGAGGGTACCGAAGTTTTTTCAGCATTAGCTATTGAACAAAAACGTGTTCTTATAGGTACTAACAATGGTTTGGTTCAGTTACAATTCACCGATGCCGGAACCGTTCAATCAGCTAATAAATTGGATTTTCCATATCCAGTATCCGTTTTACGTGCCCATGCCGGAAATATCTATTTGGGAACATGGTCGCAAGGTGCTTTTGAAGCAATTATTACAAAAGGCCAATTTACTTTCAAACCGATAAATAATACTGCCAATCAAACCATTAACGACTTGCAATTTGATTCAGCAGATCAGCTATGGGTTGCCACCAATTTTGGAGTTTTATTGATACGGAATCTGCTTTTTAAAAGAGATTTTGTCAATTACACCGATGACTACATTCAAGATATTGCCACGAACGGCAACCAAGGATTTTATTTTACTGATGGTTTGAGAGTGGCTTCGGTTGACATTGAAACCAAAACATTAAGCGAATTCTATTTTACCCGAAGTGAATTTATATTACAATTATTGGTAAAGCAAAACGAAGTTTGGATGACAACCAATTCAGGTAAAATTATAATCCGCTCAAAAATAGGAACCAACCGGATTCTTGATTTCTCTGATAAAGGACAGGGAATAACAACTGTTGTTGAAGATAAATTAGGCAACATCTGGCTTTTACAAAATCGGGTTGTACCAACCCTAGTGAAAATTAGCCCCAACAATTCTATAAAAGAATATATAGTCCCGCATTCGGTGAATAGCTTTTTTACAACCTTAGAAATAAATACTCAAGGTGAACTATTTATAGGTGGTTTTGGAATTAATGAATATCTATTCCGATACGATTACGAAAACGATTCTATCATCAACCTAAGTGAATCCATTAGCGGATTGACCAAAGCAGAATTTGGAATCAACGACCTGACCTTTTCCAGTTCAGGAAAGCTAATACTCGGAACATCGGAAGGAGTTTGGGAGTATAATGAAAACACGATACGCCGGATTGATTTAGACAAAGCGAATATTGAAAATGTTCCATCTGTATGCTTCGACCAACAAGAAAGATTGTGGTTTGTAAATTCGGGTGGTCTCATATTATGGGATGGAACTCAGACTACCGTTTTTAACAATTACGATGGACTCCCTTCAACAACAATTTCGGCAAGAAATCTCCTATTCGATAATAATAATAACCTTTGGATAGGAACCAACTTAGGCATAGCTTCAGGACAAATAATTAACAAAAACTCTGATACCCCTAAACCTAAAATCAAACAAATTGAAATTGGACTTAATACTTATTCTCCGAAAGAGATTAACCGTATTTTAATTGGTTCACCTATTAAAATATACTTTACATCATCCTCATATCCAACAAAACATCTAAACTATAAATTCAGTTTAAGTAATGATGAAAATGAAACATGGAGTGAGATTAAAAAAAATACCAATTATCTGCTTCTTGAACATTTAAAACCCGGAAAATACCATTTAAAACTAAAGGTAAAAGGTAAAGGATATTACAATTGGAGCGAAGCTGACACTTATGAATTTGTAGTTTATAAAAAATGGTACACCCATTATTTGGCTATTGGCTTGTTTTATGTTTTATTGGTAGTACTTATTACATTTTACTTGCGATTCATTTCACTGCGGGCAAAAAGGGAAAAGAAAAAACTAGAAGAAGTTATTGAACAGCGAACAAAAACATTACTCGAACAAAATGAAGAGTTAAAAATACTGAACAATAATATTAATAAAGCTAAAGAAAGTGCTGAAGAAGCCATAAAATCAAAGGATCGATTCTTCTCCATAGTGGCACATGATTTAAAAAGTCCGTTCAACACCTTGATTGGTTTTTCGGAATTGCTGGCAAATAACCGTGATCAAATTCCTGAGGAATCAATGCAGGAAGTTTTTGAAGAGATGCTTAAGACCTCTGAAAACACTTATAAATTATTACAAAACCTGCTTGATTGGGCGCGCTCGCAAACTGGAGCACTGGTGGTTGAAAAACGGATGATTAAAGTTTCCTTATTACTGCAAGAGGTACTCGACACAATTCTTCCGGCCGCCAAACAAAAGAATATTCAAATTATAATTTCACAGGAAGACAATTTATGGATTTATGCCGATATTTCATTGATGGCAACATCCATAACAAATATACTTTCCAATGCACTCAAATTTTCTTATCCCGAAAGTATCATCGAACTTTCGGCTCAACGTGAAAATGATGATTGGGTATTAATCAAAATTAAAGATAAGGGAGTAGGAATTCCAGAGGATAAAATTCCTTTCCTATTTAGTATCGAAAATAACACTTCTAGTATAGGAACTGCTTCTGAAAAAGGAACAGGGCTTGGTTTAATTCTTTGTAAAGAATTTGTAGAACGGTGCAACGGAACAATACTCGTTGAAAGCAAAGTGAACAAGGGCTCCCTTTTCACTCTTAATATACCGGCTAAGAGTTAACCCGAAAATATCTTCAATATAAATAGTTCTTTTCACTGAAATCAAAAGTGCTATAAACGTGCAATAAATCAGTTTTTAATTAATACCAAGTAGTATCTTTGACCCTTGATTTAAAACTGAGAAAAAAAACCTATTAATGAATATAGAATCAATTGCCATCTTAGTTGAAGGAACCTTAGTTTCAAGTATTGAGAGAAGAAAAACGCCTATTATCCATGCTTTTTCGTCCGATTTAATGAGTGATGTGTTAACCGTTGATGCAGAACATACCGTATTGATTACGGGCTTGGCAAACCTGCAAACCATCAGAACTGCTGAAATGAGTGATATTAACTGCATCATAATTGCCCGAAACAAAAAAGCTACGGTCGAAATGATTGCCCTAGCAAACCAAAGCAATATAGTTATCATTGAAACTGTTATTTCAGTTTTTAGGGCTTCTGGATTGCTTTACCAAAATGGAATTAAACCATTATATTAGTCCAATGGATTTTAACTACCAAGTTGAAGGGGGCGATTTTACCAACGCGGGGTATGCATCCAGCGAGGTTAAGAAAATTTTGAAGAAGCTCAATGTCGATCCTAAGATAACCCGAAGAGTTGTGGTGGCTCTTTACGAAGCTGAAGTGAATATTGTGGCCCATGCTTATAAAGGGGAAATAAGGGTTGATATTTCAACTGACAGTATTTCCATTGTATTAGACGATGAAGGGCCCGGAATCGCAAATATTGAACAAGCCATGCAGGAAGGCTATTCTACCGCATCGCCAAAAGTTCGTGAAATGGGATTTGGTGCAGGAATGGGATTAGCAAACATCAATAAAAATGCTGATAAACTAAACATTACTTCGCACGTTGGCAAAGGAACCAGAGTGGAAATAATCACTTATTTGAAACCGGAAGTTTAAAAACTATGGAAGCACCCTATTTCTTTCATGCCTTAAAAGTGAATGAGGAAACCTGCTATGGTTGCTCCCACTGTTTGAATTCATGCCCTACGGAAGCTATACGCATTTGGAATGGCAAAGCAGTTATTGATGATAACAAATGCATCGACTGTGGCGAATGTCACCGGGTTTGCCCGGTTCAGGCCATTTATGTTGAGGAAGATGCTTTCGATTCCATTTTTAAATACAAGTACCGTGTGGCTCTTTTTCCCTCGGTTTTTATTGGTCAGTTTCCTGAAGACATTTTAGCCAGCCAGGTTTACCATGTGTTGCTTGAATTAGGTTTTACCCATGTTTTTGAAGTAGAACGTGCTGTTGAAATATTAAACGAAACAATTCTTGAATATCAAAAGATCCCCGATAAAGAATTACCGGTTATATCCTCGTTTTGTCCGGCTATTATTCGCTTAATACAGGTAAAATTTCCGTCGTTAGTTGATAACATTCTTAAACTGGGAACACCCAGCGATATTGCTGCACAGTTTTACAAAAAGAAACTCATCGATCAAGGAATTCCGGAAGAGGAAATAGGATTGTTTTATATTACTCCCTGTGCAGCTAAAATTGCAGCTATAAAAAGCCCGGTAGGAGAAAAAAAATCTGTGGTCAGCGGAGCCATCAACCTAAATAATTTGTATAACCGCGTTTATCGTAAGATTATTGAAGGAAAATAAGAGCTTAGTCTGGTTCCCGATCCTTCGGAATTGTTCGATTTTGAAGTTTTGTGGACTCTTACTCATGGGGAATCATCCAGAGTTAAAGGACGGACTATGGCTATTGATGGAATTTACAACGTGATGGAATTTCTTGAAAAAGTGGAAAATGAAGAAGTAACCGGAATCGATTTTTTAGAATGTCGCGCTTGTCATGAAGGCTGTGCCGGAGGTATTCTAAATCCGGAGAATCGCTTTTTGATTGTGGAACGGATGAATCATCGGGTGAACCTAAACCGCAAAAAAACAGGTGATTTCATTCCTTCGGGAATTAATGAGTATAAAGAATACTTAAAGGCCCGATTGCCATTGGGTGAAGTGGTTCCCCGTTCAATGATGATGCTAGATGTGGATATGGCCGAAGCCATGCGTAAAATGAAATTGGCAGAACGCATTGAATTGCGATTGCCCCGTATTGATTGTGGTGCCTGTGGTGCGCCTTCGTGCAAAGCATTAAGCGAAGATATTGCCAAAGGAAATGCCACCCTATCGCATTGTATTTTTGTACAAAAAGCCCTAATGAAAAACAACGAAATAACTATGGACACCGCTGTTGCCATTGTGGAAAAAATATGGGGCGAAAACCGCGTATTGAAGGGATTGGCGAAGAAAGGGAGTTAAGAAATTAGAGATTAGAGATTAGAAGTTAGAGATTAGAAGTTAGAAGTTAGAAGTTAGAAGTTGGAAGACGGAAGACAGAAGACAGAAGTTGAAAAACAGGTTGTAAGCCTGAGAGAACAAAGCCAAGTCCCGATAGCTATCGGGAGCCCTTGGTAAGGTTACAAAAATAGTAAGCGGTGCAACCAGAAATGTTACCATGGAACGGTAAAATAATATGCACCGCAACATTAAGAAGTCAGAAAATGGATGTCAAAAGACTAGAAACCAGAAAACAGAGATTAGAGTTTAGAACCAAGTAACCAGAATCCAGTAACAAAAAACCAGTAACAAAAAACCAGAATATGAAAATTAAAGAACTTATTTCAGCACTTAACCTAACACTAATAGGCGGTGAAAAAGGAATAGAAAATGAAATTACCGGGGCTTACACATCCGATTTATTGAGCGATGTAATGGGCAACATACACGACGGTAATGTATGGATAACCTTGCAAACCCATAAAAATGTAATGGCCATTGCCTCATTGCGCGATGCCAGTGCCGTAATTTTGGTAAAAGGGTTACAGCCTGATGCCGATATGCTTGAAAAAGCTAATGAAGAAGGAATTCCAGTTCTTGGCACTGACTTGCCTACTTTTGAAATTTCAGGCAAGTTGTATCAGTTGATAAACTAGCATCGTTTATTTTCTGATCCCTATTCAGGTTTTGTTTTGATACCCGTTTAAACCATGAGCCTTACCACTTATCGAGCCGATTTGCACATCCACTCACTACTTTCTCCCTGTGGCGATTTGGAAATGAGTCCGGCCAATATTGTGGCTGAGGCTTGCCGTAAAGGATTGAATATTATTGGTATTACCGATCACAATACAACCCGTCAAGCATTGCTCATCAAGCAATTGGGAGAAAAACAAGGCCTTTTTGTATTGTGTGGCGCCGAAGTAACAACCCGCGAAGAAGCCCATTGTTTATCATTTATGCCTGATGAAGCTTCGTTGGAAATTTTTCAACACTATTTGGATGCACATCTTCCAGATATAAAAAATGATTCGGAACAATTTGGTTTTCAGGTTTGTGTGGATAAAAATGAGCAAATTATTTATGAAGAAGAACGATTGCTGATTTCGGCCCTTGATCAAAGTTTGGAACAGGTGGAACAAAAGGTGCATGAATTGGGTGGAATATTCATACCGGCACACATAAACCGACCTCGGTTCAGCCTTATCAGCCAATTGGGATTTGTACCAACCGATTTACCGGTTGATGCCTTGGAACTTTCAAAACATACCACCATTGAAGCATTTAAAGCCGCCAATGCTTATTTAGCTGATTATGCATTTATCCAAAACTCCGATGCCCATTTTGTAAATGACATTGGCACTGTGTTTAACTTGCTCACCTTGTCACATCGTTCTTTCGAAGAGGTTCGAAAAGCTTTGAGAAACCTTCAACAGAAAAACGTTCAAAAGTGAAAACGTATTCATTTTTTTTTAATCTCAAATCTCAACGTCTCATATCTCATGTCTCAAGGTCTCATATCTCACAATCAACTCCCATGAAAGATTTTTCCGAACACATATTGGATTTAACACAAAACAGCATTCGGGCTAAAGCCACTTTAATCGAAATATCGATAACCGAATCGAAGGTCAGCAATTTGTATTGGATAGGCATCAGCGATAATGGAACCGGGATGGACGATGAAACCATAAAATTGGTTACCGACCCTTATTATACCTCACGGTCAACACGCAAAGTTGGATTGGGTGTTCCTCTTTTCAAGCATAACGCAGAATTGACCGGTGGCAGTTTTCAACTATCATCTGTTTTAGGAAAAGGCACCCAAATTTCAGCCGATTTTATCAACAATCACCTCGATAGGTTACCGGTGGGCGACTTAGTTGGAACGTACCTTTTGCTAATCGCGGCTAACCCAACTCTAAACTTCCTGATTACCCATACAACGGATTCCGGGACTTATATTTTCGATACCCGCGAGGTTAAAAACCTTTTAGGTGAAATTCCCATCAACGATCCATCGGTACGTCAGTTTTTAAAAGAAATGATTCAGGAAAATTTGGAAGCAATAGGAACGGAACGATAAGAATATAGCAAACGAAGCATTATTCTCATCCAACGATAGCGCAAAAAACCATTTCCTCGAAGGCCTAAAAACTATTCGTGTTTTAGTCAAAATAGTATGATAAATGTTAGGTTTGTTTTTAAACATGCCCCTATTTAAAGCGATAAAGGATAACCCGAAACTAAATTTTAATCGTGTTTTTTCAAATTGCTTTGAATGAGGAAAGTAGATTTTAGGTGTGTTTTAGTGATCTTTGAAACCTGATAAAAATCATGCAAAAAAAACCCTTATATAAACCCAATCTAAATAACTGATATCACAGGTGTTATACTTTTTGCGTAAATTTGCACAAAATTACAATCCGATCTTTCTAGGTATTTAAAACAATATAGTTGTATGGTTCAAGTTAAATCGTTGGCAGATTTGCAAAACCTCAAAGCAAGTTTGCAAAACAAATTAGAATTACGGGAAAAAGGCGAAAGAGCCGATTCCCTGGTGCAGATTAAGGTAGCTATGGCAACCTGTGGCATTGCCTCCGGCGCAAAAAAAATAATGGAATTTTTCATGAATGAATTGGAGAAACGTAGTATTGGTGCTGTGGTAACTCAAACTGGCTGCATGGGCTATTGCTACGCCGAACCAACCGTTGAAATAAAATTACCCAATCAGGAACCGGTGGTTTTTGGTTATGTCGATTTAAAAAAAGCGGATGAGATTATTGAGAAATACATCAAGAATGGGGAGTTGGTAAATGGAATCATCCCTGTGAATTACGAAATTATTGACGAAAATAACAAATAGGAGGAAGTTATAATGGCAAAATATAAAATGCATCTTCTTGTTTGTGGTGGAACTGGTTGTAGGGCATCGGCAAGCGATGCCATAGTAGGAAAACTACAAAAAGAATTGGATGAAAAGAACCTTCAGGATGAAGTACAAGTAGTGATGACCGGCTGTTTCGGATTTTGTGAAAAAGGCCCCATTGTAAAAGTACTTCCCGACAATACTTTTTATGTTCAGGTTACTCCCGATAATGCAAAGGAGATTATTCAAGAGCATGTAATTAAAGGGCGCAAAGTAGAACATCTTTTATACAAAGACCCAACTACAAAAAAAGAGATTAGCGATTCAAAACACATGGGTTTTTATAAGAAACAACTGCGTATTGCCTTACGCAATTGCGGAGTTATAAACCCTGAAAATATTGACGAAGCGATAGCTAGAGACGCCTATTCAGCATTAGCTAAAGTGTTGGGCGAAATGACTCCCGAACAAGCCATTCAGGAAATGATTGATTCCGGGTTGCGTGGTCGTGGCGGAGGCGGTTTCCCTACCGGATTGAAATGGAAAATTGCACTAAGCAATAAAGCCGATCAAAAATATGTGGTTTGTAATGCCGACGAAGGTGACCCGGGTGCATTTATGGATCGTTCCATTCTGGAAGGCGACCCACATTCGGTTATTGAGGCAATGGCCATAAATGGATATTGCATTGAAGCCACCAAAGGTTTGGTTTATATACGCGCCGAATACCCATTGGCTATTGAGCGATTGAAAACCGCCATTAAACAAGCCCGCGAATACGGATTGTTAGGCAAAAACATATTAGGAACCGGGTTTGATTTTGATATTGAATTGCGTTATGGAGCCGGTGCCTTTGTTTGCGGCGAAGAAACCGCACTCATCCATTCTATGGAAGGCGAACGCGGCGAACCCACATTTAAACCGCCATTCCCGGCAGAATCGGGATATCTGGGTAAACCAACCAACGTGAACAATGTTGAAACTTATGCCAACATTCCTGTTATTTACTTAAAAGGAGCCAATTGGTTTAATAAAATAGGAACTGAAAAATCGAAGGGTACCAAAGTATTTGCTTTAGCCGGTAAAATAAACAACGTAGGATTGATTGAAGTGCCTATGGGTACCACCTTGCGTGAAGTTATTTACGAAATTGGCGGTGGCATAAAAGATGGCAAAAAATTCAAAGCCGTTCAAACCGGTGGTCCATCAGGTGGTTGTTTAACTGAAAAACATTTAGATACCCCTATTGATTACGATAATCTGATAGCTTCAGGTTCCATGATGGGTTCCGGAGGTATGATTGTAATGGACGAAGACGACTGCATGGTTTCAATTGCCCGATTCTATCTCGAATTTACTGTAGAAGAATCGTGTGGCAAATGCTCCCCATGCCGTATCGGA
The DNA here is from genome assembly GCA_041664345.1 of Salinivirgaceae bacterium. Classification (GTDB taxonomy): domain Bacteria; phylum Bacteroidota; class Bacteroidia; order Bacteroidales; family SZUA-534; genus GWE2-40-63. The sequence goes on from JBAYKX010000044.1 coordinate 36,854, forward strand.
AATAAAAGGCTTCATGAGCAATTGGATGTTATCTGCAAAGGAAAAGGAACCAAAGATGATTTAGAAAAACTAAAAAACTTAAGTTTGGTTATTAAAGATACCTCTTTGTGTGGCTTAGGACAAACCTCTCCAAACCCGGTACTTTCAACACTTGAAAATTTTTACCATGAATATATTGAACACGTTCACGATAAAAAATGCCGCGCCGGGGTTTGTAAAGATTTGATGCAATACATCATCGACAACGAACATTGTGTAGGTTGTACCGCTTGTGCCCGGGTTTGTCCGGTAGGCGCTATTGCCGGTGAGCGGAAAGGTCCTCATACCATTGACCAGGCTATATGCATCAAGTGTGGTGCCTGTATGGAAAAATGTAAATTTAATGCTATCAGCGTACAATAATAAAGGAGATTGAATAATGGAATTTGTTAATTTAATCATAGATAATAAGCCTGTTAAGGTAGAAAAGGGAACCAGCATACTTAAAGCGGCTCATTCCGTGGGTATCGACATCCCAACCTTATGCTACATGAGTCTAGGCGACATGAATATTGAAAACAAACCCGGTGGTTGCCGAATATGTGTGGTTGAAGTTCAGGGACGTAAAAATCTGGCTCCGGCCTGTTGTACCGATGCCCACACCGATATGGTAATTAAAACCAATACCATGCGGGTTTTAAATGCCCGCCGTACCGTATTGGAATTAATCCTTTCCGACCACCCGGCTGACTGTTTGATATGTGCCAAATCAGGTAATTGCGAGTTGCAAAGCATGGCTCATAAATTAGGTGTGCGCGAAATTCATTATAAAGGCGAAATGTCAACCTACAAAGAAGACTTTTCACCAACCAGCATCCGCGATATGGACAAATGCATTATGTGCCGCCGTTGCGAGATGATGTGCAATAAAGTGCAAACAGTGGGTGCTCTTTGGGGTGTAAACCGGGGATTTCAATCGGTAGTATCCCCGGCATTTGAAATGGATTTGGAAAAATCGACCTGTACCTATTGTGGGCAATGTGTGGCTGTATGCCCTACCGGGGCATTAACTGAAGTAGATCATACCAATCAGGTTATCCGTGCTTTAGCCGATCCTAAAAAAACAGTGGTGGTTCAAACAGCTCCTGCTGTTCGTGCCGCATTAGGCGAAGAATTTGGTATGAAACCCGGAACATTAGTTACAGGAAAACTTGCGGCAGCTTTGCGTCGTTTAGGATTCGATTATGTATTTGATACCGATTTTGCTGCTGACCTTACCATTATGGAGGAAGGAACGGAATTACTGGATCGCTTAGGTCGTCATCTGGCCGGTGATAAAACCGTTAAACTACCGATGCTTACTTCCTGCTGCCCGGGTTGGGTAAACTTTTTTGAAAAACAATTCCCTGAATTAAAAGATATTCCTTCAACGGCGCGCTCACCGCAACAAATGTTTGGAGCTATTGCCAAAACGTATTTTGCCGACCAAATTAAAGTTGATCGGAAAGACATGATGGTTATATCGGTAATGCCTTGCTTAGCAAAAAAATGGGAGTGTCAACGCGATGAATTTTCTACCGATGGCAGCCCCGATGTGGATTTCTCCATTTCGACCCGCGAATTGGCTAATTTGATTAAAGGTGCCAACATTGATTTTAATGCGCTACCCGATGAAGATTTTGATAACCCCATGGGTGAATCAACCGGTGCCAGCGTAATATTTGGAACTACAGGTGGTGTTATTGAAGCAGCCGTTCGCACCGCTTATGAAGTTCAAACAAAAAAGAAACTGGAAAAAGTTGATTTTGAAGAATTACGTGGTTTTGAAGGGGTGCGTGAAGCTACCATTGATTTTGACGGTTTACCAATCCGCATTGGGATTGCTCATGGCTTAGGAAATGCCCGCAAATTATTAGAAGATATAAAAGCAGGTAAATCAAATTTTCATGCTATTGAAATTATGGCTTGTCCCGGTGGATGTATTGGTGGTGGCGGTCAACCGCTTCATCATGGTGATTCCTCGATATTGAAAGCACGCCAAATGGCACTTTATGAAGAGGACAAAAATAAACCTATCCGAAAATCACACGAGAATCCTTTTATAGTGAAACTCTACAAGGAATTTTTAGGAAAACCAATGAGCGATAAAGCGCACCATTTGCTACATACGCGCTACTTCGATAAGAAGAACGAATTTATTATTGAGTAGAGCCAATTCCTGTTGAACGAATTAAAGAAATGAATTATGTCAAGCGTTAAAATAAAACTGAACCCCAAAGAGGTTGAAAAATTAAAAGAAGTTTGCACTTCATTTAACAACGAAGCAGGCGAATTAATTAACGTACTTCACAAAGCGCAAGGTATTTTTGGATACTTGCCGGCTGAAGTTCAGGAGATTGTAGCTGCTGAATTAAATGTTCCTGTAGCTAAAGTATATGGAGTAGTAACGTTCTACTCATTCTTTACCATGATACCCAAAGGGCTGCATCCCATATCAGTATGTACTGGAACTGCCTGCTATGTACGTGGTGCCGAAAAAGTACTGGATGAGTTCCGTCGAAGGCTTAAAATACAAGTGGGTGAAACCAGCGCTGATGGAAAATTCTCGCTAAGTTGCTTGCGTTGCGTAGGTGCTTGTGGATTAGCTCCAGTGGTTATGGTCGGTGAAAAGGTTTACGGAAGGGTTTCTCCCGATGGCGTTGCAGAGATATTGGCTGAATACGAATAATAGCTATTCTAAAAATAAGAGAGGTTCCTATTTTGAAAGCCTCTCTTTTATTTTTAGTATTATTGGAGTAATAAATTTAAAGTGAATTCATCATTTTATTAAAAAGCTCATTGGGTATCAATCCATTTTCATCCAAACTATATTCTGGCTTCAAACGATTTACATAATACATATCAAGCATTTCATCCCATTTAGTCTTAACTTTTCCACGATAATCGCATTCAAAATAATCGCTCACGTAGCTGTATGTTACTTCTGAAATATTTACCCTACCCGAAGTACCTTCTTCCTGCATACGCGCCGCTAAATTGACGGTAGTGCCCCAAATATCAAAAATAAATTTTTTCTTCCCAACCACTCCAGATATAACATCACCGGAATGAATACCAATGCGGCACTGCCACTCTAAACCACGGTTCAGGCATTCCGGAGGTTGATTATTTTGTACATAATATTGCAATTCAAGGCCTGCCAGCACAACATTGAAAGGGTTACTGCGATTACTTAAGGGCAATCCACCGGCACACATATAGGCATCGCCAATGGTTTTTATTTTCTCAATAAAATGCTTATCTACAATATCGTCGAATGCCTTAAAATAAGAATCCAATATGCTGATTAAATCCTTTGGTGAAAGTTCTTTAGTAAGCTTGGTAAAATTAACAAAATCGAGAAATAACACCGAGGCTAACTTATAACTTCGGGGTTTGGCTTCCCCTTTCGATTTTAACTGTCGCGCAACCTCAAACGGAAGGATATTTAATAGCAATTCATCGGTCTTTTTACGTTCCTCAACCAAGGCATTATTCTGTGTGTTAATTTCCTTCTGCTGCTCCTCAAGTAGTGAATTAGAACTTTTTAAATGATTGGTTAGCGCAATCATGTATTCATTTTTCTGATTGAGCGCCTCTTCGGCTTCTTTTAACTTGGTAATATCAGTTTCAATGGCTATAAACTTATCAATACTACCATCATTCGATACTATGGGAGTAAATGTGGTTTGAATCCATTTGAATTCACCGGAATGAGTCAAACATTCGGCCACGTAATTTACCGATTTTTTAGTCTTAATACAATGCTCTACCTTTGCAATAATTTCGGGATTTTTGCTTGCTTCAAAGATAGAACGGCCAAATTTTCGTTTGAACTCATCGAGTGTGTAACCATACAAACGGTTAAAACCTTCATTTACCCATTCTATTTCCCCTTTTGCATCAAAAATTATAAAGGAGTTGTCGGCTCTATCCATTAATAGAAACAACCTATCCATTAAATTTAATGTTTCCTGACGATTGTTGTACTCAACTAACATTTCATTCCAACGACTGAATTGTTTCAATTGATTTTCAATTCGGCTCAATAATTCAATTTCATCGCAATGATTCTTGATGTAATCTCTAGCTCCCGACTGAAATGCTAAACGACTGTTATTTGGAATAGGAAAGGGTGAATTATCAATAACAATAATTGGAATGTCGCGCAAACCCTCTTGCTGTTTTAATTGTTCAAAAAGAGTCACTTCCTGAAAATAGTTGTCGGAAATAATTGAAAGAATTAAATCAACTTTTTGCGATGAAACAAACTCACTTAAAGAATGGATGCTTTTTAACGTAAGGATATCATACTTAGTGCAACAATTACTAAGCAATTCGTAGTATTCCGTATCATTTCCTACAATAAGTATCCGGCTGCTCACAAGCGATAGTTATTAGTAATAATTGAAAGTGGAATGTGGCATTTTTTTTTGGAAAATGCAAGGGGATAAATAAAAAAGGCAATTAACGGACAGCATTAACGCAATTAATAATTTGCTGCTGATTTATGTTTTTCTAAAAGGATTTATGATTTTCAGTTTATTTTCAACCATCAATCCATCATGCAAGTCTTCTGTATATAAAACTGCACAACCGCATGATAGGGCAGCCGATATAATAAGGGAATCGTAAAACGAGTATTTATATTTATCGGCAATAGTACATGCTTTTAAAATAGTTTCGCTTTCATTTACATAGAGTTGGTTATTTTTACAGGCTTCGTGTACTGTATCCTGAGCCTGATGCCAAGAATTGTGGAATTTTTTGGTAAGCGTATTCGTGAGTTCTTGTAAAACTTGAGTACTAACAAATGTATTACATTCTGAAATGAGCTTGCGGGCAATGGCTTGTTTTTCCAATTCTGTTTTTGAATAAGCATAAACAAGGATATTGGTGTCCAGAAATATTCTAGCGTTCGTTTGCTTCATCCCTATTGAATTTATAACCTCTCGTATCAAGCTCAATTGCATTGAAGCTAACAGCCTTTTTTGTTATTTGAGCCGCTTCATTTCCTTCGTCTATCATAAATGCAATAACTTCAACTCTCTTTCCAATATAGTTATCGGGAATATTGAATGAAAGCTTGTTGTTTTCAGGTACTACCACACTTCGAATCATACTACTATTGTTAATAAATTAATACCATTCATCATTTACTGGTCTTGATAAAACCCTTAACTCCTATATTCAAAAACAAACAGCATTAAACTAAAATTATTTTATCAAAATTAATACAAAAAACTCTATCTTCTAAATATACTCTATCCTTTTAATCAAGCTTTTGCCTAAACACGTAAAAGAAACCGAAAAGAAGCCAATCCGCAGCTCACAATCAGGGTATTAATATAGGCATATTTTCAAGTATTTGCCGTAAGCAGCGTTAAGTATTCTAATCTGAATCCTTTTTGCTGCTTTATTTCAAACTTAGCTGTGGTTGCGTAAGCATTTCAATATATCCCTAGTCATTACCAACAACAAGAATCCAGCTGCTCACAAGCAAAATTATTACATCAATTTGAAAGTGGAATATGGCATTTTTTTTTTGAAATACAAGGGGGAGGAATAAAAAAGGCTGCCAAATAGGGAGGCCACTGAAAAAGTATCTATTATTTCATGTAGTCCATAAAAGGATAACTGGCAGGTGAAGACCAATTCTTCATCTACCAGTTTTTTTTAAGTGTGAAGTGTATTTTTTCTGGTTAAAA
>JBAYKX010000045.1:0-40590 GCA_041664345.1 Salinivirgaceae bacterium
AAACATCCGATTCATCATTAGGCTGTAAACGATGTTGTGCTACAAGATGTCAAAGAACTGTAAACGATGTGGTGCTACACTTTTAATATAGAAATTTGTAAACGATGTTGTGCTATATAATATATAGGATTTAAATAATCAACTAAAAGTAATACTTTTAAATAACTACTATAATCATTGGAAAAAAGTAATTCAATAACTTTTCTTAGTAAAAAACCTTCTAAGTTTATTCAATTTATTAGTGCAATATTTAAAAACTGTATTATAAATTCCAAATATTTAAACCAATTGATCATTTTTTCTTACATGAATTTCAAAGGTTTTTGTTTTTTGCACTTTATATTAATTTCGACGCAGGGTTTGCTGAAATAGGCAACAAAATATGGCAATATGACATGCTAATTTGAAGAAGGAATTAGAATTATATATTTATTCTTATTGTAATAACTATATATATATGAAATTATAAACCAATGAAATTTAATTGATTGTATTTCCATCAATACATCTGTTATATAACGATATATATATATATATGAAATAATGAAAAATTGCTAAGTTAAAAAAGCCTTGACAATAATGTAACCCACCCAAATTAAATACCAGCTTTTTTCTATTCAATATGCAGAAAGAGCCAATGCAGCGGCAGAAGTCTCGTTCAACCCAGCTCATAATCTTGAAGGAGGATTATGACTGAAGTGTTGCTGGTTATTATTCAAAGCAAATTCGTTAGTTGTTTTTCAAATCTAGCCCCTTTTCTTTTACATCCACACTGACATTGCATCGGAGCAGTAATTTATTTTGGCAATCAAATTTAGAAAGAAATATTAAAGTCTTTATTACAACAAAACACCCCATTCAGAAATATGATAATTATTTCTTTTAAATCCGCTCTCAATATTTGGTTCAAGGATTTTAATATCTTGGTAATTCGTTTTACCCTTAATTAAATAGAATAGTCTAAATATCTCATCTGGTTGTACTGAAAAGTTAAGACTTATTACCTCTTCTATTATTTTAGTGGTTTGAGGATAAATTACATAATTATCAAAATCGGTGAGACGAGGAATCCAATATTCAACAAAATCTTTAATTTCTGTATCGTTGAAACCATATTTACCCATATTATCAATAAAAAACGACTTTAAATTCTCCTTTTTAATTATCCATCCTTCTTCTTTTTGCCACACATCGGGCTGATTGCTTTCATAAAACAAATATCCATAAGACTTGTTAATGATACTTTTTGGTTCTACTGACACATCCCATCCAGTATCATAATCAGGAATTGATGTTACTATTTCACCACCCTTTGGGAAGCCTATGGTTACTTTTAATTTGATATTTTTATCTGGATAAATATAGATATTTGGTTTATATGCCATAAAGCCAGGCCTTTCCTTCTCCAATTCACAAGTATGAAAAATATTCTTTGGATTATTATAATTTTGGCTATCAGGATTTGTCCTAAAAGTTAACAACTTTCTAAGGTTAACTTTTATATATTCTAAATATGTTTTAATTCTATTCATAATCAAATTCTTAATTCTATAAGATTTTCTCTTCTTCAAGTTATAACGTTTTACTTTCGAAATAGTTAATGTTCAAAGTTATATTAAATAAAGTTTCTATACTAATTTTTGAGAATTTCAATTATTCCGAACATAACTTTATTTAAACATTTTTTTATATCACTAATTTCTTCTTCATTTGATATGAGATTTAACGTCTTAATCCTACTGATATTATTGTTATCATCATAAAAAAGCAATAAGTCCCTAATTCGTTTATCATATTTATTACTAAAATCCTTAAATTCAATTACTCTTGACAATTTATCAGGTATTAAAGATATTCTTTCAAGTACATTAGAACCATATTCTTGAAGTTCTTCATATATTTCAAATAAGCTAGCTTTATTATAAATCTCTCCCAATAATTTTAATGAATTTTCAGATATTAACCGAAGTATTAATGCTTTTAAAATATAATCAATATTCGTTTTTATATCAATTGATTCTTGCATTATACTAACATACATTCGCTCCCATTCTTGCTTCGGTACTTTTTTTTCTTTCAACTTTGAATAACAAAGGATAGCCAAATATGCATGCATACAATTAAATAGATTAAATTTCTTGGAATAATAGAAGTCAAATATTTCTTTCTTATTACAATAGACCTTTTCAATTGGTTTAAATTCAATCCCATTTGAAAAAATATTACTTGATGATTCTCCAAAAACGACAAAATGGCCATAAGGCTCTGAAGTTAACATTACTTTTGATTGTTCAGGATAAAAGGAAATATTACTACATAATCTATCAGCAATTACAAGCGATTTATTGTATTTTTTGTCAGGTAAACTTTTATACATTTTCTCTACATTCTCTCGATCATTTTCAAAAGGATAAATAGTAACGTTATTTTTAAAGTTACATTTTCTTATTATATCAAATCCCCAGTACAATCCACCTTTTAATGAAAGCGTAATATGGTTACTGTTTTTTATGAGATCTATAATGAGATTATCATCATTTGAGATAACGAGCAATTTATTTATAGCACGGCTATGCCAATGACTTATTATATCTTGCTTTTCATTTTGATTAAGATTATCATGCAAAAAAGCAAATGAATTGTTGTTATCATTTGTATCAGAAAATAAGATATTTCTTGAACTTTTCATTTCATCCCATTTTCCTCTATCCTTACCTACCATTATAATCCTATCTGTTATTTGAGTAAGAATCGGTAACACAAAACCAATTCCTAAATAACCAACTCCCAAATGAGCTATCTCTATTTTTATTTCAGGCATAGTATATGCCCAAGGAAAAAATCTTTCTCCTATATGTTGTTGATTACCGTTGAGTTCATTTCTGATTTGACTTTTGACTTTCTCAAAATCCTCAATAGATAAAATTCTTTCTAACTTTAACATATTTTCCTCAAATTCTTTCAAATCCGTATATCCATTATCAGGTGGCAAAAGCTCAGTATCTATCCTATAATCTCCTTTTTTAAAATAATCAGGTAAATCAAATTCTGTAAGAAACTTTCGTAAGAATTTAGCATCTTGAACAAACTTTTCAATCCAATCACTTTCTTCATTCATAATATAAACATTCCCGTTGTCATCGCGTTTATAAAATAAACCTTTTGACTGGTTAGTTTCCAGTCCTAGATTTGTTGAAAAAACAGAAGCAGTTTTTTCATCAACCCATGCTTCACTGGCTTTTCCGTTTTTAAATATACTTGCCAACTGCTTTTTTTGTATTGACCCCTCCTTGAAATTCAGTAACTCTTGAATCCCAAATGCTACCCTTCGACATATTAGTTTGTCAATAAAATTAGTCCATGCTGTCCTTTCTGAATTGCAACCATTAGTTGCTTTTATAATTGAATTTCTTTTATTTAATTCTAAAATCTTTTCAATTTCAGTTTCGATATGTTCATTAATTAATAAAATATTTAACAAATAGTTAAATGCTTTAATATCAACTTCCTTTTTAATTTTTTCATACTCAAGTAATTCAAGAGACCAATACCTTTCTAATTGTTTAGTAATTCCCTTTTCAGGGTTGTTCCAATCTCCAACAAAATAATAGTCACGTTTTGTGCTGTTCAATAGATTCTCTATTTTTTGATTTATTTCTTTTACTGAAATATCTTTATCTGGCTCAACAAATAATTGATCTAATGTATAAACTCCACCTTCTATTAGTATAGTTAAATCAAATTTATTCCAATCAGCTTTTTCTCCTTTTTGTAATTCCTGATTAAAAAGCGCCCTTTGGGGAGTCGATAATGCAATTAAATAATTACGAATTTCATTATTGAGTGCTATTGTTCTATTCTTCCAAATATTAATAAAACGCTTATGTTGTATTGCTTTTTCTAATTTGCATTCCTCTAGTTCTAAATCAAATTGTGTTTTTTCATAAAAATAACAACAGTCAGTCTCCGCTAGAATTTCTATAGCTTTTTTACTATTATATTCCCTACCTGTAATCGATATTATTGGCAAGAATGGGATTTTATTTTTAATTATTTTACAAAATTCTTCTCCATTTTTAATTTTATCAGACTTATTTTTGTCAAAACTCTCATCTAGAATTATTAAATCCGTTTTCCATTTATTTGAAGGAATAGTTAAATAATCAAATGCTTCTTGAAGATTTTCTTTATAGGTAACAGTATGATTATAAATTACAAGTAGTTTAATTAAGGAATCAACACTATCTGGCTCGTCATCTATTAATAAAATTTTCATAGCACATCATTTATTAAAGGTTAGTTTTATAATAGTATGTGGTTTGGGATTTGTATTGACCTGTACATTAATTCCCAATTTATTATCCTTTGCAAAACAAATATCTTTTACTATTTGGATACCCCTGTACGGTTTGTAATCGAGTTTCTCTCCTGGATAAACATTTGTTTCTCCATTTAAATATTTCTGATATCTCTCAGGCATTTCACCATTATTTATAAAATTCAAGCATAATTTTTCATTACTAACATATGCATTAATATTAATTTCACGCATTTTTAAAGCATTTGTTACATGACAGGCATTTGTCCACAAATTCCACAAAACCATTTGGCAATTAAACAAATCGCAAGCCTTATCTGGTGCATAATTAATTGGTGGTTTAAAATCAATATCTTTAGCTTCTTGTGTGTAATTAAAATTAGTTTTGATACCTAGTAGGTTCACCTCTTTATCAAAATAATCAAGTATTTCAAAAACACTCTTCCCTGCCAATTCATATAACTCATTCTTTCTATTATCTTGTCCATTCTCTTTTTTCTTCAAATGTTCAACTTGAAAAATAGAATATAACATCATTCTAAGAACTTTCATTTTCTTTAGTAATAACCTGTATGAATCACTTATTCCAATTAAGTCTTTATTCTTGATATATAATCCAAGCAAGGTCATGTGATTTACCAATCTTAAATTAGAAATGGAATGTTGATAAGAAAGGATTTCAGATTCACGTCTTTCTACCAATATTTTTTGTAAAACTGGACTGTCAAAATATTTCTCTAATAAATAGATAACCTTATTATTTAAAAATACTATAATTTCATTTAATTTGGGAATTTTAAGATAATCATAATTATTTTCTCTTAAAAATGAGTTTATAAGTAATGCCTCCTGGCCTAAAGCTGACTCAATATTCTTTACAATGACAAGTAATTCAGAAGATGAACTAGCAGGGATTTTGTCAATCTCTACTGTATAAGAAGTACTTAATGGAATTAATTTAATCGATGAATGAATAAGTGTTAAGTACCACTTCAATTTTAACTCAGAATCTTCTAGATCTAAATTGTTATGTGTGTCATAAATAACAAACTGATGGTCATTTAACCATTTATAGTTATAATAAACATAACCAATAGTTGGTTTTTCTTTTCTTTGATTTTTACTAAACGCCTCATGAATTTCTTTATTCATTTTTATTATATCCTCATTCTTATTAATAAGGTCATTTATTTTATCCGCTTCTTCATTATAAGGGAAATCAAAGTAAAAGTTTGCTTTATCAATTGGAACACCATAACCTACATGTTTTAATTTAAAGTTGGAATCGGCAGTTAAAAACTCTTTATTTAAAAAATTTACATACTCTTCCAGCCTTTTTGCATGTTCAATTTTTTCCCCTTTAGATAGCTCTTTCATATTATCTTATTTTCTTCTAAATAAAAAAAAGGTTGCAATAAAAATTCGCTATTGTATTGTGCAAATTTACCACTAAAATAAATCTTCGATTTACCATTGGGTATCTTTCCTGTATTTATGGTTAAATATTGACCTTCTACAATTTCCAATAAAGTAAAAACAGAATTAGCACTTATAACATTATAAGGAAGGCCTATTGTTTCTGAAAAATAAATATTTTCTTCTTGAATATTAGTATAAAAAATTTCATGAGAATCGACGGTAGGGACAAACTTATTTTCTTCAATTTTATATTTAATGATATTCGGTTTTGGATAGTTAAATACTACTACTGCATCCAATACAGGAGGAGTATTAGTAAAACTTAATAAATCGCTTTGAAATACATTTTGAATTCCTTTGTCATCTGGATTTGGTAAATAAGCAATCTCATCCGCAATAAGTTCTGTTTCTATTTTATGGTGTGTAACATAAATAGTCAATACATTTTGTTCAATGATGATCGAACGAAGTTGATGTAAGAACTGAAGCTTAACGTCTGAATCTAGGCCGTTTGTTGGCTCATCCAAAAGTAAAATATCAGGCTTTATTGACAAAGACCTTAATAATGCTAATCGTTGCTTTTCTCCACCGCTTAGTTCATTTATAGATTTTGAATTATTAAAAATGTAGTTCATCCCTAGCGCATTACTTAGCTTTTCAAATAAACTATTGTCAAATTTATTTTTGTATGCAGCAATGTTTTTAAAATAGCGAGCATTTTGCAAAGGACTTAAATGCTCAAATAGCACTGGTTCCTGAGGAAGATATGATATTATAGGTTTGTCAGGAAAGGTACTGATTATTCCATCCTGTGGTTCTATATCTTCCAAAATTAATCTTAAAATAGTAGACTTTCCACTACCACTAGCTCCCATTAAGGCTATTACGTGCCCTTTATCAGGATTGGGATTTTTAAACTCAAAGGATAGATTATTTAATATCAACTTGCGTTTATTATATCCAAACGTAATATTTCGAAAAGTTACCTTTTTCATATTTTATTCTTCACTTAGTTTTTGAAATCTAATTATGCTATAATTCCAAATTCCTACGCTAATAATCGCTAATACAAATGATATGAATAAATAATTCATCCCATTAGCATAATCAGCAGCTTTGCCACTAATTGTTCTGTTTAATATTGTAACAAACGAGGGAATTACATCTGATAAAACACTGTTAATTGTACTTTCATTCCAAATCAAAGCAAACGCAATTATAAATGTTAATAAATAATCAGCTTTAAATGGCTTTATGAATAGGTCTCGAATTCTTTCCATTAATGTTAGTTGATGAGATTGTAAATAATTTATTATGTTATTCTTAACTCTAAAATGAGTCGCTATTGCAAATCCTGAAAGCAAAGGAAATGAGAGAAATATATGTCCTATAATCCAAGCTAAATATATTGTATTAGGCGTGCTATAACCTATGTTTTGCATCCATTTGAATCCTGTTATCAATAAAACTATTGGAGGAATAAGAATAAGCATAAAAATGGCAATCAAGTAAGTCATAGAACCCCTGTTGAAATCAGCTAAAAGTCTTTGCCATGCCAACCTACTAAGAATACCAAATAAAATAGATATAAAACTAGCTGATATTGATGCAAATAAAGTAAGCCATAATGGCATAATAAGGGACTGAAAGTGAAATTGAAAATTACCTGATTGAATAATAATGACAAAAACTATAGGAATAATAATTAACATAACAAGACAAAAAGTAGTGATTTTACCTATTAATGAAGAAAAAGGTATTTTAAGTTAACTGTACGTTCACTTCTAATAAATGAGTAAAATAATTTGTTCTTTAGTATTAAAGTTAATATTAACCCAATAACAGCAAAAATAATTACAATACTTGCTGATTGGGAAATGTTTGCAAATCCGAAATCAGCATTTATTAAACTATCGGACTGAAACTTGCGATTTAACCATTGATTAACTAATTCTGTATTTGTACCCCTTGAAGCTCTGAAAATGAATTGAATTTTTGCATCTTCATAATAGGAAAACACAAAAGCTAAAATAAATAGGAGTAAAGATAGATTGCGTTGCTTTGGTAGAATAACATCCTTAATCTTCTCATATGTATTAAAATGAGCGGCATTAGCATAGTTCCAAACCGATTGAGGAATTGTTTGCTGATTCAACCAAAATAAATAAATAAATAAACTCCCAAATTGCCAGATTTGTATAAATGAAAGTGTCAAGAACTTTATATTCTCATTTTGAAAAAGTGCATTTGCATCAAAAAGGATTATTTTAAAAATAAAGGCGATTGCAACATTCCCAAGTAGAATAGGAACTAATAATAAACTTAATAATTTGCCACTTTGAGAGTATATTGGAATTTTAAATAACGCTAAAGAAAATATCAATCCTAAAGAAGTAAGTAAAACAGCTTGAATAAAAGCAAATGTAAGTGAACGTAATAATGGAGTTTGCAATCCATCCTGAGATTGAAAAATATTCTTCAATGATTCCAAGCTAAATGAAAGACGACTTATAAACGGTATATTATAAAGAAAATAGATAAGTAATATAAAAACCAATATTACTTTTATTAGTCTATTATTATTTTGATGCAATTCCATTTTATTAATTGGTTTTACTCAAATCTTCAAAAACTTCTTTTCTCTTATTTTCTATTTCTCTTTGTGCTTGAGATAATGCTTGACTTGGAGACAACTCACCATTCCAACATTTTTGTACATAATTTGAAATTACTTCACTTATCATATAAGAATCTGGCCCAGCTTCTAGAAAGATAGCACCACGATTAAGAGATTCTAGTAAAGCATTGGCGTATGGTAGCTTTGAAACTATTGTATCTTCATATACTTTTTTTGATGCAGAACACAAACCTTTTCTTGCTAAAAGAATTTGATTCTCTGGTTGAAGGAGGTCAATTATATATTTGGATGCTTCTTGAGGATGCTTTGAATGGCGATTGATAAAATAAGCCCCTCCATGATAAATGGACTTATTTCCAGGAATCACATCAAATTTGAACCTATTATCAAATCCGTCCTCTGTTTTAATATTTTGATAAATCATGTCCGTCCAAACAATAGCCATAGTAGTATTTCCCTCTTTCATAATTCTCATTTGTTCAAATTGTTCCACATTAGTATAATTTCCATTATTAAATGGCTTTAAACTAACATAATAGGCTAAAGCCTTTTCTCCTGCATCTGAATCCAATAACATTTGAGTATTTTCGTCACCTTGCCAACCAATTTCTTTGTTCATTATTTTACCACCCATTCCAAAATGAAAATTAACCCAATCTGCATATAAAAATGGCCCCGCAACACCTTCCATACAAACACCATATGTTCCTTTCTCTTTATTGGTAAAAAACTTTGCGACATTGTAAAAGTCTTCCCAAGATTTAGGAACATTCAACTCTTTGTTATACTCATTGAAATATTCTTGTTTGTTTTTTTCATCATTAAACATTGTTGCATTATACATTAAGACCATGGAATTTGCAGCAAACGGATATCCATATTTTTTTAATTCATTATTATTTGGCTTATTTATATTTTCATAATAGTAACTTGTTTCCTTCCATACATTTTGAAATAAATCTTTTTCAAATGCTAAGTCCTTTTTAGGAATCTCTTTAATTAGCTCATCTATACCATAAACATATCCATTCCTTACAAAGGATGATAATGAAAAATTGTATTGCATTACAATGTCATATAATCCTGTTTTGTTAGTAAAATCCTGATTTGATTTGTTAAATGCATCATCAAAGGTATTTGGAAGGAAAATCAAATCAATGGTTGGATTTTTAGCTTCATATTCTTTTTCAAGACTCATCATTGCTCTGATGGTAGAAGCATCCTCGCCTAAAATATTTATATTAATTTTTTCTGAACCAGAAGGTTTGAAAAAAACTATGACTAAAATAGCTACAGCAATGATTGCTATAATTACAATGACTATTTTCCTTTTCATATCACTAGTTTATTTAATTTATTCTCAAAAAATATTACATAAAAGTATAGTAACTTTTATAAATAGGGGGTTATTGAGTGTTATTGCCATATGGAATCAGAATACAAATAAAATATCAGCTTCAAAATTGAAACTATTTGATAAAATATTTCATGCTATTTTGCACGTTGAAAAATTTCGTTCTTTTGCAAGCTGAAGTGTTTGGTTGTAGTTTGGGATTGAAAGTGTGCCAAATGTGGATTGGCATTTGTTGAACAGATTTTTCTTATAAAGAAACTTTGTCTTTGCGCAGGTGGGAAGAAAAAAACAAAATAAATTTCCATCAAAATTGCACTGTCCTGTCATAAAGCTAAATTCATTCTTATTTTTAATTTGTCAACATCGTATCTGTCTGTTCGCACTGTCTTTTACACTTGTTGCCAACTCCATTATTAGGTAGATAAATGATGTTACTTTCTGTGATTTTCTTTACGATTTCAAATGATTTAGTCAATGGTTGATTTTTTAAATTATTGAAATTGAAGTACTAAATATAAATACTATTTAACAAAAAACAAATTTATTTAAATAAAACATTTTTTAATTAGCATTATTCTAAACCAATCTAATCAAATTAAAAAAAAATCAAAGATGTATTGCCATTCCAAATTATTAAATTTGCCTTAGAATAAAATATTGTATCGCTGATTTTTTCCTCAAACAAAACGACCAATTTTAAAGACAGGAGAGAATCTGAAAGCGAATGCATCTTTATAGGGTGCGTTCCTTTTGCTTTTGTAGTCCTGTCTGGGTGCTTGGTCGTACCTGTTTGAGCTATATATAGTGAAGGTTCGCACCTTTTTAATTGGTGTGGACATTGTTTAACTTAAACATTCAACCATGGCTGATTTGAAGCACACACCAATCCCTGTCGATGAAAGACTATCTCACCTCACAGCTGATGAATTAATTGCATTTTTTAAAGCTTATCATTATGATACCATAAAAGCCAAAGACCTTTTAACGAAATACAACATTTCCGATGTTCCTTTATCGGGATTGAGGTGGGTTTTGAAATATCGAGAAAGTGAAGAAAATAGTTGTCCTTTTCACAATATGGTTTCATGGCAAAAGGCTGTTGGACGAAATGAATGGAGTATTCCTTTCTGCCCTGAGTGTAAGATGAAATTGTGGACTGAATTGCCTTATACTTACTTTTTACCTAAAAAAAAGAGTTATTCCCAAAGTCAGTATTACCAAAAACACCAAAAGGTAATAAAGACAGAACTCACCACTGAAAAATACTTGAAACTATCATTTCCCTTGAAAGTATTCATCCTTACTTGGTACTATGAAAATAAAAAAAGAACATCCAATGTTTTAAAAGCCCATCTACTGGATTCCTTAAAAATGTGTCCTACTCACTTGATGAAAGAAGATTTTATGTCTGAATTGCAAAAAGAAAATCTATTTATTGGTAACCAATATTTACTCCAGGAACTCTGTATCGAAAGTTCTTTATTGGATCAGTTCGAGAAGTCTGATTATTTATTGAACGGGACTTCCGAGGAATATTTTAATCTTTGGTGGGATATTTCTTATCATGAGGCTTTAGAGTATCTTCTCTATGAATTGGTAAAGAAAAACTTTGTCCCTCAAATTGACCCAAAAACGGCAGACGTTTTACAATACCTAATTAAAAACCTATCCGTCCAACAATCAATGTTTGTATTGTGGGCTGCGATAAAGGATGCTTGTAGTATTGTTGCTGAGAATAATTGGGATATTGAATATATTGCAAAAACAATTCCTGGACAGATAAAGAAAAAAGCCGATCGGGTTATTGAAGGAAGTTTAAATAAATTTCCCTTCCGGAGGACTTCGCATTGCAGTCAATCGCTATTGAGCAAATTCTTCTTCAATAAGGCTACACGTTTAGGGGAAGATGGCTTTACTGAAAGCCCGAGTTTGGATAGGTTTTATACTGCACCCAAAAATGTATGGATGAAAAGTAATAAAGTAATTGACAATTCGGAAGAATTGCGTAAGACGGATGAAAGTGATTTTGAAAATTCTCTTTTCTAGAAGTTTAATTATTGAATTCAAAAAAGTTGCTTTGGAAGCGGATGAGCATTAATTGGAAGGGTTAATAGAATATCGAATATAAAGAAAGATGAAAATACAATATGCCTCCGACCTCCATTTAGAATTCAAAACCAAAAATGACTTTTTGGAAGCTAATCCATTTCCTCCAATTGGAGATTACTTAGTATTAGCTGGCGATATTACCTATTTCAATGACATCCTAATAATTTATTAATAATAACAATTCATGGAAAAAGATGAAACCTTAGAAGATTTGGTAAATAGAATTACACCTGAAAACATGCATCCTGAAACTGAAGATGATATGCGTGAATGGAAAGCTTTGCCAAATGATTTTGTAGTGAAAGACAGCTCTAAAGAATTGAGCGATGAGGAATATCAGAAGAAAATAAGCGAATTAATAGAGCAAACTAAAAATGAACCCATCCATTTTAAATATTCAGCGGAAGAATTGAGAAATAAGGTGTGGGGGAACATTCCAACTAATGATGATCAAAATATTGATGAATGAAAGTACAATACGCATCCGACCTGCATCTTGAATTTAATATGAACTCCCTTCATTTGGCTAAAAATCCTTTATTAATAAAGGGGGAAGTACTTTTATTGGCAGGTGATATTACCTATTTCAATGACGAATTTTTTAAAGATGAATTTTTTGATTACGTTTCAAAAAATTTTAACGAGGTATTGATTGTTCCGGGTAATCATGAATACTACTATGGGTTTAATTTAGCCAATCATAACAAGCCCTTTAAAAAATCCATCCGGTTTAATGTGCATTATTGCAACAATTTAGTACAAACCATTGATGGGGTCGATTTTATTCTTACAACATTATGGTCAAGACTGGACCGGATGTTTATCCCCTTTATTGTCAATGGTATGAATGATTTTTATAAAATCACATATAAGGATGATACACTTAATGCTACTCAATACAATAGAATAAACGAACACTCCATAGCCTTTTTAAATGAAGCATTTAAAACATCAAAATCTAAGAAAAGGGTTGTTGTAACCCATCATGTTCCAACGCATCTTTGTAATCCTTCAAAATATGTTGGTAATTTGCTAAATTCTGCTTTTGTTAATTCGCTTGGAGATATGATTGAAACAAATAATATTGACTATTGGGTATATGGACACCATCATAATAATCTTGGGCAAGTTGAACTGGGAAAAACCAGAATAGTAACAAACCAATTAGGCTATGTTCAACTTGGGGAATGTGTGGATTTTGATTTGGGAGCTTATTTTGAAGTGTAATTTCAGCCAAAATCAAAATTTTAACATTGAATAATTTGAACATGATAAATTAAAAACAGAAAAATGTTGGATGGCGAAACCATACTGAGTTATTTATCAATGAATAAGGATTATTTGATGACAAAATATTTTATTGATAAAATAGGTATTGTCGGTTCATTTGCACGGGGTGACAATAACGAAGAAAGTGATATTGTTTTAATAGGGTACTTCAATGAAGATGCAAAACGCCGTAGGATGTTTCGACTATACATTAATCTCCAGGAAGAACTGGAATCTCATTTTGGCCGTAAGGTTGATATTATCGTTAATGGAAAGGTACTTCTTGCATTTCAGGTAATAGTTTTAAAAGAAGCTCGTTTTGCATAATAAAATGGAACATGGAAAAATGTAGGGAAATACATGATTTTGTGATTATCAAAATGGATACCGGCAAAGACTGGTACTACTGCCCAAACTGCAAAAAACTGCTTGTGTGGGAAAATAAAAATCTGGTGCAAATTACCAGGTAAACTTCAAAATTGGTATTTGCTTAACTACAAAGAATTTATTGCCGAATTAAGCAAAAAGAAAATAAAACTCTCACTTTCCGACGAAGCCGAATGGGAAAGCTACTTTGCGGCAGAAGCCACCAAAGCCCTAGCCATAAAAAACAGCATCGATACACCGATAAAGAAATTGACCAAATGGTTTATGAATTGTATGGGTTAAGTGCTGATGAGATTAAAATTGTGGAAGGGGAAAATTAATGTTTGTAATCGAATAATGTCTATTATTCAGAATTTCTATTCACCCTTTCCTGCTGCGAACTTTGCTCAGAGGAAGTTTTTTTCCAAAACCTTTAACAGTTATTTAACAGCAAAGAATTTGTTTATAATTGAATTTACACAACTTTTGTTGTGGTAAAACGTTTACTTGTAAAATGAAGAAAATTTTTTCCATATCATTTGTTTTACTCATCCTAGTTTCAGGGATGCATTTTACTATTGCCACACATATTTGTGGTGGTGAGGTGGCTGCCCGCAAATGGTCGTTTACAGGTAAAACAGCAACTTGTGGAATGGAAAGTCCTGAAGAATCATGTCCAATGAATGGTGGCATTGATTCAAACTGTTGCCAAAATAAAGTAACTGCTTTTGTTGTTGATAATAATTACAACAAATCTGTTTCCCAAAATTTAGAAGTAATAAAAAAGGTCAATTTGGTATTTGCTATACCTGTTTCGCTTTTTACAAATACAACAAAATTTAATTTTACATCCTACTTAAATATCAAACCGCCCGACGATTTGATTGTCAGTAGTGTTATCTTGTCAAAAATTTGTGTATTCCGCATTTGATTTTACTTCCTTTTTCCTTCTGTTAGAATAGGATTCTATTTGATTTAGTAATTCCCGATAGTATTAGTATTATATCTCTAATATCAATGGGTGCATTGCAATTCAACTGTTACTATAAATTCTTTTTGGCAGCTAGGCTCCTATTGGCATATTAAAGAATCTCAATCCTAATTATTATTAATACTTTTTAGATATGAAAAATATTCAAATTGCAGTACTCTTAATAGTACTATTAAACACCACAGCTTGTCAAAAAAGCGAGATGATGAATAAACCCTTCGATGTTGATACTGAAAGCTATGAAACAAAGCTAAACAGCGACTATACCAATGCCCTGCAATATCATAATTCGTTGAATGTGGCAGATGCTGATACCACTTTTTATAATAAAAAGTTCAACACTTGCGACAGCTTATTTTCAGAGCATTTCTATGAGTTTTGTATCGATATGATGCAGAACAGTGGCATGATGAGCACCACCCATGACATGATGGGTAATAATTCAGGTATGATGGGCGGTAACGGAGGAATGATGAACGGCACTACTATGGGAAGTATGGAAGATATGAATGAAATGATGTACATAATGGACAGTTTACACCATTCAGCACAAACCATGCCCCATGCCGATTATATGAATACCGATAGTTTAATGCATAACCAAATGAGTATGTGTAACATGATGACTTCTGAAACGGATAGCATTGAAATTATCTATGGTAATATGCATACCGTAAGGACGAACCATAAAAAGATGCATGGAAATTAGATTAAATAAATAACAGACTTAATAAATTATAAACTTTAAAATAAATTATCATGAAAACATTAAAATTAATAGCAATCACTTTATTTACAGTAACTTTAAGTGTAAATTCTTTCGCACAAATGCACGACCATGCAAGTATGAATATGGCTACAACAAAAACCGATACCCTTAAAGTTTCAGGAAACTGCGGCATGTGTAAAACCCGCATTGAGAAAGCCGCCAAAATTGATGGCGTAAACAAAGCAGAGTGGAACGATGAAACCAAGCTACTTACTTTGGTGTACGAACCTTCAAAAGTAAAAACCGACGATGTGCTTAAAAAAATTGCTGCAGTCGGACATGATACCGAAAAATTCAAAGCCGATGACAAGGTGTATGCAAAACTACCGGGCTGTTGTCAATATGATAGATTAAAATAAGTTTTATTGGGCCAATTTAGGCACTTAATTAAATTACCCCCGGCTTCAGCCGGGGGCTATTGAACCTTTACCAGAATTGGGCTTTAGCCCAACATATTTCTATTTAGTGTTTCAATAATAAAAATGAATATTAAATATCTTTCATAATGTTTAACCGACTTGTCAAATATTTTCTCGAAAACCGGCTGGTTACGTTTATTTTTCTCATTGCCTTTGTGGTTTTTGGGATAGTGTACACGCCGTTCAACTGGAATACGGGCTTTTTGCCACGCGACCCAATACCTGTTGACGCAATCCCAGATATTGGCGACAACCAGCAGATTGTTGCAACCGAGTGGATGGGGCGTTCACCGAAGGATATTCAAGACCAGGTAACTTATCCATTAACCACCTCTTTGCTTGGTATTCCGGGTGTTAAGACTGTGCGTAGCACTTCCATGTTTGGCATGTCGTTTATCTATGTCATTTTTAACGATAAGGTTGATTTTTACTGGAGCCGTTCCCGAATCCTCGAAAAACTGAACTCTCTGCCATCAGGAACATTGCCAGCCGGGGTAACGCCAACACTTGGCCCCGATGCAACTGCTTTGGGGCAAATTTACTGGTACACCCTCGAAGGGCGCGACCCCAAAACTGGCAAACCAAACGGTGGTTGGGATCCGCAGGAGTTACGTACCATTCAGGATTTTTATGTGAAATATGGTCTTTCCACAGCCGAAGGAGTTTCGGAAGTAGCTTCCGTGGGAGGTTTCATTAAGGAATATCAAGTTGATATAAACCCCGAAGCCCTCAAAGCTTACAATGTATCGGTAATGGATGTGATGAACGCTGTGCGCAAAAGCAATCTTGACATTGGGGATGAAACAGTTGAACTAAATAATGTAGAATATATTATCAGGGGGCTGGGTTACGTAAAAAGTTTGGACGATCTCGAAAGTTCTGTTATTGCGGTACGCAACAATGTGCCCGTGCGTATCAAAGATGTTGCCTATACATCATTCGGCCCGGCAACCAGGCGTGGCGGTCTCGACAAAGCGGGAGCTGAGGCTGTGGGTGCGGTGGTGGTTGCCCGGTATGGCTCAAACCCAATGGAGGTTATAAATAATGTAAAAGACAAAATCAAAGAAATTGATGCCGGACTTCCCCAAAAGACACTTGCTGATGGAAGCATATCAAAGGTAACTATTGTACCGTTTTACGACCGCACTGGTTTGATTAAGGAAACTATCGGGACACTCGAATCAGTACTCTCACATGAAATCCTTATCAGCATTATAGTCATTATTATATTGGTTCTTAATCTCAGGGCTTCAATTATTGTTGCTGGCTTACTGCCTATTGGTGTGTTAATGACATTTATTCTCATGCACTTTTTTGGGGTAGATGCAAATATAGTAGCACTCTCTGGTATCGCTATTGCAATTGGTGTAATGGTTGACATTGGTATTGTTGATTTGGAGAATATTCTCCGGCATCTGGAAATGCCAGAGAATCATGGAATACGAGGGAAGAAATTAATGTCGGTAATTTATAATGCAACTACCGAAGTTAGGGATGCCGTTGTAACCTCAATTGCCACTACAATAGTAAGTTTTCTTCCTGTTTTTGCCATGGAAGCTGCTGAAGGTAAATTATTCCACCCCTTGGCTTTTGCGAAAACCTTTGCCCTGTTATCGGCATTTATTCTGGGTATTGTTGTATTGCCAACACTAGTTCATATATTCTTTAATATTAGGTTCGATGCCAAGCGAATTCGTAAATATTTTAATGGCATCCTTATCGCAGCAGGTATCCTTATTATAACTTTTTGGCATACATGGCCTGCATTGGCTTTAATAGCCGTGGGTATAAATAATTTATTCGAACATCGCTGGACTGAAAAGCGCAAGGAGTTTACAAACTATATAAACATTGCTAATACGGTATTGGTGGCAGTCTATTACTTATCAATTGAGTGGTTGCCATTGGGTGCGCACAATAGCACACTAATTAACTTTTTGTTTGTAGCAGGTATAATTGGAGTTATCCTGACGGGTCTTATGACAATGGTGCATTATTATGAACCCATCCTTCGCTGGGGATTACGCAACAAATGGAAATTTTTACTACTTCCTGCATTTACTTTATTTTTTGGCTTATTGGTTTGGCAGGGTTATGCCAACATATTCGGGTTCGTGGCAACAGGTTTTGAAAAGATAGGTTGGCAAGGTTTCAGGCAAACTGCCGTTTGGCAAGCACCAACTAAAACATTCCCCGGCACGGGTAAAGAGTTTATGCCTTCGCTCAACGAAGGTTCATTTTTGTTGATGCCTACCAGTATGCCCCATTCTAGTATCGAGAAAAATTTGGATTATATTGAATTACTCGATAAACGTCTTTCGGCTATTCCTGAAGTGGAAGTTGCTGTTGGCAAGTGGGGACGTGTAAATTCAGCACTCGACCCAGCGCCAGTGCAAATGTTCGAGAATACAATCAATTACCGTTCCGAATACATTCTGAACGAAAACGGCCACCGCATGCAATTTAAGGTGGATAAGGACGATAATTTTATACTAACAAATGGAACAAAATACAACCCTACAAATGAAACGTTAAGGGCAATTCCTGCCGACAGCCTTATTCAGGAAGAAGGAGGCGAATATTTCCGTCAATGGAGACCACAAATTAAAAAGCCCCTGGACATTTGGAACGAAATTGTAAAAGTTACCAACATTCCCGGTTTAACTTCTGCACCTAAATTACAACCCATCGAAACACGTTTGGTAATGTTATCGACTGGAATGCGGGCGCCAATGGGCTTAAAAGTGTATGGTCCTGATTTGGAAACCATCGAAAAGGCAGGAATGGTATTTGAACAGGCATTAAAAGAGGTTCCATCGGTTAAAGCTTCGGCAGTTTTCTACGACCGTGCAGTGGGTGCGCCTTATATTGAGATAAAACTTAACCGTGAAAATATGGCACGGTACGGAATGAGTGTAAGTGATGTTCAGGAAATATTGCAGGTAGCCGTAGGTGGAATGGCATTAAGCAATTCTGTTGAAGGCCGTGAACATTTCCCAATGCGTGTCCGCTATGCCCGCGAATTAAGGGACAACCCCGAAGATATGAAACGCATCCTTATCCCATCTATGAATGGAGTTCAAATCCCCCTAGGTGAAATTGCTGATATTAATTATACAAAAGGTGCTCAGATGATTCGCAGTGAGAATACGTTTCTCGTAGGGTACGTGATATTCGATAAATTAGAAGGAAAAGCCGAGGTCGATGTAGTAGAAGAAGCTGCCGAAATTTTACAGAAAAAAATTGATTCAGGTGAAATTACATTACAACCCGGTGTTTCGTACAAATTTGCAGGCAACTACGAACAGCAATTACGTGCAACAAAAAGGCTGGCAATTGTTATCCCACTTAGCCTTATCATGATTTTTATGTTGCTGTATTTCCAATTTAAAACAGTTACCGCATCATTCATTCACTTTTCAGGTGTTTTTGTAGCTTTTGCAGGCGGTTTTATTATGCTGTGGCTGTATGGTCAGGATTGGTTCCTAAATTTTGCAGTTGCTGGGATTAATCTGCGTGATTTATTCCAAATGCACACCATAAACCTGAGCGTGGCCGTCTGGGTCGGGTTTATTGCCCTGTTTGGTATCGCTACCAACGATGGAGTAATTATGGGAACCTACATTCATCAGGTATTTGAAGAAAAGAAACCTGCCACCGTTCACGATGTGCGCGAAGCTGTGGTTGCCGCCGGTAAAAAACGTGTCCGACCCGCTATGATGACCACTGCTGTTGCCGTTATTGCATTATTGCCAGTGCTTACATCAACAGGTAAAGGAGCCGATATTATGGTTCCTATGGCCATTCCTACCTTTGGCGGGATGATTATTCAGGTAATGACAGTTTTTGTGGTTCCCTTGTTTCAATCTATGTGGCGGGAATGGGCAGTTAACCATGAGAGTAAAAAGGTTATTCAAATAACTAACAACACTGATAACAATGAGAATTTCAATAGTTAAAAAGTTTCTGCTTACGCTCGTTACGCTTTGCTTTTATGCTGTAGCCAATGGTCAGCAACAGCCCGATTCGCTTATGCAGTACCTCGAAATAGCAGCAAAAAACAACCCATACCTTTTGCAAAAATTTAGCGAATATCAGGCCGCTTTGCAGAAAGTTCCACAGGTAGGCAGCTTGCCCGACCCTGAGTTAAATGTGGGTGTATTCCTAAGTCCTATGGAACTAATAGGTGGCAATCAGGTTGCCGACATCCGACTGATGCAAATGTTCCCTTGGTTTGGCGTGCTAAAAAATGCCAAAGACGAAATGAGCCTTATGGCAAAAGCAAAATACGAATTGTTCCGTGATGCCAAATTGCAGGTGTTTTACGATGTGCAACGCACTTGGTATAATTTGTACAGAATTCAACAGGATATTCATATCTCTGAAAAGAATATTGAAATATTGCGAACCCTCGAACGGCTTGCATTGGTTAAGTTTAAATCGGTTTCTACAGGTAGTACCAGCGCATCTCCAACTGGGGGCAATATGTCAAACAGCAATACTCAAAGCAGTTCTTCAGGTTCATCGGGCATGAATAGTATGGGTGGAAATTCAGCTAATAATCAATCAACTAACAATACCCAACCTTCAATGGCAAATGGACAATCTGCTATGGGTTCTAGTGCAGGTGGTAGTGGTTTGGCTGATTTATATCGCATTCAGATTGAAATTGGCGAACTCGATAATAACATTTCATTATTAAAAAGCCAGCAAACCACTATCATTGCAAGGTTTAACACCTATTTAAACCGACCAGTAAAAACAATGGTTATGATACCCGATACCCTAAAATCCCACTCACTGGGAATATCGTTGTTGGCGGTTCCTGATAGCATGTTAGCCAACAACCCTATGCTGGATATGTTGCAATATGAACAACAATCGTTCGATACACGCAAAAAAATGGTTTCACGTATGAGCTATCCTATGATAGGTATTGGTGTAAATTATTCGCTAATCAACAAAAGTGATATGTCAACATCAAACATGAACGGCACCGACATGATTATGCCCATGGTTACGGTTACTTTGCCCATTTATCGTAAGAAATACAAAGCCATGCAAACCGAAGCCGACTTAATGAAATCGGCCACCGAACAAGGATATACAGCTACCGCAAATTCATTGCAAACCGAGTACTATGAAGCCATGCAATTATACCAAGATGCGGAACGGCGCATGAAACTTTATGAAAATCAAAGCCAATTGGCTAAGAAATCGCTCGACATAATGATAAAAAGCTTTTCGGCTTCGAGTTCTGGCTTAACCGATATTTTGCGTCTGCAACAGCAAACACTTGACTATGAATTTAAACAGGTGGAAGCACTGGTCGATTACAACACTTCTATTGCATGGCTAAAGCGATTAATGGCATTTTCACAAATTCAGTAAACTTGATAAATTAGATAATATGAAAAATATATTCGCAAATAAATTTGTAGTGTACAGCCTGTTAGTTTTAGGTGGACTTTTTATGGGCTGGCTGTTTTTTCATTCATCGCCAGTTAAGGAAGATAAACATAACCATAAAACAGAACAGGAAAGTAAAGCAACAATATGGACTTGCTCCATGCACCCACACATTCGAATGGATGCACCGGGCAAATGTCCCATTTGTGGTATGGATTTAATACTTCTTAATCAAAGCGATGTTACTGTTGATTCTGATGCAATACACCTTACCAAAGAGGCTGCGGAGCTTGCCAATGTTTTAACATCGGTGGTTACAAAACAAAAACCAATTAAAGAAGTGCGCCTTTATGGTAAAGTTCAAGCCGATGAACGTTTGTTACAAAGTCAGGTAGCACACGTACCCGGTCGAATTGAAAAACTACTGGTTAATTTTACCGGCGAAGGGGTTCGCAAAGGTCAAACGCTAGCACTCATTTATTCGCCCGAATTGGTTACAGCGCAGCAAGAATTGCTTGAAACAGTTAAAACAAAAGAGTCTCAACTTGAAATGTACGAAGCATCAAAAGAAAAACTCCGTCAATGGAAATTAACTGATGAACAGATTACAAAAATTGAAAGTTCAGGTAGTGTACAAAACAACTTTGAAGTCGTTTCAAACACATCAGGCATTGTAACGGCAAGGAGGGTAAACAATGGCGACCATATTGCACAAGGTACTGTTTTATATGATATTGCCGACCTTTCAACAGTTTGGCTCATGTTCGATGCTTACGAAAGTGATTTGGCATTGTTGAATGAAGGCGATAAAATTTCTTTTACCGTTCAAGCGATTCCAGGGACAAACTTTTCGGGCAACATTATGTTTATCGACCCTGTTATTGACCCTGTGACCCGTGTTTCAAAGGTTAGACTTGAAATCAATAACAAATTGGGTAAATTAAAACCCGAAATGTTTGCAACAGGCATTGTGTATGCAAATTTAACTGAGTATAAAAACAATTTTATTATACCTCGTTCAGCAGTATTATGGACAGGTAAACGCTCCATTGTATATGTTAAACAAGCAGATTCGGACGAGCCCATATTTAAAATTCGCGAGGTGGAATTAGGTCCCATGTTGGGCAATAGTTATGTCATTATAAGTGGACTTAACGAAGGTGAAGAAATTGTAACCCAAGGCACATTCAGCGTTGATGCCCCTGCACAACTCGAAGGCAAACCTAGCATGATGAATCAGGATGGAGGAAAAACTTCCACAGGGCACAACCATGTCGATGCTCAAGATACTGAAGGAAAAGAGGATAATATAGACCATTCAGAAAATCAAAAGCAAACAGTTTCAGAACATTCAAACCATAGCAATAATGAAATGGCTCAACACGAAATGTTTAGCGTTTCGGGCAATTGTGAGATGTGTAAAGAACGCATTGAAACAGCGGCAATATCTGTAAAAGGTGCAACCAGTGCTGTATGGGATTTAGAAACTAAAAAAATTCATGTAGAATTTAATTCTATGGAAACAAATATTGATACTATCCATAAAGCTATTGCTAAGGTTGGACATGATACTGAGAAATTTAAAGCAGATAATCAAACATATAATGCTTTGCCCGACTGTTGTAAGTTTAGAAAATAAGTAATTAAAGGAGGATAACACAATGCAATACTTTATAAAAAACATGGTCTGCAATCGTTGTATTTTGGTAGTTCAAAATGTTTTCGATGGATTGGGTTACCCTCCTTTTCATATTGCGTTGGGTGAAGTTGTAACAACAAAACCTGTTGACGCAGAAAACATTGAAAAACTAAAGATTCAGCTTCAGAATTTTGGTTTTGAATTAATTGATGATACCAAAGGCCGGATAATCGAAAAAATAAAGAATACAATTGTTTCAGTAATACATCATAATACTGACGATATAAAGATTAATTATTCTGTATATATTGAAGCTCAATTAAACAGGGATTATTCTTATTTAAGCAGCCTCTTTTCTCAGGTAGAAGGTACTACTATTGAAAAATACATCATTCATCAAAAAATTGAAAAGGTAAAGGAATTGCTTGTTTACGATGAATTGACGTTGAGCGAAATTGCCTTTAAAATGGGATATGGCAATGTTGCTTATTTATCAAGCCAGTTTAAAAAGGTAACAGGCTTAACACCAAGCCATTTCAAGCAAGTTAAAGAAAACAAACGAAAACCGCTTGATGAAGTCTAACCTGAAAATCTCATAAACATTAGCTAAAATATCGTAATAATAAACTTGAGGCCATACTTTAACTTTGATAAAAAATTAAAGTCATGGAAACAACAGTTAAAAAAATATTTCCGGTTACCGGGCTTACCTGTGCTTCCTGCGCTATTAGTGTAGAAAGTATGCTTAAAACTCAAAAAGGAGTATTAAATGCTTCAGTCAATTTTGCAAATTCTTCAGCTTGGGTCGAATATCTTCCCGATACAGCAAATATTGCGGATTTCAAATCGGCAATTCAATCAATAGGGTACGATTTGCTTATTGAAGAGGATGGACAAAACCATCAGGAAGAGATTCAACATTTGCATTATAAAAAGCTAAAAAATAATACCATTCGGGCTTCCGTTTTGGCCTTACCTGTAGTTGTTATAGCCATGTTTATGATGAATATCCCCTATGCAAACTGGATTATGTTAATACTTACAACACCGGTAATAGCATGGTTTGGCCGCAGTTTTTTTGTCAATGCCTTTAACCAGGCAAAACATGGCAAAGCAAATATGGATACCCTTGTCGCCCTTAGTACAGGTATTGCTTACTTGTTCAGTTTATTCAGCACATTTTTTCCTCATTTCTGGCACCAAAGAGGGCAAAATCCTCATGTTTACTTTGAAGCTTCTGCTGTAGTAATAGCATTTATACTTCTTGGCAAAGTGCTTGAAGAAAAGGCAAAATCTAAAACATCATCTGCAATTAAAAAACTGATGGGTTTACAACCTGATACGGTAAATATTATTTACGACAATGGACAAGAGGGGGAAATTCCAATATCACAGGTAAAACCAGGAAACAAGCTTTTGGTTAAACCAGGTGATAAAATTCCGGTAGACGGTGAAATAGTTTCCGGCTCATCTTTTATTGATGAAAGTACTATTACTGGAGAATCCTTACCGGTAGAAAAAGAAACGGGGAATAAAGTATTTACCGGAACCATTAACCAGAAAGGAAGTTTTGTTATTATTGCTCAGAAAGTAGGTGGTGAAACCGTTTTAGCCCAAATTATTAAAATGGTTCAGCAAGCCCAGGGCAGTAAACCTCCAGTACAAAAACTTGTAGATAAGATTGCGGGAATATTTGTTCCCGTTGTTATGGCAATTTCAATAATAAGCTTTGTGATATGGATGATTTTAGGGGGGGAGAATGCCTTGACGCAAGCATTACTTGCAATGGTTTCTGTTTTGGTAATAGCTTGTCCTTGTGCATTGGGTTTAGCAACACCAACTGCAATTATGGTAGGAATTGGTAAAGGTGCCGAATCGGGGATTCTTATCAAAGATGCTGAAAGTCTTGAGTCAGCACATAAAATTAATGCTATTGTGCTTGATAAAACAGGTACTATTACCGAAGGCAAACCTGTGGTTACCGATGTTGTATGGAATGTTCCGGAATCAGAAGTAAACGAACTGGAACAATTGCTTTTTGCAATTGAATCACAATCTGAACATCCCCTTGCGGAAGCGGTTAAGGCATCCATTAAAAGCCACACAGATAAAAGGGTTGTTCCGGGAAAATTTGAAAGCATAACCGGAAAAGGAGTAATTTCAAGAACCGCCGAAGATGTTTTCCTTATTGGAAATAAAAGACTTCTGGACGATTTTGACGTAACTGTTTCAGAAGGGAATCTTAATCAGATTAAAACATGGCAGGATGAAGCTAAAACCGTTGTTTGTTTTGCCCGCAACAATAAACTGGTGGCCATAATTGCTATTGCCGATAAAATTAAGGACACATCAGCAAAGGCCATTACAGAATTGATGAATTCTGGTATTGAGGTGTATATGCTCACGGGCGACAATACTCAAACCGCAAATGCTGTGGCTCAGAAAGTTGGCATTAAAAACTTCAAGGCTGAGGTAATGCCCTCTGATAAGGCTGATTTTATAATTCAGCTGCAAAACAAGGGAAAGGTTGTTGCAATGGTAGGTGATGGAATAAACGATTCACATGCTCTTGCCCAATCCGATGTAAGCATTGCAATGGGTAAAGGCTCCGATATAGCAATGGACGTGGCAAAGATGACCATCATTTCGTCCGACCTTCAGCTTATCCCCAAAGCTATCCGATTATCAAAACTTACTGTTAATGCAATTCACCAAAATCTGTTTTGGGCTTTTATTTATAATTTAATTGGAATTCCAATTGCAGCAGGTATTTTGTATCCTTTGTGGGGCTTTATGTTAAATCCGATGATAGCGGGTGCAGCAATGGCATTGAGTTCAGTTTCCGTGGTAAGCAACAGCTTACGTTTAAAAAGAAAAAATATTAATACTTAATAAAATAAAACAATGAAAACATTAAAGTTTAAAACCAATATCAATTGCAACGGATGTATTGCAAATGTAACTCCATCTTTAAACCAGGTTCAGGGAATTCTAAAGTGGGATGTAGATATATCAAATCCTCTGAAAATATTATCTGTGGAAACGGAAAATATAAATGAGGAAGAGATAATAACCATGGTAAAAAATGCGGGTTATAAGGCAGAAAAAATTTAATATTATGTTGTTAATGACTTGCAATAGACTTGAATCATTCACAATCTTGTTCAGGTTTATTGCAAGTATATACATTACCATCAACATACCGACAAACATCATATCCACTCACACAGTGGCGAAATAGTTTCAAAAGACAAATGGCATTCTCACTTTCATGCACATCAACCAATTACCCACGAACACCCGCACGACCCTGATTTGCACCATAGGCATAAGCATGAATAATAAAATATTGTTTTGAGATAGCAAATATAAATTCTTATAGTGCAAATAATTACAAGTAATATTTTACAAGCAAGTTTTGTTGTTTATGTTTGCTTCAATTTTACGGATATTAAAACTTACTTATGTCTATTTCAAACATAGAATTCATAACATTAATACTCAAGATTATTATATATGCCGGTATTGTTCAGGGTTTTTATTCTGCTTTTGTACTAACACACACAAAACTACGGAACCCTGCAAACTATTACCTTGCAATTTTACTGATGGTATTAAGTATTAGCATTCTGCATTCCTCTTTTATTATACCCTACTTTCATCAGTTTCACCATACCAATTTCCATATTAAAGAACCTTTTATTTTGCTGGTAATTCCTTTGGTTTGGCTTTATGTTAAAAAATTAAATGAGCCACAATTCAGGTTTAGTAAAAAACACATGTTACATTTTGTCCCTTTTGTTCTGGTAATGTTATTAAGTATTGTCTTTTTTGTACATAACAAAGAATTTGTATTTGATAGCCAGTACAATACACACACATTATCCCTGAACATCCTGATGTATATTGTTGCTCTTGGCCAGTATATATTTTACCTTGTTTATATACTACGTATTATTCACTCATTTAAAGCCAAAGCCTTAAATGAACTTTCAAATACTGAAGATATTGACCCAACCTGGTTACTAATATTTCTTTTCACTTTTTTAATCATATTCGTGTTGTTAATTGCAATGATGGTCATAGCCATTCACAGCCTTGAAGCAGGGTATTTCAACCAAATTGTTTCGTTGGTATTTGCTCTGGCTATTTACATTTTAGGATACAAAGGCCTGTTTCAACAAACTATATTGCCTCAAAAGCAGGAAATATTGCCGCTCACTTCAGAAATGAATGAAAAGGAAACTATCGAAAACAGGTTTGATGAGCAATTGCTGAAAAAGCTTCTTGATTTTATGACCCATCACAAACCCTACCACGAACCTGAACTTACGCTTACAGCACTCGCATTGCAACTAGGAATTGGCCGCAACCAGCTTTCCGAACTTATAAATACGGGAACTGGTGGAAATTTTTACGATTTTGTAAACAAATACCGGGTAGAGGAAGTAAAGCAACTTATGGAAAACCCCAAATACAAAGACTATACGATACTTGCCGTAGCTTTCGAAGCCGGCTTTCCCTCCAAATCAACTTTCAACAGTATTTTTAAAAAATTTACAGGCGATACTCCATCGGAGTACCGTTTAAATCTGATAAAATAGCAAACTATATGTCCGAATGGATACCTTCGGACGACCAGCCTTTGTTTTCGCAATATGTTTGCTTCATCAAATTAAAAATTTAAAAAGATGAAGCATGTATTTTTCTTACTAGTATTTTTTATCACGGTTGCCACTTTCGGGCAAACCTTTACCCTTAGCGGGTATGTTACCGACCCTGCCAATGGCGAAAGCCTTATAGGTGTTAATATTATTGCAACCAGTACTAACAAAGGGGTAGTTACAAATACCTATGGTTTCTATTCGCTCAGCCTCCCAAAAGGCAATTACCAGATTGCGGTGTCGTATGTAGGCTACGAACCGCTTGACACTACATTGGATTTAAAAGCGAATGTATCTCTGAACATTGCTCTGCACGAGAGAACTCAGAAACTCGATGAAGTGTTTGTAACTGCTGACAGCAACAGGGAAAAGGTAAGTAAAACCGGAATGGGGGTTGAAACCCTTACCATGAAAAGCATTTCGAACCTTCCGGTTGTATTTGGCGAAAGCGATGTATTAAAAGTAATACAGCTTATGCCGGGTGTTCAACCAGCCAGCGAAGGAAGTTCAGGTTTTAATGTGCGTGGGGGCAATTACGACCAGAACCTGCTTTTGCTCGATGAAGCAGTAGTTTACAATCCCGGTCACATTTTTAGTTTTGTATCGGTTTTTAACGACGATGCCATTAATTCCATGACCCTTTATAAAGGTACAATGCCAGCCGAATATGGTGGCCGGGCATCGTCAGTCTTGGACATTTCTATGAAAGAAGGAAATAACAAGAATTTTAGCGGCAAAGGTTCAATTGGGTTGATTTCTTCTAAATTAACCTTAGAAGGCCCTATAATTAAAGATAAAAGTTCGTTCCTGATTTCGGCTCGCCGCTCTACTATCGACCTTATTGCAAAGCCCATGATGAATATGCACGGTGGCTCAATGAAAAACGACAATTACTATTTCTACGACCTGAATGCGAAAATCAACTACAAATTCTCTGATAAAGACCGCTTATTCTTCAGCAATTATTTTGGGCGTGATGTATTTGTATTTGGTACGGACGACGATCGTTTTAAATTCGATATTCCCTGGGGAAACCTGACCTCTACGCTGCGTTGGAATCACTTGTTTTCCGATAAATTGTTTATGAACGTATCCTTAATTCACAATGGATTTTTCCGCGATATGACCTCTACACAGGACGGTTTTTCTGAAACAAGGAATTCAGAAATTTCCGATCAGTCGCTCAAGGCCGATTTAACATGGTACACTTCGTTTAACCACCGCATTAAAACCGGGGGACAGGTAATAAACCACCAGTTTACAATTGATAATGATAATACCATCGAAAAACGACGTGGTGCTGAGTTCAGTGCCTTTATTCTCGATGAATTCGATTTGGGGAGCAACTGGCGTTTTAACATTGGTGCCCGTCTCAACCAGTTCAATTTTATGGGCAAATACGATGAATATATCTATAACGAAAATAAAGAACCTGTACAGCTCATAAAGAGTTACGATGACTTTGAAACCGTTAAAACTTATAGAAATGTTGAGCCTCGTATAAGTGTTCGTTACATGGTCAACGAGAAGTCGTCAGTCAAAATAGCCTATACCCGGAACAGCCAGTTTGTTCACTTAATATCCAACTCCGGTTCGGCTATGCCACTCGATTTTTGGGTTCCAAGTTCCCAATTGGTGAAACCTCAGTTGGCGAACCAGTTTTCAATAGGGTATTCTTTGAACTTCTTTAAGGACATGCTGTTATTTACTGCTGAAGCATATGGCAAAAGCATGGAAAACCTGATTGAATTCGGCGACGACTTTGTGCCTTCCTATACCAATAATTCAGAACTCGATTATGTGTATGGCGAAGGAATGTCGCATGGTTTTGAGCTGATGCTAAAGAAAAATACAGGTAAAATGCAAGGCTGGATTGGTTACACTTTTTGCAATACCAACCGTAAATTTGTCGATTTGAACGATGGAAAACAATTTCCATCAAATACCGATATACGAAACGACCTTTCGGTTGTGGCAACGTATGCCTTAAACCGGCATTGGACATTTGGTGCAGATTTCGTGTATAAATCGGGCAAACCCTTTACTATTCCAACATCCCGTTATTACATGGACGGTGAATTGGTTGATCAATATACCGAACGCAACAACGTGCGTTTACCGGCTTACAACCGCCTCGATATTTCGGCCACGTACAAACCAACGCCAAAATACAAAAGGTTTAACAGCGAATGGGTGTTTGCCATTTACAACGTTTATAACCGCATGAACCCAACATTTGTATATTTCGACAATCAGGGGACAACCGCCGGAAATAATTTTGTAACTAAAACCAAATCGGTTACGCTATTGCCATTCATGACTTCCATTTCTTACAAGTTCAACTTTTAATTCTATAGAATATGAAAAAGACAATTATTTCAGCAATTATAGCCATCTCATTTCTTACAGCCTGCGAAAAAGAGATAGATATTGACATGCCCGCCTCTACCCCTTCGGTAGTGGTGGAAGGTTTTATAGTGAACGATATGGCTCCCATAGTTATCCTTACCAACAATGTTGAATATGTGGCACAGGCAGGGAAAGACCTCTACGAGCAAAGTTTTGTACATAATGCCCTTATAACACTCGATGTGGCAGGAAATATAACCGACACGCTGGTTGAGATAACTCAGACAAATGCACAAACAGGCATTAAATCTTCATTCTACACATCGCAAAAAACAAAAGGCGAAGTTGGTAAAAGCTATTCCTTGAAAATTACCTACAGTGATAAAACGTATTCAGCTACGGCAACCATTCCTGAACCAGTTGAAATAGAGGAAATTTGGTTCGAAAATCATCCTGAAGCTGCTAATGATAGTTTTAAAACTGTTTGGGTAAAAATACTCGACCCGTCAATAACTAACTATTACCGTTACACATCGGAAGTAAACGGGCAACATGGCCCGCAACCCGAAATATCGACTGTATCAGATAAAAGCTTTAATGGCAAAGAATATAACAAAGCAATTGATAGCGGCTTAGCCAACGAGGAACAAGATATGCACGGAGGCGTATCTGGCTACTATGTAATAGGAGATACTGTTACAGTGAAATGGGCAAATTCTGAGAAGTCATACTATGATGTATGGACAACCATCGACTTTAGACGTACCCAAAACCAAAACCCATTTATGAACCCCACCTGCATTGTTGGCAATATAAAAGGATGCCTGGGTTATTGGAGTGGCTTAGGGGTATGTGTAAAAAGCGTAGTGCTAAAGTAAGTCCAAACCGATCTATAATATGGATAAATTCAGAAAATTCTTAAAAAGTTTCCTCAAAAAAAATAAAAATGGGTAAATTCTTTCAATAAAAATTTACCCATTCTTTCACTCTGGTTTACTTCAAAATAAATCAAATCAATTATATATCAAATCAATATGTTGTGCAAACTTTATTTTCAGACTCCAAAACTCAATATCAGTGAGGAAATCGCACAGAATATTGAAAGAGACCTAGGCATAAGTGCCGAGTTCTGGATGCGATTGCAGAAAGAATATGATTTAGCGGTCAAGACGTCAATAAATACTTCCCTTTAAAGTAATTCAAAACGACTGGCCAGTTTGGGAATTCCTTACTTCCGAATTTTAATAATATACCCTCAAAATTTTCTTGCCCGTTTTCGGAGTCGTAATCATCAATTAAATAATCCCCTTTGTTCAATCCCTTGTTGGGTGTAATGATTAGCCTATTTACCATTTCAAGCCCAAAATAGTCTTCAACCCATAACCTCTTTTCGGTATAGCACAATGGATTCAAAATAGAAGGTGCTGTCAAAATGTATATTTCAAAATGCACTTGGGAACTAAGGTGCTTAATGGCATCTATCGCCCCCTCAATAGGCAATAGGTTCCTGAAAAAACCATACTGGCTTTGGGGAAACACAATTTTAGGATTTTTATTAATTGCGTTTTCATAACCGGTTCTATAATCGCACAGTACGTCATCCATATCAATATAAATAACTAATCTGTCCATTTTATGACCATGTTTAATACTTTATAAAGAGAGAAAATATATAGTCATTGTAGTCGTAAGCTATAAATTGAGTCCTTAAATAATTCTAAATCCACTTACAAACAAAATAGGGTTTATTGAATTCTGCCAATATCCTTTCTCCTGTTTTAAGTTTCTAAACTTTTCGGCCGAGAACCCATCTACGAATTGTAACGGCTCATTTCAGTAAAAATGTGTTTATCTAGTTGTCCTGAATACAACAATATTGCCGCATGGATATCAAGATGAATTAAGCTTTCCATTCTTTCTCCCAATTGTTATTAATTATTTCATCTGGTTCACAATTAAGCACATCCCTCTTTTTAAGGTTGTCGAGCTTTGATTTTGACGGCTCAACGATTATTTTTAGGATTTTGTTTTTTCTTTTTATCTCAATGGGTTGACCTGTTTGTATCAATTGGTCAAGCAAATTGTAAAGATTCTGCCTAAGTTGTGTTGTTGTTACTAACATAATTCAATTGTTTCTGCAAATAAAATTAAACGTACGCAATAAACTATTATAAACTTACTCCAGCTTTAAATCAATGATTTTCCTTTTGGTTAGAATTGTTCACATTGTTACAGATTTTAAGTTTATTTCTTTCACAAAGATATAAATTAAGCTCGTGTGTTTTTTCCTACCTGAAATCAATAAATTCAGACACCATATAATAGTGTATTATTGCTTCTAATGTTGGTTTTTTTTATTTGAAGGTGCTATAATATCAATTTGAACTACGTACTAATAATCTTAGGTATTCTTTTTTTCCATTGCTAGATTTTGTAATATCTTTAATTATTTGCTTTTTCTAGTATGTTTTTTTACCAACTTATCTTATTTCGCATTTACTTTTGTAATTGACAATTATGATAATAATGGAAAAAAACTGACAAATTATACTGCAAAAGCAATTCCTAAACAGATTAAGAAAAAAGCCGAACGGATTATCGAAGGAAGTTAAATAAATTTCCCTTCCGGAGGACTTCTCAGTGCAGTCAATCGCTATTAAGTAAGTTTTTCTTCAATAAAATTACCAATTTAGGGGAGGATGGCTTTACAGAAAGCAGTTTACTTCTCTTCCTTTATAAAGTTAACAAAGCTTTTAAAAGTATTATAGGATAAAGGCTTGTCAAGCTGGTCATTAACTATTTTTTTAATTGAGTTTACTGAAAGCTCAAGTTTTAGGAATTTTTCAATTTGC
This sequence comes from Salinivirgaceae bacterium, assembly GCA_041664345.1. Lineage (GTDB taxonomy): Bacteria > Bacteroidota > Bacteroidia > Bacteroidales > SZUA-534 > GWE2-40-63. Next base: position 32,566 of record JBAYKX010000045.1, read on the forward strand.
TGTTTGTAAGGATCAAGGATTCTACCCTTTCTGTTCTTAGTTCCTTTTCTGCGTCCTAAAATTACTCCATTTGCCTTAGCCGCTTCCAAACCTTGCTTGGTTCTTAAAGCAATAAACTCGCGCTCAGATTGCGCAAAGTAAGAGTAGATGGCAAAAAGGAGTTTCGTATGAGGTGAGTTTGTTGAAATTTCAGGTTGCCGAATAAATATTATCTCTACTCCTTTGATATTTAAAAGCTCAATTAAGTTCAGCACTTCTAACATATTTCTACCAAGTCTCGATAATTCTGCAACAATTAACTTATCTCCCTCTTGCAATTCTTCAATCAATAAATTAATTTTCCGATCTGCCTGACTTCTCATTGAGGACATTTCTGAAGTAATGAATTCATCAATAATAAACCTGTTTTGTTGGGCATATTCCAACAAAAGATGTTTCTGTTTTTCAATATCCTGACTGTCAGTACTTACGCGCAAATAGGCATATATCTTCATTTTCTGTTATTAATAGTTGCAGTACAATTTACATTTTTCAATATTTATAGCTCACTAGTTGCATAAATACCCGTTAATTTCAATTCAAATTAATAACCAATTAAAACGATGGTTTTTTGTGCAAAAAAAATTGACAAAAAACCATCGTAGATTAATTATGTGACCAAAACACCAGTTAAGTCTTCGTTCTCCTGCTCAAATTTATACTTTTCTATTTCTTGAACCAATTTACGAAAACTCTTGATTTCCTTTTTTAAGCGAGCAGCAAATTTTCGATCCTTGATTTCATTGTGTTTTAAAAAAGCATCAATTTCATTTGCTTTAGGCAGATCTAATTCTTGGAAGCCCCAAATTCTGCTGAGAAATTCACCAACCCCTTTTACATTTTGCCTGGCCCATTTCTCCAATTCCTCAGTGTAATTAAATGGGCCTGCTAAAACATACCCGGTTGTTCCAATTGTCTTATCAGATAGTTCTTTCAGAAACGACAACATTTTGGTTTTTAAATAGGTACATTCGTCGATAATGATGAGTTTTTTTTTGCTATCAGAATTTAGTTGAAGTGCAATGCGTTCAATAATTTTGTTTAAATTTTCGTTTAAGTCAGGTTTTATATTAAACTGTTCAAGAAGATTACAAAACATTGTTTTAGCACTCATGGTCTCTGTTGCAGCAACATAAAAAACATTTTCATTTTTGTTAAATATATCTATAAGAGCAAAAGTTTTTCCCGCTCCTGGATATCCAACTATTCCCATAATGTGTGAATATTTATATGAAAATCCACATACTTGCACTATGGCGAGATAATTGAATGTTTCAATTATTTTATTCATCTTTTTTAGGATTTATTAGTTTAAAAGTAGGTTTTGGCTTAAATAATTTATTTCGGCGATTGTCATTTGGAGTTATATCTTTTTTAGGAAGACAATTATTCCTTTTTAGTTTTTTACTCACCGAATTAGTTCGATTAATAGACTCTGCCATAGTTTGGAAGAAGTTATCCTTTGCCAGTTTTATTTCTTCTTTTGAATTAATTGTAGGTAAAATCTGTGGAAATTGAAGCTTGGAGATTGCATTATCAATTACCTTCAAGTCATTTTCCCTGCAGTTTTCAATTCTCTCATGAATTTCATCCATTCGTGAAGAGAATTGTTGGATTTTCTTATAATCCTCTTTTGTGGCGGAAGCTTTTGTCCCTTTAATTTCAATCGGCTTTTCAATTTTGCCAATGAACTCCTCAGTTTTAATGTCAAATATGAAAATGTGACTTAAATCTTTAGGGTCAAATTTTACTATTACTTTTGTTTTGTGACCAAAGTTCATAATATGATCATATTCTTCAAGTGAATAGCTGAATTGAATCCCATCAACTTGAATAATTATTGTTGATTTATCAATTTGAATTTCTGTTCTGGAAAGAAACATAAATGCAATATCTGCCTCTTTTAACTTAAATATATTTTCCGGTTTCTCTGATGCAAAACGGACGTTTGGGGCAAGTTTGCCATTTATTTCCATGTTGTTGTACTCTTCAATATAATCAGCAATATTGGCTTCAAGTTCATTTCTTGTTAACATTTCCTTACTTTTAAACATTAATTCGACCAATTCTTTTGATGGTTTGCCATTTATGTCTTTTGACTGAATTCCATCGCCAAGATAGAATGGTTTTGATTTTAATATGGAGGTGTTAAAAGTTCTAAAAAATCGTTCCAAATGGCCTTTATCTCTTGGATTATATGGGCTACAGAACCTCCAATTACACCCTTTTAGATAAAACTCGCGTTTCAAATCAACAAACTCTTTTTTCGTGAATGATTTTGCATTGTCTGATTGTATTTCGAAGGGTAAATATTGTGTTTTTACAATTGCCATATGAAATGCTTTAATTATCATATCAGCATTTTCATTTTCACCTAGCGAAAATCCAAGAACCTTCATGGTTCTGACATCAATTATAACAACAATATCTATAAATTCTGGTTTCCCATTTTCCCTATAAAAAACGTTAAGCCGTGTTCCGTCAATCTGCCATAAGTCACCAACGTGCTGTGGTTGTGCTCTTTTTAAGTAGGGTAAAAGGGTATTTTTTAAATTTTCAATACCATACCTATATTTGCGACATTCATTTTGAACATCTTTTCTTCCTAGATATCTTTTGACTGATGCATAAGATAGTTCTTTTATACCAAAATTCAGAAATTGTTGATTTGCTGCTTTTTGAATAAAAACATAAGATAATTTAGTTGGGTCTCTCAAATATTCTTTAAGAATTGATTTATGGAGCTCTGTTAATATTGATCGGTTCCCTCTTCGGCCTTTATTTTTGTTCACTAGAACTGCCGGAATATCTTCAACAGACTTTATTTTTGAAAAAATCTGATAAAAGTAGTCCAGATTTTTTGGGTTGAAATATAACGGATGAAATGTTTTGTAGTATTCAAAAAGTTCTTTTAATGAAGTACCAATTTCTTTTTGGTTAAAACAGCTTACTAGGAGTGCATGATTTTTTGCTAGCGTAGTCGCCTTACTAATATTGTATCCCCATAACAAATAAGTAGGGGCATATTGGGTAAACATATTCTCAAACGCATCGCATAAAGTAAGATATATGAAGTTTACTTTTGTGGGTATTGATTCGTAATCTCCTAATTGAGAATCCATTTCGAGAACTTTCAATTCATCTTTGTTAGGAATTTTATACCTTTCAATTATTTTTGGATTAATTGAGTCAAAATCGATATACTCATCGAGTTGGTATTTCAGTGATTTCCATACCCAGTTTAATTTTCGCTTATCCCTTCTAAATCATTGTTTTACTACATAATAGGGAACTTTTAAATTATCGAGCATATATTTTTTTTCTATATACACTTTGTCATTTGTGATTAATATATTTTTCATAACTAAAATTTTAATTGTTTTTGTTTATATAATACACATTTACTACCCAAGGGGCAATACAATCCTAGGAGAGGCTAGACAGCTGCCAATTATATTATTTGAATTCAAATCTTAAGTTTAGAGCTAACTATTAAGTTTATAATAAGTTAGTCATTCTTTTTTTATTCAAGTTGGGAACTTGGCATTCGTAAAATTGACACAGTTTAGTCATGAACTGCAAATTTCCAAAAGGAACACTTTTTCAAAATACTTTGCATTTTCGTTTAATAAAAATTATAACCAGTAGTTATAATTTTATTATTTTTAGCGATTAAAATAATCACCTTTTGTTACACATTTTGTAATATTTAACCGAATTGACTATATGCTAAATCTATATTTCTGTACAAATTTTGATTTGGTTTTGAAATCTAAAAATAATAATAGTATATTTATACTTGCGAAGTATATTTTTATAACAACTTACCTTACCTGTTATCTTCATAGCGGGCTTCAATTGTATTGTAAATATAATGCAATTATTGATATTACCAAAACAATTTGAATATGAAAGATCCTATTTGTCTCAGATTTAAAGAGATTCGAAACTACTTTAATGAAAGTCAATCAAGTTTTGCGGAAAAATTAGGAATAAAACAAGGTCATGTAAGTGCAATTGAAATAGGGCATAACAATGTGTCAATCAATATAATGCTAAAGCTTTTTGAAGTATTCAATATTGATTTGAATTGGCTTATTTCTGGAAAGGGTAATATGTTCTATAAAACTGGTGAAAGAATTGATCTAGATGATATAATTTTAAGATTAGCTGAATATAAGAAGGAATTAATGAGTTAATAAAAAATATCAAATGTAATTTCTAAGGTTTAATCTGTCCTAGATTTGTTCAAAATGTAAATTCTATTTCCCGAAGAATAATTGTAAAATAACTTTATCAAATATAATTACACTGAACCTTTGTGGAGGTTTAATGTTTATTGTGTTTTGTAGTAATCTCTAATGCGCTATTACATATTGAAACCTAAAAAACCTGAAACAATGGAAGAATCCTTAGGAAACCAAATTTTTTATCCGTCACAAAATATCCACGACGGAGCAGTTGTAAAAGAGTACGAAAAATTGTATCAGTATTCAATCGAACACAGGGAAGCATTTTGGGAAGAGCAAGCAGAAATGTTAGGATGGTACAAAAAATGGGATAAAGTTCTGGATAGTAGCAATCCGCCTTTTTACAAATGGTTTGTAGGTGCAAAAACCAATATTATACACAATGCCATCGACAGGCATCAAAATACTGCCAACCGGAATAAACTGGCCTTTCTGTGGGAAGGTGAAAATGGCGACGTTCGGACATTCAGCTATCATGCTTTAAATAGGGAAGTATCACAATTTGCCAACATTTTAAAAAGTATGGGGGTATGCAAAGGCGATATTGTTACTATTTATATGCCTCAAATACCGGAATTGGTATTTGCCATGCTGGCTTGTGTCAAGATTGGAGCTGTTCATAGTGTGGTTTATGGTGGGTTTAGCAGCGAAGCTTTATTGGAAAGAATTACTGATGCAAAAAGTCGGGTAGTAATTACTGCCGATGGTGGATTTCGAAGGGGAAAAGCAACTCAGTTAAAAGACATTGTGAATAAAGCCATCGAAATGTGCTCCATTGTTGACGTTGTAATTACGGTAAAGCGCACAGGTGAAGATGTGTTTATGGAAAACGATCGCGATTATTGGTATCACGATTTAAAGGCTTTACCTATTGCAAGCAATCGATGTGAAACGGAAGTGATGGATTCGGGCGATATGCTTTTTTTGCTTTATACATCTGGCTCCACAGGCAAACCAAAAGGCTTGGTGCATACTCATGGTGGTTACAGCGTTTATGCCGCAACAACACATCGTATGGTTTTCGATATTAAACCTGAAGACCGTTTTTGGTGTGCTGCTGACCCAGGTTGGATTACCGGACACAGTTATATTGTATATGGGCCATTGATTAACGGTTCAACCATTTTTATGTACGAAGGTGCTCCCAATCATCCCTATCCCGATAGGTGGTGGAAAATGATCGATAAATACGGAATAACAATTCTTTATACTTCTCCAACTGCCATCCGCGGTTTGATGCGTTACGGTGAATCATGGGTTAACCGACACGATATTAGTGGATTAAGACTTTTAGGTTCCGTTGGAGAACCCATAAGTCCCGAAGCTTGGAAATGGTACCATCGGGTTGTTGGTAAAGGTAAGTGCCCAATAATGGACACCTGGTGGCAAACTGAAACAGGCGGCTTTATGATAACACCATTACCAATTACTCCATTAAAACCAGGATCGGCAACAAAACCGTTTTTTGGTAATGAAATTGGTGTGGTTGATGATAACGGAATTGATGTTAAGCCGGGTGAGCAAGGTAATTTGGTAATAAAATCGCCATGGCCAGGAATGACTTGTTGTATCAATGACGACAAAGATCGTTTTTATGAGACCTATTGGAAGCGATTTGAAAAACAAGGATATTATAGTGCTGGTGATGCAGCCCGCATTGATGAAGATGGATATTATTGGATTATTGGACGTACTGATGATGTTATTAAAGTAAGTGGTTATCGGTTGGGTACAGCTGAAATTGAAAGTGCCTTGGCAAGCCATCATTTAATAGCTGAATCTGCTGTAATAGCCATCCCACATGAGCTTAAAGGAAATGCTATTCACGCATTTGTGGTTCTTAAACACGGAACGGAACAAACCAGGGCAATGGAAAATGAATTAAAAGAACATGTAAGCAAAGTTATGGGGCCTATTGCAAAACCGGAAGCAATAACGTTTGTTGATCAGCTTCCGAAAACCCGAAGTGGAAAAATTATGCGAAGGGTTTTAAAAGCAAGGGCTTTAGGGTTAGATGAAGGAGACCTAAGTACACTTGAAGAATAAGCAATTACAATTCGGGACTACTAGTTTATTCGGTAGTCCCGAATTGATTAACCTTCATATAAACTCGTAAAGATTGGTTTCATTAAAAAAATGGACTTCAATTAATTGTCAAAATAAAACTCAATCGGTTGAAGGTCGGGTGAGTTTATACCTTTTTCAGTAACTAAAAATTTTCTTACTTCATAACATAAATGACATTTTGAAATGTATTCTGCTTGAGGAGTGAATCCATATTTTAAAACCGCATGTTTGTATAAACCGTTCACACCTTCATGAATTAGTAAATTCAAATAGGGATATTTATTGAAGTCAATTGGTTTTCCTAAATCAGTCATTTCAATGGCAATTCCATTGGTATGGGAAAAGATAAAATTTCCATACAAATCAATATGAAAATGATGTTGAGTTGGAAAACTCACACCACAGCCTTTATTTTTAAGAAGAATGTCGGTTAACGATGATTTAGATAAATAGTTTTCATAAACAGCGAAAGTGCGCCCTGCAAAAGTAACTTTAAAGCATTCTGCCAATTTTTTCATGTAATCGGGGCCATATTTTTTAATGTACTGATTTAGTGAATGTGTTTTTGCTGGATCAAAGGATGCAACCTCTGGATATACCTCATTGTCCCATATTAGCACATGAATGCCTAATTGTTCAGCTATTTTAGCCACATTGTTAACCTTACTTAAAGGAATGCTTTCATTCTGGAAAGGGCTAACCTTCAGCAACAATCTGTTTAAACCATATTTTTTCAATTCGTTGAGTAGGTTTTTGGCTTCTCTTTGGTTCTGATACCAAGAACAATTGGTTACAATATGTTCTAAATATATACTACTCTCCCGTATTTGCTTTACAGTTCTTACCAACTCTTTAGGATATAAAAAGGGTTCTCCTCCTTCAATATGAACTGATTGGCAGTTCAATGATTCCAATTTTTCGAGTATTTTAGATACCATTTCCTCCGAAATGAAACCATCGGTTCGGGTTGGTGATGCATTATGCCGACAATGGGCACATCGAACCGAACACTTATAATTAGTCATGATTCCACCTGTTCGAAGCGCTCCTACTTCATATCCCATTTTCTATGCTGTTATTTTTTTAAAAATTGGATTCTTCATTATTCCACAATAAAAGTTGTATTGTGAATTCCTACTATTTATTTCTATTTCAAAAGATTGATTGCAGTCTTTATTCCAACAAATTATTTTAATACATACAAAACTATTATGGGTTACAAACAGTTTAAAAGGTTTATTGTTTTTTACTTTGAGTGCAATTAATTACCTGCATAAATTCATAGCACTATTTTGGATTAAAAGAAGTGAATTAATTTTAATACAACAAAAAGTTGCAATATTTGTCCTTTTTAAATCAGCGAGCCATAAATTGTGTGAGGTAAAATTGATTCGTTGAACTGATTTCGGGCAAAGTATATGGTTCGATTTGATTATACCTCACCTGCCAGGAGGCAGGTTTCAGACACTTAGAATCGAATGGGTATTAATCCAATAGATTACAATATCCGGTTTATGTTGGTAGTTTCATTTATATAAAAAATAATTACTATGTTAGATTTTATGGTTGGTTTCTTAAAAGAGTTTATCACTATCTTAAGTGAAATGGCTCCTTACTTATTGCTAGGTTTTTTAATTGCGGGAATATTACACGCTTCAGTTTCAGAAAA
>JBAYKX010000046.1:0-38203 GCA_041664345.1 Salinivirgaceae bacterium
TCTTGCAAACCTAATTTCGGGACTAATTGCATATCACTTCCTACCTAAAAAACCATCCCTTAATATTGATATTGTTGATAATAAAAGACTTAAATTGGTTGCTTAGGTCGAACTCACGTTAAAATATTGTTTGAAACCTTAAAATTCATAAATACTTTATTTTTCTTCGTAAGTTTGCCCCCGAAATTTATATACAATGGCTTACATTCTTTCCATTGAAACCTCTACTCAGGTATGCTCCGTAGCAATAGCTTCTGATGGTTTGGTTATTGATAGCCGAGAAAGTTTTGATGATAAAACACATGCAAGCTTGCTTACTGTTTTTATTGATGAACTATTAAAATCGAATAAGCTACAAGTTAAAGATTTGCAAGCGGTTTCAGTGAGTCAGGGACCCGGTTCTTATACCGGTTTGCGTATTGGTGTTTCGGTGGCAAAAGGGTTATGCTATGCGGCTGGACTGCCTTTAATTGCCGTAAATACCCTTAAAGCCATGGCATTAATGGCAAAAGAATCCATGACCGATTCATCCGTTCTACTTTGCCCAATGATTGACGCCCGTAGGATGGAAGTTTATAGTGAGTTGTTTGACTATAATTTAACTGAAAAACGAGGAACTATTGCTGAAGTAATTGATTCCAATTCCTATTTAGAGGTTTTAGCCAAACAGCAGGTGGCTTTTTTTGGAAATGGTGCTGCCAAATGCAGTGAATTATTCTTGAATCGGAATGCTCAATTTATTGATAATATATACCCATCGGCCAAATACATGGCAGCACTGGCGCAAGAAGCATTTAATAATAAGCAATTTGTGGATGTTGCCTATTTTGAGCCATTCTACCTCAAAGATTTTGTAGCAACCATTCCTAAACGCCGCATGTTTTGAACCGTATTGTTTTATTCCTTCTATCTATCGGTTGGTTTGGTTTTGCTAATGCCCAACAGGAGCTTCAAACGAATTTTTCGAATTCAAAAGATTCATTGTACTACGACCCTTTAGGGGATTATTTAACACTTAAATTTTTAGTCACCAATAAATATTCCGATTTTGAAATTAACGATGCCTTGTTGAATCAAACCCTAGTTTATAAATCAAAACCCAGCAATGCAATTGGATTTGGTGCCGCCTACCGTTGGCTTAATTTTAGTTTGAGTTTGGGGCTTAAAAACCGATCCGATTCAGTAGATGAGACCAAAAGAAGTATTGATTTTCAGACGGCAATTTATATGCGCCGTTTAACCATAAACCTTTATTCTGGGATTTATACGGGGTATTATCTCGAAAATAGTGCAAAAATGATTACCGATTGGGATGATAATGATAACTATCATTATGTCCGAAATGATATAACAACCAATACTTTTGGAGTGGGTTTTTCCTACCTATTTAATTCTGAAAAGTATTCTAATAAATCATCCTTTGTGCAAAAAGAATGGCAGAAAAAAACGGCAGGATCCTTTTTAACTGGTGGTTCAATTATCCGGAATGAGGTGCGGGCTGATTCTTCGTTTATCCCAACAAATATTTCCGATTCAAACTTTTACAAGGGAATCGATTTCAATCATTCCAGCTTGTTTAAAGTTGGCGCTGAAGGGGGCTATGCATTTACCTATGTATTAAAAGAACACTTCTTTTTCAATTTTTCGGTATTAGCCGGAATTTCTTATGGTAAAACTAAGCTAACCCCTTTGATTGATGAAGAAATATCAGCCATGGAACTGAATTTTACGCTATTAAATAGTGCTGGGTTCGGATACAACAGCAAACTTTTTTTTGTTGGCTTCAACTATACCAATCTTTTTTCAAAAACTCCTTCTCCTATTCAGGATATGAACTTGGGCTATTCAAGTGGCAAATTTCAATTAGTGGCAGCCTATCGGTTTAAAATACCGGAGCATAAAAGTATATTGCCAGCTTGGATACCGATTCAACTATAATTTTAAGCTAAACTGTTTGAGCGTTGCATCTGCAAATTAATCGTAGATTTCATTAAATTAAGTTTTAATTTAGAAGCTCAAAATTTAGCACCATGAATACTAACATCCAACAAAAAAAAATACCCTTTTTCAATACAACCCTTTCCTATCTGTTTTTTAAAAACATTGCTGTAGGCGATTTTCAGGCATTTTCAGAATCAATGAATGAGCTCTTTTATAATGAAAATTGTTCTCCTATTTCAGTAACTATCTGTGGTTCACTAAAAAACTACAAATCATGGGCAAAAGCACACCAACAAACTTTTGAAGAAATAAACTGGATTACCACTTGGTTCCATTCAACAGAAAGTGAGAAGCATATTTCCGGGTATTTTACCGCAGTGGCAGGAACGAATCTAAAAAGCTTGGTTTCCGACCATTTTATCTGCAAAATATTTGATACCGTTGATGCGCGTTTTTGCTATCTGGGTGAGGCTCGTTCATCGGTAAAAAAAGTGTCGGTGCCTGAAGAATGGAATCAGGTGCAACAAACGGTTAATAAGGCTATGCAATGGTGCGGACTTGAAAGTAAACACCTTATCAAACAACAATTTTTAATTAATAATGCAATCACAATACCTGGCTTGCAATTATTAATTGAATCACACCTGTTTTCAAATGGAGCATTGCCAATGCAACTTATGGAAACTGAAAACCAACATTTAACTGGGATTCTGGGTGCCGCATTTGCCATAAAACCAAACCAGGAATCTGCCATTCCTGAATTGCAAATTACAACGGAATCCATTGCTTTACTTGGTGAACAGGCCTGCCAAATAACTATTTCGTACCAAAGTATGTATTTCTTTCAATTACTGAACGTTTCCACTCAATGGCAAAATAAAGAAGCAACTACTGAAATGCAAATAAACCAGACGCTTCAAACACTCTCAGAATGGATGGAAAATATGGCATTAAGCTGGAATCAACTGTGCCGGGGAATAGCGTATTTTAAAGACGCGGAAGCAATGAAAATTTTCAAAACCTTATGCAAAGGGCGGAAGATACCTTTATCCAATATATTAACGGTGAGCCGAACCTTAAAAAGCAAGGTTCCGGTTTTAGAATTTGAAATTGATTTTATCCGGTTAAAGTGACGGCACAAATGAGATCTAAGATGGCGGAACAACTTATGGCTGAGCTCTCGCGCCGTAATATTGATTTAGTTGCTTCGTGGGCGTTGGGCCAAACAGGGGCAATTTCCTGCTTAGTGGAAATTACCCTTTCGCAGGAGGAAAAAGTTTCGTCCCGATCGTCTTGGGTACTGGAAAAACTCTCCGATCAGTTTCCTGGAATTTTAGATGAATATATTCCTGAAATAATTACTGCAATTTCAACCATCGAATCGAGTAGTATCCGTCGTACTTTGGCTAAAGTGCTCATGTTGCATAAAATTCCTGAATCCCTGGAAGGGCAAACCCTCGATTTCTGTTTAAAAATGATAGAACGGGTTAAAGAACCGGTGGCTGTTAAAGCAAATTGTATGACGGTACTTTTTAATCTTTTACCAAAATACCCGGAATTAAAAAATGAGGTTTTTGCCATTATTGAAACACAAATACCTTACAACAGTGTAGGTTTTAAATCGCGTTTCGAAGTGCTAAAAAAGAGGATAGCTAAAGAATAACATGAGTTTGTAGCAAGCAGAAACAACTTTAATAATACAAAGTGTTACTGTTTATATCGGCAGTAAAAATTGCTCCTTTAAGAATTAACCCTGTTTTGAAATTGTCTTTTCCTGCCGGTAATAAATATCAATAGCTACTAAAATAGCGGTAAAACCCCAGAAAGGAGCCGATGCTTTATCGGTATCAAGAAAATTATTTAATATTCCATGGAAATAATAGGTATATAACCCAACAATGGAAGTAAGTCCCAGCATCCGCAATTCTATTGATTGCGTATTCCTGATAGCTCTTACTCCGGTAATTGTGGTAAAAACAAGTATCAGTAAAAAAAACAGGGTACCTAAAAACCCTTGTTCCGAAAGTGGCCCCAAATATTCGCTGTGCGCATTACCCATATCCCCTTCATTGGTGCTTATTATGGTTTTTTCGTATGATAATTGAAACGGTGCATAATGAAACATGTAAGTTCCGGGTCCCCATCCAAAAATTGGCTTTTCGCGGAACATTTTAAGAGCGCAATTCCATCGGTTTAACCGTTCCAGATTTGAAGCATCGGTTGATACATTGGAAATTGATTTTACATTCTCAATCAAATCGGCGGATGCATCTTGCTTGTTCGATTTCAAATTATAAAGCAAGGAACTTCCAATTAATAAAAAGACTAAAGTTACTAAGGTAATTCCAGAAACAATAACCCAAAATTTAATACGTAACTTTATCAGGACCCAAATACCAAAAGCTCCAATTAAACTTATCCAGGCTGCTCTGGAATAGGAAAAGATGATTCCGATAATCAAAAATAAAAGTATAATGGCAAAGAAGAAACGGGTGCGTGGAGCATAACCTTTAAAAAAGGTAACTCCAATGAGTGGAGGAATAAAAAAAGCCAACATGGCTCCATAAGAGGTATGATCCTTATAGAACGGATTAGCAGACCAATGGGCAATTTTTTCATCAAAAATGCCGTATTTTAAGTGCCGGATGGTCGCATAAATAACCACAATAACTAAAGCAACGGCGTACAGAATGATATATTTTCGAAAGTTTTTTTGTGCCTTAAAAAGTTGTGTTGCTAAAAAAAAGAAGGCGGCAATAAACCACAGCTTAGCGGCAAAAAATTTGATAGAAACTAAGGGCATGGTGCTGGTAACGGTAGTAATAAGCATCCATGTAAGATAAAAATAGATGACGATAGATACCGGATGCTTAACAAGGGCAATGGGCAACGATTTGTCGAAAAATAATTTTATTAGAAATAGTAAGAGTAACCCAGCCAGCAAGGGTTCGGTGGGTAAAAACATGTCAATCGGCAAATCGGGAATCAGTTCCGATAAAGGAATGGAAAGCGGAACTAAAAACACGAGTAACAATAGCAATTTGTCCATTGAAAAAAAAGCAGCCACTACCAACAACAGTGCAACGGGCAAAATACTGAATAAAAAAAACTCTTTATAAATAAGCACCCCATTAACGGCAATAAAAAGAATCACCAAGGCGTAAACCCACCAATTTTTACTAGGCATTAAATTCACCTTATTTAGCATCTAGAGCCTTTATCTCGTTCATCCGTTTAACAATTGACTCGTAAACAACCAACAGCAATACGGTTAAAATAAAAGTTGAAAGGGTTGATAAAACTACAATGAGCCATCGGATGGGGTACGATTTTTTTTCAGCTTTAACCGCCTTGTTAACCACAAATTTGGTGGGTAACTTTTGGGTAGCATCTACCATTGCTTCTGAATATTTGGCTTGCAGGTTGCTTAACAATTCCTTTTCTTGAAAGACGTTTTGTCGGAGTGCCATAGCAGTACCACCATACTTAGAAAAAAGTTCAAGCTTTTCTTGAATTTTATCAGCAGCCGATTTATTCCCTTCAATTAATGCTTTGCCATAAGCCTCAGTAAGCCGTTCAACTTGACTTTCAAATTGAATGATTCCCATTGAATTAAAAACCATCAAGGAATCTTCTAACAATTTTATTCTATCTTGTACCAACAAATATTCTATCTTAACCAGATTCAAAGCTTCCAATGCTCTTTCTTTCTGCATGGTTATCCGAACTGTATCAACCAAACTGGCTATATCATTGGCTATATCTGCTGCCAATTTAGCATTTTGATCGAGCACCGATATTTTTACCGATAAAAATTTGGTTGGTGTAAAAGTTATATTTTTGGCAAATTTTTTATACAAAGTGGTCTGTGGATACTTACTGTTTGAATCAATTTTGTAATGCTCCATCAAATGATACTTAGCAATAATCCGATCCCGGATTTCGTCGGATTGAAGCACCTGAAGCATTTGTTCCACTTCCTCATCTTCGCCAAGCTTAAGAATATCTTTTTTCGATATATTTACTGATAAAAGGTCGTAAGATACAGAACTTGAAGCCGTTGGAAATAAAATAACTTCCGATTTATATTTTACGGGGACTAATAAAGCAACGAGTATTGAAACCACTGCTGCTAACGTAGTGAACATGATAATAGGCCGTTTGCGGTCCCACAAATAAAAAATCAAATCAACAGAATCAAATTTATAATCGTCATTGGTAGCTGCCATAAAGGTCAATTTTTGTGTTATTAGTTAAACTTTTTTTATTGCTTCATAACCTATTGTTTAATTAGGTTATAAAAGTGAAACGGCAAAAGTAATAAAAGAAAATTAATTATGTGAAAACCTCTACTGAAAGAAATTGTTACATTTATCAAGCTAAAAAATACGAAGAGTATGAAATATATTGGAGCGCATGTCAGTGCAGCCGGTGGGGTCGAAAATGCCCCTGTTAACGCAGCTAATATTGGAGCAAACGCGTTTGCGTTATTTACTAAAAATCAACGTCAGTGGGTCGCCAATCCATTGAGTAAAGAATCAATTAGCCTATTTAGGAATACTTGTGAAAAACTGAAGTTTGAGCCTCATCAAGTGCTACCTCACGACGGCTATTTAATTAATTTGGGACACCCCGAAGCTGAGGCTCTTGCTAAATCGAGAACCGCATTTTTTGATGAAATGCATCGTTGTGAATTGTTGGGCCTCGACCGATTGAATTTTCATCCCGGAAGCCATTTAAACCTAGTTGATGAAGAAACCTGCTTAAAAACAATTGCTGAAAGTATTAATATAGCCCTTAATAAAACCAGGGGCGTTACTGCCGTTATTGAAAATACCGCAGGTCAAGGTTCAAACCTTGGTTTCACTTTTGAACAGATTCAGCTTATAATTCAACACGTAGAAGATAAATCGAGGGTTGGAGTTTGCATTGATACTTGCCATGCTTATTCTGCCGGTTATGATTTGAAAACAGAGACCGGTTTCATCCAAACATGGGAAAAGTTCAACCAATTGATTGGTTTCAACTATTTAAAAGGAATGCACCTGAACGATACAAAAAAAGAATTTGGTTCCCGCGTTGACAGGCATGAATTACTTGGAAAAGGTTTTTTGGGTATAGCTGTTTTTGAGCGAATTATGGCTGATTCACGTTTTGATGGTATTCCCCTAATTTTGGAAACTCCTGACGAAGAGGCATGGGCTGGTGAAATTGCTTTGCTCCAATCATTTATAAAGTAAAATCATAGAGGTCGGTAGCTAATTGCATGTATAGTCCTGGCAGTGTTGCTTATTTGATGCGTTCTCCCCTAAACCTAGGGGAGATGCCGACAGGCAGAGGGGTACAAGAAACACAAACACCATTGTTTTCGTGTTATGTATTTATCTACTGACCTCTATGAATGCTTTATGTATTAATCGCGCCCGGTTAAGTAGGATAATAACCTAAGTATTTCGAGATACAACCAAATTAAGGTTACCATTAGGCCAAAAGCTCCATACCATTCAAAATATTTGGGTAATCCGGCTTCCGATCCTTTTTCGATAAAATCGAAATCAAGCACTAAATTCAGCGCCGCCACAACAACAATTACTAAACTAATTACAATCCCGATAGTTCCTCCTCCGTGCATAAAACCTACGTTTATGCCAAAAAGTCCCAAAATGAAGCTGGCAAAGTAGGCAACTGCAATTCCGGCAGTAGCGGCAAAAATTCCGGCTCTCAATTTGTCAGTTACCTTTATAATCCTTGTTTTATAAGCAAATAATAGGGCAAAAAGCACTGCAAAAGTTAGGGAAACGGCTCTTAATACTAACCCCGGATACATTGATTCAAAAAATGCGGAAATTGCACCTATAAACAAACCTTCAAATACCGCATAAATAGGAGCAAAAATAGAAGCTTTTTCCTTTTTAAAAACAGTTATTAAAGCCATAACCAAGCCACCAATGGCTCCAAATATCATCCATCCCATAACGGAGGAAGTTCCGGCTCCGGATTCTACTGCTGCAAAAAATTTGCTCCAAGTAAAGAATGCTCCGGCCAATGCCAGAAGAAGCATGACAGCTATTTTATTAACTGTTCCCTGAACGGTCATAACTCCTGCTTCCGTTCGTTGGAATGTAAAATCACGAATTAATTTTTGATTTAACGTTGGATTTGACGATTTCATAGTTTTATGTTTTATCTCAAAGATTGGATGTTACCCACATATACCGAAAAATAGGCTAAAGAGCTACTTCAGGAATTTTACATCCGCCTTTGGGTTTAACTTTAGTTTAACTTGTGGGCTTAACTTTTTATTTTTTTGTCCCCATTTCTTTTCAAAAATCAGACCGAATATTTTCTGGACATCAATCTCCCATTGTGTTTATAATTTCAAAAAGAGATTTAGTTAACGTTCAACCAAAGAAACTCTTCCCCTAATCGGCGTATGGAACAATTTTCAGAACTCATGAGTTGCTGAGCCTTTTCTTTTATTTCCAACCGCATTAGTTCAGAATGCATTGATAGGCTTTGCAATATAAAAAGTAGCGATTGATGCAATGGATTGTTTTCAACGGCATTCAATTTATCGATATAGCAATAGCAAAGTTTTTTAATTATGTCAATGGATCCATCGTGATGCTTCGTGTACCAACCGGCAGAATAAAGAGCCAACATCTTTTCCCAATCGGTACCTTCAAGCCATTGTTCCATCAATAATATTAAGAAAGGTAATCTTGAAAATAAGTTTCTTGAGAATTGTTCTACCAGTTCGTGGTTATTCAGTTTGCCTGCAATTTCAATGGCTTGTTCAAAAGTAATGGTATTATTTTCGAACAATATGGAGGCAAGAATTTTTGTTTCTCTTATATCTTTTTCCCAAAGGATGAAAGCCAATTCATTATTGGGTTCAAAACCAGTAACCAATTGCCTTAAATGGGGAATTGAAACTCCATAATTCAAGCGATACTCAATTCCCATTTTACTTAATATCTTCGATATCTCACCATTTTGCATCCGGGAAATGCTATGCATGATATCTTTATAGCTCTTTATTGTATCAATTGAGATGGGGTGTTCAACCATAGATTCAGTTATTTTATAGAGCTAATGTAATTAAATTGCATAAGTTAAAACAACAGTCATTTGCTCTTTTATGAACAGAGTTTCAAACAGAAAATTGGTATTCAATGAAAAAGCCCCAGCTTTCACCGGGGCTTTTGGGTGGAAGACCGGGTTCGAACCGGCGACCTCTAGAACCACAATCTAGCGCTCTAACCAACTGAACTACATCCACCATTTTGCGGTTGCAAATATAACTAATAAATAATTATTTTTCCAACTCATTTTAATATTTAATCTGTTCTATATTTGTGAATAGAAATAATAATTGAATTTTAGATGAAAAGAATTTTGGTATTAATTAGTTGCCTTATAAATCTGACCTTATCTGCTCAGCAAAAAACCAACACTTTTTATTCAAACGGAGAATTGGCAAGTACAGGAATAACGGAGCGTGGGGTAGAGCAAGGATTATGGATTTATTACGACAGTTTGGGGATTAAATTGCAAGAAACTGAGTTTAAACGAGGAGTGGTGCATGGAAAACTTACCTATTATTTTAGAAATGGAACGATACAAAACCAAGGAACTTTTAAAAACGGCATTTTAAACGGAAGTTATTTTGAAAATTATTTGAATGGGTTACCAAAAGTTACCGGTTATTATACATCAGGTAAAAAAGATAGTATTTGGTGCTATTATAATGGTCAAGTGAATAAGTTAAAAGAAGAACAATTTCGACATGATTCTATTCTTCTGCTAAATTATTGGGATAAAGAGGGTAAACAATTAGTGATTGATGGCAATGGAATTTTTACTTCATACTATCAGAATGGAACTATTGAAGAAACCGGACCTTACCAATTGGGGCTACCTAACGGATTCTGGAAGCGATATTATAGTAATGGGCAAGTAAGGTCAACGGGTCATTATTTGAATGGAATTGAAGTGGGTAAATGGCTTTCCTACTTTCGTGAAGGAAATTTATTGAGCGAAATTGATTACGATAATGGCCTCAACATCCGATATTATCCTAACGGTCAAAAAGAAATGGAAGGTATTATTGCATCGGGTGAAAAAGACAGCATTTGGAACTATTGGTACCATGATGGAAAGGCCAAATTACAGGTTACTTATTCAAAGGGTAAGAAAAATGGAATACAAGTTGATTGGTTCCCTTCCGGTCAAAAAGCCAGCGAAATTAATTTTAATCAAGATGTAAAAAATGGAAAAGCTACCTGGTGGCACGAAAAGGGTCAATTAGATATTGAAGGAAATTTTGTAAACGATACTCAAGATGGCTTGTGGACCTATTGGCGTACCTCTGGTAAAAAAGGTAACGAAGGCTTTTACAAGAACAATCAAATGGATGGTCACTGGGTATTTTGGTACGATAACGGTGAGATATGGAAAGAAGGAGATTATAAAAATGGGTTAAGGTCGGGCCATTGGGTGATATATTTTGAAAACAAACAGAAGCTGCACGAAGGTAATTTTGTGGAGGGTAAAGAAACGGGTTTTTGGCAACGATGGTTTGAAAATGGGCAGTTGGAACTGACGGGTTATTTCAAGACAGGAACCATGGATAGCATTTGGCAAGCCTGGTTCGAAGATGGAAAATTGGATTATCAGCTTTCTTATAAAAACAATCTGAAAGATGGTAAGGCTACTTATTGGTATGCCAATGGGACAAAACGGATGGAAGAGAATTATTCGTTGGGTATCCTGAATGGGCCGTATCTCACATGGCGTGAGAACAATACAAAGATCATTGAAGGCAATTATTCTCAAGGATTTAAAGACGGCCTCTGGAAATATTACAATGAATACGATAAAATGCTCCGGCTTGAGAATTACAAAGCGGGCAGAGAAAATGGGTTGTGGCAAACTTGGTATAAAGAAGGACCGTTAAAAAGCGAAATTGAATATAAGAATGGTAAAAAGCATGGAACCGTTAAATATTTAGAAATTAGGGGACAAGTAATTTACGAAGCAGTTTACAAAGACGATAAAGAGGTTAAAGTAAAAGAAGACACAAGAAGTCCAAAATAAGGCAAGAACTAGTTGCACAAACAAAAGAGCTAATTCTTTTTTTGAGGTGCTGAGTATATCTACCTGCTTACCAAATATTCCCTATATCCAATTTCAGGAACACTATCATGTTCAAATATTAGATAAGAACGGTGCGGTGGCCTGACAAAACTGCGGGCGGGCGGTGGAATGAATTTCAAATGGTTAGCCCCACGTGCAAGGGCGCTGGCGTTCTGAAACGGAAATTTTTAATTCAATTGATTTTCATGGTAGAAATATACCAAAAATTGAGTTTCATTTACCTTGCCGTGGGGCTTGCTATTTGGAAGAGCGGGTGGAAGCATTGTTTTGTCTTGATTTTTTGTTACTTTTTTATCAAGGAAAAAGTAAAGAAATAGTTTCTTTATTACTTCAAGTCACAAATTTAACTTATACTGAAATTAACATGGTCCAAACCAAATCCGGGGGAGCGGGGAAATCGCTTATAAGAATTTCAATATTAAATTCCCATTTTCGGCGCATGGGTTCAGCATAATTTCAATTAAAAGGTAGTGCTTGAGCCGATTTATACAGAAAATTCATATACCCCGGCTTATGCTTCGATTAAGCTCAGCAACCAGCCGGGGCTATTCAAGTTAAATCCACCGCGGCGGGTTTTTAAATGCGGATTTCCTGACAAAAAAAGGCTGAAAAAATTAATTTTCAGCCTTTCATGTTATATTAAAACCGTAATTAGTTCCTGTTGATGCAGTTCAAATCCTCAAATGCTATTTTCAAACGATCAATCAAAGTAACTTGTCCGGCACGTAACCAAACGCGAGGCTCGTAATATTTTTTGTTTGGTTTGTCGCTACCTTCAGGATTACCAATTTGGCCTTGTAAATAACCTTCATTCTTTTTGTAGTAGTTCATTACACCTTCCCATGTTGCCCATTGGGTATCGGTATCAATATTCATCTTAACTACTCCGTAGCTAATGGCTTCACGTATTTCGGCATGGGTTGAACCAGAACCGCCGTGGAACACAAAGTTAACTGGATTTGGGCCGGTTTTAAATTTAGCTTGGATGTATTTTTGGGAGTTGTCCAAAATTTTTGGGGTCAAAACCACATTTCCTGGTTTGTAAACTCCATGAACGTTTCCAAATGATGCCGCAATGGTAAAGTTAGGAGAAATCTTGCTTAACGATTCGTAAGCAAATGATACATCTTCGGGCTGGGTATAAAGTTTTGAGTTATCCACATCACTATTGTCCACGCCATCTTCTTCACCTCCAGTTATACCCAACTCAATTTCAAGAGTCATACCCATTTTGCTCATACGGGTCAAGTATTTTTGGCAAATCTCAATGTTTTCTTTCAAAGGTTCTTCCGAAAGATCTAACATGTGGGAGCTAAATAGCGGTTTCCCGGTTTCTTTAAAGTGTTTCTCTCCGGCATCAAGCAAACCGTCGATCCAAGGCAATAATTTTTTTGCAGCATGGTCGGTATGCAAAATAACAGGAACACCGTAAGCTTCGGCCAACAAATGAACATGTTTAGCCCCTGAAATTGCTCCTAAAATTGGAGCCTGTTGGCCATCAAGTTTTAAACCTTTACCCGCATTAAATTGGGCACCTCCGTTTGAGAATTGAATAATTACTGGTGAATTGACCAATTTAGCCGCTTCAATTACTCCATTAATTGAATCGCTTCCCACAACGTTTACCGCTGGCAATGCAAAATTATTTGCTTTAGCTATGCGGAATACTTCTGACATATCTTTACCAGAAACAACTCCTGGCTTTACTTTGTCAAAAATTTTTTCAGCCATAATATTAATTTATTAATTATAATTAGTGATTTTGTGATAATTTAAAATAACGATGCAAATATATTAATTTGATTGAAAGGAAACATGATTTTATTCAATACATCTTAAAACTTCCATAATACTTTTTTGCTTCGATCCTTTGATAGGTTCTTCAACAAATCCGGAAATTAAATGGTATTTGAAAACGGTTATCGGTGTTTCTTTAAGTTTTTGAAATTGCTCGGCTGAAAGTTTGAATATCAATAAGGATGATAGTTCAGAAAAATCACTCATTTTTGTGGAATCAACAGGCATTGAACGTGGAAAAATGGTCACTTCTTCTTCATTGCTTAATACAAAGGATATTTCCCTATCTTCTTGTATTTCGTAATTGCTATACCTATAATATTGTATCTTAAGGTATTTGTTGTCGCCAATCGATTGTCCTTTTACAAAAACCGGCTGACCATTTATGCGAAGCATTATTTCCGCTGCAGTCCTTTTAACAGTTAGCTCTGTCACTGCATCAATTTCATTTTTCTCGTACGAACAATTCTGAGCTGCCACTGAATTTAATAGTAAAGAAAACCCAAGGATTCCAACATAAATTGATGCAAATAGATAATATTTCCTGAATAGCATCCTAATTAAAGCTTTGAAAGAATTTGCAAAAATACAGCATTCGGAAATAAACCAAGGGCATCGTTGGCAAATTGTTTTTTAATGCGCATTACTTCATATAATAATAACTCATCATTGGAGCCGAGAACTAATTTATTTCTTGGTTCACAATCAAAAAATTCCAAAATTTCAGCAAATGTATGTTGCGAAATAAATATTTTACCCTCAGGAGTATTCTTTTCAATGGTGCTTGCAATGTTAACGGTATCTCCCCATATATCATACGATAATTTGTTTTTGCCCACAACTCCGGCAATTACTTTACCTGTATGAATGCCAATACCTGTTTCAAAAACAGGCAACCCAGATTGTTTTCTATGGGTATTAGTTTCAATAATAACTTGCTGCATTTCCATTGCAGTAAGCAAGGCGTCAATCGGATTACTTTTATTCCGTAAAGGTACTCCTCCAGCTCCTAAATAGGAACCTCCAACTGTTTTTATCTTTTCAATGAAATGGTTTTCTAGAATTCCATCAAATCGGACCATCATTTCGTTCACTTGCTCCACCAATTCCTCAATAGGCATGGTATCGGCCAAATAAAAAAAGTTGCGGATATTTAAATGAATTAATGATACTTTTCCATAATGGCGTGGGGTAGCATAGCCTTTCTTTTTTAGCTGAATGGCCACTTCATAAGGCAATACTTTGTTTAACACCTCTTCGGTCTTGTCTTTGGCTATCTCTAATGCTTTTTTTTGCTCATTTAGTTCCTGAATTTGTTCTTCCACATAATCCTTCGCCGATTCAAGATACTCAGTTAAGGTTTGAGTATTTTCCCAGCGTTGCACCATTTCCTCTTCCATGTCTTTTTGCTGAGTAATATCAAATTCAATAACAATAAATCGTTCAATTTCTTGGAGTTTGTTTTTTACTGGCGAAAGGGTAGATTGAACCCACTTAACCGTTCCATTTTTAGTAATTATCGACCTGGAAAACGAAAAGGAAGAATTCTTTTTGAAGAAATTTCGGTCGGTTTCACTCAAAACCTTAATAAAACTTGAATTGGTGTTGTTATTAAAAGGAGCATATTCATTAAACGAGTATCCGTATAAACGCTCAAATCCTTCATTGGTCCATTGAATAACACCTTCAGCATTTAAAATCAGAATAGAATTATCAGCCGACTGTGGAATTGAAGCCAAAAGCTCCAGCTCCATTAATTTTTGGCTATCGATTTCTATCATTTTTCCCATTGTGTGGCTGAATATTCATCCTAGTCGTTAAAAATACAAAATATATATTATTCTTTTTAAGTAAATTTGCAAATCGTATTAAAAAAGTTGAAATTATGAAAAAAGCTGAAATTCATACCGAAAAGGGAGTAATGAAGGTTTCATTTTATGAAAAAGATGCACCAAACACGGTAGATAATTTTATTAAGTTAGCAAAAAAAGGTTTTTATGATGGGTTGACCTTCCATCGGGTGATTCCAAATTTTGTTATTCAAGGAGGATGTCCAAAAGGAACTGGTTCGGGAGGGCCCGGTTATACCATTAAATG
This sequence comes from Salinivirgaceae bacterium, assembly GCA_041664345.1. Taxonomy (GTDB): domain Bacteria; phylum Bacteroidota; class Bacteroidia; order Bacteroidales; family SZUA-534; genus GWE2-40-63. The sequence goes on from JBAYKX010000046.1 coordinate 14,995, forward strand.
TGAACTCGATGGGGCAAATCAATTCCACGACAGGGGCGTATTATCAATGGCTCATGCAGGCAGAAATACCGGTGGATCCCAATTTTTTATTTGTCATTCACGTGAGCACACCGCTCATTTAGACCGCCAGCATACTTGTTTTGGAAAAGTATATGAAGGGCTTGAAGTTATTGATGCTATAAGAGGCGGCGATGAAATTGAGAAAATTGTAATCATCGAAGAATAAATAAAACCTAAGTTGAGCAATTTGACCCCGAGGACTCGGGGGAAAAAGCGCTTTACTTAGGTAAAACCCCGACATAGCAATTGTTGGTTTTCACAAATTGAGTGAAGCGAAAATTTATGGAAACTTACAATTGTTCAGTCGATTGAGCAGATTTGTGGTAGCAAATCGCTCAATTTGGGTAAGAACCACCTAACTCTTAGTTTGGGATTTTTTAGAACGTTCTTCGTTTTGTTACCAAAAATCTCATAAAGGGTTTTCCCTTAAATTTTGATATAGAAACCATAAAGCCAGAAATTTAGTCTGGCTTTATGGTTGCATTACGCCTAAAAAATAGTTGTATATTTGAGCGTTTGTTTTCAAGTTGAACATCATGAAAAAAGCAATACTAATAATTCTTATTTTTAATATTGGGCGTGTTTTGTTCTTGCCCTGGATGGGAATGATGCCTCAAGATGCCTACTACTATTTCTATTCCGAGCATTTATCACTTTCCTATTTCGACCATCCGCCAATGGTAGCTTACATGCAATACCTTTTTAGCCTTGTTTTTGGGAAAACAGTTTTTGCAGTTAAGTTCACCGATTTTTTGGTAACCTTTGGAACCCAATTGGCATTTTTTGCTCTGGCCTCTAAAATTATTCGTTCAAACCGAAAATACACTACCTGGATTCTATTTACAGCAACCCTAATGATATCTAGTTTGGTAATGGTTACTACCCCCGATGTTCCGTTACTTTTGTTTTGGACTTTGAGTTTGCTTGCCCTTTATATCGCCATTTTTGATAAAAAAAATTGGTATTGGATATGGTCAGGTATTTTTATGGGTTTAGCATTCGATAGTAAATACACGGCTCTTGCCTTGCCAGCCGGTTTATTCATATTTCTGGTTTTTTCCAACCGATTCCGAACCTTATTCAAAACCCCTTGGCCTTACTTAACCGTTTTGTTGATGATTGTTTTTTCTTTCCCTGTAATTAAATGGAATATCGACAATCATTTTGCCTCCTTTGCCTTTCAATCATCGGAAAGGGCTGAAACCATTTCGGGCTTAACAATCACTAATTTTTTAGGTTTAATTGGTACACAGTTTTTTCTGTTGTTACCTATAATATATGTTGGCTTGTGGTGGATTATGTTTCGTTATTTTGGTAGAATCTTTAAAAAACCGAATCAGATAAATCCCGAATTATGGTTTCTCTTTTCATTCTTTATACCCATGTTCATTGGTTTTTACATGGTTTCGTTTTTCTATTGGGTAAAACTGAATTGGCTGATGCCCACCTATATTACAGGTATTATTATTCTAGGAAAGTTTATCCACGAAAAATGGATAAAATGGCATATACTTATAAGTGCTGTTTTTCATATAATAATAATGGTTGAAGTTATATGGTATCCAATTCCAATTAAAAGTGATGATACCTGGTATGGATGGCAAGAACTTTCAGATAAAACAATGGAATTACAAAATAATTATCCCGAAACATTTATTTTTTCGGCCGATAATTATAAAACTACCGCCCAATTAATGTTTTTTACCAACCAAAAAATATATGGGCGGAATATAATTGGAAAACAGGCATTACACTATAATTATATTGGCGACAATTTAATGCTGCTGGAAGGGAAAAATGCCCTGTTTATTGATTCACACCCACGATTTACCGATGATTTAAAATCAGGAGATAGGATTCCTGAACTATCAAAATATTTTAATTCATATATTGAATTGGATCCCATTCTTATTAAACGGAATGGAATAACCGTACGTAAATTTTGCGTTTATTATTGTACTGATTATAAAGGAATCGGAAGTTAGCCCGCTTTATTCATACCTGAGCGCAGCGAAAGGCATGAATGTATGTAGACATGAGGGCTGCAAAGCGGAAAACCCCGATTTAGCTACAACCAAAATTTGGGGTATTTTTTTACCAAATTTTGAGTTGTAGATTAATCGTGAGGATTATTCATTAATAATCCGGGTTAACTTGAATTTTTAAGGTTTTCGATTACTTTTGCAAAAAATTTATAAAACAGAAAACAGATTTTATTATGGCAGATACTTCAGATTTTAGAAATGGTTTGTGTCTTGAATATAATGGTAAACTATATACCATTGTTTCGTTTCAGCATGTAAAACCAGGAAAAGGGCCGGCATTTGTCCGTACCAAATTGAAAAACCTTGAAACCGGAAAAGTGGTTGACAATACCTTTACTTCGGGAGTAAAAATTAACACCGTTCGTATAGAAAGAAGACCTTATCAGTTTTTGTATAAAGACGAAGCGGGTTACAACTTTATGCACACAGAATCATTTGAACAAACTTCGATTTCCGAAGCACTTATTGATGCTTATGAATTGTTGAAAGAAGGACAATTGGTAGAAATTGTGTTCCATGCTGAAAAAGAAATGCCATTGGAAGTAGCATTGCCTCCTTTTATTGACATGGAAGTTACTTACTCTGAACCCGGTGTAAAAGGTGATACAGCAACTAATACTTTAAAACCGGTAACCATTGAAACAGGGGCAACCATTATGGTACCTTTGTTTATTAATACTGGCGACCGCATTAAAGTTGATACTCGCGATAAATCATATTCTGAAAGAGTTAAAAGCTAATTTCGAAAGAACTGTTTTTCAGTTGGTTTTGTTTTTTGTAGGTAATAAATTTATGGCTTCAAGTTCAGAAAAAGCATCTTTTAAACGATTGCAGTTTAGTAATTACAAACTGGATGCGCTGCTGCATGTTACCTTGTTGATAAACGAGAATGTACCAGTAAAAAAGCTTCTGGAGCATTTTATTTCAATTTTGCGCGATGATTTAAACATTGGTAAAATACTGATGTATCGCTACAATGAAAAATGGGAATGCATTATGTCCGAAGGAATTCATCGCAATATACCGGCTGGTATCCGCGTTGAGACTGACCTTTTGTATTATAAACAGATAACCAATCTTTCCGTAGCACTAAATCCAAATTTAGAATTGTTCGATGTTATTATTCCAGTATATCATCACGAATCACCAATTGCTTACCTGATAATTGGTGATATTGATGAAGAGAGAGCTGGAATGAGTCCAACCATTAAGCATTTGCTTTTTATCCAAACATTGGCCAATATTATTATTGTAGCTATTGAGAACCGCCGATTGGTGGATGAAAATGTGCGTCAGGAAGCCTTTAAAAAAGAGCTGGAATTAGCCTCAAGAATGCAAACCATGCTAATTCCTAATCCAAGATCACTTCCCAATAACGATCGAATTCATGCTTCCGCTTATTACCTACCTCATTTTGAAGTAGGTGGCGACTATTATGATTTTATCCGGTTGAACGATACCGAATATGGATTTTGCATTGCCGATGTATCAGGGAAAGGGATTTCTGCTGCACTGCTTATGTCGAATTTCCAGGCCAACGTAAGGGCGCTTTTTTCAGCAAATCTTCCGCTTCAGCAAACCGTTAATAAATTGAACGATCGGGTGATGGAAAATGCCAATGGTGAAAAATTCATTACTCTTTTCATTGCCCGATATAATGCACAAACCCGTGAAATGGAATACATTAATGCAGGTCATAATCCACCGGTGTTTTTCGATAAAGAGGGGAATAACATTATAATGCTTTCCGAGGGTTGCATGGGAATAGGTATGTTCGACGAAATACCTAAAATTAATTTGGCCAAATTGACTGTTAGCAAGGGTAGTAAGTTGATTTGTTATACCGATGGCATTGCCGAATTAGAAAACAACAATAACGAACAGTTTGGTACCCAGCCCATGGCCGATTGCATGGTTAAGGAGCACAGTATTAACTTTGTGATTGACGAAATAATTGATGAGTTGGATATTTATCGGGGAACCAACGATTATTTCGATGATATTTCAATAATGGGGATTGAATTCCATTGATGAATTTATTGTTGACTTCAAACAATAATGACTTTGAATTGCCCCTGAAACCATGTAAGCATTATTTTAATAATAATTCGTCCAAGTTTGATGCGAATCCTATTTCATCAGTTTGAATAAAATCGGGGTTAAGCGAAAAGGCTTCCTTTAAATCATTGGTATCATTTACTGTCCAAAGTTGTATTTTTAGTCCTTTTTTGCGAATCATATAAATATGATCTTTGGTAATTTCTTCTTTGTATTTGTAATAAAATGATATTCCAGAAAAGCCATTTTCCAAACAAATGAGCATTCCTCTTTCAAAATCACCCCAAGTGCACAAATAGGTTTCAATTCCACTGCTTTGTTTTTTTACAAAGTTTAAAAACGAGGCCGTTTCGCTTTCTATCATTACTCTTCCTCCAAGGTCGTATTTATTGGTAAGGGCAATAATTTCTTCCCCAACAACATTCATCATTCCTCCAACATCCAAATCACCGACATTGCAAGGTTCCCATGCTTTTACATCGATAGAGATATACTTTTGAGGGTAAGAATTGGCAATGGTAGCAAAAATATATTCGAGCCGGTAAATTCCCTGATCCGGCCCTAGGCAGGAATCAATTAGGGCAATCTTTGCGTCGGTCGATTCTATGAAACAATCATCATGAAAAGACTCACATTCTGGCAATTTCATGTTGTGCGAAATCCAAATTGTCCTGTCACCTGATATTTGAATATCCACCTCAACCCCCGCGACCAATTCAAGCGAATGATTTACTTTATCGGGCAAATTACCTTGATAGCTCAACCCGCAACCTGCCCGGTGAGCCAGAATTTTTGTTTTTACATTATAAAATGGCCTATCGGGATAGTAATGAATTTTATCGCACGATAATATGAGTAGAAAAAAAAGTATAACGGGTAGTTTTTTCATTTACAATGATAAATAAGCATTAAATTAAAATTGGGTCTCACGTTATAGGGCCAGCCTACCTCTTCAAAAGTTTTTCTTTGAAAATCTAATACTAATTTTATTGAAGGTCCAAATCCCACCCTAAAATCCAATTGATTTGAAATCCTAAAATTCCTTTCAATTGATGGAACAAAAGACATAACATGCCAGATATAATAAGGATCCTCAAATCTCCAATAAACTATTTTTCCCGAAACCCACCAGCTAAACCAAGGTTTATTAGGGTTCTTTATAAGATTAAAACCCAAGTCGTTTTTAACGATGATGGAATAGTAGCTCCCATTTTTTGAAGCAAAGCTCAATGTACCCGCAGCAAAACCAGCTTCAAGCCTTTTCTGATATTTATAACGCCCACCAATATATACACCTTCAAAATAGCCATACCCACTTTCAAAGCTAAAATTCGTATCATCCTGACAATAACTTAACTGAATTGAAAGGGCAAAAAGCGATATAATAAGAAAGTACGGCTTTGACATTAATTTCACAAGTATCTAAATTTAGGCTTGTATGATAAAAACAGTTGGAATATAATTTATCATGAAATTGAATTGTAACAGTCAAAATTAAGCGAGTATGATAGAAAAACAAAAGAGTAGTCGATTTATTTTCCACCAGTATGCGACAATATTCGTAAACAAATTCCTATTACTATGCAGAAATGGATTCATTTTCGCTCTTTTCTTCTGAAATGAGACCATAAATCCCCATCATTATCATAATTTATTAACAATTTATCAACTTTAAAGGTCGTAACCCCATACACTATTTGATTTTATGAGGTTTTTATTTACTTTAGCACTATTATTCAGGCTAAAAGTATAAATAAGCCCTATGTTTAGATCAATAATTATTCCTGTAATCCTTGGTGTGCTAGCTTTATTCAGCTTTATAAGCAGTCAGGTAACGCTCGATGTTAACATGCCGGAAAGTGCAAAAGCCGGTGATGAATTTGTAATTGAAATAACCATTAACAAAGGCGATATTGAAGGTTTTGCCCGCTTTCAACAAGAACTTCCGGTGGGTTTTACAGCAGTAGCCAGACAAAGTGCTAATGGTGAATTCAAATTCGAAGATCAAAAAGTGAAAATTCAATGGATGCAAGTGCCTTCCGATAGAGCGGTGATAATTTCTTATGCTATTCAAGTAGCACCAACCGTTTCGGGAAATTTCTCGTTCGAAGGTAAGTTTTCGTACATTGAAAATAATACAGTTCAAACTATTAGTTCTGCTCCAAAATCGGTTTTAATTATTGGTGATGAAACCGCAGCAGGTACTGCAGAGCAAGCACAAACCACCTATTCCTACCAAAATGTAAGCCTCAAAAATATTGATTGTGTTCGGCAAAAACCTTTCCTTAATGAAAATAATGAGGTAATTGTTAATTTAATGATTAACAAAGGCGAATTGAAAGAGTTTGGAAAAATTCAGGAACAAATTCCACGGGGATACCGGGCTGAAAGCATTAAAAGCAAGAACTCGATTTTTACTTTTAAAAATTCCATCATAAAGTTTTTATGGATGAACATGCCACCAGAGGCGCAGTTCGTAGTTTCTTATAAATTAATCCCGGAAGGTGAAATATCGAACCAAGCGTTTTTAATATCCGGTACTTTTTCGTATGCCGAAAACGAACGGACCAAGACAATTAATATTGGGGAACGGGCCGTTGATTTATCAACCTTTGCCGGTGAAGATTTGGTTGCACAAACAGTTACTCCTGCGGCTAACAATCAGAATACAGTAGTGGAACAGCCACAAGAAACAAAGCCATTGCAGACCGAAACCTATACCGACCAAAGCAATACGGCGACCCAAATAGCCAATACTGAAACTACTGATGCAAACCCTAATTTGTATGATGTAGAACAAAAAGAGGCAAAACAAAAGGAGACGAAAACAGCTAAATATATGAATAATTTAGCGGCAATTACTACAATTCCGTTGCCTGAAAATGGTGTTTCGTACCGGGTTCAAATTGCTGCAGGCCACAAGCTGGTTGGAAAAAACTATTTTAAACGATTAAACATTACCGACGATGTTCAGGTAGAGATACATGACGGTTGGAATAAATATACCGTGGGTAACTTTGGAATATACCGCGATGCCCGCGACTATCGGATTTATGTTTGGAATAACACTCCCATACAAGATGCCTTTGTAGCTGCCTATAATAGCGGAATGCGCATTACTGTGCAAGAAGCATTAATGATAGCCAATCAAAAATGGTACGAATAGTTTCAACCTTTTTATTAAATTCGCAGCCATATCATATCATTGAATGAAAGTTGCGCCTTATCTCATATCCCTTTTTTTATTACTAGCCTTTAAAGGTTGGTGTCAACAGCTTGATGCCGATTATGAAACCCTATTGCTCGAAGAGGAGGTTATCACCGAAGGACGTGCGTTTAAGCCAATTATTGGTGCAGGTATGGGTTCCTTCACTTTTATGGGTGAAGTGAGTGATTATATGGGCGGGCCGCTGAATGGCTTATCATCCTATCGGGTATCCATCTCACGAAACATCAGCAAAAATTTTGATATTGAATTTCAGGGTACTTTTGGTAATGTTACTGGAAATGAGTACCAAGGCAAAATAGATAATACCCGTAACTTTTCAACTAGTATGTTTATGGGAGGGGTGTCGTTGTATTACAACTTTAACCATTTATTGAAGCGTCAACGTCCTATACATCCCTATTTTTCATTAGGCGCTGAAATACTACAATTTACTCCAAAGGGAGATTTTAAAAATGAAACCAATCAAGTTTATAATTATTGGACTGATGGAACCATTCGCGATGTGGAGCAAGGTGTAGGAGTATATGGGAATATTTTACAGCGCGACTACAAGTACGAAACCGATTTGAGGGAAAAGAATTTATACGGTTATGGGCCTTACTCAAAAACCAGTTTTGCTGTTCCGGTAGATGTAGGTGTTAATGTTACTGTATCGGATAGGGTAAAATGTCGTTTGGGAGCAACCTTCCATGTAACTATGACCGATTACATTGACAATGTTAAGGGTGGATCGGGCTGGAAAAACGACCTAATAATGAATACTTATGCTGCGTTGACATTTGACCTATTTTCACCTGCCGATGAGATAGCAGCCGTAGAAAATTTTAAAAACCTCAAATTTACAATTACCGATGGCGATGATACAGATGGGGATGGAGTGGATGATTTCAACGATGAATGTCCTCAAACCCCGGAAAAAGTTAAGGTAAATTATAAAGGTTGTCCGGAAGATACGGATAAAGACGGTATTCCCGATTACATGGATAAACAAATGAATACAGCTCCCGGTACTTTTGCCGTGGGTGCCAATGGAATAAAAATTATGGATGCCCACCTAATTGTATTGCTGTACGACCCTGAAGCTGTGAAACGGAGTGAAGTCAAACTGTACAAAAAAACAACCACTGCAAAAAGTGAACAAGGAAACAAAGAGATACCTGAAAAATTCAAAGTAGTGGATGTGAATGAGGATAAGTATATTTCGCATGAAGAGTTACAGCAGGCAATAGACGCTATTTTTGAAATGAAATCGACCCTTACCCCTGGAGATATTTATGAGTTGCAGGAATTCTTCTTTAATCAATAATTTCTGAAGAATTTTAATAAGTAGCTTTTTTATTACGCTTTCTATGTGAGTAATTATCTTACTTTTTGTTCCCGATCCATCTCCCTTTTGTTGTCTTTGGCTTTAATGTCTTCGCGTTTATCGAAGTGTTTTTTGCCTCGGGTTAAGGCAATATCAATTTTCACAATTCCGTTTGCATTTATAAAAAGAGACAATGGGACAATGGTAAAACCCCGTTCTTTCATTTTTTTATTCCATTTATTCAATTCCTGACGGTTCAACAAAAGCTTCCTATCGCGCCGGGGTTCGTGGTTCACGTAACCACCCATTTCGTATTCAGCAACATACATATTCCTGATGTAAAGCTCCCCATTCATAAATGCGCAGTAGGTTTCGGTCAAACTAGCCTTGCCACTACGGATTGATTTAATTTCGGTTCCCAACAATTGAACACCCGCAGTGCAGGTTTCCAAAATTTCGTATAAAAAGGTGGCTTTTTTGTTTTTAAGCCTTATAGTGCTTGTTGCCCTCATGTTAGTTACTTTATAAAAATAATTCAAATAGTGATTTCATGCCCAACCTCATAAGCAAAAACAGGACAACAAAAATGGATAAGCTAAGAATAATAAATAGGTTTCGGTTTTTTGGAATCATTTCGTCAATTATAACTTCAGCTCCTAACCAATATACTATAAAACCATACAGCCCAAACAAATTAATCAATTTCGATAAACCGGGAAATACTCCGGAAACAATCATAGAAATATATACCGGAGTTAAAGAATAGGCTATCAGTGTAAACGTTTTAAGACCAAGTGTTTCAATTTTCAATTCCGGTAGGTTTAACTTAAAATGCTGATAGTTTAAGTTAACTTTAGGGAAAACCTTTTTCATGCTCCAGATACCGATATAGATGGATAAAAATACCGCAGGAATGGTTACCAGAATACTGAATACAAAATTGATAATTCCATCGAGTAGGGTGTCATTACCAAAAACTACACTCCCAATAAATGTGGTAATAATAAAAACCAACATCAAAGGATATACAAAATTATTCAAAATGGAAGTGCTGGTTTGGCTTTCAGTTTTGATAACCAAAAACTCTCTTTTGGGGTCAACCAAAAGGGCTTGCACTCTATTTTTAATCGGACTAAAGTTCATCAATAGTTGATTCAATTTTATAGTTTTATTTTAATAAAACCATAACGAATTTTACGCTGTAAAATGGTTGGTTTCTAAAATACGGTTACAAAAATAGTTTATTTTTGCTGATAGTTTATTGTTTACACAAAAGATACTATGACCAAAAAACCAATTGACCAGCTTGTAATAATTGGACCTACTGCAACCGGCAAAACAATACTTGCGGCTAATATGGCAATAAAGCTGAACGGTGAAATCATTAGTGCCGATTCCCGTCAGATTTACCGCGGAATGGACTTGGGAACCGGAAAGGATTTGGCTGATTACACTGTAAATGGCATTTCGGTGCCTCACCATTTGATAGATATTATAGATGCAGGTGAAAAATACAATGTTTTTCAATGTCAGTCTGATTTTTTAAAAGCTTATACTGCCATTCGTGAAAAAGGTAAACTTCCCATTTTGTGTGGTGGTTCTGGAATGTATATCGAAGCCGTTCTAAAAGGGTATAAATTAATTGATGTTCCTAATAACGAGCCTTTACGAACAGAATTGGAGCAACTTGACTTACCTGAGCTAACGGCTAAATTGGCCAAAATGAAACCGTTACACAATAAAACCGATGTGGATACAAAAGACCGGGCCATTCGGGCTATTGAGATAGCTACCTATTATGCCAGCCAACCAACAACCGATTTAGACTTTCCGGCTATCAATTCCTTGATTATCGGCATTGAACTGGACCGGCAAACGGTGAAAAACCGGATTACTGAACGGTTAAAACAACGGTTGCGCCAGGGTATGATTGACGAGGTACAAGCCTTGCTCAATAAAGGAGTTCCAGCCGAGGTGTTGGTATATTATGGATTGGAATATAAGTTTATTACCCCATACTTAGCCAAAGAATTCAGCTATAATACGATGGTTTCAACACTGAATGTGGCCATCCACCAGTTCGCGAAACGCCAAATGACTTGGTTCCGGAAAATGGAGCGTGAAGGGTTCAACATTCATTGGTTGGATGGGAATGCTGCAATGGAAGAAAAGATTAAGGAAGTGATGGAACTTATTCAGAATGCTCGCCGATTTTAATAAATTCATTAGATAGATATTTTACCAAAACAAAAAAATAGTGCAACTACTAATTTGAAACCAACAGTCATATTTCACTCAAACGTTTGCTAAAGCCTCAAGGCTTTTATTATTTGGAGGTCATTCTTAATGATTTATACGGATTTTAATTTTTTCGTCACAAATACTTACAATCTGTAACTAATATACCAATTAATGTGCTTATTTTGTGTTCAAAGTGCAGGTTTTGCATAATTATATTAAAAAGGGTATTTTAAATCCGAACATTTATTTAATAGAAGCGAATCAACACATCAAATGGTTGAGGCGCTATGGTACAAGGAAAAAGGAGCAAGGTTTATGGAACAAAAGAAAGAAACACAAGACCAAGGAGAGCAGAAGCAGAAAGGAATGTACACACCTCAATATGAATCCGATGCGTGTGGAATTGGGTTTATTGCCAACATTAAAGGTGTAAAATCGCATCAACTGGTTCAGGATGCCTTAACCATGCTCGAAAATATGGAACACCGGGGTGCTATTGGCAGTGACCCCGAAACAGGCGATGGTGCCGGAATTCTGATTCAGATACCTGATAAGTTTTTCCGTGCTGAATGTGAAAAGATTGGAATCAATTTACCTCTTTTTGGTTCGTATGGCGTAGGTATGATTTATTTCCCAGGCGATGTAAAACTTCGCGAAGAATGCCGGAAACTGCTTAATATCCATGTAGCGGAATTGGGATTCGAAAATTTAGGGTATCGCGATGTGCCCAGAATTTCGCAGGTGGTGGGTGAAACTGCCCTGCAAAAAGAACACAAGATAGAACAACTATTTGTTTCGCATAAAAGCAACATAACTGAAATGGATTTGGAACGCAAATTGTTTGTTTTGCGTCAATACAGTGCCCACTCTATAAACCGTCAACTGCTAAATGACAGTAAAGAATTCTACTTTACTTCTTTTTCATACAAAACTATTGTTTATAAAGGCCAGTTCCGCACACATCAATGCCGGGGTTATTATACCGATTTGGTTGACAAGCGTCTCAATTCAGCCATTGCATTAATACACTCCCGTTTTTCCACCAATACATTTCCAAAGTGGCGGTTGGCACAACCTTTCCGATACATTGCACATAACGGTGAGATAAACACCATCCGTGGAAACGTAAACTGGATGCGCTCTAACGAAACCTTATTAGAAAGCACCAAATTTACTCCTGAAGAAATGCTTAAACTACGTCCCATTATGGACGAAACCAATTCCGATTCAGGAAACCTGGATTCCATGGTGGAAATGTTGGTAATGGGCGGACGGTCGTTGCCTCACGTGCTTATGATGCTGGTTCCAGAATCCTGGACCGAAACCCGCAAAATGAATGCACCTAAAAAAGCATTTTACGAGTATCATGCCTCCATTATGGAACCTTGGGATGGCCCTGCATCTATTTGTTTTACTGATGGCAAAATTGTAGGTGCCCTTTTAGATAGAAATGGCTTGCGGCCTTCGCGGATGGTGCTTACTAACGACGATAGAATAATAGTTTCGTCGGAAGCGGGAGCATTACCCATTGAACCGGAAAAAATTATAAAAAAATGGCGGGTTCAACCCGGTAAAATGGTTTATGCCGATTTGGAACAAGGGCGTATTTTATACGACAAGGAAATTAAAGATGAGGTCTCTAAACGCCACCCTTACAGGAGTTGGTTAACCATGAACGAAAAACATATTGATAGCATTCCTTCCAAAGAATTGACTTATCCATCGGACATGGAAAACTTGCTTACCAAACAACAAGCATTTGGGTTTAGTCAGGAAGATGTGAATTTTATTATTCAATCGATGGCTGAAACAGGCAAAGAACCGCTTGGTTCAATGGGAACTGATGTGCCACTGGCAATTCTTTCGAACCAGAGCCGCCATTTATCGAACTATTTTAAACAGCAATTTGCACAGGTAAGCAATCCACCTATTGATCCTATCCGTGAACGGATTGTTATGTCATTGAACAGCTCGGTTGGCAAAATACATAATCTGCTTTCTGAGACTCCGTTGCATTGCAAGCAAATTACTTTTGATCAGCCTGTTTTAACCAACGATCAACTGGAAAGGTTGCGAAACCATCACGACACCAATTTCCGTGTAAAGGTTTTAGATGCCATTTATCCAGCCACAGGAAAGCCCGGTGAATTGGAGAAAGCCCTCGATAAAATTTGTGCTGAAGCCGATGAAGCAATTATGGGTGATGGTTTTAACGTCTTGCTCATTTCAGATCGAAAAATAGATAAATACAATGCTCCTATTCCTTCCCTGCTGGCTGTTGGAGCAATTCACCACCATACGGTAGAGAATGGGTTACGGGTGAGGACCGGTATAATTGTTGAAGCGGGCGATGTTCGCGAAACCCATCATTTCGCCACCCTTATTGGTTATGGTGCAAACGCTATAAATCCTTACATGGCCTTTGAAACCATTGTATCATTGGAAGCTAACAAAGCAACTCCCAAAGGAATTGACAATGAAAAGGCATATCATAATTACGAAAAAGCAATTGGTGGTGGATTATTAAAGATATTCTCAAAGATGGGTATTTCCACCTTACAATCGTACCATGGAGCGCAGATATTTGAAGCCATTGGATTGTCCGATAAGGTAATCAATAAGTGTTTCAAAGGAACTGTTTCCCGCTTAGGAGGAATCGATTTTGATGGCATTGCCCGCGAAGTTTGTGTGCGTCACCGGTTAGCGTTCCCTAAACAAGCCGGTTTAAAACCCCGGCTCGATGAAGGAGGTGTATATCATTGGAAACAAAAGGGAGAACATCACATGTTCAATCCTAAAACCATTACCCTGCTGCAACAAGCCGCCCGGAATAATGATTTGGAAGCCTATAAAGAATATGCAAGGGAAATTAATGATCAAACAGAAAAGGCAATCACTATCCGAAGTTTGTTTGAATTCAAAACGCGGAAATCAATCCCATTGGAACAAGTGGAGCCCGTTGAAGCTATCTTTAAACGGTTTGCTACCGGTGCCATGTCGTTTGGTTCCATTTCGCACGAAGCACATTCTACCTTAGCCATTGCCATGAACCGGATTGGCGGTAAAAGTAACAGTGGCGAAGGAGGTGAAGATGAGTTCCGCTTTGAACCGCTTCCTAACGGCGATAGCATGCGGTCGGCCATTAAACAAGTAGCATCAGGCAGGTTTGGTGTAACCAGTAATTACCTTACCAATGCCGATGAACTACAAATTAAAATGGCTCAAGGAGCCAAACCCGGCGAAGGTGGACAATTGCCCGGCGATAAAGTGGACGAATGGATTGGCCGGGTAAGGCATTCCATACCCGGAGTAGGTTTAATTTCTCCTCCACCCCACCACGATATTTATTCTATTGAAGATTTAGCTCAGCTAATTTTCGATCTAAAAAATGCCAACCGGAAAGCCCGAATCAATGTTAAATTGGTTTCAAAAGCGGGCGTGGGAACCATAGCTGCCGGTGTGGCAAAAGCCCATGCCGATGTAATTCTTATTGCTGGCCATGATGGCGGAACAGGTGCTTCACCAGTAAGTTCTATTCAATACACGGGTACCCCTTGGGAATTGGGACTTTCAGAGGCACATCAAACATTAGTCAAAAACAAATTACGCGACCGCATAACCTTGCAGGTTGACGGACAAATGCGCACTGGGCGCGATTTAGCCATTGCTACCTTTTTAGGAGCTGAAGAATGGGGAATAGCAACTGCTGCCTTAGTAGCATCGGGCTGCATCATGATGCGGAAATGCCATTCCAATACCTGTCCGGTTGGAGTTGCTACTCAAGATAAAGAACTTCGCAAGTTATTTACCGGCGACCCACAACATGTGGTTAACTATTTTACTTTTCTGGCTCACGATTTACGCGAAATTATGGCCAGTTTGGGTTTCCGGACTATTAACGAAATGGTAGGTCAGGCCGATATGCTTAAAATGCGAGACAAAATTGATCACTGGAAAATAAAAACCCTCGACTTAAGTCCAATTTTATACAAAGAACCTGCCGACAGCAATGTTGGCCTTTATAAACAAATAGAACAAGACCACGGCGTAGATAAATTCTTTGACTGGAAACTCATTGAATTAGCCAAACCTGCATTAGAAAAGGGCAAAAAGGTGAAAGGGGAATTCGCAGTTTGCAACACCGATCGCTCCATTGGAACCATGCTTTCAAACGAGATATCGAAAAAATATAAAGGGATTGGTTTACCCGATGATACAATAAGCCTTAAATTCAGGGGCTCGGCAGGGCAGAGCTTTGGAGCATTTAATGCAAAAGGAATCACCTTAGAACTAGAAGGCGAAGCCAATGATTACTTTGGGAAAGGCCTTTCAGGAAGCAAGTTGGTGGTTTATCCCGACCGGAAGGCAACCTTTAAGGCAGAAGAAAACGTAATTATCGGCAACGTGGCTTTATATGGAGCCACCTCAGGCGAAGCTTATATTCGTGGTATGGCCGGTGAGCGTTTCGCCGTCAGGAATTCGGGAGCTACGGCTGTTATTGAAGGATTAGGCCGTCATGGCTGTGAATACATGACTGGTGGAATTGTCATCGTTTTGGGAGCTATTGGATCTAATTTCGGAGCCGGAATGTCGGGAGGGGTAGTTTATTTATATGATGTGGATGGTACTTTTGAAAAATACCGGAATTATGAACTTACTGACTACGATACCATTGAATACGACGATGAAGAGGTGTTGGGTGAATACATTACTAACCATTTCAACTATACAGGGAGTACACGGGCAAAAGAAATTCTCGAAAATTGGGATAATTCGTTGCTCAAGTTCATTAAAATATTCCCAAAAGAATACCAAATGGCACTGAAAAAACAAGCGCAAAAAAAGAAAGAGGATGCTGTGTTAGTGTAAGATGGAATTATAACCGAATAAAAGTAATTACTATGGGAAAAACAACCGGATTTTTAGAATATAAAAGGCAATTGCCCCCCAATAAACCCGTTGAAGAGCGGATAAAAGATTATAAAGAATTTGTGCTGCCTGCCAGTAAAATCAACATCGAAAAACAGGCGGCCCGCTGCATGGACTGTGGTGTACCATTTTGCCACAATGGTTGCCCCCTAGGTAATAACATACCCGATTTTAACGATATGGTTTACAAGGAAAACTGGAAGGCGGCTTATAAAATACTCATTTCAACCAATAATTTTCCAGAGTTTACCGGACGCATTTGTCCGGCTCCCTGCGAAACATCGTGCGTGCTATCGATAAATAAAGAGCCAACAGCCATTGAGCTGATTGAGAAAAACATTATTGAACGCGCGTTTAACGAAGGCTGGGTGAAACCTAATATACCTTTGATCCGGACCAACTACAAAATTGCCATAGTCGGTTCAGGACCGTCAGGATTGGCAGCAGCCAGCCAATTGAATTCAGCAGGTCATCGGGTTACGGTTTTTGAACGCGCCAACCGCATTGGCGGGTTGCTCCGTTACGGAATACCCGATTTTAAACTTGGAAAAAGAATAATTGACCGTCGCTTGGAAGTAATGACCGAAGAAGGAATTGAATTTAAACCTAATTTCAATGTTGGGGTTGATTTCTCGATAAAAGATCTTTTAGGCGAATTTAGTGCCATTTTATTAACAGGTGGCTCCACCATTCCCCGCGATTTAAAAGCAGAAGGACGGGAAATTAAAGGGGTTCAATTTGCCATGGATTTCCTGACGCAACAAAATAAGCGGGTAGCAGGCGATACAATTCCGATGGAACAGACCATATTGGCTACCGGAAAAAATGTTTTGGTCATTGGTGGTGGTGACACCGGATCCGACTGTGTGGGAACTTCCATTAGGCAAGGGGCCAAAAGTGTAACCCAAATTGAACTGTTGCCTAAACCTCCTGTAGGGAAAAACGAGAAAATGCCTTGGCCAGAATATCCGGTAATTATGCGCACCAGCTCATCGCAGCAAGAAGGGTGTGAGCGCTATTGGTCGGTGCAAACCAAACAGTTTATTGACGATGCCAATGGAAAATTGAAAGCAGTAAAATTAGTTGATATTGTTTGGAACAAATCGGGGTTCGAGGAGGTGAAAGGCACCGAGCGGGAGATACCTTGTGAACTAGCACTATTAGCCGTTGGGTTTTTACATCCACAACACGAAGGAATGCTGGATAAACTTGGAGTGGAATTGGATGATAGGGGAAATGTTAAGACCCGCAAATTCCACACCTCAAAAGATGGGGTATTTGCTGCCGGCGATATGCGCCGTGGCCAATCGTTGGTGGTACATGCCATAAGCGAGGGACGCGAAGCTGCCCGCGAGATTGATATTTATCTAACGGGTACTTCGGTATTGGATTCAAAAAACCATTCGTTGATTAATATTCGGTAGGTAATTTTTAAATAATACAAAAATAAAAAAGCTCCCAAGTGAAGCTTTTTTTGTTGAGGTATAGTCAACGATGGCGTTGGTAATTATTTATCGGATGACTTTAGGATACAAGGTGATATTTTAATTCAGATAACAACTAATTTATAATTATCTTCTTTGAAAACACTATTCCATTTTCAGTACTTGATATGGTTAAAACATACATCCCTTTCGATAATGCTGAAATATCTATTATTTCAGCATTAATCGTTTTTTCCTGAACAAGCGCACCAACACTATTATATAGATGTAATTTTAATGGCTCATTTTTAAAATAGTTAACGGAGATCGTTATATTATTATTTGCAGGATTTGGATAAATATTGACTAAATTATTGTTTTGAGTAAGCTTTATTCTATTTATAGAAAGCATTTCATTTGTAATTTGTATTGTATCAAATAACGAAGATTGAGATTTTTGACAATTCAATATTAATTCCAGGCTATATAATCCTGCATATTCAAATAAATATTCAGCATCAACAAATATTAAGCTATCCATACCTGGGATTTGCCATGTAATTGATAATAATCCGGGCACATCGGTTGCTTCTATTTGATAAATGTTATATGCTGAGGTATCTACCCCATTATAAAGACATGTATCATAATTAAAACTTAAATAATCGGAAATGATAGCAATTTGTGTAGATGCTGAACAATTATTATTATCAGTTACCGTAGCCGAGTAAAGTCCGGATGATAACCCGATATATTGATTATTTGTAAAACCCGTATTCCAAGTATATAAATATGGCGATTCTCCACCATAAGCTGATAGTTCTATTTGTCCATCTGTGGAAATAGGTGATGAAACATCCTTTTTAATATAATTTATCCCTACCGAACTATAATGATGTATTCCAATACAATCGGATATGGTGCAATTATTAGCATCAGTAACTGTAAAACAGTAGTTACCAGCAGGTAAGTTATTAATAATATTCAAAGTACCCCCATTTTCCCATTGATAAGCATAAGGTTCAGTTCCACCACTTACCATTAATTCAATAGAACCATCTTCATTATTTACATTACATGAATCATCAACAATAGAATATTGAACTTCAAAGCCACTGCAAGGAGATATTACGATATTGTTACATTGAGTACCCGAATTTCCAAGATTTGTGCTTACTTCAAGGCAAACATTATAATTATTTGGTTCAACAATAAATTCGTGGGAAATTGTACAATTTACTGCTCCTAATCCTTGATTATTAATTATTACAGTATCATAAGTCCTGTCATCTCCAAAATCCCAATGCCAGGATGAAGAATCAAAGCCATTAACTGAATCTTGTAAGTATCCCTCAAAAATGAGTATGTTTTTTTCCTGATAATGATATGAGTAATTCACATATGCCTGTGAATAAGAAAAAAAGGCGGAAATTAAGCAAATGCTTGAAATAATAATTCTTTTGCTAAATACTGTTTTCATTTTTACCTCCATTTTATATTTTGTTTAATTAGATTTTCACTCCAATTATGCACTATAAATGCTACCATTTGTTATTTCAATTATAATGGGTTTGAGTTTTCGATACTAAAAATCAATTTGTAATCCTTGTATTGTTTTTTAATTGAAATCCAATAAGCGATTGATAAAGAATAAATCTCAGATCCTGCGCATTGGTCACTTACTTCATATTGACAACGAATTAATATTTCTTTAGTCTGATTATTTACACATAGAAAAATCGAAGAATATGAATTAAGTCCATAATCTGTTCTAAAAGCCAATCCGACAACCATGTTTGATTCAAAATCCCAAAAATCATCTGTTGGGTTATAATAATTATATGAATTCGTGTCAATTTTTTGAAAATAGGATGTCGTGTCTAAAATTTTTAATCCACAACCCTGGTCAAATGAATATTCACAAGAATCAATATTAATCCAGAATGCCTTTTGAACGTCAATATCATTGAGTGTTTCATATCCAGTTGGGCATGTAAAATATTTATAATCATCGTTAACATTACATTCTTCCCTTGTTATTTCATTGCATGAAATTAAAAGGAGTGAAATGCTTAGTACGAAAATCAAATTTCCTTTTTTCTTCATAAGGGAGTTGATTTAACGGGTTTTTATAATAAATGGTAACATTTGTATATACCCAATTCCAACTTTTATTTCAAGCCTCTACGAATATAAGAAAATTCTGTAAAATTAAGAGGTAAATTAAATAGAAAGGTAGCATCCAAACACAAACCAATTAACCAGCTAAAACATTATCTGCATCTTAACAAAAATGCCGAATTTCAACACTTCGGGGTTGTCTTTATAGCTAAGGCGCCAAATTGCATCGGCTCTGAAAAACTTGAACATGTTTTCAATACCAAAACCTGCCTCCATATAGGGCTTGTTCAAATTATTGGCATTTGGCGGAAACATAATGGCTTCAGAACTTCGCGTAGTAAGGTCGCCAGCCAAAATTTTGGTCTCTACTATTTCGCGCCATTTCAATTTCCGCATCAACGGAATATGATTCAGAAATAATCCATTGAAATGATGCTCAATCATTAAGCTAACATATTGATTGCTGATAAATTCGTAGTAGTTCATCAAATTATAAGCATAGTCGTCGAAGGCATACGTTTGGTTGCCCTCATGTATTTGAAGGAACGGATAGGGAGCATTGCCGAATATGCGCCCGGCATCAATAATGTATCTGAAATCGCCAATTGGATGAATGGGGAACCGTTGTTCCAAGCTCATGTTTAGTTTGTAGTAATTGAACTGGCTCCCTAATACACCTTTAATTCCGGTAGTAATACTGAAATTAATGATTGGGTATGTGGTTCCTAAACTCATCCGCTCAAACTCGCCCATTACAAACTTCTCGTTAAATGCAAAACGGGCATTGAGCCTTAATTCAGTAGTTATTAAACTAGTATCCCTAATGGTGTCGTTTACTTCATTTACATACATAAAAGGAACCGTTTCCGATGAGTATATTCGCTTATTTAAAAAGCTAAGCTTGTTGGAATATCCCTGAAACCATTCATGCTCATAATATGTGGAAAATTGCTGAGCTTTTGTAAGTTTATTGTTGGGTTTTCGGCTGAATATGGAAGACAAAAAATTATCGGATAAAAAAGCATAATCGGTGGTACCCAATTGTTCATAATCCAACGAATAGTTAAATCCGGCACTCCGCCGAGGATTTTTGTTAAACATATAAAGTGCCCCAAAGCCATATTTCAATTTCTGGTCGCGGGTACCATAAGCCAAATGGCCGGTAAGCATAAATTTGGTACTGAATTTATTGCTGGTGCGCATTCCCAATTTGAACCGGCTGCCTTCAATGGGATTAAAACTGTATAAGGTATAATAAGGTCCAATTTCAATGTAATCTTTTACCCAATACCCGGTAACTATAGTATTAATAACATCAACAATGGAATTATACAACGGAACTTCTTGTATGGAATCTACCATCAGGTAAATATCCCGTTCTCTTTTCGAAAGCGAGTCTGGCCGAAGTTCCTGCCATTGGTCGGATGAATAAGTAAGCGCATCGGTTTTTGTAATGGTTTCTTGAACTAATTGGTTCGAAAAAAACCCGGATTGGATTAATGGATAGAGTTCAATTTTATCGTATAAAGTGGTTTTACGTCCAAAGAAGCCATACTCTTTGTTGGTTATCACAAAATCGACAAATAATTCCTGTTTTTTAGGGAACCATACCGAATCGCCTACCAAAACATAAGTCTGTTCAGCTACAAAATTTTGTACATAATTAATATTCACTCCCTCGGCTAGGCTAATTTTGTAATTCTGAATAGCAAAAGTGGTATCCTGAACCCAAAAATATCCGGTAAAAGTGGGCTCTTGCTTCCGCTTCGGCTTAAATGAAATGTGGTAACACCAATGGTTATCGCGGAAAGCACTGTCAATTAAATAATATTTATAATAGATAAGTCCAAAATTAGCTATGGGGCTTACCATATCTAATCCCATAATGGGAACAAAATTGTCGTATAAGTTAAAATCAAGGTACATTTGACCGGTAAAATCAGTCAGCGAATTATCATCAACCCCACTGATATTGCTAGCTTTTATAATTTCTTTTTGCTTTTTGGGTTGTTTTTGATAATAAAAATCGCTCAGCGATTCGGTTATAAATATCGGCAAGAAGGTTTTCCCGGTAACGGCAGAAGTGTCGATGTAATCAAAAATGAACTGGAATTTATTAAACACTTTTTGATTTTTGTAGTCTTCGCTGATATTATTTACATCGAGTTCCATTTTATTATATACTTCGTACTTGTAGCTTCCAATTCGGGTAGGATCATTCAGCTCCTTACGATCAATTATATTTTGTAGAATTCTATGAGCTGGATTTTCGCCGGGTTTAACCACCACTTCACTTATTTCAATGGTCTCGGGTTGCAAATAAATCTCAAACTTTTGATAAGTCCCTGATAAAACTATAGTGTCCCATTTTACATACCCAATATATGATGCCGATATTTTATTGGCTGAAACACGGGTTTCAAGAAAAAAACTTCCATCAAACCCAGATATAGTCCCAATATTGGTTCCGTCGAGCGCAATATTTACAAAAGGCAAGGGCTCTTTAGTTTCTTTATCGAAAACCATACCCCGTATCCTTGTAACCTGACCTGTTGAGGTTAAAATAAGAAAAAAGAAGAATAGAAATAATGCGGATTGAATACTATGTAAAAGTCTGTTTGTCATTTAGGTTCTATACATGAAAGATTAAACAATGCTTGAACTCATTTTAATGTGCCCGGCTTAGTTAGCATCTTTAACATGATTAAATTATTCAAGGTAAATAAATTATTCGTAACAGGTAAGACTTAATCATTTCCGGAGTTCGAAGTTCTTACCCAAGTAAACTTTACGTACTTGTTCGTCTTCAGATAGTTCGTAAGCAGTCCCTGCTTTGAGTATTTTTCCTTCAAAAAGTAAATAAGCCCTGTCAGTAATGGTCAACGTTTCATGAACGTTATGGTCGGTAATTAAAATGCCAATGTTTTTTTCTTTGAGTTTTTGCACAATGCCTTGTATATCTTCCACGGCAATGGGATCAACACCTGCAAAAGGCTCATCGAGTAAAATAAAATCCGGGTCAATGGTCAGGGCACGTGCTATTTCAGTTCTTCGTCTTTCGCCACCCGATAATTGAATGCCTAAACTTCTACGAATATGTTGCAAACCAAACTCGCTCAACAAAGTTTCCAATTTTTCTGTTTGCTGATGTTTGGTTAAAGGGGTCATCTCTAGAATTGTCTTTAAATTATCTTCAACGCTCAACTGCCTAAAAACGGAAGCTTCCTGTGCCAAATAGCCAATACCCCTCTTAGCTCTTTTGTAAACGGGTTCTTTGGTAATATCTGTATCATCTAAATATATTTTACCACCATTTGGGGTAATTAACCCAACTATCATATAAAACGTTGTAGTTTTCCCAGCCCCATTAGGGCCTAATAAACCAACTATTTCCCCTTTTTGAACTTGAACAGAAACCCCTTTTACTACGGTTCGGCTGCCATATTTTTTTATTAGATTCTCAGTTCTTAGTTTCATTGGTTCTACGATTTGCTTAAAATACAGTTTGTGACTCCAAAATTTTCTTTTGTGCCACAGTATTATCAAAAATTGTTCCTCTTATTCTGTTTTTCATTAATGGCTGAAAATGATTCCATTTGTTTCCTAAAAATAACTGCCAAAATTAGCGTTTCTTTTGGAAATAAACAGGATAAGATGTATTATGTTTGTTACCCGTAAATTCAAGAAGCTAATGCAACACATTTGAAAAATACATCTTTTGGCATCTTAAAATTTAAGTTCTTCCTCGGTCTTCTGTTAATTTTATGTTGTACCTGTTTTATAAACTCCTCATCAA
>JBAYKX010000047.1:0-37889 GCA_041664345.1 Salinivirgaceae bacterium
ATTAAATCCGGGTATTAATCCCAAATTTACCTCCGGAGCACTGAACTTAGCCGTGTTGGATGCAATTCGGAAATCGCAGGATAATGCCAATTCCAATCCACCGCCCAAAGCAAACCCATTTACTGCGGCAATCACAGGTACTCTAAAATTCTCTATTCTTGAAAAAATATCGTGTCCCATTTGAGAAAATACCTTTGCTTGGACGGGACTTTTTGTATGCATTTCAGCAATATCGGCTCCCGCCACAAAGGCTTTGCCTTCACCTGTAATTATCAGTACCCTTAGGTTTGGAGTTTTATCCAGTTCATCAAGGGTAGCTGTAAGTTCTTCAAAAACTTTTGAATTGAGCGCATTTAAGGAATTTGGCCTTGTAAATGTTAAGGTAGCAATTTGATTAACTAGTGACAATTTTAGCGTTTCCATAATATTATAGTTTTAAACTAGCCGTAGATTAATATTATTCGATAGTATTAAAAAGGTATAATTAGCTTTCAATTGTATTTTCCGAAATTGATTTCCATTCATCATAATTGCCCTATTTTCAGCTACTAAAAGGTTTATTTTTAAATATGGCAAAAATGAATAGAATTTACAAGGGCAACCAAAGTGATAAATTATAAGGAGGTGTATATTGCAATATAACAGCTTTATACAGTAATTTTGGATATCAAAAATGGTTATATTACAATTATTTGAAAAAATATGTAATCATTATAGGAAGGATATTTAATGTTTGAAGCAAAAAGCATGATAAAAATCATATTATTGCAGAAGAGGGAGATTCCTCAATGAATAATAATAGTATTTGGCAGGGTTTTATAAAACATCTTTTTAAAATAAACAATTCGGAACTTGTTGAATCGGTTTTTAAGAAATGGTTACTAAAAAAATGAGTTTTCTATCCTTTGGATGTTAAATCTTGAGCGTTTCGCCTTCCGATTTAGCAATAATTACCGCACCGCAGGTATCGCCCCAAACATTAACCGTGGTGCGGAACATATCTAAAAAACGATCAATGGCTAAAATCAGGCCAATACCTTCCAAGGGCAACCCCACCGAAGAAAGTACCACCGACATCATAACCATTCCTGCCATAGGAATACCGGCAGCACCAATTGAGGCAAGTAATCCGGTAACTACCAGTATTAATTGTTGGCCAAATGATAAATCAATGCCATAAGCTTGGGCAATAAACATGGCTGCAACCAATTCGTATAAAGCCGTGCCATTCATATTTATTGTGGCTCCCAATGGCAAAACAAACGATGATATAGTATTTGATACGCCGCTTTTATGCTCAACGGCTTCCATAGTCAATGGCAAAGTTGCGCTGGATGATGAGGTTGAAAAAGCCGTTAGTAAAGGCTCGCGCACTGCTTTAAAATGATTGATTGGATTTACTTTTGCAAATACTTTAATCAATAAAGGTAGAGTAATACCCGAATGAATTACCAATCCAAGAATTACAACCAGTCCATATAAACCAAGTCGTGAAAACAATTCACCCAAATTTTCTTGTTCGGCTACCAGTTTAGCTATAATTCCAAAAATACCTAAAGGAGTAAACTTGATTACGAACATAGTAAGCTTCATCATTACCTCAAATACTGCATTAAAAAACTCTGATAAAATTGATTTGTATTTTACCTCGGTTTGAGTAATAAAGAATCCAAATAGGAGTGAGAAAAATATGATGGAAAGGATTTGGTTTTCAACCATTGCCTTAAAAACATTTCCCGGAACAATATTGAGCAGAATCCCGCTAAAAGTATCTTTAGCTAGATTGATATCGGTCTGATTTTGATGCAAGCCCAATTCAGCTCCAACTCCCGGTTTTATTAGGTTTACTAAAATCAGTCCGGTAAAAAGAGCAATAATACTGGTTAAAATAAAATAACTCATGGTTTTGAGGCCAACACGTCCCAAATTTTTGGCATCACCAATATTGACTACTCCCGAAATCATAGAACTTACTATGAGCGGGATGATGACCATATTCAATCCTTTCAGGAAAACCACACCCATCCAGGAAACATAAGGAACAGCATTTTTGAAGAGGATTCCAAATACAATAGCCAAACAAAAAGCTATTAAAATCTGCCAGTAAAGTTCAATTTTTCTCATTGAAAGCGGTTTAAAAACCTTTTAATGCATTATTCTTTTGTTTCCGGTGTAATTTCAGCAAATAGCTGGCTGAATTTTTTAGGGATGGTACTTTCAAAACGCATGGGTTTTTGAGTAACCGGATGAATGAATGCCAAAACCCAGGCGTGTAATCCCAAACGGCCAATTGGGTTGGTGGTAGAACCATACTTTCTATCGCCAACAATTGGGTGACCGATATCCTGCATGTGCACCCTAATCTGATTTTTACGTCCGGTTTCAGGATTAACCTTTAGCATCGAATAGAGTTTATTGGTATTTAAGGTTTGATATTGGGTGATGGCCAATTGGGCATCGGTTTCATCCTCAGTAGAGTACATGAGCAATGCCTTATTTTCTTTAAGATACGACTTAATAGTTCCCTTATTGTTTTCCGGATGTCCTTCAACAACTGCCAAATACGCCCGTTCGGTAATTACCTGATGCCAGTTTTTCTGCAATTGAGCTTGAATTAATTGGCTCTTACAATACATCATCAACCCCGAAGTTTCCCGGTCGAGCCGATGAACCACAAACACTTTACGGTCGGCCCCTTGTATTTTAACATGGTTGCTCAAGGTGTTATAAGCAGTCAACTGGTTTCCTTTATCGGTAGCAATGGCCAATATACCCGGGAATTTATCAATCAGAATCAAATGGTTGTCTTCATAAATAATGGATAACCCTTGATAGGTAATGCTCGAAGGTTTTTTTTGCCAGCTGATTTCAACCTTCTGCCCAGGAGTTGAGGGATGGTTAAATTTGGTAATAACCAAATCATTCACATTTACCTGTCCATCTTTCAAGAGTGTTTTGATGTTGTTTTTGTTTTTGTCGGGCAGATTCTTAATGAGAAAATCCATCAGCAAGGTGTTTTCGGTTACTTTGAAAGAAGGAGTGGGCTTGCCACGTCGGCCTGATGGTTTATCGGTTTTTTTCTTGATTGCCATATTCTAAAAATGAAATGCAAAGGTAGGAGGATTTCTTAATTTTGTAGAGTTTATTGATGTTTTGAAATGAACAGTGACATTAATTGGAACATCCTTTTATTTTTCAATTGGCTAAAATTCTACTCTAAGTCCTACATCTATAGACATTCCTTTGCGATCAATAAAGTAATCAGTATAATAATTGCCTAGATTACCTTTTTGTTTTTGATCAAAGGCTTTGCCAAATGGAATATAATAATTTACTCCACCTACCAATTGCATCCAATGGGTAACATTCATTGAAGCATAGGCACCAATATTTATTATACTTGTACTAATGGAAGCACTATCTGTCAAGGTAGTTGGATTAGCATCAATCCAGTCTTGTCCTTTTGCTGTTTCTGAGCCATAGGCTGCAAAGGGTGCTATTGAAAAGTTGCGTGCAAAGTACCATCCTTTTGACACCCCTACTTGCCAACGGGTAAAGTTCATATCATAAGGATCGGCTCCTAATAAAGGTGAAGCATGTTCTTTAAATTCTTCATTAACCGTTCCAAATACTTTTACCTGTGTCAATCTTAAATCGATAAACCGTCCAACCATTGCTCCTACATTGACTTCGACTTTTAAATATACTCCTCCCATTTCACCTAGCAATGTATAGCCACCTGATATTCCAAATCCAAAATCGTTACGTTGCTGCAACAACATTCCTTCCATCAAGCTTAGGCCTGCAGTTTGGTAAAAGGTGGTGAACTTATCACTTTGTCCAGTGGCTACTTCGCGGTTATCAATTGCTTTTTGAGTACGAACCACCCCTTTTCGTTTGGCAACCGTTTCACCTTTCCGGTTTTGCTGAAATTCTAAAACAAAAAATCGTTGTTCTGAGTAAAGTCCTTCTTTTTTGCCTATTTTAGCTTTTAAAGGACTCGTTCCATACAAGGGCGTTTTAACCCGGAATTCTTCCTTTTTACGTTCAACTTCAAAAATTATATTACTCAACCCGGTGTTTATCATTTTTTGAAATAGTTCATCTCTTGTAAGCTGCATTAATGGAGCACCAAACACATTTGAATTAGGCTGAGTTCCATCTGCCAATGTATTCAATTTAGTCATAAAAGTCAAAGGAAATTGGGTTTGTTCGAATTTTGCTTTTTTTGTTGCTTTTAATTCCGGACTATCGTCATCATAAATCCATAAATCGTTATAAAAAACATTCATAACTGAATCGTTAAAAGTCATTTTATACAAATAGGCTTTCACATCACTGACCCATCCATTTCTATCCTTCAATAAAACAAAAACTCCTCCCTTTTTTTTGTAATATACACCAGCATCAACTTTCTTTTGAGCATCTTCAACATTTTTAAATTCAAGCACAAGTATATAACTATGGTTAATAAGTGATTCGCCGGCATCTTTAAGTTTTGCTAATCCAATTTTGCTTGCCGATGCTCTAACCACTTCATCGTCGGTTGCATTGTACATTCCCCGTTCATGAATAACCGACATATCAAATTCCCCATTCTCCTTTCGCGAGAACCATTTAGCCAAAATTTTATTAGGAATACCATACTGCACGAGTGCTTTGCTAATATCCTTAGCATTGGTATCTGCTATCAAAATTCTTGTTTCAATCAAGTTATCATCAAATTTACTGGGAACAACAATTCCAGAAGCAGCATTTTTTAAATCCTGCATGTGTTGAGTACTATTATCAAGTAGTATTACTGTTATGGCATTCCTGTCGTATTCCGAAGGAACTGCTTTTGATTTTGCTCCATTATTTTCGACATTTTGGGTAAATCCACAAAACGAAAAAAGCACTAAAAAAGCCGTTAAACTGAAAATAGAATACCTCATAAACCAAAAAATTAAGTTCCCAATAATTTCAAATACACATAACTGTATAACTATCAGTATAATAATGACTTGTATTATATTCAAAAGTTAGGACATTAAAAATATAAACCAAGCCTTTATTTAAACTTGGCTTATATTTTAACCATAACAAATTGCATGAATCCTTACTCTAGGGTAATAATTTTGTATTGTTTAAAATCTTGATTATCATAGATAGCAGCTAATTTTTTAGAACTCAATAAAATAGACCATTTCGCATCATTGGAAACAGCAGTCATTGTACTTGCATAATTGAATCTATACTCACTACCAGTAAGTATTGTGATTTTCTTTCCATCTGTAAAACGATTGGGGGAATTTATTAACATCAAATAACCTTTACTAGGCTTAGACTCCCAAGGTGTATTCCCCTTATCAATTGCAAAATCCTTTACTGATGCGGGAATATTAAAAGTATAACCTTTGGTATTGCCCAAATGCATATTCCACACCACTCTAACGGTATCATCATTTATAAAGCAAGTTTCGTTTGTAATAAAACTATTTTCCCCCATTTTTCCGGAGCTAATTATTTCTCCCGTTTCAACATTAAATATCCGATAATTACCTGCATTTAATTCTGCGTTATCGAAATTAATAGCCTTTTTCCCACTTGGTGAAAATGCCATGTTATAAAAAAAAGTTTCTAGACGATCAAGTGATTCAATCTTTTCACCAGTTGCAAGATTGTAGCTTACAAAGAGTGGAATTTTTCTACCTACCATTTTCTGACAAAAGTACACTGTGCCATCGCCGACAAAATTTACAGCGCGGTTAGAAATTTCACTTACCGAAAAAACCTGAGTGCCTTTTGCTAAGTTCCAAACGGTATAAGTATCTATTTTTGGACTGTAAACTATTAATTTATCTCCATTTGGAGAAAGAATTGCTGCACCATCAACTGGGTTTGCAACATCATTTATTGAAAAAGCCAAGGTGCCTGTTTCTACGTTCCAGATGGTAAATGTTTTGTTTTTTGAATTGTAAACAATGAGTTTATCCCCATTTGGAGAAAGTATGGCTTCATCAATTTTATTTTTGGGATCGCCAAGGGTAAATTCACTTAGTAAATTTAATTCAGGTAAGCCATAAATGGCAAACGTACTGGTTTTAAAACCAATCAAAAGTTGGTCTTTTTTTGTCATGGCAGCAAATTCAGGGTTTTCTCTTTGGGCAATTACCGATGTAATCATCAAAGTAGCCATTAGCGCAAGTAAAGTTTTCTTTTTCATGGTTATGATTTATTTAATTGTTTATTAGTTATTTACTGATAGGCAAGTTTCAATTTATCACACCTATAACGTTCGAATTTGATATCGTTATCTGATTTAAGTGCTGTAATCATAAATGAGCCAACTTCTTTTTTATATTTAACGAATGTTTGTTCTGCATCTGTAAAATTTCCAATAATCATTTCTAGACTTTGCTTATTTAAATACAAATGTAAAAGTACATATTTCTCCTTTTTTAAACTGGCATCCGCTATCATTTCATCGTACATGCCAATGGCAACGTTGAGTTCTTTTGCTGCTGAAGGGTTGGCGAAAATATCAGTAGAATCAATTAGGCTGATTCCCCGCTTAACCATATCAAGAATCTCATCTGTTTTCGTTAGATTAATTTTTTTGTCACTTAGTGTATAAATATGCAAATCTCCTTTCCAAATAGATGGATAGAATCGTTGGCAACTTTCCCGAAGTTTTGATTTCAGTGCATCAAAAATTTCAGTGTTTAAAGATTGTATAGCAAGTTTTTCATTTTCAAAAATTTTGGTCGTGTCGCTAAATATTTCAGTTATGAATTCAAATTCACCCTCTGCATTAGGTTTATAATTGAATAAGTATGTAAAATTGTTAGCTAAAATGTTCGGATAACTCCAAGAAATGGTCACTGGCATTTCAATAGTTCCCTTCCAAAAGTATTTTTTTGTTACAAAATCTTCTTTGTAATTCCAAGTGAGCAAATAATCGCTGAATTTGATAGTTACAATTATTCCTAAATCTTTACGACTTTGTTCACTTACCCAATTAAGTTTAATTAAGCGAGGAATTTCTACCGAGCCATAAATATCTACGGCATTAATGATATCTTTTAATCCAGGATATTTTAAATCATCAGGATATATTATCTCAACGAGATAGTGTTTATAGGTTGTATCCAATATTTCAATGGGAAGGTTTGCCTTTTTGATGGGAATTATGTTATCAATCACTTTTTGGGCAAATACCGATGTAATCATCAAAGTAGCCATCAATGCAAGTATAGTTCTCTTTTTCATAGTTGTTTTATTTAGTTTTTGATTAGTTAATTTATCATGAGTGGGTTTTAAGTGCCAACTCATGATTTTTATTTTAATTAAAGTTTAAGTAATTGAATTTCTCATACGGCTATTACCAACATCAGAATGGTTTTTATATATAATTACAGATATTCTATCAAATTAGTAGCATATAAATATAATATTAAGAATTATTTTAATAAAATCAAAACTATTTTCTCTTTTGTATTGTGACTCTCAGCTATATAAGGGCTGTAGAAGTAAGGTGGAATATTTTATTTTCGCTGAAAGCAAGAAAAAAAATAGCCTAAGGAATTCTTCGGCGATACATCAAATTATCGGAAAGTGTTTTAAATGAAATCTAGGTGTACAGGAAATTTAAACACAGGCTGTTTGGCCTTTTCGGTAAGTGAAAGTCCACCTATTTAAATTTGACCATCTATTTTAAAGCCTCTATTTAAAATATCCTGAATGGTATATTGCGATAAAGAGGCGACAATTTCATAATTAATTTTAATCCAAATACCAAGCATCAAACAATTCTCTGAAAGACTACACATATTGCAGTCACAAATACAATCTACAATACATAAGTCGGGTTCAAAAGCAAGGTAAACATCATAAATGGTTATTAAACTGGCATTTTTGGCCAGAACATAGCCACTTTTTTTACCTTTCACATTGCGGATTAATCCTTTAATTTTTAATCCAGTAATAATGGCATCCAAAAATTTTAATGGAATTTGCTGGTTTTTAGCAATATCTTTCTGCAACATACCTTCTTTAGAAGCTGCAATTTCTAAAATAGTTCTTAAACCGTATCGTACTTTTTTAGTGAGTTTCACTTTTATGAATCCTATTAAATTAATTGGATAATATTAATAATATTAAGCTCATAAAAAATTGATTTTTCCGTGTTGTAAAAAAAGAGCTTGGTAATCTATAAGTTATTTCAAACGTATTAATTCATTTCTTTTTATTTTCCCCGATTCGGTCAACGGAAAATGTTCCAAAAACCTGATTTCTTTGGGACAATGGTGGGGCGGAAGCAATTGTTTCATTTGTCCATAAATTTTCATGGTATTGTACGATTTACCTTCAATTAATAAAACGATTTTTTCACCTAGTTTTTCATCGGGAAGGCCGACAATGCAAAACCGTTGGAGGATGAAAGTGGCTATTTTTTCTTCCAAAGCTTCCGGTGATATTTTGATTCCTCCTGAATTGATGGTAAAATCATGACGGCCAATCCATTTAAAGGTTTTGTCATTAATGATTTCCACTACATCGTTGGTTTGCAGTTTTTCAATTCCCAATTCCGGGTAATCAATTATTAAGCGGTTTTCGGCATCTTTTGAAACAGTAATTCTGTCGAGGGTGCTAAAAAGCTTTTGCCTTTTCGGCGATATCTGTTTCAAGGCAATGTGCGATAGAGTTTCAGTCATACCAAAGGTTTCAAAAGCTGTTATTTCAAGGGCCGACAACATTTCTGCATCAGGGGCTTGAATGGTTCCACCGCCTACCACCAAATTTTTAATCAACTTTAGTTTGAGAGGGGTTTCCAGGCATTGCTGCAATTGGTATGGAACCAGAGCCGCAAAATCAATTTCATCCGTTAAGTCTTTAACCGGATTTCCGGTTGGTTCCACACCGATTAATTTCATCTCGGAAACAATGGCCCGCACCAACATCATTTTTCCGGCAATGTAATCGGCTGAAAGGCAGAGCAATCCTGTTGACTGTGAACCTAGATTAAAAAATTTGCAGGTTTTTTCTGCTGAAATAAGCAGGTATTTCTTTTCGACCTCAATCGTTTTTGGTGTTCCGGTGGAACCTGAAGTATTTAATTTAATAGTAAGGTTTGGGTCGGCCCATTCTTTAAGGAATGCTACAATGCTTTGCCACCATTGAGCTTCTGGATACAAAGATTCTATTTCGTCCCAATTGGCGGTGGTTAAATCGAATGTATGATTGTTTAAGGTTATTCTCATTTCATTTTATGTAAAAGAATCAATTTAATTATGGTGCGAATTAATGCTAATGTGCAAATACCGGACAAATTGTGCACCCTATTCCGATTTAAAGTGTGCACCTTCACCGGTTTTTGCAGTATATATAGGATTGATGAATTTTAGAAAAAATAAATCCATAGTCTTCAAAATACCAATTTATTACAAATGGAATATTGCATTTACCTTACAAATTAATGGTTGGTAATTTCGAAGCATCAACTACTGATCCATCCCTAAAATAAACAGTATCATTAAATGAGCGAATTCGTCCTCCATATTTTACTAATTATTCTTTCATAATTTGTAATATTCCTTCTTTATAAAGTACCAAACCTTGAAAATTCATTGAAAAAAACGAAAAATCCCTGCTTATTCAATTGCATTGTTGTCGTTTGGAAGGGAAGTAAATCCATGGGCGGTTACAGTAGATCTCTTTTCAATTGGACCTAAATAAATCTCTTTATCTATTGTAAAAGTATTTAAATTAACCCGTTTGACATAGCCTTTACCATAAAACGAAATCCAAGCATACTTTTCATATTCTGTAAGTTTAGTCGTATTTGGGTAGTTTCCAACGAAAAGTGAGTTTTCGATTTCTCCCGATTTAGCATTCATCTGAATCAACTGATTACCATACTCAATATCAGTTGGATAAATTAAGGCAAATACTTTATTCAGCTTTGGACTAAATACAAAATCCATTGCTGTGTGATGAAATATTTTCGTATTTGTAAATCCATGTAAAGTGAGTATTACTCCGATGGAAAGAAACAAAAATTTGATCTTATGCATGCAATTCTATTTTATATTATTGCTATCAAATTTTATTTACTATTAATGTATAAAAATAAAATATTTTAGTGAACCTCTATGATTGTAAAATCATAAGTTATTTTATCACCCTTGCGTATTTTAGCTCTTTTACGGGTATCGACTTTACCATTTACAAATATCTTTCCCGATGAGATTAATTGATTGGCCATAGAACCACTTTCGGCCACCTGTGTAGCTTTAAGCAATTTATTCAGTTCAATGAAAGGCTCTTCGGAATCGGGCGATGGTCGTAAGGTAAATTCTATCATAATGTATTCCAATCAACGTTTTTCAAGCCGTGCCATTACCTGAGCATCAAATAAGGTAGGATAGTCGTTATCGAAACTCTTGAGAACCCTTGTAAACAAAGCCTCACGAATTACCTGCGATTTATTCTGGATTTTATACTTTTTGCAGTAGCGGTTGAATGCATCTATTTCATAATCGTTCAATAATATTTGATGCTTGTGTTTGCGTTTTAAAGCTCTGTATTGTTGAGTGTTTAGAGGCATAACTTAAATATTTTGCTCAAAAGTATGGTTTATCAGGTGCCCTACCTAACCAATGGTGGACAAGTAATTAACAGAATTTTCAAAATTATTAACAATTGATTCATCTGGCAGGGTTTGCGGGCAACCTATTTAACCAATTCATTCAGTTTGGTCATCAAATTTTTTGACAGATAGTCCGATAAACTCTGATAGGCATCAAGCCCTGCATCCATATAATTCAGTTGGGCTCCCCTTATATCGTCTATAGGTTTTATAAAAACCATTTGGCCTTGAGCATTGAAAACCTTTACTTCCGCTTTCAATTGGGCATAATGAATCCGCTCATTTTTTGTTGATTCGGTGGTATTGGAATTCAATTCCATTACAAAATCGGCCTGTTCCTTTTGCATCACCAACGGTAAATTAGATTGGGCAAGCAGTTGTTTCAATTTTGGTTCCGCAATTTTCGATATCAATTCTTTTCCCAAATTCTTTTCATTGGTATAAACAAAAAATGAAGGAGATGCAATGTGAAGGATAATTTGTCCTTTTGGGGGTTCAATTTTACGGAGCATTTTCCGAAAAATGGGATCGCTGGTAATTTGCGATGCTTTATTTGCAAAATCGACCGAGGCCACAAAAAACTCGGTTTCATTGGCGCTTGAAAGTTTGTTCATGGAATAACCGGCTGTACCGGTAATATCGGTTTCAGTGGTGCTGTTTAACAACGGGCGTTGTCCCATGGAAAAAACAATGGGAATATCGGCTAATGTCTGGTTTGCTCCGTTTATACAACTGAATTTTAATTTATCAGATGAAATGGGCATTCCATTTTTAGCGAATATTTCCGACTGAATGGGGACAATTTTAATATCGTTAATAACGGAAAGCAGTCCCGAAAAAAGTTCGTTTCCCAAATAAATAGGCTTATCCCGATAATCGACATCAAGGGCATCCGACAAATAGGGCTTTACCGACTCCAAGCCTTTAATGTAATTGGTAATTGACTCTAAATAGTGATTGGCCAATTGGGCATTTTGCGCCTTGGCATAATAATCCAATGCCTTATTTATTGCAGCCAGTTTGCGCTGTTCTTTTATTCGTTGAAAGTTTTCTTTTGATAATCGGTACCAAACATAATACTGAGTCTCTGTTTCAAAAGTCTGCATCAGCTCATACCCTTCTAAATCTTCCTTCGATTCCGATTTGATGGTAGAAATATAATCCTCGGAATATCCCAAAGAGCTTTCAAATCGGTGCAGTACACTTTTTGAAGAAATGCTAACCGTAATCTCGCTCGACAAATCGGCTAACGCTTTGTTTTTTGCCTTTTCTTGAAAATCAACCAGCGGATTCACTTTTGGAGCTGAACCAATACCATTATAATATGTGGTTGATACCGGCTTATTCTGAACCCAATCGGGCAAAACAGGCAACTGGGCAACCTTTTTACTAGTTCCACAGCCAATTAGGAATATTACCACCAAAAAACTAGCGTTCCGGATCATACTTTTCTATTTTTAAAACCACTTGATGTGAAATTGATTTTTGAACCTCCAGTGACAAGGCATCCAAGGTTTTCAATTGCCGACGGCTAACCATTTGTTCATTCAACTTATTCTTTTCTATTAGGTCATCTTTAATTAGGTCATTCTTTGATGGTTCATCTTTAAATTCCCAATAACCCGGAACCAGATTCGCTTTATTTCCTTCGTAGGTAGCATAACTAATCCTATCTGAGGTTTCCACCGATAGGGCATCGGAAACCATTACCTCACCGGTTTCGGCTGATATCAGTTTAAATTGAAAATGACAGAATAATGAGTTGCTTTGACTGTATTCAAAATATTGTGTTTTCTTATAAATAACCGAATCTTTAAAACCATCCTTGGCTTTTATAACTTCCTTGATAAATCCTTTTTTCTCAACCTTCTCCACTTGGCTTATGTTGATGTTATATTGTTTCACTTCACCTGTCAACAATGCTTTTACACCCAACATTTTTCCTTGTTTAAAACTATTTGGATCGTCCACCTTTCCTTCCATGGCCAGTACTTGTTCCCGAAGGATTTGCTGGCTGTTGCTCCTGTCAACCAATTTAATAAAGGGTGATTTTGTTTCTGTTATTAACTTTTCAATGCGGCTTTGAAGCAACGATTCGATACCCTTTTGATTGGTTCTATTCGAAAAATTGACAACAGCTATGGTAATCAGTGCTTTACTTAGGGCTAAATCGGATAGCTCTTTTGAATCTTTGTAATTTGGAAGTTTACTCAGAATTTCCTGAAATTTCAGGTACGAGGAACGGTATTTTTCTATCGCCAAAAAATCCTTGGCACTTCGATAAATTGGCTCATAATGGGCGGTATTCTTGAGTTCTTCTGCATTCTGATAACCGGGTTGTAATGTTAATATCTCATTGAGAATTTCCTCGGCCTGCGCAAATTTTTCCAAATCAATCTGAGCATATGCTTCTTTATATCGTCTATCCAGATATAAGGTTTTAACTTCCTGATAATTATCGTTGTACCCTTCCGGGAAATCCAAAACTATCCCTGTGCCTTTTACCTTTTCATAAAAAGCCACCGATTCCACATATTTATATACAGCATTTTTAATGTCATCGGCATTGTAAAAACCCATAAAAGCTTCCAACTTATTGTCCAACGTTATTTGTCCGTTTTTTTTCAGGCCAACCTGAGCTTTCAGGTTTTTGGGGTTCTTTACTGCTGAAATATAATACATATCTGCTGCCTTTTCATAAAAACCGGCCTTTTCGAATTCTAACCCCTTTTTGGCATATCGCCTTGAGCCACATCCAGTCAGCAGTAAAAGAGAAAGCATCAGTATCCAATAGGGTTTCCACCGAAATGATATCATGTTGGTATTGTTTTATTGAGTCCACTCAAAGGTAAAATATTCTTTTACACATGAAAATTCAATTTTAATAAATCGGAAGGTTGATGAGTTTTTTATATCTTGAACCAATTAAACAATTCATTAAATGCCGATTCAAGATATTGATATAGTTGCTTTTGACCTTGATGGTACGCTTTTAAATGATGAAAAAAAAGCTAGCCCCTTCGATTTACAAACTCTTGAACAGCTTGAGCGGTTGAAAATATTGAGAGTTGTGGCCACTGGCCGCAATTACTATTCGTTGCTTAAAGTACTGCCGTTCGATTTTCCCGCTGATTATGTTGTTTTTTCATCAGGTGCCGGCATCATGGATTGGAAATCGAAGCAAATACTTTACACCCGGATGCTGGAGAAAAGCGAATTAAAATTGGCCGTTGACATCTTGATTCAATACCAATTGAATTTTTCGGTTCACCTTGCCATACCCAACAATCATCACATCCTGTTACATGCCCCACACCCCAAGGCCGACGATTTGGTTAACTATACTAATTTTTACAAAGATTTTGTAACTCCTTTTAATCCAAACAAAATACCAAAACAGGCCACTCAGTTAATAGTCCTTTTAAACCACCACGTCAATCTGTTTGATGAACTTCAAACAAAAATGGATTTTGCAAAAACCATCTTAACCACTTCGCCAATTAACCACCAATCCATGTGGATGGAAATATTTCACAGATCGGTTTCAAAGGCAAATGGGCTCGTATGGCTTTGTCATCACCTGAAAATGGAGCATCCGGTTACCATGGGAATTGGAAACGATTTTAACGATATTGACTTATTAAACCATGCCGATATCAGCTTTGTTGTTAGCAATGCACCCAAGGAATTGAAAGAGAAACACCCGTCGGTTAAATCCAATAACGAAAGTGGTTTTACCGATGCGGTTACTTCCATCATCAAATTTTAACACAAAAAGGGCATAATTAGTAATAATTTGAAATGTTTTTTAATTTTACGCTTTATATCATTAAGTAACCGATGAGTATTCCAGAAACATTTCCAGTAGAAGTAAGCAAATTAAAGCTTGAATTAGATGCCACCTGCAAAAAGCTTTTTGAATTGCACGAAATAGAGCAGATTAATAAAGCATTTCAGTTGAACTGGAATTATTCAGAATCAAAAACAAGTACATTAGGGGAACCTTACATTATGCATTCGTTAAGGGTTGCGCTTATTATTTCGCAAGAAATTAGACTCGGAAAAAACACAGTTATTGCCTCGTTGTTGCACAGCTTATATTACGATGATTTATTAAACGAAAAAGAAATTGAAAAAACATTCGGCAATGATGTGGTCAACTTATTGAATGGGTTGAATAAAATAAGTTCGCTTTATACCGAAAAACTATCGCTCAACAGCGAGAACTTTATAGCCTTGCTTTTAACAATTAGCTCCGATGTACGGGTTATCCTTTTGAAACTGGCCGATCGTTTGGACAACATCCGCAAAATCAAGAAATTCGATCCCGAAAAACAAGCTAAAATTGCCCAAGAAACCCGATTGTTGTATGCTCCCATTGCCCATCGGCTTGGTTTATACCACATAAAAACTGAACTGGAAGATATCTCCTTAAGGCATATTGATTCAGAAGCATACTTTAGCATTGCCCGTAAATTAAAAGAAACTAAAAAGGAACGGGAAAAGTACATTGAAAAATTTTCGGAACCCATTAAACAAATACTCGATGAAAAAGGGTATCGATACGAAATTAAGGGAAGACCCAAGTCGGTAAATTCGATTTACGACAAGCTTTATAAAAAAGATATTGACATTTCTGAAATATTCGATTTATTCGCCATCCGCATAATTCTAAGCGAAATACCGGTTGAAAAAGAAAAAGAAGATTGCTGGAACATTTATAGTTTGGTGACCAATATATATTCGCCAAATCCAACCCGCCTTCGCGATTGGATATCAACTCCCCGTTCGAGTGGTTACGAATCGTTGCATACCACGGTTATAGGGCCCGACAAACGATGGGTTGAAATTCAAATACGAACCGTACGCATGGACAATATTGCCGAAAAAGGTGATGCCGCCCATTGGAAGTATAAGGAATCGGGTAAAGCAGAATCGCATGAGGATTGGCTGCGGAATATCCGCGATTTACTGGAAAACAAAGATCCGGAAGCGGTGGAACAATTCCACACGCAAGGCCAAGCTTTGGAACCAACTGAAATATTTGTATTTACGCCACAAGGCGACATAAAAAAACTGCGCGAAGGAGCTACCGTTCTTGATTTTGCTTATTCGGTGCACAGCAATGTTGGCAATACTTGCACCGGAGCACGCGTTAATGAAAAAATTGTACC
The DNA here is from genome assembly GCA_041664345.1 of Salinivirgaceae bacterium. Lineage (GTDB taxonomy): Bacteria > Bacteroidota > Bacteroidia > Bacteroidales > SZUA-534 > GWE2-40-63. The sequence goes on from JBAYKX010000047.1 coordinate 15,805, forward strand.
CATAAAGTACAAACTCAAAAACGGCGATACCATTGAAGTGCTCACTTCAAAAAACCAGAAACCGCGACTGGAATGGTTGAACATTGTTGCCAGTAGCCGCACCAAAGCACGGATTAAAAAGGCCATAAACGAAAGTCTTTTTAAACAGGCTGAGCTTGGGAAAGAGATGCTGGAGCGCAAAATATCACAATTAAAAATTGATTTCAACGATCAGGATAATGTAAGGCTGATCACTCATTTTAAATACAAACGGGCACTCGACTTCTACCAGGATATTGCTGATGAAAAACTGGACCTTCAGTTGGTTAAGGAATTTTTGATGGGTATTAAAAAGGAAGATGAAATAAAGCAAATTGAAACCCAGGAATTGAGCGCCGTTGAATATGTGCCGCAAAAATCATCAGGCGACAATTACCTGATCATCGACAAAAACCTATCAAACATTGACTATAAACTGGCTCAATGTTGCCGGCCCATTCCCGGTGACCAGATATTCGGTTTTGTTACCGTTGACAGGGGCATACAGGTACACCGTCAGAATTGCCCAAATGCCAAAGATCTGTTCAGCCGCTACTCATACCGCATAGTTCCTGCCCGCTGGACCGACGACAGCAAAGACTCCACGTTTTTAGCGGAAATAATTGTAACCGGAATCGATAAAATAGGTGTTATCAGCCATATTTCTGAGGTTTTGTCGAAAGACAGCCAAGTTAATATGCGTTCGTTAGCTATTAACACTAAAGACGGATTATTCCAAGGGTTTATCAGCGTTTTTGTTAAAAGCCTTAGTCACCTCGATACCCTTTTAGTAAACATAAATAAAATAAAAGGGGTATTAAAAGCCGAACGTTTGGACAAAACCTAATTTCAAGCGAAATGCCTTATGGAATCCTCATAAATTTATGGGCCTGAAGCGAAACCATCCATTCCGGATGCAATTTGGCATATTCCACAATTAAGCCAATGTTTATGCTGAATCGGCTCCATTCCGGTTGAAGGAATTTTAGGCAATTATCATTGATACGTTTTGCGCATTCTTCGGCCCAATCAAAATCGTCGGGATCGTAGATAATTACTTTGAGCTCGTTGGCAATTTTGTAAACATCGGGCTGGGGGTGCAGATTTTTTTTTGGCGACAAACAAATCCAGTCCCACGTTCCGGTTAGCGGATAAGCACCCGATGTTTCTATAAAAGTTTCAATCTGGTTTGCCTTTAATGCATCGCAAAGGGGATTCAAATTGTAAAGCGAAGGTTCCCCACCGGTAACAACCACTGCTTTTGCCGGTGTTTCAAGAACACATTTCACGATTTCTTCCACCGGAACCAAACGGTGAATACCGGGGCTCCATGATGTTTTTGAATCGCACCAACGGCAACCAATATCGCAACCGCCAATTCGGATAAAATACGCAGCTTTTCCAGTATGAAAACCTTCACCCTGAAGCGTGTAAAACTGTTCTACAAGAGGCAAGACCTTTCCTTCTCCTCTACCCGGCAACTGATCTCTTTCCAATCAACAAATTTTTTCTATTAATCCTCGTCGTCTATCTTCACATGACCCCAGTTTTCACCTTTACGGATGCGGTTCAATTGAGTGTGAGTAATTCCAATTTCTTTGGCAATTTTGTATAAAGGGTTCTTACCCCGGCGTATTTTTTTCTTTAGCCGTATTACATCGGTCTCGGTAAGCTTGGAATTGGTAATATTGCCTTTCCGGTTTTCGCGCGAAAACTTAACTTTTGGGTTAATGTTATTGTGATGATTCAATTCATTCTGTGTGACCCATTTTAAATTCTCAGAATAGTTATTCAACTTATTGAAGTCCTTGTGAATTACATATTTATGGCGTTCCGATGGGCGGTCGCAATATATTAATGCTACCAATCGATGAATAGAATCGGTTACCCTTTTAGTGGTTCCCGGCACCCTTTTAAAATTATTCACATATTCAAATCCACTTTTATCCTTAAACTGGTTGGTAGTGGTTAAAAATTGCAAATCGTTCAACTTTTTATTAAAATGTTTAACACGTCCATAGTTCGATATTTCATATATTTCACCATCTCGCATCCCTGGAAGAGTAAAGCGTCGCCACTCCTCATTCCAAAATTTTTCTTCTTTCATAATTTTGTAATAAATGAATCCTTTTTAATTAACATCCCTACTACAAAAATAAACTTTTTACGTTTACATCCAAATCATTACATCATTCATAATAGTACTATTTGTAATTTAAGACTTTCATTTTGAAAAACAATTCAAAAAACACTCCTATATAAATACATGTAATCATGTAGATATTTCGGAAATATTCTTTAGTTTTGGCTTGAATTTTAAACTACTTTGTTATGAATACAATATTAATAAGCATGCCCGGAGGTGGAGAATGGACAATCATTTTTTTGGCTATTCTGCTACTTTTCGGAGGAAAAAAAATACCTGAATTGATGAAAGGTATTGGGCAAGGTATCCGTGAATTTAAGAAGGCTGCTAATGATAGTGAAGTAGGGAAAGATATTAAAGATATTAAAAAAGAGGTTAATTCTGTTTCGCAAGATATTAAAGACAATACCCGTCTGTAATATATAACTATGACTGATTCCAAGAATAATGTAGAGCTTACCTTTTGGGATCACCTGGAGGAACTTAGATGGGTTTTGATTCGCTCACTAATAGCAACCGTAAGTCTAAGTATAATCGCTTTTATAAATAAAAATTTTATTTTCGATAAGATATTTTTAGCCCCAAAAGAATCATGGTTTATTACCAATCGCTTGTTTTGTGAATTAGGTGAACTATTTAATTCTCCATCGCTTTGTCTTGATAACAGCAAGCTTCAACTTATAAATATTAATTTATCCGGACAATTTACAACCCACATGACTATGTCATTTGCCTTAGGTGCATTTGTTGCTAGTCCTTATATAATTTTTGAATTTTGGCGATTTATTAAGCCAGCCCTCCATGTAAAAGAAAAAAAATACAGCAAGGGTGCCGTTTTAATTTGTTCCATACTATTTATTATAGGAGTAGTATTTGCCTATTATTTAATTGTGCCTTTAACCATTAATTTTTTAGGTTCATATCAAGTTAGCGACCAAGTGGCTAATACCATAACGTTAAGTTCATACTTGTCAAATATTATAACCTTATGCTTATGGATGGGTGTAATTTTTGAAGTTCCTGTTTTGGTTTATTTCCTCACAAAAACTGGAATTATAACACCTGAATTTATGAAAAGTTACCGCAAAATTATTATAGTAGCTTTACTTGTATTAGCTGCCATAATTACGCCTCCTGATGTAATAAGCCAAACCATGGTTTTCATTCCTTTATTTATACTATTTGAAATTAGTATCCTTATTTCTGAGCGGGTTTACCGAAAAAGAATGGCTCGCACGGATTCTTTGGGTTAAAATCATTAAATTTGTTTCAAATAACCATAGATGCATCACATTTTTTTAGTGATATTAGGTTTATTTATTGTTTTATTATTGGGATGTAATTCTCAAAACTCATCAAACAAAACCATGGATAAACTCATAAATAGAGAGCCTGCCGTAAATGGTCGCTTTTATCCAGCCAATCCAATCGAACTGAAATCAGTCCTTAAGGAATATTTTAATAAATACCGATACAACTCCAGCAATGGAGCTATTCAAGCACTAATTGTGCCTCATGCCGGATACGTTTTTTCAGGCGAAGTAGCAGCTAGTGCTTATGCATTGATTGATTCCACAAAAAAATTCGATAATGTTTTTATACTGGCTCCCAGTCATGGTTATTCCATTCCGGGCGCATCCATCTATAATATTGGCCATTATGAAACCCCGCTTAGCGAAGTTCCCGTGAATTTGGAATTAGCCAACAAACTAATTGCAGAAAATAGTGTATTCAAATCAATGCCTGAAACACATAAGCAAGAACACAGTATTGAAGTTCAACTTCCCTTTTTGCAGTTTCATCTTAAAAATAAATTTCAGATTATACCCATTTTAATTGGAACTGATAAGGAAGAATATCTGAAACAAATTGCCATAAGCCTTCGCCCTTATTTCAATGAACACAACCTGTTTGTGATTAGCTCCGATTTTTCACATTTTCCAAATTATAAAGATGCAATTCGAGCAGATTATTTAATGAAAGATGCTATCATAACAAATAAGATACCTAATGTATATGAAGCATTGGTTCAAAATAAGGAAGCAAAAATGCCAAACTTAGCTACAAGTGCTTGTGGTATTTCAGCAATTATTACTTTGCTTCATCTAACTGAAAACAATCCGGATATTAGAATTGAAGCCATCAAATATATGAATTCCGGTGATAGTGATTGGGGCGATCACCAGAGGGTAGTAGGTTATTGGTCGTTTGCTGCTATTAATAAACCTAAAGAAAGTGCTACATTCCAACTAACTGAAAAAGATAAAAGCGATTTGTTGCAACTTGCCCGAAAAACTATCGACGCACATTTAAATCATCAAAGGTCTTTTGCGCCTCCAATCGATTTATATTCCAAAAACCTACTAACACCAACAGGCGTATTTGTAACCTTGCACAACCAGAAACAGTTACGTGGATGCCTTGGCCGATTCGATGCTGATGAACCACTTTATAAAATGGTACAAAAGATGGCTGTAGCATCGGCAACGCAAGATAATCGCTTTGAATCGGTAAAAGCCAATGAACTCAGTCAGTTATCAATCGAAATTTCAGTATTGACCCCAATGAAGCGGATTCAAAGCAAAGATGAAATCATTCTAGGTGAACATGGCATCTATATTAAACAAGGAATGCACCATGGAACGCTCCTACCTCAAGTAGCCACAGATAATAGTTGGACTGTAGATGAATTTCTAGGCTATTGTTCCAGAAATAAAGCCGGTTTAGGTTGGGATGGCTGGAAAACAGCAGAATTGTATGTTTATAATGCTTTGGTGTTTTCCGAAAAATAATCAATCTGGGATTTTTAGGTTAAAGTACCTATAACTTAATAAATTTGAAGTAATTGGGTTAATCATGTAAAGATTTTGATAAAAAAAAGGAACGGCATAAGTTAGCTCTTCATCAACACGTATCAGTCTCTTGCTAGCTTATGCCTTCCTCCCCACAAAATTAACCTATAAAAAACTTACACAACAATTAATACCTCTTACTTATTAACTGTGACTATATAACAAAAGGAAGATTCAATTTGTTTTTAAAATTGCTTTTTTATTTATTTACTCCTACTTACTTTTTCAAGTAGAAAATTATTAATTCAGTTTTGCCTTAAATAAAACCGAAGTTATTAATTCAATTAAAAACCCATAAATAACTCCCATTACTACCGTTGAAGTAAACATCATGGAATGGGAAAATTCCGGACTGGCGGGTCCTAACATTGCCCCAAATGCCATGGGCAGACTGAAAACAAAACCCATTACTGTTCCGTGCAAAGCCCAATGTTTAATCGGGAACCGGCTTATTCCAATGGCTACTCCAATAAGTGTGCGGCCAAGAATGATGTTAAGCGCCAAAATAGTTGATATTTCACTTTGTCCGCTGGATGCAAAGCCGTAACATACAAAACCAAATACAACGCCCAATAAAGTACTGATTACTAACCTTTTCATAAAACCTCCTTTTTAATTGTTTATAAATGATTCAATTTTGCTTGAATGCCTAAGTGGTGGGGAAATCCTTCTTGCCCCAACAATTAGGCAAATGCCCTATCTAATTTTTCTTCGGTGAATTTCATTCAATTCTTTTTATTAATTCCTCAAAGCATTTCGCAACATCTTTTTCATCTGGTATTGGTCTGTATGCTAAAGCGGAAATTTCAGTTTGATATTTTACTTTTACTTGTTCCCAGATGCTTGAAAAATCAGTCATCAAGGGAGATTCGGAAATTGACTTAGTTTGCCACCCTTGTGGCTCTTCAAACATTGATCTGTCGTGTTGCAGAATAGCATTAAATTGTTTCTTAAACGAGTCTGATGCTACAAATTCAATGCACGCAGGATTTTTCATTAAGTAATACAAATCATAAAAGTGCCTTATTTTTTCGGAGATACTTTCAACAGCATTTTCCTTGAATGAAAATCGAATTAAAGATACCATCTTTTCCAATAGCGTTTGTTCTTTGCTCAATACATTCACTTCAAAGGATTGGAGATTGTATTGCTCAATGTATTTTTCATTGCCTGTCTGTATTAAAAAATCAGAAACCATACTCTTGATGGTAAGTCGTTGATAAGGAAATGGATTAACAAAAGAATTTATCTCTACAATCAACTTATTGTTTTGATTACTTTTATCGGTACTCATATATTCAAAAACCGATTTTCTGAATCTTGAACCTTTACTGGTAACACCGTCCATTTGCAATTCTTTTAAATCGGGTGTGATTTCCTTTTCAATAGTTCGGATGATGGTTTTAATTTCATTGCCTGTTTTACCTTTGTCGTTTATAATGGCAATGTCCACGTCTTCCGAAAATCGCTCTATCAAATTGTATCCTTTCGACAGCGATGTGCCGCCTTTAAAAACCGATTCATCAACATACTTGCTTTTAGCCAAACGACTCAACACCAATGTTATCCAATAATCTTTCTCAATAAAAGATAACGGGATATTCAAATGCAATGAAGCATTGAGAAGAATATCTTTAAAAATGATATTTTCCTTGTGTAAATTCATTCTATATTCCAGTTTTTGATGGTAGGTAGTACTATTTCTTTAATACTCAAATTAATTTTTGTCAAAGGATTGATGCTATTTTTTAATTCATCCAGATTAATTTTCAAATTTAAATTTTCTAAAATAGCTCCAAGCAATGCTCTTGTTCTAGCTGGATAAAACAATGCGTATTGAATAATTTCCTGTTGCTCTTTGGTACTTAAAGCTTTTATTAAAATACTCATTCGCTTTATTGCCTGTAAAACAGAGCAATCAGGGATTTTTTTAATATCTTTTAGGGCATCCAAATAACCCAACAATTTATAATTTTGCGCTGTTACCTCTACATAACTTTTTACCGAACTTACTTGCAGCGAACCTTGATTTATTTTGATCGGATTTTTCTTTGTGGCAACTTTAATTTTAAAGGCTATTTGTGTGGTTAATCCTAATGTATTGTATAAAGAAAAGCCTGTTTCATACGCTACTCGTTTACCATTCTCAAATATGTACCTTTCAAATAAGCCATTGCTATCAGGACCCAATTCTCCAAAAATGGTTTTACGTGGAATATAAAACACTCCTTTCGATACTTTTTTTATTTCTCCTTTTTTTTGCAATCGTTCCAATGCTTTAGCTGCCGATAAAAAATCTGAAGGGGCAATATCCAAGTCTGCATAGCCAAAAGGTTCACTTTCGGATATGTTTTTTATCTTTTCTCGTATTTGCTCTGCTACTTTCATACCACAAAGATAATTGTTTTTATGCAAATGTCAAGTTTATGATGCAAATAACTTGACATATTGAAATTGTCTTAAACTTTGATTAAACTTATTATTTGAATTGAATTATTTCAAACTCTTTGCACACCTGAAACCAACGGCAAAATCAACCCAGCTTGCCGATAGCCCATTTCTAAAATAATTTTGAACACACATTCCACCTGAATGCCAACTTCCTCCACGGATTACTTTAAACCTGCTCCTATCTGCGCCTTTGGGGTTCTCCTTGGGCGATATGCTATAATACTCGCTGCCGTAATTATCGGAAACCCATTCCCAAACATTCCCTGACATATCATACAAACCAAAATTATTTGGTTTAAATGTTCCTACTTTAATAATACCCTTATATTTTTTCCCAAAATTAGCTTCCGTGGAATCAATCTGGTCTCCATTTGGGAAATTTTTGCCAATTAATCCTCCTCTGGCGGCATATTCCCATTCGGCTTCAGTAGGTAACCTTTTATTTGACCATTTAGCAAATTTTTCAGCATCAATAAACGAAACGCCAACAACCGGATAATCAGGAAAGTCCATACCACACCGGAATTCCTTTATACCCCAAAATATTGGTAACGGGTTATTTGTTGCATTACAAAATTCAAAATATTGTTGGTTGGTAACTTCAAATTTATCCATATAAAAGGAATCAATTTGAACCGTGTGTTCAGGTTGCCAATCCGATGGATTTGCTGAATTCTTTCCCATAATAAACTCGCCTTTTGGAATCAAAACCCTGTTTTTTAAGGTATCATTTTGACCAAAAATGTTCATTGAAACAAGAAAAGTTAGAATAAGCATAAATGTTTTCATGGTAATCATATTTTTTAATGCCCAAATAATGGGGTGTTGCTTCAATTACAGTATCAACGTTTTGCATATAAAGCGGTTGCGCTTCATTACAGTTAACCAATAAAGTTATTTTTTATTCATAATTCCAAGTTCGCATTTAATCGCCGTTTTACGGCAACGGCAACTGGAAATGGTTTTTTTTAAAGGCTTACCAAATATAGAAAAAAAGGGAAGTAACAATATTAGTTTTTGGGCAATACGATTGATGCTTGGTATGGGGAAAATACCACCTAGAGAGGCGGTGATCCATTTTCTATTCCTTTGAAACTCCTTGTTGCTGAAGTTGAAATCCCGATTTTTTCAATGCTTCCAATATATTTTCTTCGGGCTGAATGATGTTTTGTTGTTTCCAAAAATCATCATCATACACATATTCCGAATCGGAAAAAATGCTATGGGTCTGGAACAAATCCCTTTTCAACGGTTTTTCGCAATTCAGCGTGTCGTTTCCGGTATAAACCATTTCCATCATGGTTGAAAAGTTTCGATTAAATAGTTGTTTATTTTTTCGAACATGCAATTGTAACTCTCCACGCACGTATTGCACGTAGTATTTATTTTTAATTGGAATATATCGAACCATGTATTTGGCACTCATAGGTTTTACACGGGTTTGCATGCTTTTGCGTATCACAAATAATTTATCCGATTGTCGGAGTTTCTCTGAGGCAAAGTAGAACTCTGCTCCTATTATTGCATAATTAGTTGTATTAATATACACTTGTCCTTCAAGCATGGGTTCAGAAATATGGCTTAATTGTTTAAAACCAATAGCATAAACCAATTCATCGAACCAAACTACCATATCATTCAAATGGTAAGCATACATTTTTTCTCCTTCAAGGGTAAGGAAATCGGGTAAATGATGGACAATATCTAACTGAAAACAAGCTTCCATACCACCCCGAAGTTTTACCATCAACGTATCGGTTTGTTTTATATTCGTGAATTTGCGGGCTTTTTGCAATTGTACTTTATCGTTATCAATTAATGTATTTAACGATGGCTTATATCCCGATATTAATGCTTCGGAGTATATTGAGTACCGGTTGTCCGACTTAACGGCTTCGCGATAAAATGCCTCATAATTATACGCTTCGTTCCGATAATTACTATTGATGGATTCACGTGCTTTCCGAATTATTAACCTAGGATCTTTGCTCCTGACAATGATTTCTTGAATTGAAATCTGCCCTTCGGACAAAAAAATTAAGCCATTTTTTGGAATGTCCCGGATAGGCATTTCCAAATTGTAAAACCCCAAATACGAAAATACCAGAGTATCGTAAAAAAAGCTTATGGGAATTTTAAGACTAAAAAAACCCGATTCGTTTGAAATACCTCCAATGAAATTATTCTTAATAGCTATTGAAGTAAACGGAAGTGGTTCTTTGTTGGAATTGTTCACAATGGTTCCAGAAACAAATAAGTACTTTGAATATCCAATAGAATCATTCACTGCACTTATTTTAAGCGGATGAATCACAACTTGGTTATTTATTACTTCATACGAAAATGTGGGATTCTGAAGCAGCGTATCCAACACATTTTTAAGGAGTAAATGGTTGCTTGAGAAAGTAACCAACTTATTGCCATTGATTAAAACCGCATCGTAAGTAAAATAGCAATTGCATTGTTTCGAGAGTTGATCAAACACCTGATCGAGTGTAATATTTTGGGCTGAAATGGAGACCGATTTCTCTAAAAACGTGTTTTGATTTGGTTTAGTCTGAGCAAACAGTAACCCGAACCCAAAAATTTGGATGTAACCCAGTTGTAAAAAGACAATTTTACTTAACAAACCCAATGCTGTGCAATTTATTTTAAAAGTAGGTAATTGTTTTCAGTCTGCTTAACTAATTTGAGATCGAAAGCTAAAGTTATAGATTCCATGATTCCGCTCAACGGTATATTGTTGAAAGTTGTGGTTATTAACAGGTTATTGATGGAAGTATCGCCAATTTCGATTTTACAATGAAACGTATGATTTATATCGCTAATAACCTGTGATAAAGGCATTGCTTTAAATACCAATTTACGGTCTTTCCAACTAAGGAAATTCATCTTTTCATTATTCGTTTTACTCAATGCCCCATCTATAAAACATCCTTTTTCGCCTGGAAGCAGAATTACATTTGACTCCGTTGCTGAATTTTTATAAAATTCTACTCTTCCAGTTTTTACTATTACTTCAGTATAACTTGTTGATACATTTACATTAAACGATGTTCCGAGCACCTTAACATTGGTTTGATTGCATTCCACAATAAAGGGTCGTTGTGGGTTAGGCACCACTTCAAAAAATGCCTCACCGTTAAGCTTAATGTTTCGTTGGTCATGGTTGTATGAATGGTTATACGATATCTGTGCATCTTTATTCAAAAAAACGTTGCTACCATCAGGAAGTTCCACTTTTTGAGGTTCAGTCAAGTTGTTAACAACTACGATTGTTTGGTTTGATTGGTGCTGCCAAAACCAAAGCGATGTAAAACCGATTAATAAAACTATGCCTGCGGCTATACTCATCCACTGTTTGATTGAGATTACTTTTTTGGATTGGTTTATTGGTTGAAACAACTCTTTATCAGAAATACGCTGATGTAGTTTATTCCAAGCATTGTCGGTATCAAATTGTTGTATTTCTTGCATTTTATTTATTGTTTTCCATGTTTCTACACACGCTTCAAATTCTGCTTTTTGACTATTATTGATAAAACTAGGAGCATCTGGTTTTTCAATGTCATTCTTCAAAGCAACCTCTGCTAATATTTTAGCAATTTTTTCGTAATCTGTATTTTTAAATAGGGTGTTCATCTTATTTGGTCATTTATATTCTGCTAAACTATGACGGAATGCTTTTAACGCTTTACCCATATCTGACTCAACAGTTTTCACTGAAATGGAAAGTTTATCCGCTATTTCTTAGTATTTCAATCCAAAATCGCGGTTCATCCGAAAAATCTTTCGGCAACGATGCGGAAGCTGGCTCAAAGTTTTTTTATAAATCTGGTAAATTTCACCTGAATGCATTGCATCGTTGATGGAATAGGCATCGGAATTCGAAATCAACATATTAGATGCGTACTTATCTTCAACCTGTTTATGTTCCATATAGTGCAAACACTTGTTATAAACCGCTTTATACAGATATGAATTCAAAGAACTCGTAATTAAAAGATCCCCCTTTTTACTCCACAACACATAAAAAACTTCCTGAACAATTTCCTCGGCCAAATTTTTATCTTTCAATATTTTTAGAGCATACCCGCAAAGCGGCGCATAAAGAGAACGGAAGAGTTCTTCAAACGCTTTAATATCTCCATTTTTAATGGCTGTTACGGTTATTTGTTCATTCATTGAATCTATATCCTTTATCCAAAAATAGTTTTTTCCTCTGTCAAACACAAACTGACCGGACGAACCGGTCAGTTAGTTTTCCATCTTATTTGGCATTATCGAGACTCCTTTTTATTTTTTTGATTGCCGATTCAATGGATTGTTCCGGTTCAATGGTGTTATAATCGCCCCAGAAATTATCTTCGGTAAACCCATTAACCGTTTCTGACATAACTACATTCATCTTTAACCGGTCAGAAGCTTTAAATGAAGCCTCATTTTCAGCTTTTTTCCAGTCGGTAACCGCCATTTCAACCGTGGTGGTAAATGTATTGCTGAATAATCTCTTTTTCCAGTTCACTTTAAATGCTACTTCGCCTCTGGAATAACTGTAATACCATTTTCCATCTTTTTGAGTATAGTTAACTAAATAGTTTGCCGATGTTGGATAAACAGATACTCCCATTGGCTTGCGTTTAATAAACATACTGCTAGCTTCTTCTTTATTCGATGTATTCAAATTGAACGACAAGCTAGTTATAGCAAAGCTTTCCATGTCAATATAAAAACGGCCATAAAATAAAGGTGTTGTAATTCCTGAGCGTTGTTTAAATTCAATTACATAATTCAATTTGCCATCAACACGGGTAATATTTATGTATGAATAATCGTACGATTCCAGAATATCCTCAGAGATTATCATGTAGGGATCTTTCATAACATCGAGCATCAAGGTTGAGTATGGACCACCTTGCAATTTGAAAAGCAGGGTATCCATTTTTTCTACATTGGCACTTTTACGTCCTTTGAATAGTTTTACCTGATCCTGACGTTCATTATTGTACGATTGTTTATAAACTTGAACAACAGCTTCCGACAATCCAATATACGACCAACGTTTTTTGATTGTTTCCCTGTAAAAAGCAGTCATAAGTAGTGGTTCACTCGAATAGTTATTTAAACGGTTTTCCATTACTTTGTCAATAATCAAACGGGGATTATTTGGGAAGACATTTATTTCAGTGAGTTTTACCGAAACCATAGTCATTTTAAGCAGGTTGCTTTTTTCTTCTTTCAAATCCTTAATAGGAATTACTAAATTTTCGTAACCAATAAATGAGATTTTTAACGATGCGTTGAGATTTTCGTTAGGAACTTTAATAACAAAACTACCTTCGGTATTTGTAACGGTAGCAATATTGGTTCCCTCTATGGCAATAGAAGCAAAAACCAGAGGTTGTTGGGTTTCGGCATCAACCAATTTTCCTTGAAGTGCTTTAAAAGTAACCTCTTGTTTTCCCTTATTTTTAGTTCCTAAAAATGATGTTTCAGCAAAAGCTGACGTTGAAGCAAAAACAAGCAATAAACCTAGTATTGCAGTTGTTTTAATTCGGGTAAGTGTTTTCATAGCTCTTTTATTTTAAGGTTTATATTATTTCTGTTTGTTATATGACCGATACCTTCAACAATACCCTATGGAATTTTTGATTTTTTTTTGGGAAGATGAGAAATTGGGTAGCAGGGTAGCAGGGTGGGGAAATGGGAAGGTTGAAATGGTGGAAAGGTGGAAAGGTAACAGGGTAGCAAGGTGGGGAAATGGGAATGTTGGAAAGAGGGAGTGAGGAAACTCGCAGCGCCTGCTGCGAGAAATTGAAATGATGGAATGATGGAAAGATGGGGGATTGGGAAAATTGAAATAAAAATAAAATATCAGCAATTTTGATTACTTTAGAGTTAGAAATAGTGCACTATGATTTTACTAAAAGATCTTTTTGAACCGGAACTGACCAACGAACTAAGCCATTTGCCAATTTTAGAAATTGAGCCGAACGAATATATTTTAAAAGAAGGTTCTTTTATTAAAGAAATTCCCCTTCTAATTGAAGGCTCCATTAAAGTACGTAAGACCGATGAATCGGGACGCGAAATTGTACTGTACCACATATATCCGGGTGAAAGCTGCATTTTATCCATTACCTCCTGTTTGAATGAAAAGCTGAGCAATGCCGAGGCATTGACGGTTAAAAAATCGAAGCTTATTGTGGTGAATGCCGACCTTGTAAGAGAGTGGATGGACAAATATAAAAGCTGGCGCCAATTTGTGATGAAGCTCTATTATCAAAGGATTGACGTGGTGTTGACCTTGGTTGACAACATTGCCTTTAAGCAAGTTGATTACCGGTTGGTTGAAAAACTGAAAGAAAAAAAACTGCATCAGGGAACTACTATTGAAATTACCCATCAACAGTTGGCCAATGAATTGGGAACTGCCCGTGAAGTGGTTTCAAGGCTTTTAAAGCAATTGGAGAAACAAGGTTCCATTGAGTTAGATCGGGGAGTAATAAAAATAATTGGAGCTTTGTAACTTGTGTCACCGAACTTTAATTTCCTACTGGAGTATTTTTGCATTCAATAATAAAGAGGTATTATAAACAAAGAATATCGATTTATAAACAATTTAAAACGTATGATTATGAAAGCAAATGTTGGAAAAATTGACAAAATTATCCGGGTTATTCTTGGATTAGCAATTAGTATAGTAGGATTATTAAATAGCAGTTGGTTGGGTTTAATTGGAATTGTTCCAATTCTTACTGCTATAATTAGTTGGTGCCCTTTATATGTGCCTTTTAAAATTAACACCAGCAAAGAATAGTTTTCTGCTTTTTTTTTTGGAAGGTTCAATTTCCGCTACTAAAATGAGTGCGGGAATTGAACCTTTTATTTAATCCAAAAACCGTCATTAAACCTTATCCCGTTAACATTATAGTTAAAATCAATTAGGTGGAAATCAGCCAAAGGAATCAAATCGGAATTTTTAGAAATGGAATCGTTCAGGGACATAACTACAAATAAGCCTGGAATAACAATACGTCGCAATGCTGCCGATTCACAAACTACAGCCACATCATTAGGAATTAATGGCATTAAATAATCCATTGCTACCGATAAATTTTCATCAAAAGACTGAATATAATACACCTTTTTAGCCCCAGCCGCCAGCATTTTAGAACTATCTTTTAACGCCGTCCTGCTTGATTCCTCAGCAATTAGCAGGTTTTTGCTTTCAAATAAAGGAATACAAGTTATGCAATCGGTATGAAAATGTGGTGTTATTTTAATGGCCACAACGGATTGCTGCTGGCTTATTTGTTCAATTACCCTGCAAGCAAAAGTTGTTTTGCCCACATTACGGTTGGTGCCGGCTATCAGTAGCATATTTTTCCAGACTTTCATACTAAATCGGTTGGGTAATTCAAGTTTTTCATATTTACCGATTCCGGAATCTCAATATAAAAAACATTCAATCGCTCAAGTAGGTTCACTAATTTATAGTCATACCGCCTAATCTGTTCCTCCAGCATTGAAAGCACATTTTTATGGTACACACCAATCAAAGGTTCCAGCCTACCATCAGCATAGCACGGAATAACGGCATCAAAAGAACCCATCTTTTCCAACATCAATTCATAAAAAGCAGTAGAAACCAAGGGTACATCGCAAGGAATCACCAGATTTATAGAATTATTTGATTCCTTTAAGCAAGAGTAGAGTCCACCTAATGGCCCAATGTTTTCAAAAACATCGGGAACCATTCTATGCTTGATGTTTGGAATTGAATCATTGGAGCTAACCAAAACCTCACTCACCAAAGGCGCTATAATTGAAATAGAAATGTCAATCAATCGCTGGTTATTATAGAGCATCACGGCTTTATTGGAACCCATCCGACTGCTTTTACCTCCTGCTAGGATTATACCGTTGGCATTTTTATTCAACATCATCAAATATAACCCAAATTGAGCGATTTGCTACCACAAATCTGCTCAATCGACTGAACAATTGTAAGTTTCCACAAATTTTCGCTTCACTCAATTTGTAAAAACCAACAATTGCTAGGTCGGGGTTTTACCTAAGTAAAGCGCTTTTTCCCCCGAGGACTCGGGGTCAAATCGCTCAACTTAGGTATAAAAAGACCTGTGGGATAATACAATTCCACAGGTCTCAATCTTACTTAATATCTTTAACACTAACAACCTCCGGCTGCCTTTTTCTTTTTCGGTTTCTTGGCAACTTCAGGCATGGCACCTGCAGATTGTGAAGGCGATGTCTGAACCTCTAACGAACCTCCTCCTAAAGCTCCGCTCATGGCCTTGCGGAAATCGTATTTTGCAAACTCGTCGTTTGGAGCGGTCTGATCCGGCTTTTGCGGATTCAAGATGGACTCGGCCCAAAAATTTAAACCTCCTTGAAGCACGTAATTGTTTTTAAAACCACGTTGGGTACAAATAAGCCATGCCTGATTTGAAATTACGGTACCATTTGAATAGAACACATTAGTGCGGATATCCTGATCCAGATATTCCAACCATTCATCGGAAAGAACATCCGATAAAGGAATACTTATTGCTCCAGGCAAATGATAGGTTTCAAATTCATCTTTTGGGCGAACATCAATCAGTTGGATGGATGGATCTTTTTGCACAATATAATCGGCTATTTGGTCAGACGTATAATATTGTGCCCCTTCGGTAATTTGACCAATCACTTCATCAATGGTCAATTTGTACGGTTTTGTAGTATTTTCAGGTACTGCGGCAATTACTAAAGCCAATGGGATTAATGCCATCGCTAGTAAAACACGTGGCTTAATATTTTGTAAATGCTTAATATTTTCTAAATGTTTACTGTTTCTAAATCGTTTCATCGTCTGTAAATTTTAAATTAAAAATTTATTATTTTACATTTTAATATTCTTCCCGTGGAAATTTTTTTTCGGCCCACTCTCCTACCCAAAACATGGATAGAGCTACCAATACAAATAACAAAGCTAACAATCCCTGATAAATACCTATTACGTCATTCAAACGGGGGAAACCTGAAAAACCAGCTTTATAATACTCTTCCCATAAAGGATAACCTTCTCCAAAGAAGAAAATTCCTAAGAACAAACCGCCTACAAACACCATGGCATCAATTTTTCCGATGGCGGCTCCGCAAACACTGGTACCGGGGCAAAATCCACCGGTAATAAACCCTGCTCCCATAATAATGCCTCCTGCTATTGCCGAATGCCAATAGGTTGGGTTAACATAAACCAAACTCAAATCGACCCAGCCAAACAAACTAAAGAACAACAATCCTAACATTGCTGTGATGGCTGCAGTAAAGAATACTTTTAGCACCACAGTGTCGTACCCATAAAAAACGCCGGCTAATTTGCGGCTCGATGAAAAACCGCTTGATTCAAGCACAAACCCAAATCCTATGCCTATCAAAAATGCTAGAAAGAAATTTGTACCCGATGAGATTATTTCGTTAACTGATAATGGTCCCATTTTTATATTTTTAATTTATTTTTTTTTATTTATAATTACACATTGCCAATTGTTAATTGGTTTAAATCCAGTTCTTGCGCACCAAATAAGCTAAAGCATACCCAGTTCCAAAAATGAAAGCCATGGTAACAATTCCGCCCAACGAAAGAACAGCCATACCGCTCAACGCCGAACCACTGGTGCATCCTCGTCCCAATTGTGAACCAAACCCGAATAGTACCCCACCAATCAGTGCAAAAACCAACCGCCGTTTGGAGGTGATTTTTGGGGAGTGTTCCACTTTAAAACTCAATCGGCCGGCCAAGGCGCCGGAAATGAATGCACCCACAATCACACCCAGCACTTGAAACACCAGCCACGATTTCTTAATGCCACCCGGATGCTCAGTCATGTCTTCTTTATAAAAAGTTGCATTTGCTGCATGCTCAGGAGCTACAGTTGCCACAGTTTTTACCACCACGCTTTTAAATGCTCCACTGGCGCCTAATCCACGGCCTGAAATAAAATTGGCCGATAGCAGCACCAATCCCAATAATACTCCTCCCAAATAGGGATTCAAATACTTATTCTGTTTCATATTATAGTTTTTATATTGCTAATTTCTGCTTCTTGTTACTGGTTACTGGTAGCTAAATTCTAAACTCTAATTTCTATTCTCTTGTTTCTTTTCTTCTGACTTCTCTAAATTGCGGTGCATGTTAGGTTGCTATTCTAATGAAACTTGTTGGGTGCACCGCTTATGGCGTTTATCTAATATCCCGGGGCGCTGCCCCGGGCTTTGTTCTCACGCCCTTTCAGGGCTTCCCCAATATTTTACTTTCGACTTCAATCTTCTGTCTTCCAACTTCGGTCTTCAGACTTCTGTCTTCTGATTTCTAACTTCTAGCTTCTAATATCTAATATCTAAACTCTAACATCTACCCTTAATAAAGGTATCTGCTCAATTGGCCTGCATTGCAAACTAACCAACGGAGCATAAAACTTCCCAAAAGAATTAAAATAACCGGAATAATAACTGGTACTTTTAAATGCCTTAGTTCCATAACTTCCAAAGCAGCAGGAACCAACATCCCTAAAACAACCACAAAAATCCAGAATGGGGCTGTTAAATCACCACCCAAAAATATATGCGATGCATCAATTTGTGCTTGCGTGCTGGCTTGGAATCCCATTAACATGTGAATAATAAAAAACAATTCAATGCCAATTACAATTAAATCGATTCGGGCAAAAATGACCCGTTCGCGTTCATTTTTTGACAACAATAATATCAGTGCCGAACCGGCTGAAAGCCCGGAGGCCAAAAACAAAGGCCCTAGAATGGATGTATTCCATAAAGGACGGGCATTAAACGCCGACAACAAAATTCCAGTATATATTCCGAGAATTACACCAAGCAAAACCATTGCCCAGGCCATGTGCTTTTTGTACCCGGCAAAAAATTCTTCCAAATCACGTATCCACTGAAACTTCCAATCCCATTTAGGAAACCATTCACGAATGTGCAAGGCAGCCCAAACAATTGATAAAGGGGTGATTATCATAAGGGTCCAAGCTCCCCAGCTCATGGGTGATACAAATTTTATATTGGTATAAAGCCTCCAGAAAAATGGTTTGTGGTGCAAATCGAGAAATAAGGCCAATAAACCCAACACCAATATTACCGGTACTAAAACAGGAGCTTTTTTTACGGCTGTTGGATAGTTATCGGCTTTGCCCAATAAATAATATACCCCGGCAAAGAATAACAAACCTGCTGCCAAACCACCTAAAAACAGATAAACCGGAATTTCCCAACCCCAGGCATGTAATACCGGATCTACCATTGGGTTCATTCTTCCGCTTACAATTAATTCTTCTCTCATATTTATAAAGATTTGAGATTTGAGATTTGAGATTTAATTGTCTCATGTCTCAAAATCTATTTGACTTATATTAGATAATACACATTGGGTTTTGTTCCTGCTTCCGGTGCCAGCACCTTATATTTTCTAGTTTTCATAACCTTCGAAACAGGACTGTTTGGGTCATCTAAATCGCCAAAATACATACATTTGGTAGGACAAACAGCCACACAAGCGGGCTCCATGCCTTTCTTTACACGGTGCAAACAAAAGGTACATTTATCGACATATCCTTTGGGGTGTGTATAACGGGCATCATAAGGGCAACTCTGGATGCAGGCCGAACAACCAATACATTTTTCATGGGTAACCAAAACAATTCCTCCTTCGGAATAATGGCTTGCCCCTGTTGGACAACAGCGCACGCAGGGAGAATTGTCGCAATGGTTGCAACGTTCGCTCCTTATCTCTGTTTCCAATTGCGGATAGGTTCCATCGGTAACTTCTACCACCCAATCGCGGCAATACCCAATGGGAACATCATTTTCCGTTTGGCAAGCCACCACGCAATCGCTGCATCCTACACACTTTTTAGTGTCAATAGCCATGGCATATCTCATAATAAACCTCCTTTCGCTGGTTTTTCGGTATGGAACGTCACAAAATTGCCCCGCATACCGGTACCGCCCATAATGGGATCGACCATAACATTGGTAATTAACTCTGAATCGCTGGCACCACGGCCATGAGCACGGCTAAGTTTCTCATTTTTATGACCAAACCCATGAACCATATACACCGAATCCCAACGGATGCGCTCGGTAATTCGCACCTTTATCGGGAAAGAGGATACGATACCATCCTGATTTTCGAGCCAAACATATTGCTCATTGCTGAAACCCCATACTTTTGCCACTTTTGGGTTCACCCAAACGGTATTTTCGTCCATTAAATCGGTAAGGTTCGGATTATTGGCCGTTCGGCTGAAAGTATGCATGGGAGCCCGTCCGTAATTCAACCGGTAAAAGCCTTGAGGCGGTTCCGGATGAGGAGTATATTTTGGTAATGGATCAAAACCTTCATCGGCAAATGAAGTGGAATACAATTCTATTTTTCCGGTTCCCGTTGAGAATTCAATGTCGGCATTAGGTTCAAAATAGAGCATATGATCGTCTTCCGGTTTCATTTTTTTAACTCCCAACCGTTTCATCTCATCAAGCGAAGATCCGACTTTTTTCAATTGCCAATCGAGTATTTCCTCAATATCCTTGTATTGAAAAAATGCATCCAACCCTAATTTGTGTCCCAATTCCTTAGCCATCCACCAACCCGGTTTTGAATCATATTTTGGATCGGCAGCCGGTTCCCGCAGCGCAATGGTAGGAATACGGTGCTTTGATGTCCGTATTTCATCATACCGCTCCAAATAGGTGCATTCCGGTAGTACCACATCGGCTTAACCGGTAATTTCCATAGGCATAGTATCAATAACTACCAATAAATCAAGGTTCTCAATGGCTTTTTTAGTATTTCGTATATCGGGCAACGTAAAAATCAAATTGGTTCCATTAACAATCCAACCTTTGAACGAACAATCGCGCGAAGCGGCAGGTATGGTGGCATCGCAAATTCCATTGGCCAAAGCCAAATCAGCTAAAGCATATTGTCCGGGAAATGCATCCCGCCATGTTTTTTTTGGTTTTGGATATTCAGGATGCGGAAAACCGGGTATGGAAGCTTCAATGCCCATATAGAATCCGCCACGGCGACCCCAGCTTCCCAACAGGGCATTCAAAATAGCAACGCAGCGCAACCGTTGGGTATCGTCGCCATACCAGGTAACATGCCTTCCGGGATGAACTATAACCGATGGTGCGGCATTAAACATTTCCCGTGCTGTTTTGCGGATTACATCGGGTTGGATGGTTGTAATTCCATAAGCCCATTCCGGGGTATAATCTTTTACGTGTTCCTTTAACTGATCAAAACCATAAGTATATTTTTCCACGTAGGCTTTATCGTACCAACCTTCGTTAATTAAAACATGCATCCACGAAAGTAGCAAAGCTATATCAGTAGATGGTTTAATAGGCAACCAGTATTTTGAATGGCTGGCTGCAGTTGAAAACCTTGGATCGACAGTGATTATAGTGGCTTTTTTATCGATGGCATCGCTCATTTCCTGAATTTGCCCATTGTGCATGTTCTCGCCAATGTGCGCACCAATCAGAACCAAGCATTGGGTATCGCGGATATCGGTGGGTTCCGGTGAACCCAATTCTTCGCCAAAAGTTCCTATCCAGGCTACCTCGCGAGGGCCGCGGCATTGGGCATACGATGGGGCACTAATGTTGTTAGAGCCGTACGCTTTTAACAAATGCCCCCAGAATTTGCCACCTGAACCGTGTGTAAACAAAGCCACACATTCAGGGCCATGTTCGGCGGCAATTTTCTTCATTTTTACAGCAATGTATTCCAACGCTTCGTCCCAACTGGCTTCCCGGAAGGTTTGTTTACCATCGGCACCGGTTACTCTAATTAATGGGGTTTTCAACCTATCTTCGTCGTTGTACATTCCAACGCCACCCGTTCCTCTGGGGCAAAGCCTTCCATTGCAATGCGGATCATCAGGGTGGCCTATTATTTTTTTGATGTTTCCATCGTTATCAGAATAAACCCAACCAGCACATTTCCAAAAACAGACTTCGCAATAGGTTGAAGTGCGTTTCATCATCAATTTATTCAACTGATCTTTTGAAAACAGCGTCTTTCCTGCAGCCTTAAGCGAAGATCCGCCAATGCTGAGAGCTCCCAATCCAAGCACCGAAATTTTAATAAAATCTCTCCGGGATGTTTTCATATTGCTATTAAATAACAAATTTTATAATCCTAATTAAGTTTAGGGGGTTGATGTTTAAACAATTAAATACTTTACTTATTTAGTTAACCCCATAAACTAATTGACAAATATAATTTAGTGAAATTATTATTTAAAGCATTAGTATCAATTAAAACCTAATTTATTTTGATTCTAAATACCATAAGAGAATCCATTTTCTAATATATTGAAATATTGATATTTATAAATAAAGCCATTATGAAAAACGTAATATGTTTATGGGCATATCAATTGAAGAATAAAAATGTGATATTAATTCTACTTTGACAGATTAAAAAAAGTTCAACAAATATAGACGAAGTTCTTTGATAATGCGGCATTTATAGCTATTTTAGAAGAGTCAAACGCAACATTTAGCTTATAGAAAAACTC
>JBAYKX010000048.1:0-37873 GCA_041664345.1 Salinivirgaceae bacterium
AAGAACAATTTATAGTGTTGTAGCTAATGGGATACCTTATAGCCAAAACTATATTTGTAGTGACCCTAGAAACAATGAAAAAAAACTTGTGTCATAATTTGCTTTTGTCAGAGTATACGGTGAAAACTCTTCGCTTACATCTTCCTTACCAGTTACATTCTGCAAAGACTGTTATTGTGAGCGATAGCGAAGAATCGCTCAATATTATTCCGCTCAATAATGTTTTCAAATTTATAAAAAGTCTAGGATCTAAGTTGTGATGTTAGCGGGTCGTGTTTTTTAATTATAAATCTCGTAATAAAAATCAGATAGAGTATCATGAAATCCCCAACCAATATTTTCAGTTTCTTTAAGAATCTCATTAGCTCGAATCTTGTAATTATCATGAAGTCCATATTTATCAATCAATTTCATTGCTTCGTGATAGACACTCTCAAGGCTTGAGTAAAAACCTTCGTTAATATCTCCGAAATCATTAGTAAATTCAACTCCACTTTCAACGTAGCAAATTAATAAATCAATTAGAGACTCTTCGGAAGGTTTGAGTTTCCGAAAATCACTAATTGCTTTTTTCCCAATCGCAATCTTAAATCCAAATCCTCGTTTAGGATAAAACGCTTCTCTGACTTTTGTTTTAAAAATTATTAAAGTCTCTTTTTCATTAGGTTTAAGATAATAATCAAGATACTCTTTAACAGACTTGTTTATATCATACAAATCAGAAATCAAGTCGATAAGTTTTTTCTTATTAATCGATTCTAATTCTTTTTTTAATTCACGTTTACTCATTTGGTTGCGAGTCTTTTTTCTAAATGCCTGTTAGCTTAGTATCTAATTGTAATATATCATAGGTTCGTTTACACTTTTTAATAAGTAAACTGTTTCAAGAGTTCGTTTACAATGACTTTTAGTCATTGATATCATTTCTTTTAAAATCCACTCCTAAAAATGAAAGAGGGGTTTTAAAAGAAATGAAAATTCGAAAGAATGTCATTTTGGCGTCAACGAACTTATGATACAAATATGTAAACGAACTCCTGATATTTATCATCTAATCTCTAAAATCTAACTATTGCCCCAAGGTGGCTACCATCACTGCTTTAATAGTATGCAACCTATTTTCAGCCTGGTCGAAAACTAACGAATTGGATCCTTCAAAAACTTCTTCAGTAACTTCAACCCCATTTTTCATACCAAAATCTTCTGAAACCTGTTTTCCAACTTTAGTATCGGCATTGTGGTAAGCGGGTAGGCAGTGCATGAATTTTACATTCGGATGGCCGCTTTTTTTCATTATTTCGCTGTTTACCTGATATGGTTTTAAAAGTTTAATCCGCTCAGCCCAAACTTCTTTTGGCTCTCCCATTGAAACCCAAACATCGGTATGAATATATTCAGCACCTTTTACCGCTTCATCCGTTTTATCGGTAATTGTAATCCTAGCTCCCGAAGTTTTGGCAATAGTTTTACATTCCTTAATTAATTGCTCATCGGGCCATAATTCTTTGGGTGCACCAATACGGACATCCATTCCTAAAATGGCTCCAATTGCCAATAGGGAACGACCCATATTGAAGCGGGCATCGCCTAAGTAGGAGTATGAAATTTTTTCCATCGGGTTGTCAGAATGTTCCATCATAGTTAGTACATCAGCCAGCATTTGAGTGGGATGCCATTCATTGGTTAATCCATTCCATACAGGAACACCGGCATATTGAGCCAATTCTTCAACAATTTCCTGACCAAACCCACGATACTCAATGCCATCGTACATCCGGCCAAGAACGCGAGCGGTATCTTTCACGGTTTCTTTATGCCCCATTTGGCTACCCGATGGTTCAAGATAGGTAACCTGAGCTCCCTGATCGTGGGCGGCAACTTCAAAAGCACAGCGGGTGCGGGTTGAAGTTTTTTCAAAAATTAAGGCAATATTTTTACCCTTTAGTTTGGGTTGTTCGGTACCTGCATATTTTGCATTTTTTAATTCCTTTGAGAGGTTTAAAAGAAATACTAATTCTTCTTTAGTAAAGTCAAGTTCTTTTAAAAAATTTCTGTTTCTTAAATTGAATGCCATAGTTTTATGTTTTAAATTTTTGTGTTTTATCTAGGGTAAAAATACCAATAAATGTTCGTTTTTTCCATGAACAAATGAACTAATGAACTAATGAACTAATGAACTCATTAATCAATGGATAAATTATTTATCATATTTGTGTAAATCAGCTTCGTCGTACTCCATGGTTATTTTGGTACCAAAGTTTTTGTCCTGTAGTTTTTTCGATTCTGTAATAACAGCTTTAGAGCCACCATTTTCGATAAAATCAAGGCAAGCTTTTATTTTGGGAGCCATGCTGCCTTCGCTAAACATGCCTTCAGCCAAATATTTCTTTGTGTCGGCATAATCTAAAAACTCCAATACCTTTTCATTTTCTTTTTTATAATTCGCATACACAAAAGGTACATCGGTCAATATGTAGTATTCATCCGCTTTTACCTTCTTTGCAACCATGGCAGCAGCTAAATCTTTGTCAATTACGGCATCCAATGGTCGAACCCGATTGTCATCGTCAATATAAACTGGAACGCCACCGCCACCCACGGTGATAACAATATTCCCTTCGCGGGCCATTTTTTCAACCGTATCGGCATTAAAAAAATCAAGAGGTTTTGGTGATGAAACAACACGACGCCAACCATCTTTTATTTTCACTTCTTCTTTAAAAATCCAGCCTTTTTCAGTTGCCAGTTTATCGGCTTCCATCTTATTATAAATTTTCCCGATTCGTTTGGTTGGGTTTTGGAATGCCGGATCGTTTTTGTCAACCACCACTTGAGTAACCAACGTTATAATGTTCCGTTTGATATTATGTTTCCGCAATACATTCAGCATGCAACGTTCCAGCATAAAACCAATTCCACCTTGTGAGTCTGCTACACAAATATCTAATGGCATTTGCGGAATACCATACAATTGTTCGCCGGCATCGTTACGCATCAATATATTTCCTACTTGAGGACCATTCCCATGAGCAAAAATAACACTGTATCCTTCTTTGAAAAGATACACCAAGTTTTCAAAAGTCTCTGTGGCATTATCCTCTTGTTCTTCAATGGTTCCCATTTGGTCGCCCCGCAGTAAGGCATTTCCGCCTAAAGCTATAACCGCTAATTTATTCATAGTTATTTCGTTTTATATCGTGTTTTCCAGAACTGCAAATCTATATTATTTTTCATCAAGTTAAGTGTTATCAATAGGGTATGCAATTCAATATAAAACATACAATATCAGCACAATACGGATATTTATTTTATTAAACATGTTTTGATGAAAAATCTCAAATAGAAATCGGTTGTACCGATTGATAAATTTTTAACTTTGTAACCATGCGTTCAATCAAAAAAATAGGCTTCATAGTATTTTTCCTGTTCGTTGGTTTATCCTCTTGCCAAATTAAATTAGGCAAAAAGGGGATTGATCAGGGAATTATTAAATATCAGATAACTTATCTGCAAAGCGAGTCTGATAATCCCCTCATTAGCCTTATGCCTACTTATTTGAACATGAGTTTTAAGAACAACTCAGTTTTAATGGAAGTTGAAGGGTGGATGTGTGTTTTTAAATCGTCATTCATAAAACAATTCGATTTAAACCGCTCGGTAACAGTACTAAAAGTAATGAATAAAAAATATTACGTAATAAATAAGGGTACTGGCGATTTTATGGGTATGAAGGCGTTTGATAATATTCAAATTACCTTTGATGAGCAGACAAAGGCAATTTTAGATTTTCAATGCAAACATTGCCAGGTTGTAATACCTGATAAAAAGTTGACTTTTGATGTTTTTTATACTGATGAGATTCGAATTGAGAATCCGAATGCACAAACCCCTTTTCACAAAATACCTGGAGTAATGCTCCAATTTCAGATAGTAGCGAACGGAATTCCAATGTCGTTAATTGCTTCTGAAATAAATGAATCAGAGGTGCCGGATGAGATTTTCTTTATACCTGTAGGTTATGAAGAAGTTACTCAGGAAACCATTGACAAAATATTTTTTGAATTGATATAGGTTCCTCTGCCATTTAAAAGGAATTGAATCAATATTGATTGGTTTGCCCTACTATTTTATAAAGTTTTCCTTTTAGTAATAAGCCCAAAAGAAATACAGACCGATTTATACTGTGAACGGGATAAATTCGTACATTTAAATTGCCCCGTCCTTTAGGGCGGGGAAGATTGATAATAGAGAGGATTCGGGCTTTAGCCCAAACATTTATAATGCGGAAATTTATCCCGTTTGCAGTATAACCCCAAAAGACGTAAGGTTATGTGCCTATTTATGCATGAACCTTGAAGCTGTATTTTTGTCATACCAGTCAGTCTCGCTTTAGGGGAGCGCTGCAAATTCCATTGTGACGGTTCCAAGTCCGATGGACATTGGAAAGTCGCTGAGTATTGCTGATTACTTCGATAAGTGTTATGGTGAGCTTGTCGAACTGCTCAGTAACCGATGATTCCCTTTTTTAACTTTCCAGTTTGCGGCATGCCATATTTCGATTTCTTTTTTATTTAAACTGTATTTCGTTTACCCTTTTATTCAATTCTTCCAATCGTTCTAACAACTGTTTAAATGATAAAGCATCACCATAAATCATACTATCTTGCATTCTGCGGTAATCAATTCCATATTTGCTTTTTATAGCTTCGGGGACCCTAAAATTTAATCGCTTGGGTAATAGGGTGTTGTAATCAAACCCTTTTAAACCGATAAACTTTTGACGATGGCTTACCACCTCTTTATAACTTGATTCATTGGAAAGTGCATTTTTTGCAAAATCGGTATCCATTAACTTTTCAATGTCGTACAGATGCCGGCTCATTCTATCAATTCGAATCTCGGCAATTGGTTTTGAAAATTCTTCGTGAATCAAAAACAGTTTTTCAAGAAAAGTCCGGGTGGGCAACACTGTTTGCAGCGTAAAAACGGATTCCAATGGAAAGGATTTGGGCACAATTTCCGCTATAATGGAGCTATATTTTATGAGTTCAGCCGGTTCCATTAAAGAACGTGCGCCCACTTCAATCAACACCTTGTCTCGTAAGTAGTTTAGCTGCGGCAATACCGATAAATAGGCAACTTCAATGGTTTCGGGGTCGGTGGTGCTAACATCGGTTTCATTGACCGAAACCGTACAATAATCGTTGGAAATACCTATTTGCCTAAGTTGATTTTCTATTTCATTCCGCAAATCGCCCCTTACAAACATACATGAAGCACGGCGTAAACGATCGCTGATTTGGTTTTTCGATAATTCGCCACCAAATCCTAAAAACTCCCTGTTTATTGAAATATCCACATCTTCCGAAAAGCGTTGTATCAAATTCCATCCTTTGCTTAACGATGTCCCCCCTTTGAATACAATATGGCTGGCATACAGGGACGCACTTAATGCTTTAAGTACTTGCGTAACCCACCAATCTTTTTCAATGGAATAGGCACTCATTTTCGTTTGTTGTTCGCAATGGTTGAGCAACTGTATTTGTTCCCATTGCGACAATGACAGCCAATTAATTTGCATCGTTCAGTAAATTTTGCAGGTATTTGCCAATGCGATTCGGAGCCAACGCCAAGTCATGTTTCACAATCTCCGGTCGTTCTGCTTTCAGTAGGTCTTTCAACTTTCGGTTTATTGGTTCATCGGGTACATCGTACATCTCACGTAGTGCTGCCACCATTAAATAAACCATTTCGCTTTTATAGGCAAAATTGCGGGCTACTCCTTTTTTGAATTTAATGGTATTTCCACCTATTTTAAGCGTACGGGGCGTACCGTCAGTAATATATACCCATTTGGTTTGTATCTGCGTTGTAAGCCCCAAACGATGTTGGGCATAAGTGCCTGTAGGTAAAATTCGGGCTTTGTCTCTTGCGGCTACTTCCTTGGCAATTTGTTCCATTGAAACGTTTAAATTTTCCTTATCGGAAGGATATAAATAGATTCCTTTTGATATACGCAGTATAAACCCCGATTTATGCAACCGGGAAAAGGCTTGACGAACGGCTTCACTGCTTCCGAATTTATCAAAAGCATCCATGAACAAAACCTTGCCTTTATTTCTTGCCCTAATACTTTGTATTATAGTATCTTGTATCGACCTCATTGATATCTGTTTTGCATATGTATTTGTCACAATAAAATACTTTATTCGTGACAATACTTCTTACAAAAGTGCAATTAATTTTGATTCCTACCATCGATTTGCTGCAAAATTTATTTTCTAATGGCATGAATTAGTACTATCAGGAATTTAAAGGATTCTGGTATTTGGTTGCTGGTGAAGAAAATAAAATTAAAATTTTTGGCTTAGACCGAATTTCCGGTTTACATAAGTCAATGGAAAAATCGGCTTATCCAAAAGATTTTAGCTTGGATTCTTATTTTGAGCATTGTTATGGCATAGTCCGTCTCCCCAATACGGAACCGCAGGTGATTGTAATTTGGGCAATACCTATTAAGGCTGCCTTTTATAAGGCAAACCCGCTGCATTCATCGCAAAAAGTTGTGGAAGAAACTGCCGACTACACTCTATTTTCGCTCTTTGTTTATTTTACATACGACTTGCAGCAGGAAATCCGTTCACATGGCGAAGAAAGGGTTAAAATAATAAAACCTGAAAATGAACTAAAGATTGAAAGGTATAGTTAATTGGTTTGGTAAAGAGTTTATTGAATTGGATGAGCAAATTTTGTCAATAGTAATAAATAAACATAAACTGACTAAATAATTGGGCAAACATATTATTTTTGCCTATTAAAATTCAATACATGGCAAAAACACAAAAAGCTCCCAAGGCAGAATCCGATAGTAAAGCAGCAAAATTAAACACATTAGCCAAAGATGAGCGGTTGAAAATATTGCTTGGGTTGTTTACCCTGTCTTTTTCGGTTTATATGCTTTTTGCCTTTGTTTCCTATTTATTTACCTGGAAAGCCGATCAAAGCCAACTCGATTTGCCATTTTATACTTTTTTTAAAGATGGAACCATAACCGTGGAAAACTGGTCAGGGAAATTGGGAGCCATGATGGCTTATCAATTTATGCACGATTGGTTTGGTTTGGCTTCATTCAGCTTTGTTTTCATTTTCGGCTTATTAGGCATCCGTTTTTTGAATTATCGGTTGTTACCATTGAGGCAATCAGTAAAATATTCACTCATAATTACTATTTGGTTTTCATTAGCATTAGGATATATTTTTCATAAATCAGCTTTTTTACCCGGAGGCGCTCATGGGTTTTTTATCAGTACTTGGCTTAATGCTTTAATTGGTAAAATTGGTACGGGTATTCTATTGTTTTTAACTCTTTTTGGAATTCTTGCTTATACGTTTGATGGTTTTGTGGGTAAAGTTAAAAAGTATATAAAAACATTGTTTGAAGCAAAAGTTATCGATTCTTCCTTAAAAAATGAAGAGGAATTTGTGGGGAACGAATCGTTACAACCCGAATGGAAAAGTACCAAATGGGTACATTCCGAATTACACAACGAACCCACCAATGAAGTTCAGGAGAAGGTAGTTGCAGATCCAATGGAAGTTGATTCAGACCCGTTTTCCATTGAATACAGCACTGAAATTTCAGAAGTCCCCGAAAATAGTAATGCAGCCGACATTATAGGTGAGGGAAGTAATTCATTTAATGGTTTTGAAAATATTGAAGACATCAATGTGAAGGTGGTTGATTCCGAAGATTCTGTAATTGAAGAACTGACCGATGATAAGCCGGAGGGTGAACAAAATTTTACCGATAAAGAAGTGGTGCTTTCCGTTGTTAATGCGGCAACCGATGATGAACTCATGGATGAAATCAGCGGCAAACCATTAGGGGACTATGATCCTACTCTCGATTTATCGAATTATAGATTGCCTCCCATTGAATTGTTGGTTGAGCATAATGCTGGTAATGTGAGTGTATCGGAGGACGAACTTCACAGCAATAAAAACAGGATTGTGGAAACATTGGCCAACTATAAAATCCAAATCGATAAAATTAAAGCAATTGTTGGCCCTACCATTACCTTGTATGAAATAGTTCCGGCACCGGGTGTTCGTATATCAAAAATTAAAAACCTTGAAGATGATATTGCTTTAAGTCTGGCAGCATTAGGAATTCGTATTATTGCTCCAATTCCCGGACGCGGTACCATTGGTATTGAAGTGCCCAATTTAAAGCCTGAGGTGGTGGCCATGCGAACCATAATTGCTTCCAAAAAGTTTCAGGAATCAACATTCGAATTGCCCATTGCTTTGGGTAAAACCATTTCGAACGAAACATTCGTGGTTGATTTAACCAAAATGCCCCATCTTTTAGTTGCTGGTGCTACTGGACAAGGGAAGTCAGTGGGTTTGAATGCAATTCTTACCTCGTTATTATACAAAAAACACCCGTCGCAGTTAAAATTGGTATTGGTCGATCCTAAAAAGGTAGAACTTACTCTTTATGCTAAGCTTGAAAAGCATTTTCTTGCAACTTTACCCAATACCGATGAGGCTATTATTACCGATACCATGAAAGTGGTAAATACATTGAATTCCCTTTGTGTTGAAATGGATTCAAGGTACGATTTGCTTAAAGCAGCTCATGTACGGAATATTAAGGAATACAATACCAAGTTTATTGCCCGTCAGTTGAATCCCGAAAAGGGGCATCATTTTCTCCCTTACATTGTTTTAGTAATTGACGAGTTTGCCGATTTGATTATGACCGCTGGTAAAGAAGTAGAGCTTCCAATAGCAAGGCTTGCTCAGTTGGCGCGTGCCATTGGAATACATCTTATAATTGCCACCCAACGGCCTACTACCAATATTATAACGGGTTTAATTAAGGCGAATTTCCCGGCGCGTATTGCTTTCCGGGTTACCAGCATGATGGATTCCCGTACCATTCTCGATTCGCCGGGTGCAAACCAACTCATCGGACGTGGTGATATGCTTATTTCGCAAGGTAGCGATATGGTGCGGTTGCAGTGTGCTTTCATTGATACTCCTGAAATTGAGGCTATTGTTAATTATATTACCGATCAACAAGCATATCCTACTCCCTATTATTTGCCTGAATATTCCAGCGATGATGCTTCTGAATTGGGTGATATTGATCTTTCCAAACGCGATCCGCTCTTTGATGATGCCGCCCGGATTATTGTGAACAATCAACAAGGCTCCACATCGTTAATTCAACGGAAATTTTCCATCGGATACAATCGTGCCGGCCGTAATATCGATCAATTGGAGGCTGCTGGAATTGTTGGTCCTTTTGAAGGGAGCAAAGCACGCCAGGTTTTAATAATGGACGAAGTGAGTTTGGAGCATATTTTGGAAAGTTTATAGTTGTTTCAATTACTAAGAAATAAAACAAAACCTTATGAAGAATGGACTTGTGGTGTATTTAAGTTTTCTGATTTGTTTTACCACTTATGCGCAAAAAGAAGCCGATGCGGAACTTTTATTGAAGGCGGTTGCTGATAAAGCATTGGCATACAAAACCATTCAAACTGATTTTGAATATGTAATTGAAAATGTTCAAACCAAAACAGAAGAAAAGTATGTTGGAAGTCTGTTGCTGAAAGGCGATAAATTTCGAATGAGCGCTAATGAAATGGTTACTTATAGTGATGGAAAAACCCGTTGGGTATATCTCGAAGAGAGTAATGAAGTTAATATTTCAAAACGGAATAATTCAGATAACCTTGAAGCCGAAGAACGTTTTTTTAACAATCCCATAAGTTTGTTTACCATTTATAAAAGTGGTTTTAAATACTTGAAATTTGGCACCGAAACAATTGATGGTAAAATTTATCAATTAATTGATTTGTCGCCCGATGATATCAATAAACCATACTTTAAAATCCGATGTTCAATTTCTGATTCCAATGATTTGTTTATGATACGGTATTTTCAAAAAGATGGAACCCGGATTTCATTCCAATTCAAAAATTTTAAAACGAATGTTAAAATCAATGACAACGATTTTGTTTTTCAGGTTAATGATTATCCCGGAGTTGAAGTTATTGATTTGAGAGAATAAAAAGCCGGAGGTTAATCGGCATATTAAAAGTAATTATAGTGTACTAAATGCTTTTGATGATATCATCAATGGCGTGTCTTACGTTTTCAAAGGCATTGTTATCCTTTACTACATAATTGGTTGCATTTTCCCTAACAAAGTCATAAACAAGATTTCCATCTTCCTGTCCCGAAAGGATAATTACCTTTGCTTGTGGATTGATTGTATGAATTTCCTTCAATATGTCTAACCCATTTTTAGCTTCCTGATTGTCGCCATTCAGATAATAATCAAGCACAATTACATCAGGATTCAGGTGCATGTGGTTCAAACATTCCTCGCCCGATTGAAAAGCCACAATGTTATAGTCAGGGTTATCAACCAGCGATTCTTTGAGCATCTCAAGAAAAATAAAGTCATCGTCAACCAGTATGATATTGTATTTACCGTTCATAGAATTATAATTTGGTTAGGATTATGCAAATTTAGTATTATTTGAACTATTTTTTTTATTTATCGTCGAAATTTCGATCTATTTTTAATGTAATAATAAACTACTGTAATCTGACAAAAGAAACTATCTTTTGTTTAAGTTCATCCGGATTAAATGGCTTGGTAATGTATTCATTCATTCCATCTTTAAAGGCAAGCTCTTTTTCTGAAGTTAGCGCATGCGCGGTAATGCCAATTATAGGAATACTTGAAATGGGCTCCGGCATTTCGTTACGTATAAATTTAGTAGCTTCATGTCCATCCATTACCGGCATTTGAATGTCCATTAAAATAACATGATACTTCTTGTTTTTTAGAGCAGTCAATGCTTCCCTGCCGTTATCTGCAACATCGACAGTAAAAGGTAAATTCCATGAATTGATGGTATCTTTTGCCAACTCCTGATTAATAAGATTATCTTCCACTAAAAGAATATTATATTTCTTTTCCCCAAGAACTATTTCCTTTGAATTTTTCTCCGGTTTTATATACTCTTGTGCAACAGGGGCAGGAGGAATTTCATACCATATTTTAATGGTAAAAGTAGAACCTTCGTTGATTTTGCTTTGCAATTCAACCGTTCCCCCTTGAAGGGTAACCAATCGCTTAACAATGGCTAATCCTAGACCAGTACCACCAAATAATCGGGCAGTATCTTTTTGCGCCTGATTAAAACTTTCAAAAATATTTTCCAGTTGGTCTTCTTCTATGCCAATGCCATGGTCTTTAACTGAAAAAATCAATTGGCACTTATTAGTTTCAATTTTGCAATTAGCCTCAATAGTAACAACCTGATGATTGTTTGAGAATTTTAGTGCATTGCTGATTAAATTGATCATAATCTGCGATAACCGATAGGGATCCCCTTTAAGTGTTCCCGGAATTAATGGGTCAATATGAATCTCACAGGTAATGTTCTTTTCTTCAGCCCGGTATTTGAGGGTTGAAATAGCATGAGTAATTATTTCAAAAGGATGAAAATCAGTATGTTCCAGAATCATTTTACCTGCTTCAATTTTCGAAAAATCAAGCAAATCATTGATTATTACCGACAGATTGTCGCTGGCTTGAATAATATTATTCAAGTAATTGCTGTTGAAGTTGGTTTGATTGTTTTTATCGATAAGCTTGGTATAGCCTATAATTGCATTTAGCGGAGTCCGGATTTCATGACTGATATTTGCTAAAAATTGGCTCTTAAAATCACTGTTTTTCTCCGCTTCATCCTTAGCTTCTATAAGTTTACTATTGGTTTCCTGTAAATCTTTTTTTTGCGACTCTATTTTTAATTGCTGAATTTTTAGTTGCCCGTTTATTTTCTTTAATTTAAGGGTGAAGAATAAAATAAAGATTACCAAAGCACTAAGAATCAATGAAAAGGTTAGAAATAAATACTGCATATTCTTTTTCTTATTAATTTGTAAAGTAATGAATTTATTTTGTTGATTCAATTTTTCGATCTCCAGTTCTTTTTTTTGAACCTGATATTCAATTTCAACTTGTACAAGTTGCAAGTCCGACTTATCCTGCATTATTGAATCTTTGTACATCAAAGCCATTTGATAAGCTGCCACCGATGCTTTTAAGTTTCCTGTTTTTAAATAACTCTCTCCAAGCAGTTTGTAATTATCATGCAAATGATAATTATTATAAGGCATCAACCGGTTACTTTTTTCAAAACTAACAATGGCTTTCTCCCAGAATCCTTGTTGATAAAAATGCAGTCCTTTGTTGTGTTCCAATTCGGACAAACCAACGGTTAAACCCATCTCTTGATACAATGTTTCGGCTTTTTTAAACAATTGATCCGCTTTATTTATATCTTTTAACTTAGTGGAATAAACAACTCCCATATCGTTGATGGTTTGCGCCCATTCTCTTTTACTGTCAACCGATTCAAATACTTTTGCAGCTTCTCCTAAAAGGTCGAGGGCTTTTGTATAAAGGTCAGTCTTTAGAAATACTTTTCCAATTCCATAGAGTGCAACCGCCTGATCCGAAAGATTTTCTGATGCTTTCGATAAATCAAGTGCCTCATAATAATAATCGAGTGCCAGTTCAAATTTTTGCCAATCGCAGTATATATCCCCCAGAATTATTAAACTGGCAGGAATTTTATCCATAGCCTGAATTTCCCTTTTTATTTGTAAACTTTTATTTATGTAGCGTATGGCTTGATTGTAGTTCCCTATTTCTTTGAATAAAATACCAATATTATTGCAACTAGCCGACTCCCCAAATTTATCGCCTAGTATTTGATAGCTCTCAACGGATTGGTTAAAACAGTCCAATGCTTCCGGGTATCTGCCTAATTCTTTATAAACAGAGCCTAAATTGTTGGTAATGTTTGAAATATTCGCCCAATCGTTGTGTTTTTTTGCAATATCAAGTGCTTGGTTAAATTTATTTAATGCCTGTTGGAAGTTACCCGAACGAAATAAAATTATACCCAAATTGGTTAATGGTAATGTTTGTAAAGGTTCATTGCCATTATCAATAAATGTTTTCAATGCCTTTTCAAGGTTTTCAATGGCTTCTTTGTTTCTACCCTGTGCCTGATAAAGCATGCTTAGGTTGTCGTATATTTTTGCTTGCCCAACCAAATCATTCGTTTTTTTATATCCATCCAGTGCTATGTCGTATTCAATCTGAGCTTGGCGGTAATCACCTTTCCTAAAATAGACGGTGCCAATTAGTTTGTTTAATTCATTGGTTTTGTCAGCTTTATTAAGCTTATTAGCCAGTTCTTTAGCTTGTGCAAAATAGAATAAAGCACTGTCGAAGGTATTTGCCTGATATTCGGTTCCTATTGCAATCAGAAGTTCCAATTTTTTATCACCACTTGCAGTGAACAATAAATTTCTGAGGCTGTCAATATTGTTATTTGCTGATGCCAACAACTCAACAAAAAACAAAACAACTGCGAATCCTATTCTTTTCACGTTATTCGATGGCATAAGTGGAGAGGTAATTTTCTAATTCAGGAGTTGCTTTTTCCCAATAATTTTTAATTTGGGTTATTAAATCCTGAATCTTTTGCTCATGATTATCATGGTTTTGGGAAAGGAATTCAATGTTTTTTGCATTCTCTTGCTGAGTTATCATGCCTAAATACCCTAATTTTGGTTTTAACGAATGAGCTTTGTTTCGCAATACTTCCCATTCCTTAGCATCAAATGATATTTGAATTTCAATAATTTCGGTAGGAATACTTGCATGGCACATCCCAATTATCTTAGCAATTTTTGTAGTGTTGTCCTGATAAATCTTTTTTAAATTTTCGGTACTAAAATACTCATAAGCTTCCGGGGCTATTTCAATGCGAGGCTTATTATCAGTAGGTATTTTGATTAATTCGTTTGCTGCAACCGTATTATTATTGGTGCAAACTTTAAAATTTTGGCAAATAATTCCTCCGGGTCAAATGGTTTCGATAGGTAATCGTTCATCCCATTTTTAAGGCATTTGTCTTTTTCATCTTTTAGTGCATGAGCGGTCATAGCAACAATCGGCGTTTGGCCCTTGGGCGATGGTAATTCCCTAATTTTTATTGTTGCCTCATTACCATCCATTTCAGGCATTTGAATATCCATTAATACCAGATTAAAATTGCCATTTATTACTTTTTCGACGGCAATTTTTCCATTTTCAGCAATTTCAATTAGTATTTTATTGTTCCAATTCATAATGGTATCATAAGCCATTTGCTGGTTTATAAAGTTATCTTCAACCAGTAATATGTTCATACAGTTTGAACCATTGCATTCTAGCGTATTTTTTTTATTTGCTATAGGAGAACTGTTATTCTCTCCTAAACTTGGAACTCGCAGCATGATATAAAAAGTGAAAGCGGTTCCTTTTCCTAATTGACTCTCTACTTCAATTCCGCCATCCTGAAGCTCAATTAATTGTTTAACAATCGACAAACCCAATCCGGTTCCGCCATATTTGCGGGTTGTATCGCTTTCACCTTGTGTAAAACTCAGGAAAATATATTTTAATTTTTCAGAGGAAATTCCAATGCCGTTGTCCTCAATTTTAAAAAGGATTTTCAGGTTATCTCCAGTCATTTTTCCGTTGGTGGCAATTACCCTTATCCATCCTCCCGGATTGGTGAATTTTAGTGAATTTCCAATTAAATTGGTAAGTATTTGGTTCAAACGAACCGGATCGCCGGTAATAATTGCTGGTATTTCAGGACTTATATCATATTTTAGTTCTATCCCTTTTTCTTGTGACTTTGCGGTCAAAGTGGTTATGGTATGCTTTATCAGGTTTCTAAAATCAAAATCAATTTGTTCTAAGGTCAATTTTCCGGATTCTATTTTTGAAAAATCTAAAATATCATTTATCACAACCAATAAATTATTGCCGGAGGCTTTTATATTGTCAAGATATCTTTTTTGATTTTCGGTTAACTCGGAGTTTAATAGTAGGTTGGTAAATCCAATAATAGCATTTAGTGGGGTACGTATTTCGTGACTGGTATTGGCTAAAAAAATTTCTTTTAACCGACTGCTTTCTTTAATTTCCTTATTTGCTATTTCAAGTTCTATCTTATGGTTGTTAATTATTTCCAGTGCTTTCTCAAGTTCTTCTTTTTGCCTTTCGTTTTTTAGCAATGCTTTTTGCAATATTATATGTTGTTTACTCGATTTTTTAAAAGCAAGTTCTAAATCATTTTTTTGCGCTTCAATTTCATCCACTTGTTTTAATGCATAATTGCGCTGTTCCTCCATTTCTTTATGTGCATTTTGATGTACTTTTTCTTTGTTTTTTGAAATCATTTCCTGAAAAACCAAAATAATACCCATCACCTCATCACCGGCAAGCACCGGCGTAAATATTAAATCATGACGCCGCAATAGTTCATTTTCACCTTCTTCAAGTAATTTAAGTGAGATATTTTTTTTGAATTTTAAAGCCGATTCAAAATATTTTTCAATGTTTTTAAGTTTTTTTTCTTCTGAAATGTGTTGCCCTATTCTGAATTTGAGATGCAATTGGTTTTCTGTTGGTGAAACCGATTGGGAAAGTAGTCGCCCCTCAGCTGAAAAAAAGTAGGAGTGAGTAGTTTTTTGAATAATCTCCGTAACATTAAACTCCTGTTGCTCTACAGGTTGATGCTTTAACCGAAAAATAATGTAGAAAAGCAACCCAACTATGACGAATAAAAAAATACAAGTTCCAATTAACAACGTTACCATATTTAAATGTTCATTGTGAATTACAATATTTAATCGTGAAATTTAAGAGTTATTAAAGATAATGTCAAACAAAATCCATGAATTTTCAAGTTTCATCACGATTCTTATATTTGTAGTAGCTTAATTCAGGTATTATGATTAATTCAATAGTAGTTATTTGTTTTTACTTATTAGTTCCAGTAGTGTTAATTATGGCAAGCGATCGTTTTGTTTGGATAAATAAAATTGGTGCTGTTATATTTGCTTATGCATTGGGTTTTTTGGCAGGCAATCTGGGTTTATTAAAAGATATTCCAAATTTACCTAAAATTCAGGATACCATAAACAGTGTTTCCATTCCTTTAGCACTTCCGCTTCTATTATTTACGCTTGATATTCGTAGTTGGTTGAAGGTATCAGGTAAAGCGGTCGTGGCACTTGTTGTTCTGGTTTTTTGTGTAATTGTTGCCGTGGCATCAGGGTATTTTCTTTTTAAAAATGAGATACCCGAAGCATGGAAAATAAGCGGAATGTTATTGGGAGTTTATACCGGAGGTACACCAAATCTGGCATCGATTCATTCCATGTTAAATTCCGATCCCAATGTATTTTTAACCGTAAATACTATTGATATGATGGTTTCATCGGTTTATTTGCTTTTTTTGATGACTTTAGGTAAACTTTTTTTTAGATGGTTTTTACCCAATAAGGCTCTAGTAAATCCTGAAATTATTGAAATTACTTATGAAGACGAAACCCATTATAAAGGAATGTTTAAGAAAAATAATTTTTTGCCCCTCCTTAAAGCGGTAATGTTTTCTGTTTTAGTTGGTGCCATTTCAATTGGGGTTTCATTTCTCATTGTAGGTCAACTATCTATGTTGGTGCTTATCCTATCTATTACCAGCGGATCCATTGGATTGTCATTGGTAAAATCGATAAATACCATAAAATATGCATATCAGGCAGGAATGTATTTTATAATAGTTTTTTGCCTAGTAGTTGCATCCATGGCTAATATTCAGGATTTGGGACATCTAGCCGGAGGAATATTCAAATACATCACTTTTGTGGTGTTTGGTTCGTTGGTATTAAAAACACTTTTGAGTAAATTGTTTAAAATTGATGCCGATACCTTAATAGTTGCTTCTACAGCCTTAATTTGTTCACCCCCATTTGTACCCATGATGGCTGGGGCTTTAAAAAATAAACAGGTAATGGTTACTGGTATAACCATTGGTATTATTGGATATGCAATAGGAAATTATTTGGGAGTAACCATTGCTTATGTTCTCAATGGGATGTAAAAAAAGAGGCAGCTATATGTTGCCGCCTCTTCAAATATCAGTTATGGTTGTGCGTTCGGCTATTATAATTTTCCTAACAATACATTTTGATTCACCAATTCAACGTTAAAATTAATTTTCGCATTTAAAGCTCTAAAAACTTTTAATACCGTTTCAAATCTTGCGTCATTCAGATTATTCTCAATTTTTGATATTTGAGCTTTCTTTACTCCGACTAATACCCCAAGTTGCTCCTGTGTCAAGTGTTTTTCTTCCCTAATTTTTTTTATCGTTTGTCCTAAAATATCTAATCTGAGTTCTTCCTCAAATGCATCTCTCTTGTCAGTTCCTTCCTTTCCGATATGCATATTAATCATATCGTCCAGACTCTTTGTTCTTAATCTATCGCTTTTCATTTCTTTTTTGTTTTTTGTTCAAAATATTCTTTTCGTATTTCTTCTGCTCTTTTTAGCTCACTTTTGGGAGTTTTCTGTGTTTTCTTTACAAATCCATGTGTTGCCATTACTAGTGTTTCATCATTATCTGTTTTATCCCAAAATGCTAATAGTCTGTAATGGCTTTTATTAAATTTTGTCCTGAATTCCCAAATAAAGTCATTCAATTTACTAAATAATTCAGGGTCGCTGACAATCTGAGCTTTTCGAGCGTTGTAATAAATTTTTGCTCTGGTTTTTTCATCAAGCGATTCCATAAAATCAATCGCTTCGCCTAGAAAGTCAACTTTAAATTTCTTTTCCATTCATTCTTTTTTTTATATAAAGATATGAGTTTCCTATTTAAGAAACAAGTATGATTTTAAAATTCTTCCAAGCTGACGCATAACTTAAAATAACCTGAGTTCGATAAAAAAATTTCACCACTAATAAAATAGTCAAATCATTCTTAAAACCATAAGGCATGTTGGAAAATTCGAATGATGGAAAAAAATACGAATTTAATTCACTGATTATGTTTCGATCTTTTCACCTTCCTATTTCCCCACCTTCCCATTTATTCACCTTGCTACCCGGCTACCCTTCTACCCTGTTACCTTTTTAACGTTAAAACAACCAGTTCAATCCAATATATAATCCCATATCGCCATCTTCCTTGTTTGCTGGAAAACCTGCATCACAAGCAATTATAAA
This sequence comes from Salinivirgaceae bacterium, assembly GCA_041664345.1. Classification (GTDB taxonomy): domain Bacteria; phylum Bacteroidota; class Bacteroidia; order Bacteroidales; family SZUA-534; genus GWE2-40-63. The sequence continues at coordinate 18,176 of JBAYKX010000048.1, forward strand.
GTTCTGATTCATGGCAATCCGGAATCCTGCTCCATAAGTAATGTGGAGTTCATCCTTGCCTTCATTAAAATAAAAGGGTTGCTCAGCTAGTAGAACTAGCGATTTATCCACTTCTCTTTCCTGAACCACTTTTCCTAAATCCATAAATGGACTTAAGGCCAAATAAATATTTTGGTTAGCTACCGTAAACTGGGCAAATTTCCAACGTAACTCCAGATTACCAAAAACAACACCATTTCCCACAACGCGGTTTCGAACCATACCACGTACTGATTTTGAACCACCCAATCCATCACTGGTTGATGAAGGTAAGTATGAAAATACCATTTCAGGCAAACCATAAAAAGGAGCCTCTCCGGCAATTATACCTTGATAACCTAAACGATAGGCAAACGAAAGTTGATTCTTAACTAACGTAAAATATTGCCGATGGGTTAAAGCCAACCGGGTATAATTAAAATCTCCGTTTATTGTTTGTGAAACTACGGCTTCACTCCAGATTCCTTTCATGGGATTGGGTTCATTGTCGCGGGTGTCAAAAACCAAACCTGCTTTTATTGATGTAAAGAATCCACCGGTTGTCTCTTTGGGTTTAATTATTCCCCATGCTACATAATTATCGAATAACGTATTCGTGTCAGGTAAAACTTTATCACCTTCTTTCCCTTTGTTCAGCTTTTCAATATCAACAGTTGATACTACAATATTATTTAATACCAGTCCTGCGGCCCAATTCAGGTGGTTAACTCCTGTCTTTCCTTGAAAATCCAACTTAGTTCGGAACATATTTCGGCGGTGTTTGTAAAACATCCGGGTTTTATAAGCATCATTGGAATCGTCTGCCCAATCCTTGTTAAAAACAGATTGTGATCCGTTAAATCCGTAAAAATCTAATGCTTGATCCGGAAGATAGGCCATATCAGCTGTGAAACGGATGTTGGGAATTAGGAATTTAGAATCATAAAAAACCCGGAATATTCCGCTACCTTTTGTGTACATTGAAACTTCGGCATAAAATGAATGATAATACATGGGATATGCTTTTCCATCGCCATAATTATAAATATTAGTTAACGCTCCATATTGCAGACCCAAGTCGGTGTTGTAACTAATCACCGGAATAGCACCGAAATTCCATCCTGTTTTTATTTTTTCGTTTTTGGTACTGTCTTGTCCCATTAAATTAAATGCCAGCAACACACTGCCTAAGCCAACTGATACCTTTTTAAATACATTCATAATAATTGAGTTTGTAACGTTAATTGTATGAAATAACACCTCTCATATAAGGCTAATATAAGGAGAAATAATTAATTTCCTAATGTATGAAAATGTTAAGTGCATGAAAATATTCCAACACTGCTTTATAATAGGGTAAAATGTTAGGTTGCTCGTAGTGCATTACTTATTTTCGAAATTTATTTTAATAATAGTTTCTCATCATGAAATCCTTATTTACCAACATAAAAAAGCTGATTCAGGTAGAAGAATCTCCTGTTAAATTGGTGGCTGAAAACAATATGGCTTTTGCAGCAATCATTAATCTTTACAGTATTTCTAAAACATTTCAAAAAGTTACAATTGGTATTAGCATTGCCAAGGTAAGTGAAAAGTGACTAATTGGGTTACCAAAAATTAGGTTTATGAGTTGTTCCACCGCGCTTTGTGCAATCAAAACATTCCTGGGGTGCAATACCCAAAATAGTGTTTTCAGCGTATATATCGAAATAATATATAAAATATATAGGCCATTCATCTGGTGTTAGATTGCCTGGCCAACCCCCTTCGAAATTGGGTTTTGAAGGTTCACAAGAATATTCTTCAATAAATGTAATTCCATCAGGTTTTTCAACAAAAATCCTCTTTTCATTTACTGAGGATACTCCAAAATAGCCTAATACTGATTCATTTGGAGCATTGATGCAATTTATATTCCCTTCAACAACAGCCGGCTGTGTTTCAAATAGGCCTCCACTTTGTTGATTGTTCTTCTCAAGATTTACCCAGAATGAATGAGCTGCTTCACTTATTGAATATTGCTTAATAAGCAAACTGTATTTATATTTTAATCGTTGAGTTTGATTATCCACAAAATGGAGTTGATAATTAACATATTCATTCTTTTCAAAACCCTTGGTTGAAATTAAAAAAATGTCATTAATTGAATTTGTATTATAGCAAAAAAATAAGGATGAGTCAGCCTTTGTTTTCTGAAATCCGTAGGAATAATAAACAGTAATAGGATACTTCGCTCGGTATTCCCATGTTTCTTCAACAGTAAGTCTGAAATACCTGTCAAACTCTTCTGAACCATAAAAATCGTAATAAAACTGAAGACCTTGAAAGCTCACTAAAGGATCCGATGTTTCTCTGGTATCCATTATATAATGGATGGATTCAATCGCTGGACATGGATTAAACTTTTCAAAATTACTTTCATATTCATCGCCATTGGTTGTAATAAAATGCAATTGAAATTCACGGCCAGGAAGCAAATTATGTAAAGGAATTATTCCTTCATAATTCCCAGGATACAATTCCTGAAAGGAGTAACAATTTCCCAAATTATCAAAAACTTCAACAAAACAACCTGATACAGGACTATATTTTAATGAATCAATCCTGGATGTATAAGATAGTTTTATGGTCTGATTTTCTGATTCATCGGTCATAAGTCCTTCAACCACAATTCTAGGAACAAAGTCATTCTGGTTATCTGGGATATAGGGTTCAATACAGGAATGTTGAAGAATGGCCGCAATTAAGAGGAGTACATTGAACAATATTAATCTCATTTTTTTTGATAGTTCTTATATTTAAATACTGACTTTTAAATAATGTATTGTATGTTCATTTATAGATGCTAAATTTCGATATAGCAACCTTGTAAACTACCATATCATGAAATGTTGATGTTACCAAAAATCTGGTTTTGTGGTTGTTCCTCCTGATTTAGTGCAATCGAAGCACTCCACAGGAGCTATTCCCAAAATGGTACCTTCTGTTTCCATATCAAACACGTATAAAAAGTAAATAGGCCATTCTGTTGGATCTGTTTGACTAGGCCATCCATCTTCAATATTAGGTTTCGATGCTATACAATAGAAATCTTGAGCAAATGTAAAATCATCAGGTTTAGTGAAGAAAATTCTTTTTTCCTGAACCGAAGAAACGCCAAAGTATCCTAAAACCATTTCATCGGGATAGTTAACATGATGAATATTTCCTATAACTAAAGCTGGTTGTGTTTCATAAAGCCCTCCACTTTCCTGGCTGTTTTTTTTTAGATTGACCCAAAAATTTGATGCATTTCGGCTAAGTGAATATAGCTTTAATAAAAGACTATACTTGTATCTAAGTCGTTGTGTTTGATTATCAACAAAATGGAGTTGAAAATTTTCATATTCATTTTTTTCAAACCCATCGGTAGAAATTAAAAATATATCATTAATTCGTTGGGTTTTATAACAAAAGTAAAGAGAAGAATCAGGACTTATTGTTTGGTAACCCCCAGAATAAAATATAGAAATTGGATATGCAGCATGATATTCCCATGTTTCTTCAACTACAAGCCTATAATACCTATCGTATTCATCCGTAGCTTTAAAATTGTAATAAAATTGCATACCCTGATAGCTAATTTCAGGATCAGTAGTCGCTTTTGTTTGCAACAAATAATGAATGGAATTTATCGGTGGTGAATTAGTCAGAGTTTCCAAATCGCTTTCATATTCTTCGCCATTATTGAGAATAAAGTGTAACTGAAACGCAGTACCTGGAATTAAATTTTCTATTGTAATTTTCCCATTATAAATTCCCGGATATGATTCCTCAAAAAAATAACTATTTCCCAAATCATCTAAAACCTCCACAAAGCATCCTGATAAAGGATCAAATTTCAACGAATCAATACTGGAAGTATATGATAGTTTAATGACTTGATTTTCTGATTCATTGGTAATTAGTCCATCTACAATAACTCTTGGAACAAAATCTTTCTGGCTTTCAGGAATATAAGGTTCAATACAGGAGTAATGCATGAAAAGGCTATATAAAACAGCAGAAAATAGTATAAAAGTTTTTTTTATCATAGGTCAGGTCTAGTCCTCAATTTCAAAAGAATAAGTTTTCACCATTTCAATTCCCGAACTATTTAAACCTCTAGCAATTACGTAATATTTACCCGGTGAATCACCTGTTTCAAAGCTTAATTTTAGTTCTTTTTTATTACCAAATGAGATATTCGGATTCCAATAAATACAGTTTAAAGTATTTGGAACCCTAGTATTATATACTTTTGGATTCTGGTAATTATTGGGGTTTTCGAAAGTCTGAACTTTAAAAAATTGCCCGGTTGAAGGTAAGCTCACTCCACCAAAATTTCCATCACCGGACACAACATGTATGATTCCACCATAAACAATATTCCCCATAATGTATGGTTTTGTAATAACTTCAATGCGTTTTACATGTTTTGGTGAAATAGTTAGTAAGGCTTTGATATTAAAAATTGGAACAAAATCAACTAAAACTAACGGTTCAAAAATGGATAACTCTGAATATTCACCTACAATTCGAATCCTTTTATTTTGGTTTTTTTTATAAATTTTGGTTGAAGGTATCAATTCTTTAAAATAGTCCTCCAAATCATTCATTGCTATATAGTCATCAAAATTAAGCGTGAATGAGGGTTCTCCATAAAATGCTGTTTTAACATTATTAGTATTCAGATTGAGTGAGTCTTTTATTGGAAAAAAGTTTTGAGTCAACTGTGAATTAATAATTAATAGGTTAATCAGTTTTCTTTCCTCCTCACTAATGGTTAAAGGAAGAAATGGGAGCTCAACTTTTTGATTACAAAAATCATTTTCGACCAAAATTAGCGGTTCATTTTCCACTTTTGATGTGTTGGCAGCAATAAAGACTTCAATTAATCCGGTATGATCCGGTAATGAAAAATAAAATTGGCCTTCAGTATCAGTCAGTGAACTCAAATATTCATTGGAGCTGCCAATGACGGTAAGGCATATTTGTGAAAAAGCTATAGGCAATGAATCTTTTTTATTAACCACTTTTCCAGTAAATGAGATTCCTCTTGTTTCTGGTATATAAGTTAGTCCATTTAAATTAGGTGAAATCCGATCTATATTCTTTAGCTTATTATTCAAGAATCCTTGAGCACCTTCTTTTACAACTGATACTGACATTTGATTGAATAACTGATTCTGTGTTTTATTGTTGAGCGTTATAACGACATTTTCATGTTTACCATACGAATTTTTGTTTGTAACAACTTCAAAAATACTATCATTAATATTATTAATTTTGAACTTTGCCATTGTATCCATTTGATTTACTGTAGCCTGCAATAATTCGGTAGTAAATGGATTAATTATTTTTATTGATTGATACGGATAATGAGTTGGGCTGAAATTCCTCATCCATTTAGTATATGCCCTCATGTAATAATTACCTGTTGCTATATCTTTAGGTAATATAAGGTATCCATTAGTACCATCAATATTTAGCTGGAACTTTCTTTGAATTAAAGGTTTTCCATCAGGTGTAATTAATTCAACATACAATACCTTACTCCAATTTAATTCATTTATATGTAATTCGGAAAAGTAAAAAGCTTTGAAAAATATAGGTTCAGTCACAATGTAAACTGAGCGGTCAGTAGTGAAATCAATACTCTCGGTGATGTTTAAGGCTTTATTTGACTCCGCAGATATTTGCCCTTCAAGTTTTTCAGCAAGGCAAATGAAAGTCAAAAATATTAAAAATCCATTTCTAAATTTAATCAACTTCCAATTTAGTAGTGTGTTAACCATTCTATTAATTCTGTTATTTAATCTGATACCTGCTTTTAACTAAAATAAAACAAACGCAAATTAATTATTACTGAAATTGCCTAATTTAAAGTTCCATGATATGGTAAATATGGCTTCACCTATAACTGAATATTTATAACCATTGATTCGTCCATCTTCTGATCTAAAATAAACGGATTGGGCATTATTTCGGCCTGTTAAATTGTAAATACTGAACATCCAATAGCTGTGAAACGGTTTTTTTAATCTCAAGTTACCTTCTAAAATTGCCGATACATCCAGTCGAAAATAATCGGGAATGCGGTATTCGTTTCGCATCGAATAATCAACATAAGGTTGTCCATCCATATAATAAAGACCCTGAGGTAATGTAATTGGCCGACCTGTGGTATATACTACATTTGATGAAATTGAAAACCTACGATTAAAGTGATAATTTAAAATAAGATTGCAAACGTGCGGCTTATCATAATTTGAAGGATAGGTTTTACCCAAATTTATTTTATCCCAAGCATTGGTTCCATCAACAGTTATTAGTGAGCGAGAATAAGTATAAGTTACCCAACCGGTAAAATTGCCTTCTTCTTTTGAAAGCATTAATTCTACCCCATAGGCATCTTGGTCTCCTTGCAATATGGTAGTTTCAACATTAGGCGTACTTAAAAAATCAATGCCATCTTTATATTCAACCACATGCTTTGACCGTTTGAAATACGTTTCAGCAGAAGATGAAAGACCTAAAGAAGGAAAGATTTTATAAAGACCAATAGAGGCCTGATTTGAAACCGGAGGCTGAATATGGTAATCAACCAGTTTCCATTGGTCATTGGGCGCAATTGAAATGGTATTGCTGAGCATAAATAAATATTGCTGCATTTGATTAAATGACAGTTTAATAGAATGAAATGGATCTATTTTAAATTCTGCAGCAAATCGAAATTGAGGATGGTAATAACTGGCAATTTTACTCCCTGAATTATAATCAACCGTGTCGATAATATTATTAGTTTCACGTGCCATATCTGGTGCATAGTTATATATAGTGCCAGGACCATATTCCATAAAAGAACTTAAATGAAAACCACCAGTAAAATTAAGCCATGGGAATACTTGAAATTTATCTTCAATAAAAATTGATGATTCCAGCCCTTGTTCTTTACCTAAATCAATAGGTTTTTTTATTGATTCTAACCCATAGGGTTCAATGGTACCTCTATCTAATCGATAATTGATTACATCAACTCCAAAATTTATATTTTGGTTATTGTTGATTACCCAATCGAAAATTCCTTTTATTTCTGAATGATTTAGCTGATACTGTTGCTGGTATGCTTCGTTTGGAAATGAATTGTCGGTTGTGTTATATCGGTAGTTCGAGTTAATTAAAACTAGTGTTCCTTTCAATGAATTATTGAATCGATGCATATAATTTAAAGAACCTCCGGCATTGGAATAATTATAAGTGTTTAATTTATTGTAATCGAAATAATCACTGCTAAAATACCCAAAAGCGGTTAATTTATTTTTTTTATCTATTTCATAATCAACAGATCCGGTAAAATCGGAGAATTGTACACTGCTATTTCTAAGAGCCGGATCTTCAAGACGGTTTAATACCCAATCGGAATAAGAAGAGCGCGCACTTAATAATACAGAGCACTTTTTTTTAACAATGGGGACTTCAACCTCAATATTAGCTGAAACTACACCAATACCTCCCTGTGTAAAAAATTTGGATTTGCTACCTTTTCTGCTATCGAGCACGAACACTGATGATAAACGGCCTCCATACTCAGCCGGAATATACCCTTTATACAGCGAAAAGTTATTAACTATGGTTGAGTTAATTGCTGAGAAAAAACCAAACACATGGGAGGTATTATAGATTGGAATATTGTTAAGATAAAAAAGATTTTGATCCGTATTACCGCCTCTGACATTTACACCGGATGATCCTTCACCAACACTTACAACTCCTGGAAGCATTTGTGATATTTTAATAACATCCTTCTCTCCCATAAAAGTAGGGATCTCTTTAACCGATTTGATGGATATTTTCTCCAACCCAATTTTTGAACCTCTTTGGCTTGATTCTTCTGCACTAATAATAACTTCGTCCAATGAAGTTATTTTTTCTTCCATTAATAATTCAAATGTGCCATCCGATTGTACATCTAATATACACCTTACCTCCAACATGCCTACACTCTGAAATTCTGCTGTATATTTACCTGGCAGCATGGCTAAACTCAGCTTTCCATTCACATCAGTAGCTGCGCCTTTTTTTAGTTCCCTTATATATAGCGTTGCGCCAATAACAGATTCCCCTGTCTTTTTTTCTAAAATTTTGGCAGTAACAAGGGCATACTTTCCATTTCGGCTAGAATTTTTTGAACCCACTACAATAGTAGCAATCATGTTTGGTTCTCTTCCTTTTAAATACGTATCTTTTATTGGAAATTGAGATTCATTATTTGCTGATTCATTCGCTTGCTGTTTTAGTTCAGCATTGTATTCAGGCAAATCACTTATAAAATTTTTATCAGGGATGATATATATATCTTTACTATTTACTAATGTGTAATTCAACGAAGTCTTACGAAAAGTCGCATCGATCAATTGGGGTATTGTTAAACTATCACCTTTTATGGTTATATTTATTGTATTTATCCACTCCTGGCGATAATAAAAATGGATATCACTTTCCTTTTCAATATAATCAATGAAGGACTGAAATGATATGGCCTCGAAATTGCATGAAACCTTCATATTGGGTCCATTCTGGGCATTAATAAAATTAAATGCTAACAATAAAATTAGAAGTTGAAAAAGTCTTTTATTCATTGAACTAGTAACTTATTTGCATATTCAAAAAGCATTTTAATATCTTCATTTGATGCGTTCCTGATGGTTATTTTATTTTTCTTAAGGTATTCATTGACAGATAGTCTTATCACATCAGGTGTAACCTTTAAAAAACTCCGATTATTTTTAAAGCGGAATACTTGATTTTGGTAAACTATATAGTTTGTTTTTTTTTGTTTACTATAAACATAGCCGGATTCAATTCCTGCACTTACAAATTTCACTTCCTTTTTAAAACCAAGATAACCACTAATTACACCCTGATAAAGAATTTCAATAAACCGTTGGTCTATATTTTTATTGTATGATTTTACAAATGTATGGTTATCAACAATAACAGAATCTAATATTTGATGGTTTACAATAATTTTACTTTCTGCACCAATTTGATCCTTGTATGTCAGAATGAATTCCTGCCTGTTTATTTCATACTGAATCTTTTGATTTAAAAAGACCATTCCGTTTAAAACCAATCTAGCTATGTGAGGTTCATCACCTTCCCAAAAGGCAGAACCGCGTGCATTGGTATAAAGTGGAAAATACTTAATTCCATTAATTAATTCACTATTCAATCCATAGAATGCATCAAATTTCTGATGCACTTTCGCGATAGAATCAGTAGTTTGTCCAACTATTTTATAAGAATCACTTAAAACAAATAATAATTGAACTGTAATTAGTAATGTAATTATTTTTGAGAAAACCATATATTTTGCTCTAAATCAATGGGTGCTAAAGTAACTAAAATTTACAGTTATAAAAAGTAATTAATAAACATAAGTTATTGCTTTAAAAAGTTGCCAACACTGCTTTATAATAGGGTAAAATGTTAGGTTGCTCGTAGTGCATTACTTATTTTCGAAAATAATTTATAAAGCTTTTGGGGCACATGAAAACGTTATTTACCAACATAAAAAAACTGATTCAGGTAGAAAAATCTCCTGTTAAATGGGTGGCTGGAACCGATATGGCAAAACTCCCATGTATTGAGGACGCATTTTTACTCATTGATGAAGGACTTATTAAAGATTTCGGTTTTATGAATCAGCTACCGCATTTTGATGATTCGGTTAGTATGGTTGAAATGGATGTGAGTGGCCGGATGATTCTCCCTGCTTTTTGTGATTCTCATACCCATTTGGTTTATGCCGGGAGTCGCGAAATTGAATATGTGGATAAAATTAAGGGATTGAGTTATGAGGAGATAGCCAAAAGGGGAGGAGGTATATTGAATTCAGTCAAAAGATTGCACAATGCTACTGAAGATGAATTGTACGATTCGGCTATGGAACGCTTGCTTGAAATTGCTGGTTTTGGAACCGGTGCCGTAGAAATAAAAAGTGGATATGGGCTTTCTACCGATAATGAATTGAAAATGCTTCGGGTAATTAAACGGTTGAAAGAAACTACTCCGCTTGAAATAAAAGCTACTTTTTTAGGTGCACATGCTGTACCCTCTGATTTTAAAGGTCGGCAGACGGAATACGTCAATCTGATTATCAATGAAATGATTCCTCAGGTGGCAGCTGAAAAGTTGGCCGATTACATTGATGTTTTCTGCGATAAAGGCTTTTTTACATCTGAAGATACAGCGAGAATACTTAGTGCAGGAATCAAATACGGGTTGCGTGGAAAAATTCATGCCAATGAATTGGATTATTCTGGCGGAATTCAGGTGGGAGTGAAGTATGGAGCACTTTCGGTCGATCATCTGGAGTTTGTAGGTGATGCCGAAATTAATGCTTTGTTGGGTTCCGATACCATGCCTACGATATTACCTGGGGCTGCATTTTTTTTAAACATGCCCTTTTCACCGGTTCGAAAAATGATGGATGCCGGATTACCCATTGCCCTAGCCAGCGATTTTAACCCGGGTTCATCTCCTTCTGGAAACATGAAATTTATAATGTCGTTGGGTTGCATTAATTACAAAATGACACCGGAGGAAGTTATTAATGCTACCACGATTAATTCGGCTTACGCAATGGGAATTCAGAATACTCATGGTTCTATTTGCCGTGGAAAAGTGGCGAATCTTTTTGTAACTACTGAAATACCTTCTTATGAGTATCTGCCATATTCCTACACCTCAAATTTAATTGAAAAGGTAATGCTCAATGGAGAATTTATTTGAAATTGTAAATATGTATATAATAATATATGTAGTCGAAAATTAGAGATTAGATAATTAGAAATAAGAAGTTAGAAGTTAGAAGTTAGAAGTTAGAAGTCAGGAGTCGGAAGTCAGGAGTCAGAAGTTAAAAGTCAGGATATAGTCAGGAGTTGGAAATTAGAAGACAGAAGTCAGAAATTTGAAAAAAATAATGAAATGAAAGATTTCAGTAGGAATAAAATGCATAAAAAATTAACAACTGTTTACGATCTTCCTACTTCCAGCTTCTGTCTTCGGACTTCCCGCTTCGAATTTCCCGCTTCGGTCTCCCTACTTCTCGCTAAAACTTAATTATTATGGAATTCAAATTTGAAAAACTAATTATTTGGCAAATGGCCATGGAATTTGGAGAAATGATTTATAAACTATCTCAAAAATTTCCTAAAGACGAAATCTATAACCTTACTTCACAAATACGAAGAGCAGGTGATTCAATTGCTTTAAATATTTCAGAGGGGTCAATAGGACAGTCGAATTTGGAATTCAAAAGGTTTATGGGTTATTCAATCCGTTCTTTGGCTGAGGTTGTAACATGTTTGCACAAGGCGAAAAGACGCGAATATATTTCCAGTGAAGAATTTATAGAGCATTATGAATTTGCATTTAACTTAATGAATATGATGATTGCATTTAAAAGAAATATAAAATGATCAAATTTCTACTTCCATCTTCCGACTTCGAACTTCCGACTTCGGTCTTCGGTCTCCCGTCTTCGGACTTCCATCTTCGGACTTCCATCTTCGGACTTCGGACTTCCATCTTCGGACTTCGGACTTCCATCTTCCGTCTTAATCAAAAATAAGTGAAAACATATAACAACAAATCCCATGAAAAAACTCATCGAATGTGTTCCCAATTTTAGCGAAGGGAACGATATAACTATTATTAAGCAAATTACTGCGGTAATTGAATCGGTTGAAGGGGTAAAACTTTTAGATGTAGATCCCGGAAAGGCAACAAACCGCACCGTTGTTACCATGATTGGTGAGCCTGAGGCTGTGTGTGAAGCCGCATTCAGAGCTGTAAAAAAAGCTGGAGAGCTTATCGATATGAGTAAGCACAAAGGTGCGCACCCTCGTTTTGGCGCTACCGATGTATGTCCGTTGATTCCAGTAGCGAATATTACCATGGAAGAAGCCGTGGTTTATGCTCACAAATTAGCCGAACGGATAGGAAACGAATTGAACATTCCGGTTTATTGTTATGAATCGGCAGCGAAGGAACCGAAAAGAAAGAACCTAGCCAGTTGCCGCAGTGGGGAATACGAAGGGTTGAAAGAAAAATTGGCCAATCCGGAATGGAAACCCGATTTTGGTCCCGACACATTTACAAGTGCCGTGCAAAAAACCGGTGCTATTGCGGTTGGTGCCCGTAACTTTTTAATAGCCTATAATGTGAATCTTAATACCACTTCTACCCGAAGAGCCAACTCCGTAGCCTTTGACTTGCGGGAGCGGGGCCGGGCTAAAACCGATCCGGTAACCAAGAAACCGTTACTAAATGAAAAAGGGGAACCCATTAATGAACCCGGTTTGTTAAAATCGGTTAAAGCCATTGGCTGGTTTATTGAGGAATTTGGTATTGCTCAACTGTCGATGAACCTTACCGATATTTCAGTAACTCCTTTGCATATTGCTTTCGATAAAGCTTGTGAACGAGCTCAGGCCAGGGGACTGCGGGTAACGGGTTCCGAATTGGTAGGTGTGGTCCCACTGGAGGCGATGTTAGAAACAGGTAAATACTTTCTGCGTAAGCAACAACGTTCAGTTGGAATTTCCGATAAAGAATTGATAAAAATTGCCGTCAAATCATTGGGGCTCGATGAATTGTATCCTTTTGAACCCGATAAAAAAATTATTGAATACATTCTTGAAAAAGAAGATTCCAAAGGAAAGAAAATGTTGATTTCAATGGATTTAGTGGCTTTTGCCAATGAAACCTCGTCTGAATCACCGGCACCTGGTGGTGGTTCTATTGCTGCTTATATGGGTGCTTTGGGAGTGTCCCTTGGAGGAATGGTGGCGAATTTATCGGCTCATAAAAGCGGTTGGGATCATCGTTGGGAAGAATTCAGCAACTGGGCTGAGAAAGCAAAACAGTTCCAATCCCATTTATTAAAGTTAGTTGACGAGGATACCATGGCTTTCAATAAAATTATGGATGCTTTTGGTTTGCCAAAAAGTTCTGAACAAGAGAAAGCGGTCAGAACAAAAGCCATTCAGCAGGCAACGGAGTTTGCCACTCAGGTTCCTTTTAAAACAATGCAGCTTTGCTTTGATTCAATGGAGGTGATGAAAGCAATGGCCGAAATTGGTAATCCAAACTCAGTTACCGATGCCGGAGTTGGTGCAATTGCTGCCAGAGCTGGGGTGCATGGCGCCTATTTGAATGTAAAGGTTAATGCCAGTGGCTTACATAATAAAGAATTCAGCACATCTATTATTAATGATGCTACAGAAATTCTGAAAAAAGCTAAGCAATTGGAAGACGAAATATTGAAAATAGTGGAAAGCAAAATATGAAGTTTGGAAAAGAACTTATCCAAATAATCCAAAAAACCCAAATCAGTGCTAGTGTCCCCCATTGGGGGACTTTAGGGGGGAGGTTACGATTCGTTTAAAATTATACGTTTATTTTCTCTAACTTTTTTATCTCTTGTTCAATGATGCTGGTTACCCATCCAATATTATTCAATACAACATCATCCTCAAACCGGATTACAGTAAAACCAACTTGTTCCAGTTCTAATTACCTTTTTCCATCCTTTTCTTTCGCTCCATCAAGCAAATGGGTTGCACCATCAGTTTCAATAATTAACAACAGTTCTTTGCACATAAAATCAGCAATATAATTCAGTACTGGTCTCTGTCGCTGGAAATTATAACCCATGATACTTTTTCGCAATATAAATTTCCACAGATATGCTTCTGCTTTAGTTCCTTTTTGGCGCATAGTTCTAGCTTTATCCTTTAGAATTGGGTTGTAGAGATAGTGGTTTTCTTTACATGCTTTCATAGTTTAATTTATTGAAAACTGAAATTACAGAAATTTATTTAATTTGCAAAGCCCCCACCGGCCTGCGGCCACCTCTCCGCCGCGGCGGAAGGACTAGCGCTGATTGCAGTATAGTAGGATGTTGTTAATTTTTATTATTAACCTGAAACTACACTACAGCGCTAGTATCCCCCATTGGTGGACTTTAATGGGGAATGGAGTTTCACAGTGTGTTTGAATTTCTTTGGGTTTAAATAAACAATTGCCCCCACCGTCCGCTATCGCGTCCACCTCCCCGTTGGGGAGGACTAGCCCTGAATGAAGTATTGTAGTATTTAAAAGTTTGGAAATGGGCTGTTCCAAATTAACTTGTAAACCCAAATCAACGCTAGTGTCCCCCATTGGGGGACTTTAGGGGGGCTAAACATGATAATCTAAAATTTCTAATCCTAACGTTACAACTTTCCTTTTGCTTTTTCATTTCATGGTACATTTCCTCTGGGTTGATTCCTATTTGTAAGCTTTTATACTCGAATGTTAGATGTTCTCTGCCGTTATCCAATTTTTTTTTCATTTTTTTATTAACCTATGCTTTTTAACATTCCACAGGACGCAACCCTTTGCAAGTTATTTATAATTAGGTTATTTGTCTCGATTTTCAATCGGTAAATACCGATGAATTAACAGATATTTCTGCTCATACTATATATTTTGTTGACCATAATCATATAAAAGTTTGCTTGTTTGATTTTTTTTATTCAATTTAGTGCCTGCATAACAACATTTAACAACTATTTATTAACTTAAATTTGTTTATTTATGAAGAAACTTACCATGCTATTTTTATGCTTAGTGTTACTAGGTGTACATATAGCTAATGCGCAACAAAAGACGATTACCGGTAAAGTAACCTCAGTAGAGGATGGTACAACGGTACCCGGTGTTTCTGTCGCTGTAAAAGGCACTACTTTGGGAACTATCACCAATATTAATGGTGAATATTCTTTAAATGTACCTGCTGATGCTACAACTTTGGTTTTCTCCTTCGTAGGGATGACATCCAAAGAGGTTGAAATTGGTACACTCAGTGTTATTGACGTGAGTATGGTACCTGGGGTATTCAACGTGGATGAAGTAGTAGTTACTGCTTTGGGTATTTCCAGAGAAAAGAAATCACTGGGATACGCCGTACAAGAAGTAGGTGGTGATGATGTAAATCAAGCCAAAGGAGGTAACTTTGTTAACCAACTTTCGGGTAGGGTTGCTGGAGTTCAAATTAAGAATAACAACAACATGGGTGGTTCCAGTAACGTTATTATTCGTGGTTCTTCCTCACTTACCGGAAATAACCAAGCCTTATTTGTGGTTGACGGGATTCCAGTGGATAACTCGAATACCAACAATACAGGTCAGTTATCCGGACGTAATGGATATGACTATGGAAATGCTGCTGCTGATATTAATCCCGCCGATATTGAATCAATTTCAGTTTTAAAAGGTGCTGCTGCAACCGCTCTTTATGGATCGCGTGCTGCTAATGGGGTTATTCTGGTTACCACTAAAAAAGGAGCTGGAACTTCCTTAAAACAACCAAAAGTAAAATTGAGTTCTAACTTTACCGTTAGCAATATCGATAAGAGTACTTTCCCAAAATACCAACAAAAATATGGTGCTGGTTATGGAAAATACTATTATGGTGGAGCTGATTATCCTGGTTTTGAGCAATATGCTGATGTTGATGGTGATGGAAATGTGGATTATACCGTTCCTTATTACGAGGATGCTTCCCGTGGACAGGAATTTGACCCAACAGTAAATGTTTTTCAATGGGATGCTTTGTATCCAGAATCTCCAAACTATATGAAAGCCACCCCTTGGGTTGCTGGAGCGAATGGACCGGAGACATTCTTTGAAACCGGAACCAGCAATACCCAAAATATTGATTTATCGGGTGGTGATGCTAATACCAACTATCGTTTGGCATACACTTATTTCGGTCTAAAAGGGGTATTGCCAAATAGTAACCTTACCAAGAATAATGTAATTTTTTCTGGAAGTCATAAAATCTATGATAACTTAAAGGTTTCTTCCTCTGCCAACTTTGTAAATACTAAAGGTAAAGGACGTCCATCAACCGGTTATTCCGATAACATTATGTCATCTTTCCGTCAATGGTATCAGGTGAATACCGATTTAGGTGCCCAAAAAGATATGTATGATAAAACAAAGAGAAATATTACTTGGAACCCAGCTGCTTACGACAACACAGCTCCTGCTTATTGGGACAATCCATATTGGGTACGTGGCGAAAATTATGAAACTGATGCCAGAAATCGTTTTATTGGATATGCTCAATTGGATTGGGATATTACCAGCGATTTGAAAGCAATGGGACGTTATTCTATTGATAACTACACTGAATTACAAGAAGAACGCAAAGCCGTTGGTTCAGGTTCTGGTGAATTTGGCGTAGGACGTCCTGATGTAACTTCTGGTTATAGCCGTTTTGATAGGACTTTTACTGAAACCAACTTGGATTTCATGTTAAACTATCGTAAAAAAATAGGTGAATCTCTTGATTTATCAGCTTTGGTAGGAACCAACATGCGCAGAACTAAAACAGAATCAGTATTTGTTTCTACAAATAATGGTTTAGCAGTAGGTGGTTTGTATGCATTGAGCAATACGGTTGACCCTATGGACTTGCCTGAAGAATTATTGACTGAACTAGGTGTAAATGGCGTTTTTGGTAGTGTATCGTTAGGTTTATCCAATACTTATTTCTTAGATGCTACTATACGTAGGGATCAATCTTCATCCTTACCTGAAGATAATAACGCATATATATATCCATCAATCACGGGTAGTGTGATTTTTTCTAATATGATTGATGTTGATTGGTTATCGTTAGGTAAAGTACGTGCCAATTATGCCGAAGTAGGTAATAGTGCTCCTGCTTTAAGTGTTAAAGATACTTATGCAGCAAATTCACCCTTGAGTGGAACATCCATGGCAACCGTACCCAATACTAAATTGAATTCCGATTTAAAACCGGAGCGTCAAAAGGCCTTGGAAGGTGGTTTGGAAATGAATTTCTTACAAAGTCGTGTTGGTTTTGATTTGGCTTTCTATAAAGATAATACCGTTGATCAATTAATGCCGGTTTCTGTTTCTTATGCAACGGGTTATTTATCTAAATGGGTGAATGCAGGTGAAATCCAAAACAGTGGAGTTGAATTGGCTCTGTTTGGAACCATTGTTAAAACCGATGATTTTAAATGGGATATCAGTGTAAACTGGGCAAAAAATACGAGTGAAGTAATTTCATTGTATAAAGATGAAGAAGGAAATGAAGTAAAAAACCTTCAATTAGCCAGTTTGCAAGGGGGTGTAACAATTAACGCCACAGTAGGCCAACCTTATGGAACCATTAAGGGTTCCGATTATCAGTATTATACTATAGATGCTGGAACTCCTCAAGAAGTAGTAACCGATAAAAAATTGGTTAACCCTGTTAACGGTCGTTATTTGAGATCATCAACCAACGATAAAGTTATTGGTGATATAAACCCTGATTGGACCGGTGGTATTACCAATACGTTAGGTTATAAGAGTTTTACATTGAGTTTCCTTATTGATATACAACAAGGGGGCGATATTTTCTCACTTGACCACTGGTATGGTACATCAACCGGATTGTATGAAGAATCAGTTGGCCCTAACGATTTAGGTAACGAAATGCGTGATCCTATTGTTTGGAACGATCCTGATAATATGACAAAAGATGGAGGTTATGCTTCTAACAGTGGGGGTATTATTGAAGACGGTGTTGTTAACAATCCTACTAACAATCCTGCCTACGGTGAAAATGGTTCAGTAAACTGGGTACGCAGAAGTCAAGAAAATTATGTGGCTCAAGGGTATGCAACTGACCCGAATTCTCGGTTTGTTTTTGATGCTTCTTACGTAAAATTAAGGGAATTGTCATTAACTTATGAATTACCAAAAACCTTAGCAAGTAAAATGCATTTTGCTGGAGCATCGTTAGCTTTAGTTGGCTCGAACCTTTGGATTATTAGTAAAAACTTACCTCACGCTGATCCTGAAGCCAGCCAAAGTTCTGGTAACATTCAAGGATGGCAATCAGGCGTTATGCCGACTACCCGTAATTTTGGTGTAACTTTAAATCTTCAATTTTAATCTAGAAATTATATGAAAAGAATATTTTTAATAATTACAGTTCTGACTTTTGTCTTTGCCGGTTGCACCGACAAATTTGAAGAATTCAACACGGATAAAAAAAATCCGGCTGAAGTTCCCGGAGAGGTTCTATTCTCCAATGCTCAAAAGGAGTTAGCTGATTATGTGAACAATACCAATGTGAACATCAATATATTTAAATTGATGGCTCAGTATTGGACAGAAACCACTTATATTGATGAGGCTAACTACGATTTAATAACCCGTAACATTTCTACAAACATCTATTTAAGAGCCTATTTAAGGATTCTAAAAGATTTAGATGAAGCATCATCGCTTATCGAATCTTCAGAAGTAATTGCGATTGAAGAAGTTGCAAAACAAAATAGATTACAAATTATTGAATTGTTGAATGTGTATGTTTATTCTCATTTAGTGGATGTATTTGGCGCCATTCCTTATACTGAAGCACTAAATATTGAAGACGTGTATCCAAGTTATGATATGGGTGACGATATTTATGCTGATTTATTTGTACGTTTGGATGCAGCACTGGATAATTTAGATGCATCGGAAGGTAGTTTTGGTGCAGCTGATTTTTATTACAGTGGTGATGTAGCTTCTTGGATTGCATTTGGTAATTCGTTGAAAGTACGGATGGGTATTACTATTGCCGATGCAAATTCTACACTAGCGCAAACCGCCATTGAAGCAGCTGCGGCTAATGTTTTTGCCTCCAATGGTGATGATTGTTTGATGCCTTATACATCATCCGCTCCCAATTACAATCAATTGTATGCCGATTTAATTGCATCTGGCCGTCATGATTTTGTTCCTGCCAATACTATCGTGGATGTTATGGTTCCTCTAGCCGACCCTAGAATACCTTATTATTTTACTGATATGGTTGACACTTCAACCGAAGCTGGTGTTGTAAAAATGGCTTGGGTTGGTGGTGCTTATGGTTACCCTAATTCTTTTAGCCAATGTTCACATATTGGAAGCGCTATTGAAGCGGCCGATTTTCCAGGTATAATGATGACTTATTCTGAAGTTTGTTTTTATTTGGCCGAAGCCGCTGAAAGAGGTTATTCTGTAGGTGGAACTGCGGAAGCATGGTACAATAAAGGAATTGAAGCTTCCTTCGATTTCTGGGGTGTTAGTGGTGCAGCTGCTTATTTAGCAAATCCAGATGTTGCCTATACCACTGCAGCAGGTACTTGGAGACAAAAAATTGGGATTCAGTCATGGCTTGCTAATTACACTCGGGGTAATGAAGCATACACTAACTGGAGACGTTTGGATTTCCCAATTTTGAACTTGCCGGAACAAGCGGTTACTTATGATGACATACCAGTTCGTTTTACTTTCCCTGTAAATGAGCAAACATTGAATGATGTAAATTATGAAGCTGCTTCTACCTTAGTAGGTGGCGATTTAATTACTACCAAAGTATTTTGGGACGTGAATTAATAGGTTGAATTTATACTATAAAAGAGGCTGCCCTATTTGGAGGCTACTGAAAAAGTCCCAAGTGTCAGAATGTTAATAAATTAGCAGTAAAATACAAGGTAAAAACTTGGTATTTTACTGCTTTTTTTGTATCTTAAGGGTCTAAAATAAAGATACTTA
>JBAYKX010000049.1:0-37163 GCA_041664345.1 Salinivirgaceae bacterium
AAAAACCACCAACAAAGCCTTCTCTTAAATTAAAAAGAGCAGCCAAACTTTGTAAAAATTCACAAGAACGAAGATTAAACAGAAATTACCGTTAGTGTAATTTTCAATTTAGAAATTTAGGTAGTATTATAAAGCGTCATCAAAGCGTATGAAATATATCAACCTATTTTTAAAGACAATATATTCCGATCCAAAAAGAAGTTTTATTAATTTATAGTTTTATGATAAATAAAAATTCACCAATGTTTACTAAATTCGTGAACTAAAGCATAGAACAATTGATTATTTGTTCAAAAGAGAGATTCCATTATTTGAAAACATCATAATTCCGATTATCTTAGTAAAATAAACAGCGTTACTTTTCTGCAAAACGATATAAATGAGCAAATTGAACAATAATATAATTTCTTTACTTCACGAAGTTGAGATCTTTTCAGGATTTGATGAATCGATTCTTGAAGAATTTGCAAAAAGCATGAATGAAATTCATCTAAAAAAAGATGAAACTTTATTTAAAAAGGGGGATAAAGAATGTGCTATGTATATTATTCTGGATGGTTCCATACAAGTTCATGATCAAGATTATTTATTTACGACCTTAAATAATAAACAATTTTTTGGAGAATATTCGCTCATCGATTCATCTGTTCGATCAGCCTCCGTTACTGCAGTACGCGATACTAAATTACTAGAACTTACTCAATTTACCTTTGAAAAAGCAACTCAAAAACAACCAGAGCTTTGGAAAAGTGTTTTGGTGGCTCTAATAAAGAGGTTGCGCGATTATAATATACTCGAAGAAAAGTTAACAAAACGAACACTGGAAATACAGAAAAAGAAGTTCATCATTGAAAAAGAGATGGAAAATATTTCATCGCAAAAAAAAGAATTGGAAGCAATAAATTTAACTAAAGATAAGTTTTTTACTATAATTGCCCACGATCTTAAAAATCCGTTTAGCACAGTTATAAGCATATCAGATATATTACTGCAACGCTATGACAACTATGATAAGGAAAAAACCATCGAATATATTGAACAAATAAATCGATATTCTAAAAATGCATACAATTTGCTTGAAAATCTTTTGCAATGGGCCCGTTCGCAAACCGGAAGCATGAAAATAAATTTTAAAAGAGCCAGCATTGATGCTATCATTAATGAAGTGATTGAACTTTATACCGTAAGCGCGCAACAAAAAGAAATTACATTCGAAAAAATAGTAGATAAAGAATTGCATTGCTATTTTGATGTTGACATGATTACCACTGTTATAAGGAACTTGGTTGCAAATTCGATGCGCCATTCTCCTCCAAAAGGAAAAATTACAATCGAGGTTCTTGAAACTGGCGATATGTTGACCATCAACGTGAGCGATGAAGGAAAAGGAATTGAACCTGAAAACAGGGAATCGTTGTTTCGCATCGATGTTCGGCAAAACCTTGAAGAAGATGAAAATTTTCAAGGTTCTGGGTTTGGATTGATAATTTGTAAAGAGTTTGTTTCAAAAAATGGAGGTGATATTTGGGTTGATAGCAAAATTAGCAATGGAACAACTTTTTGCTTCACTCTACCTAAAGCATTATAATTTAGTTATTTTTGTAAAAAAATTTGGTTACTGATATGGCAAATTTAAGTTTTTTATTACGTGCAACTTTTGGTTTGTTGCCTAATGCTCAGAAAATTGAGTCTTCACGCAATGCTCTGCAGCAAGAATATAATAAGCTCACAGAGTTTAAGA
Organism: Salinivirgaceae bacterium; assembly: GCA_041664345.1. Taxonomy (GTDB): domain Bacteria; phylum Bacteroidota; class Bacteroidia; order Bacteroidales; family SZUA-534; genus GWE2-40-63. The sequence goes on from JBAYKX010000049.1 coordinate 1,742, forward strand.
ATTCTCAATATCTTAAAGATTATTTGGAACTTAAAGAGTTGGTTGAATCAGAGGCTTTTCAGAGCAATAAAAAGGCAATACTCAGCCTTGATTATAAAAAAACAGAGGAATATCAAAAAGAACAACTGTTTAATAGAAATAGTAAGCAAAAGCAAATTATTAACTACTTCAGAGTACTTAATTCACCTGAATATCAAACTTTTATTGCTTTTGAAAAATCAGAGGTATTGGCTGAATATCAAGAGTTAAAGTCCTATATTTCAAGTGATGAGCATAAAAATGTGGTCACTGAATGGCAACAAAAGCTTACGAATGAAATAAACAAACAGAAAACCTACAAGCAACTTAAAAGCTCACCTAAAATAAAAGCATATTACAAAACGATGAATTCATCGCAACTTAAAAATTATCAGGAATTAACGGATTCAGCTGAGCTATTGGAATTTGAAGAATTGAAAAAGTTTGCTGGTTCAAAACAACTGCAAGAATTTAAAGATGCCTTGGTTAGTCAGTTAGCATCTGAAAATGACAAAAAAAATAAATGCAACCAATTAAAAAATAATCAGGATATTGTTGCATACAATAAACTTAAAAACAACGAAGGAATTGAAAAACCTAAGGCTTTGATTGAATATATTGAACTCAATCAATACATCCAATCTACAGAATATCAGCAGCTTTTAAATTCACTTCAGTATAAGAATACTGAACAATTCCAAAAAGAAACGCGTTTCAAAACATTGGAAAAGAATAAAAAATTTATAACCTACTATAAATTTCATTCATCTGCAGAACTTTCAAACTTTCAGGAATTTAAAGATTCATTGGCGTTAAAAACATTTGAAGATTTACAACAAGAAGTTAACTCACCAAAATACCCGCAGGTACTGGAAGAACTCAAATATGCAAACTCTGATGAATACAAAAAAGAAGTTTCTTTAAATCAGTTAAAAAATAATGAATCAATAAAGGTATGGGAGAAGTTTAGCACCTCAAAGGCATTCTTACTATTTCAACAAACCAAAGAATCCGCATTACTTGAAGAGTATAATTCGCTGAAAGAATTGGTTGAATCGATTAAATTTCAAGAGCATAAAACATACATGCTCGATAAGGAAAAATGGCAAAAGACCGAAGAATTCGCAAAAGAAACCCGGTACCAACAATTAAAAAAATCGCCTGATATTATTTGGTATCAATCAGTAGCTGAATCAGCTAAATTTGATGCAATGAATGCGTGGAAGGTGACTTTTGAAGATGACTTTACTTCGGGAAAAGTAGATGAAAAGAAATGGATGAATAGCTTTTTTTGGGGGAAAGTATTGCTTAATGATAGATATGTTATGGCTGGTGATCAGCATTATTATACTGACAATAAGAATATTGAACTCAATGGAACCGTTTTAAAGATTGTTACACGGCAGGAACAAGCACGAGGAAAAGTATGGCATCCATTGCATGGTTTTTCTGAAAAAGACTTTAATTATACTTCAGGAATGTTAAGTACAGCTCATAGCTTTCGTCAATTGTATGGAAAATTTGAGGCAAAAATAAAACTCGCACCTCATTTCCCTGTTTATCAAGCATTTTGGCTGAAAGGAGAAAAAATACTTCCGGAAATTGATGTTTTTAAATTCAATATGGACAAAAAGAACCGTTTGCAAATGTCGGCTTTTTATGGTGATGCTTCCAATTCTATATCAGCTAAAAAAGTAACATCAAAAATTAATGGAGGTTCCCTTACCAATGATTTTTATATTTATACGATAGAATGGACTCCGGAAAAAATCATTTGGAAAATTAATGACTTTGAAGTTTTTTCCACTTCTGAAGGAATTCCCATTGAACCACTTTATTTAATGCTATCAGCTGGAATACAGAAGAATATTCCCTTACAACAACCTTCCGCTATGTTTGAAATAGATTGGATACGCTGTTATGAAAAAATATAATTGGAACTATTATTAAATAATCTAAGGCTGCTTTAGCAGCCTTTTTTTTGTATAAATGGTTCAATTATCAAACTAATTAAAATGAAATACATCCGCTTTATAACTCAAGAATAAATTAAATAATGTTTTTGAAGAAAGAATTTCGAATAATTTTCATGGGCACACCCGAGTTTGCCGTTGAAAGCCTTGCTGTTTTAATACAAAACAATTATACTATTGTTGGAGTAGTTACCAGTCCTGATAAACCTGCTGGCAGAGGTCAAAAAATGAGCCAATCGGCAGTAAAAACTTTTGCTCTTCAAAACAATCTATTAGTTCTACAACCTGTTAAGTTAAAAGATGAAATTTTTCAGGAACAATTAAAACAACTAAATGCCGATTTACAAACTATTGTTGCATTTAGGATGCTACCACAAAGTATATGGAGCATGCCCCGCTTAGGTTCCATCAATTTGCATGCTTCGTTACTGCCAAATTATAGAGGCGCCGCACCCATAAACTGGGCTATTATTAATGGTGAGGCAAGAACAGGTGTTACCACATTCTTCTTAAAGCATGAAATTGACACTGGTGATATTTTATTTCAAGAAGAAACTCCTATTGAACCTGATGATAATGCAGGAAGTATTCATGATAAATTAATGGTACAAGGAGCCCAGTTATTGAGTAAAACAGTAGATGCAATTCTTAATAACAGTTATACTGAAGTACCACAAAACCAAATGCAATCAACTATCATTCATCACGCACCAAAAATTTACAGAGAGAATTGTAAAGTTGATTGGAATTTGTCCGTACATATAATTTATAATATGGTACGTGGTTTAAGCCCATATCCAACGGCTTGGGCTAACTTAATGGATGAAAATGGCTGTTTACACCCCCTCAAAATATTCAAAACAAGAATTGAAGTAGCGATTCATCCATTTGAACCCGGAAAAATAGTAACCGACGAAAAAACATTTCTTAAAGTTGCTGTAAAAGATGGTTTTATATTTATTGAAGATATTCAGATTTCAGGTAAAAGACGTATCCCGATTCAAGAATTTTTAAGAGGTTTTAAAGGTATTCATAAGATGAAAGCCGTCTAGCTTCTTCATGAATTATTTAATTTTATTATTAATGATTGCTGGCATTTTTATACTTTTAATTCAGTAAAAATGCTAAAAAACATATTTTTTAAATTATATTTGAAGAAAAAAAATGTTAAAATAAATATATCGAGTTATGATGAATATTGATTTAATCAAATACGGAATTAGTAATGTAAAAGAAATTGTGTACAATCCTACCTATCAACAATTGTATGTTGATGAGATGAATCCGGACAATGAAGGATTTGAAAAAGGGTATGAAACCAATTTTGGAGCAGTAGCAGTTAAAACCGGTATTTTTACCGGACGCTCACCAAAAGATAGGTTTATTGTAAACGATGAAATTTCAGAAGAAACCATTTGGTGGGATGGAACCATAAACCGTCCGGTAACAGTTGACACTTTCAATGCTTGTAAAAAGCTGGTGACCAACCAACTTGAAAAAGCAAAGAAAATATATGTGGTTGACACATTTTGTGGTACCAATGAGAATTCCCGAATGAAAGTACGGTTTATTATGGAAGTTGCATGGCAGGCTCATTTTGTAACCAATATGTTTATAAGGCCATCTTTATTTGAGCTTGAGCAATATGGAGAACCTGATTTTGTGGTTATAAACGGTTCAAAAGTAACTGACCCAAATTGGAAAGAACATGGCTTAAATTCTGAAAACTTTGTATTATTCAACCTAACTGACCGTATTCAAATTATTGGTGGAACTTGGTATGGTGGCGAAATGAAAAAAGGTATGTTCTCGCTAATGAACTATTATTTGCCATTAAGAGGTATAGCATCAATGCATTGCTCTGCAAATGTTGGAAAAGATGGAGATGTGGCTGTATTTTTTGGACTTTCAGGAACCGGAAAAACCACACTTTCAGCCGATCCGAAGCGCTTTTTAATTGGCGACGACGAACACGGTTGGGATGAGCATGGTGTTTTTAATTTTGAAGGAGGATGCTATGCTAAAACCATTAATTTAAGTTATGAAAATGAACCTGATATTTGGAAAGCCATCAAAAGGGACGCACTTTTAGAAAATGTTACGGTTAACCCTGATGGAACTGTTGATTTTGCAGATGGTTCAGTAACAGAAAACACCCGTGTTTCCTATCCAATTTATCATATCAATAAAATTGTGCTGCCTTCAAAAGCTGGGCATGCACACAAAATAATCTACTTATCGGCTGATGCATTTGGTGTTTTACCTCCTGTATCAATTCTTGATAAACATCAAGCACAATACCACTTTTTATGTGGATATACTTCAAAATTGGCTGGAACTGAACGAGGGATTACAGAACCCGTTCCATCATTCTCACCAGCTTTTGGTGAAGCATTTTTAACCCTTCACCCTACTGTTTATGCGGCAACTTTAGGTAAAAAAATGCATGAAAATAAAGCGAAAGCCTATTTAGTGAACACCGGTTGGAATGGAACAGGAAAGCGTATTTCAATAAAGGATACCCGCGCAATTATTGATGCAATTATTGATGGTTCCATTGAAAATGCTGAAAAAGTGAAAATACCCATTCTTAATTTAACGGCTCCTAAAGCCCTAAATAATGTATCACATGGTATTCTTGATCCGCGAAAATCATATCAAGATGTTGCTGAATGGGAAAAAAAGGCAAAAGAACTGGCTGCAAAATATATTAAAAACTTTGAGCAGTATTGTGATACTGAAGAAGGAAAAAAATTAATCCCTTCGGGACCATCAATTTAACTTTACAAAATACTTAATACCAAACTGTTAGAACCTCGTCAAATACTTGGCGGGGTTTTTGCTGTTTATCCTGTTTATCATAGTAATATTGCGATTAATACATTTTTGTTACATTTGTTTAACTAAACACGAATAGCATGAGTACAAATATAATGAACGTAGTTATACTGTGTGTTGGAGCTTATTTGATAGGCTCAATACCTACCTCTGTTTGGATTGGCCGTTGGTTTTATGGTATTGATATTCGAGAGCATGGCAGTGGTAATGCTGGTTCTACAAATACATTCAGGGTTCTTGGAACTGCACCCGGAATTGTTGTTTTTGTGATTGATATTCTTAAAGGTTGGTTGGCTGTAAATTTGATCCACAATTTATATTATTTAGAACCCTATTCGGCTCAATTTGTTAATATACAGTTACTTCTTGGTGGATTAGCTGTTTTTGGCCATATTTTCCCACTTTATGTTGGTTTTAAAGGTGGCAAAGGAGTTGCCACCTTATTAGGAATCGTTCTAGCAATACACCCTTTTTCAGCACTTATTTGCCTCGGTATTTTTACTATTGTTTTGATAATTTCGAAATATGTCTCGCTTAGTTCTATGACGGCAGGATTATTTTTCCCGATTCTTATAATTTTCATATTTAAGGAAACCATTGTTTCCTTAATTATTTTCTCAATTTTAATCAGTCTTTTGTTAATATTTACTCACCAAAAAAACATTATTCGTTTATTGGCAAGGGAAGAAAACAAAGTCCGCTTTAGAAGAGACCGGGAGCGGTTTCCGCCACGAAACAAACACAAAATATTTTAGCGATTTTGATTATTTTGAAAGTTCCCAAACAAAGGGAACTTTTTTTATACTTTAACCATAAATTCCTGAATCAAAAAAGTGAACAGGGTTTCGTGCGAAACATTTGTAGTTAAATTAGTGCCTTTTGCATAGCTAATCTGGCCGGTTTCTTCCGATACAATTATAACTACAGAATCAGTTTCCATGGCCATGCTTAAAGCTGCTCTGTGACGCAATCCAAAATTAGCAGGTAAAACTAAATCATCATTAATAGGCAAAACACAACGCGCTGCTTTTAACTTATCATTTACAATTATAACAGCACCATCGTGCATTGGGCTGTTTTTAAAAAAAATAGATTCAATCAAACGATGTGAAATATCAGCATTTAAAACATCGCCCGTTTGCACATAAGTTAGCAATTCCGACCTATTTGAAAGAACAATAAGTGCCCCTATTTTTGATTTTGACATGTGACGGCAGGCATTGGTAATTTGCTTTAATGATTGGCTGGAAATACTAATAAAACTGGCACTAAAGTATTTTTGAAGTATATTTTTTCTATTAAATATATTATGATTTCCAATTAAAAGCAGAAACCGGCGAATTTCCTGCTGAAATACTATTATAATAACAATGGCTCCTCCACCTAAAATAGAACCTAGAATGGTTGATAATAAAGACATATTTAGTAACCGAACCACCCACCAAAAAAATAGAACAACCAGAATTCCAACAAAAATATTAATTGCCACGGTGCCTCTAATCAAAAAATACAATTGATATAAAAAGAAAGCTACCAATAATATATCAAGGATATCTAAAAATCGGATACTTATAAATAATGGAATCATGAAATACGTTGTTTTTACAAACCTACATTTTCTTTTTTAGATGATCTATTCCAAACTGTCAATTTCTATAAAAATTGCTGAGTTTTCATAAAAAGTTTTACACACTCACTGCATTCTTTCACATCATGAACTCTGAGAATTGAAGCACCTTTCTGCAAAGCAATCGTGTTTAAAACAGTGGTTCCGTTCAAAACATTTTCAGGTGTAGTTTCTAAAAATTTATATAGCATCGATTTGCGTGATAAACCGACCAATAACGGCATTTCAAAAATTTTAAATTCATCAAGTTTTGCCAATATTTCGTAATTCTGATCCAAGTTTTTTGCAAACCCAAAACCGGGATCAATAATAATATCATGAACTCCCAATTGTTTTAAGGAGTTAATTTTTTTGGCAAAAAAAAGGAATATATCCTTCATCAGATGAATGTATTGAGTTTTTGTTTGCATGGTTTGTGGTGTTCCTACCATGTGCATCATAACGTAGGGGACTTTAAGTGAGGCAATAGTTTCGTGCATTGCCGGGTCAAGGTTTCCCGAAGAAATATCGTTGATAATATCCACTTTATAATTCTCCACCGCCTGCTTGGCAATAGCTGCTCGAAAGGTATCCAATGAAATAATGCATTCGGGGAATTCAATCCTTACAGCATCTAATATAGGTTCTAACCGGTTCCATTCCTCTTTTTCGTCAATAGGTTCAGCTCCCGGACGCGATGAATAGGCACCTAAATCAATCATATCAGCACCTTCTGCAAGCATTCCTGTTACCCGGATTAAAACCTCTTTAGCCACCATAGCCCTACTTTGCGCATAAAAACTATCGGGAGTAACATTTACAATGCCCATCACTTTTGGGATTGATAAGTCAATCAATTTGCCGCGGCAGTTAATTTGGTGTTTTTTCGAAAAAAATGACTCTGACATACAAAAACGTTTAAACAAAAATAGAGAAATTAACTCAATGAAATTATTGCTTATTTGATGCCTGAAAGAAATTTCTATTTTTGTACTTTATTAATACCAGCAACATGAGTTTTATTGTAATTGAAGGATTAGATGGTTCGGGAAAATCAACCCAGCTAAAATTACTGAAAAAATATTTGGCAGAACAGCATATTACCTACCATTTTTTGCATTTTCCGCGCACTGATGATGGAATATTTGGAGACTTGGTTGCCCGTTTTTTACGCGGCGATTTAGGAAGAATTGATGAAGTTAATCCATATTTGGTAGGTTTAATATATGCCGGTGACCGCGAACATTCAAAAGAAACCATTAACCAATGGATAGCTGCCGGTGATTTAGTAATAGTTGACCGATACGTGCACTCTAATATGGCTTTTCAGGGAGCAAAATTATCAAACCAACAAGAAAAACTGAACCTCCGCAAATGGCTGAATGAGTTAGAATATAATTATTATGGCATTCCCCGCCCTGATATGAGTCTTTTTTTAGATGTTCCTTTTTCATTCACTACCAAGAGTTTAAGTAACCATCGTTTGGGAGATGATAGAGGTTACCTTGAAGGGAAACAGGACATTCACGAAGCCGATTTATCGTTTCAGGAAAAAGTACGGCAGGAATACCTTGATTTGGTAGCAACGGATTCAACTTTTGAATTGATAGCCTGTTATAACAGCCAATTGCAGATGTTAGAACCTGATACCATTTTTCAATTGATAATTACAATTCTTAAAACTAAACAACTTTTATAAAAAGTAAGTTATGAACAAACTATATCTTTATTTTAGTTGGGCTTGCCGCCTTTTGGTTGGTTCTGTTTTTATTTATTCCGGATTCGTAAAAGGCATCGATCCGTTGGGCTCAGCCTATAAGTTTACTGACTATTTCAATGCATTCAACGCAAATTGGGCAAGTGGAATGGCTTTTGGCCTGAGTATTTTTCAATCGATGATTGAATTTGCCATTGGAGCAGCCATTTTGCTAAATTTAAAGCCCAAACAAAGTGCTTTGGGTGCTTTGCTATTTATGATCTTTTATACCCCACTTACCTTTATATTAGCACTTACTAATCCGGTACACGACTGTGGTTGCTTTGGTGATGCCTTGATTATGACCAACTGGCAAACTTTTTGGAAAAATATAGTACTGACAATTCCAGTTATTTACTTATTTGCGATTCGCAAAAAACAACCTACAAAACTTCATTGTTACGAGCAATGGGCGGGAATTGGTGCATCGGCTCTTTTTATATTAGGTATAAGTTGGTACGCTACCAAACATCTCCCCTTACTCGATTTCAGACCCTACAAAATTGGCACCTACATTCCCGATGGAATGGTTTATCCAGAAGGTGCTCCAGCCGATGTTTGGGAAAGCAAATTTATCTATTCAAAAGATGGTGTCAACAATGAATTTAATCTTCAAAACCTTCCCGACAGCACTTGGAAATTTGTGGAGGCCAAACACCTATTGATTAAAAAAGGGTATGAACCTCCCATTCACGATTTTACCATTTCAGATTCGGAAGGTAACGATATAGCCGATCAATTGCTAAGTAGCACGAATTACAATTTTTTAATAGTGACCTATAATTTAGAAAAAACCCAAATTGAAAACTTTGAAAAAATAAATCAATTAGTTGACTTTTACACGGTGAACGAGTTTCCTGTTTATGGCTTAACGGCATCAACCGATGAACAAATTGAAAAATTCAAAGAAAAAACGGGGGCAGGATATGACTTCTATGCTACCGATGAAATAACCCTTAAAACTATGATTCGGGCAAATCCAGGAATTCTATTGATAAAAGAAGGTATTATTATAAACAAATGGAATGTGAATGATTTACCAACTGGGGAACAACTTGTTGAAAATTTATTGCATCAATCGATTTCAAATTATAAGAAACAAGCCGATAAATATTATATTTACACCTTGATTTTATTATCAATCTTACTAATTGCAATTTATCTTAATTTGCGACCTATAGTTGAACAACAAAGGAGAAGAAAGCTTTAAAATATTATGTACCAATAAAAACAAATTATTATGAGAAAGAAAATTGTAGCCGGAAACTGGAAAATGAATACAACCTTTCAAGAAGGAATTGACCTGGCTATAGAAATTAACAATTTAGTGGTCGAAAAAGCCCATAAAGAGGTAATAGTTGTAGTTGCCCCGCCATTTACTCATATTTCGGAGGTAAACAAAGCAGTGGATAACGACCGTATTTTTGTGGCAGGTCAAAATTGCGCCACTGAAAATTCTGGAGCATATACCGGCGAAGTATCGGCAGAAATGCTTTGGTCAGCTGGGGCTGATTTTGTGATTCTTGGTCATTCAGAGCGCCGCAGCTATTATGGCGAAACCAATGAAAAGCTAAAAGTAAAAGTTACTAAAGCCCTTGAATTTAACCTCACTCCTATTTATTGTGTAGGCGAAGTATTGGAAGAGCGCGAAGCAAACAAACACTTTGAAGTAATAAAAGAACAAATTGAAAGTGTTCTGTTTGACTTAGCAGAAGCCGATTTTGAGAAAGTGGTAATTGCTTATGAGCCTGTTTGGGCTATTGGAACTGGTAAAACAGCCTCACCAGAGCAAGCTCAGGAAATACACAAATACATCCGTACCTTGTTGACTTCAAAATTTGGCGATGCTGCTAAAAAAACGAGCATTCTTTATGGCGGAAGTTGCAAACCATCGAACGCTAAAGAATTATTTGCCAATGCCGATGTTGATGGAGGTTTAATTGGTGGAGCTGCATTGAGTGCCAATGACTTTTTGGCCATTATCAACGCTTTTTAAAAATTAAAAAATATAAATTGCAAGGTATCTGCGAAAATCAGGTACCTTTTTTTTATTTTTATAGGTGAACCCAAAATCTAGATTATGAATTACATTGAAGTTGCCTTTTCATTTGAACCAGCCATCCCTGAAAACCGCGAAATTATTGCTGCCTTACTTTCAGAGGTTGACTTTGAAAGCTTTAGTGATACCAAAAATGGGGTAAATGGCTACATTCAAGAATCCATATTTAGTGAAGAAACAATGAAAGCAGTCCTGGTGCCACTTTATCATTCCTTTGAAAATCTTGAATATTTAATAACTGCTATTCCCGACCAAAACTGGAACGAACAGTGGGAAAAAAATTTTGAACCCATAAAAATAGATAACCAATGTTACATACGGGCTCCATTCCATTCAAAGGATAGCCATTTTGCTTATGAAAAAATTATTGAGCCTAAAATGTCGTTTGGCACCGGCCACCATGCTACTACGGTTTTAATGATAAAAATGATTCTTTCATTAGATTTACAAGGGAAACGGGTTCTTGATATGGGTTGTGGAACCGGGGTTCTTGGAATATTAGCTTCCATGAAAAAAGCCTATTGGGTGATTGGAATTGACGTGGACAGCTGGGCATATGAAAACAGTCTTGAAAATGCTCAGCGCAATAAAATTTCGAATTTTGAGATAAAGATTGGCAATGCTTCACTTTTGGAACAGGAGACATTTGATGTGATTTTGGCTAACATTAACCGAAATATTCTTTTACAGGATATGGAACTTTATGTGAATACCATGAAAATTGGTAGTCAATTAGTTATGAGCGGTTTTTACTTAAACGATTTGACAATTATTACAGAAAAAGCCAAACAATTAGGACTGACCTACCAAAATCATATTGAGAATGAACAATGGGTAGCCGTTCGGTTTTCAAAAAACACTTAATATAAACCACATGTTTAAAAAAATTCTTTCCACTTTATTCTTGTTTCTTTTGGCGTGGCACCTTTCAGGTCAACAGATTAAAGAGTTTTCGCAAGATCCTCAAATCTATTTAGATGAGATGTTGAAACTCTTTTCACGAAGTGAAACCAATTATGATAAAGGAAAAGAACTGATTAAACAATTCGAAGAACCCTGGCTTAATGGAGGTTTTTCGAATGAAAAGCAGCTTCTAATAATTAAAATATCGAACTTACTATTAAAGAAAAATGCTCAAAATTTTCCTCATTTTTATGATTATCTGAACACGATACTTATTTTTCGTGAAATGGATGATGACTCATTAAATTACGCTGAATGGGAACAAGGATTACTATTTTTAACAACCAATAAAAAAATAAAACTTTCCAACATTGCCGATTTTTTTAACAGTACCTTGAATTTGATTACAAAAAATGCCATCTATGCTTCACCCTCAGTTTCGTGGTACACCGATAATAAAAACTACAAAATAAAGCTCGATGGCGATACACTTAAATTTGTTTTTGATGGATTGAATCTTACCGGAAAGCTAAGAAAAGACAGCATAATCATTAATAATACCTCAGGAGTATTTTATCCGTTAACCAATGAATGGAAAGGTAAAAGTGCACAGGTGTATTGGGAAAAAACGGGTATTTCGCGCGATACCGCTTGGGCTGAAATAGATGCCTATCATCTTTTTTTAGATAAATCATTTTACTCCATCCAAAACGTTCATTTTTATCACAAAGGGTACTTCAATTATTCCATTCTGGGAACCTTGACCGATAAAGTGGTTGAAGTAACTTCGGAAGAAAGTTTGAGTTACCCTAGGTTTGATTCCAATGAAAAACAATTTGTTATCGATGGAATATTTAAAGACATCAATTATAAAGGAGGATTTTCAATGCAAGGTTCCCGGCTTTTAGGTTCAGGAACCATTGACAATTATGCTACCTTATCAATTTTCCGCGATGTGGAATTGGTTCAAAATGGTGACACCATTATTGAAAAGCAACTCTTTATGAGAACCTATTCCCAATTTTATGCTTTTTCATTGGATAATATTGTTTCGCGAAATGCAAAAATCAGCTTTTTTATTTCCGGCGATTCCATATATCATCCGGGATTGCTGTTCCGTTATTACGATAAAAATCATGAAATTCACTTAATTCGGGACAATGATTCCGAAAACATGTCGAGAAGCCCTTATTACAATACTTATCATAAAGTTGAAATGGACTTTGAGTTACTTACGTGGAAAATGGGAAAAGAGGAAGTTGACTTTTCGATGCTGCGGGGCAGTTCAATTAATATTGCCAAGTTTGAATCCGATGATTATTTCAGTGCCTCGCGATATTATGAAATACAGGGTCTTGAGCAAGTTCACCCATACATTAGTTTACGGAAGTTTGCTAAACTGAATCAAACTGAAACTTTTACTGCCGAAGAGTTTGCAAAATTTTTAAAACTTCCATTGGCCATTGTAAAGCGGTTACTTATTGAACTTACCTATAAAGGAATCGTTTATTTTGATTTTGAAACCGAACAGTGTACCATAAAACCAAAATTATATAGCTATTTGGACGCTATAGTTGGGAAACGCGATTACGACTTGATTCAGTTTGAATCGCGTACTGATGCACCGCTCAATAATGCCGTGCTTAATTTAAAAAACATGGATTTAGCTATTCAAGGTGTTCCTAGAATAAACTTGAGTGATAGTCAAAATGTTATTTTTTATCCAAAGAACCAGGAAATTTTGCTTAAAAAGAATCGAAATTTTGACTTTAGCGGTAGAATTGAGGCCGGATTCTTTACCTTTTATGGCGATAACTTCCAATTTAAATACGATAGTTTTAAAATTGTACTTAATAAAGTTGACTCACTTTCAATTCAAGTCAAATCAGGCATCGACAATTGGGGCCGTAGGGTATTATCCAATGTACAAAATGTAATTGAAGAGGTTTCCGGAGATTTGGTAATTGACGATCCCAGTAATAAATCGGGTATTAAAGATTTTCCTAACTACCCAATCTTTGCAAGTAAAAAAGATTCTTATGTATTTTACGATGCCCCCACCATTCAAAAAGGAAAATACAAACGCGACCAGTTTTATTATATTGTATATCCGTATGCCATTGATAGTTTAAATAATTTTTCTACTGAAGGAATGGGATACAAAGGAGAATTACATTCTACCGATATTTTTCCGGTTATAAAACAAGAATTAGTTTTACAACCCGATAATTCCTTAGGGTTTCATCACAATACGCCACAAAATGGATTGCCTTTGTTTAAAGGCAAAGGTCAATATTTTGCCGATGTTAATTTAAGTAACCAAGGGTTACGGGGGAATGGAGCAATGACCTACCTAACCTCAAAAGTTACTTCCGACAATTTTATTTTTTATCCCGACTCGGCAAATACCAAAACAACTGCATTTGAAATAAAGAAACAAAATCAAGCCGTTCAGTATCCTGAGGTTATTGCCGACAAAGTTTATGTACATTGGATGCCATACCAAGATGAATTGAATGCAAGAGTTATTGAAAAACCATTTAACATGTATAGTAAAAAAGCAACCCATACAGGTTCGCTGCTCTATACTCCAAAAATGCTAACCGGAAAAGGAAATACAAGTTATAACAACGGTACGTTAAGTTCCAATCTATTCACCTATCAGGCTGACCGCTTTGTATCCGATACCGCTGGATTCAAGCTGGCTTCCATTAATCCCGATATGTTGGCCATAGAAACCGACAACCTGAATGCCCGGGTTGATTTTATTGAAATGAAATCTACCTTCCAATCAAACAGTGGTGCTTCAAAAGTTGACCTGCCTGAAAACCTTTACCAAGCCAGTATAGAAAAGTTCATCTGGATGATGGACAAAAAAAACATCCATCTAAGCACTCCCAATACCGTTCAGGTTTATGAATTTGGAAAAAGCCGCATTGTAACCCGCGATGAAGCAGGCCTAAAACCCAAAGGCTCTTTGTTTGTATCGGTTCATAAAGGGCAAGACTCCTTAAATTGGGTATCTCCGGAATCGGATTTCGATCTCGCAACCAATACCATATCGGCTCATCAGGTAAAATACATCAATGTGGCTGATGCCACAATTTTTCCTTTTGAAGGGGAGATTACTATTGAGCCCAAAGCATACATGCGCACCTTAACAAAAGCCGAAGTATTGGCTAATAACAATACAAAATACCATCGGTTTCACTCAAGTACCATTAACATTAGTTCCAGAAAATTGTACCACGGCCAAGGTAAGTACAATTACGAAGATGAAATGGGTCGGCAAATACCTATTAATTTTGATTTGATAGCAGTTGATTCTTTGGGACAAACCTTTGGACGTGGTAAAATTAAAGGTACCGAAGACTTTAGTTTATCGCCAGCATTCAAATTTCAGTGAAATGTATCCTTATTGGCCCAAAATAAACTGCTTAACTTTAATGGCAGTACACAAATAACCCATGAATGCAGTCAATTAACTGAAAGCTGGATAAAATTTTCCGATGAAATTGATCCAAACCGTATCTTTATTCCCTTATCGGATCCTTTGCACGATATTAACGATGCATTTCTGGTTTCAGGTGCCATGTTGGCTACCGACTCCATCCATGTTTTTCCGGCATTTGTTTCACCCCGCAAATTATACAGTAACCTTCCGGTTGCAACAGCTTCAGGATATTTAACTTATGATAGTAAGGAAAAAAGATATAAAATTGGCAGCAAAGAACGGATAGCAAAAGATGATACAACCGGTAATTTTTTGAGTCTGCATAAAAATCTTTGCCAACTATACAGCGAAGGAAATATTGATTTGACCTCAAAATTAGGTCAAGTGAAAATTGAAACAAAAGGAAATTCCCTATACAAAATTCCTGAAGATAAATTGACTCTGGAATTGCTCATGACTCTAAACTTCTATTTACCGGAAGGTTGCATTAAGAAAATAGGCGATACCTTGTCAACTATGTCGGGGTTAAAACCGGTAAACCTCAAAAGCAGGACATACACCAAAGGGGTTAGGGAGTTGTTGAGTTTTAAAGAGGCCGATCAATTGCTGAAAGAACAGAATATTTTTGGAACGGTAAAAAAATTACCCGATGCCCTACTAACCACTTTTGTATTTACCGATCTAAATCTTGTGTGGAATAAGAACGAAACATCGTGGCGATCGGTTGGTGATATTGGCATAGCTACGGTTTTGGGTACTCAGGTTAACCGCAAAATTAAAGGCAATCTGGAAATTCAACGCAAAAGAAGTGGCGACAGTTTTGTATTATATCTTGAATTTAGTGCAAACCATTGGTATTTCTTTCATTACAAAAGAGGGTTAATGCAAGCATACAGCAGTGAAGGTTCTTTTAACGAAATCATTACGGCAGTAAAAGGCTCCGACCGGAAGTTAAAAATTGAACAAGGCGAAGAATCTTATGTGTTTTTCCTCTCGGACAAGAAAAAGCGAGATGACTTTTTGAAACGCCTAAAAGGTGAAAAGGTTGATGAAGAGGAAAATATTGAACAGGAGGAGGAGGATGATAATAATTCGCAACAATACGAGGATTTGAACTAAGGTTGGAGACATGAGATTGAGATTTGAGACGTGAGACGTGAGATTAGAGCAACCAGTTACCAGTGACCAGTGACCAGTTACCAGTGACCAGTAACCAGCTACCAGTAACCAGTAACCAATAACCAACTACCAGTTTCTCCGTGGTGAACTTTTATAATGGAATTATTATTACCGAGGATGCTCCCAAACCTCTAAATCTGAAATATTGGAACCATTAATGGTAAACCGTAACATAGTGCGAACCTGATGAAATCCAGAAATTCCTGCTGCTCCGGGATTCATGAATAAGCAATTATACTTTTTATCGAACATAACCTTTAAAATATGGGAATGCCCTGCAATAAATAAATTAGGCTTTATTTGTTCCAACTGTGTTTTTATTCCCGAGGCATAGTTTCCGGGATAACCACCAATATGAGTCATAAAAACGGTAACATCTTCGATGGTGAAATTCTGAATTAAAGGAAATTCCATTCGCATTCCCTGATCATCAATATTTCCATATACAGCTTTCACCGGTTTTTGAGCCCTCAATGTTTTTACTACTTCAATAGATCCTATATCCCCGGCATGCCATATCTCATGCACTGAATCAAAAAATTTCAACATTTTAGCATCTACGTGGCCATGAGTATCGGACAACAAACCTATTTTTACCATACTACTTTTAAAAACCAAAGGTAAGTTTTTTATATACAGCATTCCCGGGGAAATTGTATTCTACTTGGTATTTTAACATTGTACCTATTTTGAGTTTCGATTTTTTTTTGATTTTTGAGTATGGCTTTTTGGAGTTTTCTTATTGCCACTATTTAAAAGTATCTGATTGTAAAAAATACACTATTTAATTTGCGTTATTATATTTTATATTCTAATTTTACGATTGTTACTAAACACATACTACATTAATTATTAACTAAAACAGAATTATGAAAAGAAAAATTTTTACTTTAATGTTTTGTGCACTGTTTGGCTTTACAATGGTAAATGCTCAATCTGATCGCACAGGAGTTTTTAAGAAAGCAGCCACAGCACCAGTAATAGATGGTGTTGGTGACGATGCAGCATGGGATGATGCAAATGTTTATAGCATTAACCTGCCATTCAAAACAGAAACACCTACTCTTGGTGCTGATGGTGAAACCAACTGGAAAGGAGTTTGGAATGACCAAGGAGTTTATGTATTGGTTACTGTTACTGATGATTTCTGGTTTCCTAAGTATCTGGCTACTGGTGATGATTATTTGAAAGATAAATTGGAAATCTATTTTGATTGCAATTCAGATTTAGATGACAATGGAGGAGGAAGTGGAGGACCAGCAAATGGCCACCACCAATTTGCACCCGAGATTAACGAGGCCGATATCAATGGCGATCCTATTACCGGAACTGGGACTCAGGATCTTGGCGTTGTACATGCTGTGATGCTTGATGGTACCAATTATGTAATGGAATTTTTCATTCCTTTTTCAATTCTTAATGATAGAGATGGCTTAACCGTTTTACAAAATGCCATTATGGGTTTTGATGTGACTGTTAGTGACAACGATGTTGCTGCTGCAGTTCGTAACAGGGCTGTATGGTCAAACGATGGATCTGGTGCTGCAGCCAATGAATCATGGAATAATATGAATGATTGCGGAACCATTACCTTAGACGGTGCCACAGAAATTGTTACTGCTCAAAGTATTGCCATTACATCACCAAGCGATGCAATAACCACCGAAAGTGGTACATTGCAAATGAGTGCATTAATTTTACCTGCAAATGCAACTATTCAAACCGCTGCATGGATTGTTGAAAGCGTAACAGGAAAAGCCTTTATCAATTCCGATGGATTGTTAACTGGTGTGTTAAATGGTATCGTTACGGTAACAGCCAAAACTAAAGATGGATCGGCTCTATCCGCTTCAAAAGACATTACCATTTCTAATCAAGTGGTAACATTGAAGGATATCAATTTAATAAAAGATGGTGGATTTGCTACCGATGGTCCTATAGCTGCTCCTTGGTCATTTTGGTCAGGTAATGGTGGAACTGCTGAAGTAATAGATGGGGTTCTTAATTTAATGCCTTATGATACAACCGGTGTAGAGCAATGGCAATTGCAGGTAAACCAAAACGGTTGGGTAGCTTACAACGATACTACCTACCTTTTAACTTTTACCGCTTGGGCTGATGCCGACCGCATTTTACCTGTAGATTTTGAAGATCCAGCAAATAGTTATGAACGTTTTGGTGATACAGACGATGAGGATGCAACTCCACAACCTGGTAAGTCAGAATGGGCCGTTGCAATAACTACTGAGCCAACTGAATATGTACGCACTGTAACTTTCAAAAGAATTCAGGATAATACAAATTTCTTGTTCAATATCATGCCTGCTGCTGACCCAACACCAGCCTATATGGATAACATTTCTTTAGTTAGTTTAGGTGCAGCTGATTTACTAACTCCTCCGGCTACCAGCATAACTCTGGAAATTTTTGATTTAGGTACCGAAACTTTAGCAACATCTTTTACAGCAGGTGAACAATACCAAGTATCAGCTACTGTGCTTCCTGCAACAGCAGCGCAAACACCTGTATATAGCATTGTAAATGGCACCGGAAGTGCTACTATAACTGCAGATGGTTTATTAACTGCTGTTTCGGCAGGTACTGTTACTGTTGTTGGCACCGACTGGGTTGACCCAACAGTAAAAGATGAACTAGCTATTGATATCCTTGTAGGTGTTAAAGATGATTTAGCTAACCAATTTAGCATTTATCCTAACCCTGTTACTAACGAGTTGAATGTTAAAATGACTTCAGTTAATTCAAAAGTTGTAATTTTTAACAGCCTTGGAAGTAAAATACATGAAGTCATGGTTAATGGACTTTCAACTACCATTGATGTTAGCAACATGGCACGCGGCGTTTATTACATTCAGGTTAATGATTCTGCTGCTCAAAAATTTGTAAAATAATTTCTTATAATTTATAACTTGAAAGCTCCCTCGAGGATTCGGGGGGGCTTTCTTTTTTTTATATCTTTACGCCATACAAAACATGAACTATGCAAGTATTTTATACTCCCGATATTCAGAAAATAACATACACGTTAAATCCTGAGGAATCAAAACATGCAATCAAGGTTTTACGGATGGAAGCCGGCGATGAAATTTGCATGATTGACGGTCGTGGTGGACTTTATTACGGAATCATTGATGAACCGGATGCAAAAAGATGTGTTATACGGGTTATTGAGAAAATTGAGCAATACGGAAGAAGAAATTATTCGCTGCATTTGGCCATAGCCCCTACTAAAAATATGGATCGAATGGAATGGTTTATCGAAAAAGCCACCGAAATAGGATTCGATGAAATTACTCCCTTACTTTGCCAACGATCGGAGCGCAAGTCGTTGAATAATGAGCGTTTGGAAAAAATTATATTGTCGGCTATGAAGCAATCCATTAAAGCCTACATGCCGGTGCTTCATCCCATGACCAAATTCCACCACTTTATTGAAAAAAAAGAGGATGGAACTAAGTTGATTGCCCATTGTATTGATACTCCAAAACCATCGCTCAAATCGAAAGTGGCCGGAAAACAGAAATTTGTGGTACTTATTGGCCCCGAAGGTGACTTTAGTCAGGAAGAAGTGGATCAAGCCAAACTGAATGGTTTTGAAGAAGTTCATTTAGGAAAAAGCCGATTACGTACCGAAACTGCGGGAATACTTGCTTGTCATATTATTAGCCTAATGAAAGATGAATAAATCAGTCTTCGGATTTATTTTAAGTAGTTTACTCCTATTTTCAGGGGTAGTTTATAGCCAGCCGGTTAAGCTTGCACTGCTTAAATATAATGGCGGGGGCGATTGGTATGCAAATCCCACCTCACTCCCAAACCTTATAAAATTCTGTAATGAGCAATTAAAAACTGGTATAAACCCGGAACCCAACGGTAGAGGTTGGCAGCCCTGAATTATTCAATTTTCCACTGGTACATCTAACCGGGCATGGAAATGTGGTTTTCAGTGAGAGCGACATCCGAAATTTAAGGCTATATTTGGAATCAGGAGGTTTTTTACATATTGATGATAACTACGGCCTCGATAAATACATTCGCCGGGAAATGAAACGGGTTTTTCCGGAATTGGAGTTTGTTGAATTGCCTTTCAATCATCCCATTTACCATCAAAATTTTTTATTCGAAAAAGGATTACCAAAAGTACATGAACACGACAACAAAGCACCACAAGGTTTTGGATTGATTTTTAAAAACCGGCTGGTTTGTTTTTATACCTATGAATGCGATTTGGGTGATGGCTGGGAAGATTCCGAGGTTCACAACGACTCTAAAGAAATACACCAAAAGGCATTGCAAATGGGAGCCAATATTATAAGTTACGTCTTTAATCAATAGCCTATTATGCAAGGAATTAATATTGGGTTTGATGCAAAAAGGTTATTCAACAATTTTACTGGATTAGGCAATTACAGCCGTACGTTAGTTCACAATTTCCACCACTATTTTCCAGAAAACAACACCTACTTGTTTACACCAAAAACAAAAGAAACCACTGAAATCAGAGAATTTTTCGATTCTAGTTATAAGTTGATTCAACCCCAATTAATTCCAGGCGGTTTTTGGAGAACTTTTACCAGTGCTGCAATTATTAAAAAACTAAAACTGGATATTTACCATGGATTATCGCATGAATTGCCCATAGGTATTTCGAAAACCGGAGCCGCTTCGGTGGTTACCATCCATGATTTGATATACAAAACTTTTCCAAGCGATTTTTCCATTATTGACCGTAACATATACGATTTTAAATTCCGATATGCCTGTGAAAACGCCGATGTAATTATTGCTATAAGCGAAAGTACCCGAAACGACATCCAGAAATATTATAAAATTCCTTCGGAAAAAATTAAGGTAATTTATCAAAGTTGCCACAACAATTTTAAGCAGATTCAATCCCAAGCTCAAATTGATGAAGTGCTTACTATTTATAAGCTACCCAAACAGTTTATGTTATATGTTGGGTCAGTGATTGAACGGAAAAATTTATTAACCTTGGTACAAGCCATAAATGAAATAAAAGACCAAATTGAAATTCCGTTGTTAGTAGTGGGTGGCGGAAGAGAGTACTTTCAAAAGGTTAAAAACTATGTTTCAGAAAAAGGCTTGGAGCAACAAGTTATATTTGCACCCCCAATTTTGTTTCATCATTTGCCAGCATTGTACCAAAAAGCGCAATTATTTATTTATCCTTCGGTTTATGAAGGTTTTGGAATTCCTATTATTGAAGCCTTATGGAGCCATACTCCGGTTATCACCTCCAATTGCTCATCGCTGCCCGAAGCTGCCGGACCCGGTGCTTATTATTGCAACCCCACCGATAAAAATTCAATTGCTGAAGGAATAATAAAAATAAGTACTCAACCTGAATATGCCCAGCAATTAATCACTAATGGATTCAATTATGTGCAACAATTTGATGATTTTAAGCTCACAAATCAATTGACGGAGGTTTACAAATCGATAATAAAAGGATAGGTAATTTTGGGTAAAATGGTGAAAATTAATAAAAACTTCATTTTACCAATGATTCTTTTTTGTAGTGTAAGCCAAATTTGCGTGTAAAGTGCTATATTTATTTTGCCTAAAGTTTAATCTATTTTGTACTAATAAAATTTTCAAGAGTCATCATCAAATCCTGCTTAATTATTTTGTTCAGTAACCCCCTATCTATCTTTTCATGGCCATGATCGGGAATAACAGTGGTACGTCCATCTTTATGTTGAAAAAATTTATGACTCCCTTTCTGCCTTTTTAATTCAAAACCAAGGATGAGTATTATTTTTATAAGTTCTTTGGCAGTGAGCAATGGTAACTTCGACATAATTAGACAGAGATTTGTTGTAAACTTACAAACGTTATAGATGGCTTATAACGTTTATTTTCATCAAGATACAATTCAATAGCCTCTTTTGTCCTAATAAAAAGATCATCATAAGTTTTTGCTTGAGTATGGCAACCAGGCAATTCAATAACCGATGATATAAGATATCCATCGATGCCCTGCTCTACAATAATATTAAATGTTTTCTTCATTGAATGTTTTATATTAATACAACAACTTAAAATAAAGCTATTTATGCGACTTTATTTTTAGTTCAATGTTGTTTTTAACCATATTAGCCAAAGTTTCATAAGAATGATCCTGTGGATCAATCGGATTCAAGAAATTAACCCGAACCGGTGCAAAAATCCTTGGAAAAATCCTTCCTGAAGGCAGTGCATAATGGGCTCCGCTTATTGCAACAGGAATTACAGGTACACTTAATTCTTTGCTCAAAATGGCAAAAGTCTTTTTGAATTCACCCAAGTTACCATCTTTTGAACGGGTGCCTTCAGGGAAAATAATCACTTTGCGTCCCATCTTGAGTATTTCGGCCAATTTTTGGATTGATTCCTTTAAGTCTTTATTTACATCCATCACAACTACATTATTACGCTGCGCCCAAAAACGGAGAAACCAATTGTTTACATGTTTCTTTTTTGCATAAAAATAGGTGGTCCTCATGGTTTTGTTTCGTATCAATGACGAAACAAACAACCCATCGAAAAAACTTTGATGGTTGGGAGCAATGATACAAGGACCGTCGGGGATATTCTCAGTTCCGTCGCCTTTAAACCTAAAATACATTTTAAAAAACACTTTCGATGAAGTATTAATCAGCGATTGAGTAAACCATGCTTTTGGAAGTTTAAAATTGATTTTTTCCTTAACAATAGCCGACCAATCAATATTTTCTACTTTATTCTTCAGTTTATTATCGGAAATAAAATCAACTAATTTACGGATGGAAGGGAATTTCAACAATTTCTCTTCATCAATTTTAATTCCAAAAGTATGGTCAATAAAATCAATCAAACTAAGTTTTCCTAATGAATCAAGCGCAATATCAAATTCCAAATGATCATCTGGAAACACTTCGGAACTGGTTTGACTTTCAATAAATAACTTAATGGTTTTGTATTCTTCAGAATTGGGTTCTTGAGTACTTTTTTTGTCTCTATTAGGTTGTTCAAGCAACTCGGCAAGTTTAAAACGTTGAATTTTTCCTAACCGGGTTCTAGGAATATCAGTTTTTACTAAGGTAAACTGCATCACCCTTTTGTATGAACTTACTGACTGATTGTATTGTGGAAATACTTTTTCTTTAAAAAATTGGATGGGATCTTTAACTTCTTCATTCGATAATTCGTTATAATCGGGAACTATCATAGCATGTAACAAGTTATTGTGTAAAAACACAGCCGCCTCGCTAATAAACGGGGATGTTTTTTCCAATTTATCTTCAATCTCAACCGGGTTTATATTTTTACCATTCGATAATACAATAATTTCTTTTTTCCGACCAGTAATATAGAGAAAACCCTCTTTATCAAGATACCCTAAATCACCCGTATGGAGCCATCCATTAATTATAATCTGGGCTGTTTCCTCCGGACGATTATAATAACCCTGCATAACGTTTGCTCCCCTGACTACAATTTCATCGTTTCGTATTTCAACATCAACCCCATCAAGAACCTGACCAGGTGTTCCAATTCTGGCTTTTCCGGGACGATTAAAGGTAATCATGGGTGCAGTTTCAGTCATTCCATACCCTTCTAATACATTAAATCCCATGTTGGTAAAAAAAGAACCTACCTCGGGACTTAAAGCAGCGCCGCCTGAAACCATAATTTCCAGATGTCCACCAAAACCAATATGTACCTTTTTAAAAATCTTCTTTGAAAATTTTTGATTTTTTAATTTCGATAAAACAGCATAAAAAACCCGGCCGGCCATGCTGGCAAATACTTTGGCTTTTAACCCCTTATATATTACTTCGTACAAACGTGGCACTCCTATCATTATAGCTACCTGATTCTTTTTAAGTGTCTCCAACAAATCAGACGACTGCATGGAAGGTGACATTACCATAGTTGCTCCCACATTCAGAGGTGCTATCATGGTACCTAATAAAGGAAGAATATGATGCAACGGCAAAAGCATCAGCACTTGCCGGTCAATGGTAAATATTTTCACATCTTTGGTTACCCCTTTAAGGTTTACCAACAGATTATTAAATGAAAGCATAACTCCTTTCGGATCGCCGGTAGTACCCGAGGTATAGATAATAACAGCTGTTTTTTCATTATCATCGGGAATACTCCATTGTGAAATTTCGGAAGCTGGCTCTAACGTTAGTTCATCGAAATTGAAAACCGATGGAGTATATTTTAATTTTTGACTGGCTGCTTGAATTTCCTTGCTTTTTAGGGTTGAAGTAAAAATCACTTCCGGTTGGCAATCATTTAATATATAGGTAACATCTTCTTCTGTTGCCATATAATCAATAGTAACCACAACACAGTTATTAAACCAACCTGCATAAAATGCCTGAATCCATTCAGTCCTGTTTTCGCTATAAATAGCTATTTTCCGAAAATCTTTACCACCAAATAAAGCAGCAAACTGATTTATTTTAATGGATAATTCACGATAAGTCAACTTATTATCTTTTGTAATAAGTGCAACCTTATCAAGATTTGAAAAATTTATCATGTTATAATTATTTAATACCCTTTTTCATATAAAACACTAATATAGTTGTTTTATCAAGAACCACAAATTGCAAAAACTATGCCTTAAAAAAATATAACCATATTTCGAAGTTAATTAATTCATTTATAACCGGATAATATTTACATTACTTTTCGCAACGATAACAGCATAAGCAAACGTTACGTGTAAAAATGATTCTTATATTTGCAAAAAAAAGCAGAAATGGAAAATCAAAAAAAAGAAGATTTAGCCCAACTTCTTGATAAGACAGATAACACAAGCATATTAAATGCCATTGCAATTTTAAGAGATGAAGGTAACGATCAACTGTTAGAGTTGGTGATTCAAATTTATATCTCCAATTCAGATCGTGAGGTTAGAACCGCCATTTTTCAGTTAATATGCGACTTAAAAAATCAAAAATCGGCAGAATTTGTAATGGCTTTTATAAATAATCCGGAGCTAGCTTCAGCAAAACAAATGTTGGTTTCATCTTGCTGGCAATCGCGCCTAAACTATATTCAATACTTTGAATTGTTTATTCAAATGGTTTTTGTTGAACCTTTTGAAATAGCTTTTGAAGCGTTTACGGTAATTGAAAATATGGAAGACCGGGTTTCTGAGTCACGAAAAAAAGAATTGATTAACTACATCGATTCACACCTTTCAGAATGTCGGATTGAAAATCAAGTTCTTGCTGATGACTTAGTTTCCATTATAAAGCAATACGAAGAATAAAAAAAGCTGCCAAAGCAGCCTACTATTACCTAAGTTGAGCGATTTGTGCGCAGCGAAAAAGCGCTTTACTTAGGTAAAACCCCGACCTAGCAATTGTTGGTTTTCACAAATTGAGTGAAGCGAAAATTTATGGAAACTTACAATTGTTCAGTCGATTGAGTAGATTTGCGGTAGCAAATCGCTCAATTTGGGTATTATTCAAAATTCGAAAAATATTTCATAAACTGCGACCGTTGATAAACGGCCGGATCTGGAATGGAGCGATAACTCATCAAACCACGAATGCTATCAATGGAGTCAAATCCACGCAGTTTCAACCATTCTTCAGTGCCATCAAGCATTTTACGAATTTCGCCCAAACCTTTAGTGTATAAAATAGAGCAAACCTGTACTGCATCCGCTCCGGCCAATATCATTTTTATTACTCCTTCAGCATTATGCACCCCAGTTGATGAGGCTATATCAATTCCTTTTACCTGATCGGAAATAATAGCAGTCCAACGCAATGGGAAACGAATATCAGATTCTGATGAAAACACACTGTTATTGGTCAATTCCATAGTATCAATGTTAATATCAGGCTCATAATACCGGTTAAAAAGTACTACCCCTTTAACACCCAAACTTTTAATGTTATCTACCACTTGAATTAAATTGGTAAATTGATATCCTAACTTCACCGAAACGGGAATCTTTGACTTTTTTACAATCTTTTTAATAATGTTGTAATACTCTTTTTCAATATCAGTGCTTGATTTTTTACGGTCATTGGGACAAATATAAATATTAACCTCAATAGCATCGGCACCTGCATCCTCAAACTGTTTCGCAAAATCAGTCCATTTATTATCTGAAAAACAATTGATACTTACAATAACCGGAATTGAAACTGAATTTTTAGCTTCTTTGATAAGAGCCAAATGCTTTTCCAAACTGTTTGAAGTAACATACCCTTGCAAATAATCAAATGCTTCCGCATTATCTTTCCCTATTTTATGAAGATGCCCCGCTTCATAATTAATTTGCTCTTCAAAAATAGATTTGAGAACCACTGCAGCAGCGCCATTTTTCTCAGCTTCTTTTATTTTTTCAATGGAACTTGTAATTCCTGAACTGCTTACAATTATTGGATTTTTGAGTGTCAATCCCAAATATTTTGTCTGTAAATTGGCCATACTATTTTATTTAAGTTTTCATAATAAACAAATATAAAAACTATAAGTTGTATTGTAAACTACTATTTAATTTTTATTGGTTTTTATCTATTACCAAAAATACTACTACCAATACGTATCAATGTGCTTCCTTCTTTAATAGCTAAAAGGTAATCGCCTGACATTCCCATAGATATTTCAGAAAAAGAATCTTGTTGTTTAAAAAACTCTTCTTTTAAAAAAGCAAAAATGGATTTCAGTTTTTTAAATTCCTGAATAATTTGTGTTTCATCTTCAGTATAGGTTGCCATGCCCATTACACCCTGTATCGAAATATTTTGTAATTCAGAAAAGGCCGTGTTTTTTAACATCTCCCTAGCTTCTTCAATACTTAACCCAAACTTGGTTTCTTCGTTAGCAATATGAAATTCCAGTAAGCAAGGTATAATTCGTTTATTTTTTTTTGCTTCTTTATTAATTTCTTGCAACAACTTTAAACTTTCAACCCCATGAATCAGCCTAACAAATGGGGCAATGTATTTAACTTTATTGGTTTGCAAATGCCCAATAAAATGCCATTCAATATCAGAAGGTAATTCAGCCTGCTTTTTCTGGAGTTCCTGAGGGCGGTTCTCTCCAAAAATTCGTTGTCCAGCTTGGTATGCTTCCAGAATAGCTTCGTTGGGTTTGGTTTTGGAAACAGCAACCAATTTAACATGATTTGGAATGGTTGCTTTTATTTTTGTTAGGTTTTCGGCAATGCTCATAAAAAAAGGTTTAGCATTACAAAAATAAGGTTTATACGGGAAAAAGATGGATTTACCTTTAAACAATTTGCGGAATGATGAAATATTGTATTTTATCTGAAATGCTGGTGGCTGGTTACTGGTTACTTGTGGCTGGATGCTGGTGGCTGGTTACTGGTGGCTGGTTGCTTTATCTATATTGCGGTGCATGTTACATTTCTGTTCCATGGCAACTTAGTTGAATGCACCGCTTATTACCATGGTTACTTTACCAAGGGCGCTGCCCTTGGCTATGTTCTTACGCCCCTTTGTGGCTCTAATCACAATCGTAAATTACAAATTCGCATTTCTTCCAACTTCGGACTTCCAACTTCAGTCATATAACTTCTAATTTCTATACTCAAATCTCACGTCTCACGTCTCACGTCTCACGTCTCAAATCTCATGTCTCACGTTTCATGTCTCTAATCTCAAATCTCTAATTTCTAAACTCTAAGGTCTTATCTGCCCATTTCCTTCAATTATCCATTTGTACGATGTCAATTCAGCCAATGCCATGGGACCACGGGCATGCAGTTTTTGTGTTGAAATTCCTATTTCAGCTCCCAAGCCAAACTGCGAACCATCAGTGAAAGCTGTTGAAGTATTGGCATAAACGGTTGCAGCATCCACCATTTTTTGAAAAAGCTGAATCTCTTCTTTTTTTTCAGATATAATGGCTTCACTATGTTTAGAACTATATTTGGCAATATGCGCTATAGCCTCATTGATACTGGAAACCGTTTTAATAGCCATTTTATAGGATAAGAATTCTGTGCCATAAGAATCTGGAGAAGCAGCATGAATAAGATTTGCTGGGTATTTACCTTGCAAGGCCTGTCGAGCCTTATCGTCGGCAAAAAGTTCTACTTCTGATTGGCTGCATAAATCAACCAAATACCACAAATCGTTAAGCCTTGATTCATGAACCAATAAGCAGTCCAAGGCATTGCAAACGCTTACACGACGGGTTTTAGCATTGTGAATTATCAATCGTCCTTTTTCAACATCACCCGATTCGTCAAAATAGGTGTGGCAGATACCTGCTCCAGTTTCAATTACAGGAATGGAGGCATTTTCGCGAACAAATTGAATCAGCTCTTGGCTTCCCCTTGGTATAAGCAAATCAACAAATCCATGAGCTTTAAGAAGTTGCTCCGTTTCGCTCCGGCCGGCAGGAAGGAGTGCCAAAATATTTTTATTAATTCCAAACTGAACCAGCACTTCATGTATCACTTTAACAATGGCCGTATTGGAATGAATGGCATCGCTCCCCCCCTTTAGTATGCATGCATTTCCTGATTTAATGCAAAGTGAAAAAACATCGAAGGTAACGTTTGGTCGGGCTTCATAAATAATGCCTATTACCCCAAATGGTACAGTCACTTTTTTTATATTTAATCCATTGGGACGAATGGTTTCATCCCAAATTTTCCCCAAAGGGGAAGGCAAACCAGCTACATTGCGGATATCAGAGGTCAATTCACCAATTCTCTTTTCAGTAAGTTTTAAGCGGTCGTATTTCGGATCAGTTGACGCCATCTTCTTCAAATCCTCGGCATTTTCCGACAGGATAAAATCGCACTGTTCTTCGGCCGCCTTTGCCACATGCATTAAAACATCAGCTATTTCTTGATTTGAAAGCCGGTTTAGTGATATTGATGCTTTGGATACTTCTTGAAATATGGGTGTACAGTCCATGATCGATTTTTATTGATGGCTTGATAGACGTTGCGTGCAACGTCTGTAACAGCAATTGTCTAATATCTAATATCTATTTTCTAATATCTATTTTTCGTTCAAAACCAAATAATCGTAATGTATGAATGGTTTGCTTCGTTTTTGTCCAATAGTTTTTACTGCTTCTTCCGAACTATATTGCGATTTTCCGATTCCCAATATTTTTCCTTCGGTGTTGACAACTTTCACTATGTCCCCTTTTTCGAAGAAACCTTCAACGTTTTGGATGCCTACTGTAAGTAAGCTTGACGCTTTATCTGCATTGAGTGCCTGTTCTGCCCCTTTATTTACTGTAACCGCACCTTTTGCAAAGGTATCGGAGTGCAACAGCCATTTTTTTACCCCATTTACTTTTTTTAGTGAAGGAATAAATTTTGAAAATGGAACCTCTTTTCCGTCAATAATATCAGTTAAAATATTGTTTCGGGTACCATTTGCTATAAACACTTCAATGCCTTGCGAAGCAATTTTTTGGGCAATTGAAAACTTAGTTAGCATACCACCTCTGCCAAAACCCGATTTTACCGGAGATATGTGTTTATAAATGTTCTTATCGGATGAATTTATAAGCGGTATAAGTTCCGCGCCTTCTGTTCCCGGAACTCCAGTATAAACCCCGTCAACATTGGATAGGATAAATAATGCTTGACAGTTCATCATGGCAGCAATCAATCCAGACAACTCATCGTTATCGGTAAACATGAGTTCGGTTACCGCAATGGTATCGTTTTCATTCACAATGGGAAGTACCTCATTTTCGAGCATGGCCGAAATGCAGCTTTTCATGTTCAAGTAATGCCGTCTATCACCGAAATTTTCTTTAGTAGTAAGTACTTGTGCCGCCTGAATACCATATTTTGCAAACATGGAAAAATATCCGGCCATCAACTTCACTTGCCCAATAGCAGCCCAAACCTGTTTACTGGCAACTTCACCTGTCTTTTTTGATAACGGGAATTCACCTTTACCTGATGCTACTGCACCCGATGAAATTAAAATTACCTGCAACCCTTTTTTATGCAATTTTGCAATTTGCTTCACTAAATGGGCTATCCTATCAGAATTAAGCGACCCATCAGGGCCTGCAAGTAAGTTGCTTCCTATTTTAATTGCAATCCGTTGATAGATTTTAGAATTTGAATTCAATGTTTTCTATTTGAAATATTATGGCACAAAATAAATACTTTTTGTAATTATTTAAGCTATAATTTTTACATTTTGAAATATTTATTGTCAAAATGATTAAAGATGCACAAAGAATATGTTTTTTTATAATAAACCGTTTATAATTCATGAATCACCAAACCCGATCGAAGCTTAGGTTCAAACCAGGTTGTTTTAGGAGGCATAATATTTCCGGTATCTGCAATGTCAATTAACTGCTGCATCGAAACAGGATATAAAGCAAAGGCTACTTTCATATTGCCAGAATCGACCCGATTTGACAATTCAGCTAAACCACGGATTCCACCTACAAATTCAACTTTTGTTGTTGTCCGTAAATCTTTTACTCCTAAAATCTCATCAAACACTAATTTTGACAAAATGGTAACATCGAGAACACCAATTGGATCATGGTCGTTATAGGTTCCCGGTTTAGCATTCAACTTATACCAATTGTTGTTTAAATACATACTAAATTCATGCAATTTAGCCGGATTATAAATGGATTTTCCCATCAAGGTAACATCAAAAACTTTTGTTATTGCATCCATAAATGCGGCTTCTGATAAACCATTCAAATCTTTTACTACCCTATTGTAATCAATAATTTTCAATTGATTGTCGGGAAAATGTACAGCCATAAAGAAATTATACGCCTCCTCACCCGTATGCATGGGATTAAGCTCTTTTTCCTCAATTCCAATCCTTGCCGCTGCAGCGGTTCGGTGGTGCCCATCGGCAACATAAGTAAATGGAACTTTGGTGGCAAAAAGCTGTTCCAATTTCTGATTGATTTTAGAATCGTTTATTGGCCATAAGTGATGCCCAAATCCATCCCCGGCCACAAAATCGTAATCTGGTGTTTGGTTTTTTACAATGGATGAAACGATAGCATCAATCTCGGGTACCGCCTTGTACGAAAAAAATACCGGTTCAATATTGGCATTCAGGTACCGAGTAAGAATCATCCTATCTTCTTCCTTATCGGGACGGGTTAATTCATGTTTTTTAATGATACCCTTATGGTAATCATCACAAGATGCTGCACCTACAATTCCATATTGGGTCCGTCCATCCATGGTTTGCGCATAGATATAATACTTGGCTTGGTCATCTTGTTTTAGCCACCCTTTTTTCTTGAATTTATTATAATTCTCAACTGACTTATTATATACTTCTTCGGAATGCACATCAGTTCCGGCAGGGCAGTCAATTTCTGCTCTTGTAATATGCAGCAATGATTCCGGTTTTCCAGACGCCATTTGGGCAGCTTCGGCAGAATTCATAACATCATAAGGTAAACAAGCCAAGGTGCTTGCCAATTCTTTTGGGGGACGAATCCCTTGAAACGGTTTTATAATAGCCATTGAATGCGGTTTTTAAATTGATATATAGTAAATAACTCAAAGCTACTTACTAAATAAAATTGTTGCGAAGATAATGCAACCTCAAAAAATGAATGGCTAACTAAAAATGTTTTGTAACAAGGTTTATCCTAAATGTTATAAAAAATGAAAATCCCCGAAAGTCAATCAATCGGGGATTCATTTACGTATAGTGTTTAAGTTTACTTATTTACTTTGTAAGTAGCATTTCCTGTTTCAAAAAAATCAATAATCTGATTTACAGCGGCTATTCCTGCATTAATATTGGCTTCGGCTGTTTGAGCACCCAATTTTTTAGGAGTAAAAAAATAGTTTCCTTCAAATTTTTCGGCAAATACATGAGCACAATCGGGAGCAATATCGGAAAGGTATTTGAAATCGCTCCGGTTTTCCATCATTTGTAATAGACCATCTTCGTCAATCACTTCTTTTCGGGCAGTATTTACAAGCACAGCACCTTGAGGCATTTTGTTTAGCAAGCTAAAATTGATTGATTTTTTTGTTTCACTGGTTGCCGGTATATGCAATGAAACATATTGGCATGTACTGTATAATTCTTCAATTGAATTTACTGGAGTAACTCCTTCTGCTTGCATTTTTTCCTTTGATACGTAAGGGTCGAAAGCATACACGGCCATACCAAAACCACGGGCAATTTCGGCTACATATCGGACTACATTTCCATAAGCATGGATTCCCAATTTTTTGCCCCGCAATTCAATTCCATCTTTGCCATCGTAACCATTACGGGCAGCAAAAACCATCATACCAAAAACCAGTTCCGCAACGGCGTTTGAATTCTGCCCAGGTGTATTCATGGCAACAATGTTATTTGCTGTTGCTGCAGCTAAATCAATATTGTCGTACCCTGCACCTGCCCGTACTATAATTTTTAAGTTCTTTGCTGCATCAAGCACTGCTTTGGTAGCTAAATCACTACGGATGATTATTGCATCGCAATCGGTTACTGCTTTTTCAAAATCAGTTTGCTCTGCATATTTTTCCAGTAATACTACGTTATAACCTTTTTCCTCAGCAATCTGCTTCATTTGGTTCACAGCAACTTTTGCAAAAGGCTTTTGTGTGGCAATTAATATAGTTTTCATTGGTTAATTTTTAATTAGTTACTAGTAAAAAACCACCCATTCAATGAATGAAAGGTGGTTTTTTTATCAAAATTGTTTATCCTTTTACTTGTTTTTCAAAATCCTGCATGCATTGAACCAATGCTTTCACATCGTCGATACTACAAGCGTTGTAGGTAGATGCCCTGAAACCGCCAACTGAACGATGACCTTTGATGCCAACAATTTTTCGGCTTTTAGCCAATTCCATGAATTTTTCAGTAAGCTCTTCGGTACCATCGGCCCAAACAAATGGAATATTCATTCGCGAACGGGAACCTTCAGCAACGGGACAACGGAATAATGAATTGCGGTCGATTTCGGAGTATAACATTTTAGCTCTTTCAATGGCACGACGTTCCATTTCTTTTACGCCACCTTGCGATTTTACCCATTTCAACGTTTCGTTTAAGGCAAAAATGTTAACGCAGGGAGGTGTATTATACATAGAGCCCTCCTTCATGTGAATGTCGTATCGGAACATAGTTGGAATGGGACGATCGGTTGCTACCCGTTCCAACATATCGTCACGAATAATAACAAAAGTAACACCAGCTGGTCCTAAATTTTTTTGAGCACCACCATAAATCATGGCGTATTTTGATACATTCACCGGACGGCTCATAATATCGGACGACATATCAGCAATCAAAGGCACCGGAGAGTCTAAATCCTCAAAAATTTCCGTTCCCCGGATGGTATTATTTGAAGTAATATGCACATAATCAACATCAGTAGGAATTTTAAACCCTTTGGGATAATAGGTATGATTTTTATCTTCCGACGAAGCTATTACCTCTACTTTACCAAAAATCTTAGCTTCTTTAATGGCTTTATCGGCCCAAGTGCCTGTATTTACATACGCTGCTTTTGATTTTAAAAAATTGATTGGAATCATGGCAAATTGTGTACTGGCTCCACCGCCCAATAATAAAACATGGTAGTTGGCAGGAACATTCAAAATCTCTTTAAAAAGTGCCACTGCTTCGTTAATAATAGGCTCAAAATCCTTACTTCGGTGCGAGACTTCAAGAATTGATTGTCCACTATTATTTAACTCAAGAATTGCCTTGGCGGTATTCTCCAAACAAGGATCAGATAACTTACAAGGACCGGCATTAAAAATGTGTTTTCTCATAATTTGCTGAATTTTAATGTATTATAATAATTTAAAAGTTAGTTTTCGTGTGCTGCTAATTTATAACAAATTCCTAGCAAAAACCTGATTTTTCACCGTGTTTCCATAGCAGTAACCATTTTAAAAACACATGAAACTTGTATATTAGAATTTGTATAATTGCAACCATTTCCTAATAAATGGTAAGCAAATGTATGACATTTACTTAAATCAATAAGCAAAATAATCAGAATATCTACAAATTATTATTAACAGTTTTTTTTAAACTGCAAATAGTTAGTTAATAGATGTTAACGAAATTTCTGATTTATTCCTCAACTGCTGAAACCAATCAATTGACCTAACAATGGCAGGTGTTGCAGCGCTGTTATGATCAGTAAATGGTATGGTTTCGTACTGAACCTGATTTGAACCCAAAGCATTGAACTGAGAATAAATAGAATCGGACAATTCCTGTGGAATATAGGTATCATTAGTGCCATGCAACAGCAATAAGGGCGTCTGATTTTGCCATGCATCCACTTTATTTGTATTGAAAGAAGCAATTAATTCGTTATAATCGGAACCCTGTTGATAGGTAAATAAACCTGCTTGCATCAACTCGTGGGTATTGGTATTCAATTCCACATCAATAGCAGCTCCATTCAATGTTCCATCAAATAAGATAGGTATTTTTTCTGCATAAGGTGGATTAAAATAGTGCTCCATACCTTGGGTAATGGTGCCATCCTCAACAAACGAAAGTAACACGTAGGCCAAAAAAAATGGTCTCGGATACGATTCCTGTTGAAGCACATATTGCATTAATTGTTCGGGATTATAAGGGCCGGCTCCACAAGCCGTTCCAATTAAATTCCAGCCATTGTTATTATTCTCTATTTCTTGCATTGCGGCTAAGGTTATCCAACCGCCTTGTGAGTAACCGGCCAAAAAAAGGCTATCGTTTGGATTTGTACCTGATAAAGCACCATTAGGTAAATCGGACAAAGAACCGAGCATGGCTGTAACCGCATCCACGTTGTTTTTTTTAATCAAATAGGGATGAAAATATTCAAAAGAGGCTCCAAAACCGATTAAATCAGGGATTAATAAAATGTAACCCAAACCAGATAATGAAGCAATAGAAATACTTGTAACCGATGAAAATGAAGCGGACGGAGCTTCATTTTTTGCTACCAGCGTTCCATGTTGAAAGCTAACTACCGGAAAATTATCACCGTTGGTAACCGGAACACAAATCAATCCTGAAGCAGTTATAGTTTTACCCTGATAATTCATTGGATAGTTGTAAGAATAAATATCAACCGGATAGTTAATTTGCCCAGCTAGCTGCGTTTGCCCAGCAAAAATTAGAAACGACTGCATGGATTCAACGGTCATTGAAAGCACTTTTTTATAGTTCTTAACCTCTGGTTCTGGATTATCATTGGTAGAACAAGCAGTTAGTATTGCAGAAAAAAGGATTATGAAAGAAGCAGATTTTAGCCAGTTTTTTAAGTAAATATTCATGTGTTTATTTTTAGAATTTTAATTTGGAATATAACAAAGATAAGGGAAATTCTTCAAAAGTAAGGAATTGGAATAATAGAGGTCGGTAGCTAATTGCATATCTATTTACAATATACCCCTTCCCCTGTCGGGACTTCCCCTTGAGAAGCGGAAGATGTATAGTCCTGGCAGTGTTGCTTATTTGATGCGTTCTCCCCTAAACCTAGGGGAACTTAGCGCAGCGGTCTCGTATGTTTGTGGAGAAAAAAGAGCCGATTACTACTGATTTTGTATTTTAGTAATTAATTCGGAAAAGGATAGTCGAACCAGAAGCGATCAGATACGCATTAGCGATATCGTTCA
>JBAYKX010000050.1:0-37069 GCA_041664345.1 Salinivirgaceae bacterium
CACTACACAAGATAGACATCAGTACAACGAATCGCATGAAGTCTTCCTTTGGCTAAAACAAAAATAAAAAAAAGTTCTTGAAAAATTTGGAATTTAACACAGTACCTCATGAGCGATAGCGAATAACAAAGCGATCTCAACGAAGTTAATCTAAATACATTAAATCCTTTCAGGATTATGATTCATGACAAATTTGATTTTTTTTATGATATAAGCGGTAGTTTTGGTATTGTTTAGTTATCAGGTTTGCAATTGATTTAAATACAGCTATTTAAATTGAAATAGTTATTTGTTTTCATAATTCCTCACAACTGATATTCAATACATTACAAAGGGGGAAGCTTTAATTATTTAAAATTATTATTGCGACTTCTTATTTTGCTATATTCCAGTATTTTAAAAACCATTGTTAAAAATTTAACATCCCATTCACCTGTTTTCTGAAAAGATTATCCCATTTTTGAGCATGGGAAAAAAAATAGTGTTTTGCAATTGCGGTGGCGATATCATTAATCGGGACCGATTGCAATTGATTGAAGGATATTGCAGGCAGGCAAATGCCGAAATTACTAAACTATCCGATTTGTGCGGAATCACGGCACTAAGGGATGAACAGCTAAACGGCATTTTCAGCAAAGGAAATGAATATTTAATGGTGGGTTGTTACTCGCGGTCGTTAAAGTTATTGTTAGGCGGGGTTATCAAACCTGTCGATTCCATTTCCATTCAATACCTTAACTTTCTGGAAGCATCCAACGAGCAACTGTTTCAGGAAATAACCTCATTTGTGGCAAACAGTACCCAACAACAATCGTTTCAGGAAATTGACGCATCCACTGAATGGCTATCCTGGTTCCCGGTTATTGACTATTCGCGCTGCACCGCTTGCGGGCAATGTGCCGATTTCTGCTTATTCGGCGTTTATGAAAAAACACAAGGACAGGTTTTAGTGGTAAACCCGCAAGGTTGCAAAAACAACTGCCCTGCCTGTGCCCGTATATGCCCGCAAACAGCCATTGTGTTCCCTAAGTATAAGCAAGGTGGCGCCATTAGCGGTTCCGAGGTGATTGATGAATTGGCGGAACAAAAAAGGCAGGTTATGGATATTAATAGTATTTTAGGGGGCGATATTTATTCCGCCTTGGAACAACGCAAAATAAAGCGTCAATCAATAGTTCGCACCGAGGCAATGAAGAAAGCTATGGAGGAAAGGACGCAAGCTTTAAAAGGTAGTGGAACTTTATAATTATGTAGATTTTATGATATAAAAAATAGAGAATGAGCGCCCTGAAATACATAGCCGTCAATCTTATTACCTTATCGAAATTATGGCTTTATTAATAAGGTAACAATGGTTGTTTTTAAGAAATAATTGCTCATTATCAATGTTTTACTAACTTTAACTTGATTGCAACCCCCTGAAAGGGCAAAAGCAATAGCATAGTCCCGATAGCTATCGGGAGCCCTATGATAAGGAATGAAATAATTTTATCGCCCTGAAAGGGCATAAGCATATAAAGAAACAAATAATGTCCCTTTTCAAAAATTTTATAAAAACCGATCGCCGTTGCC
This sequence comes from Salinivirgaceae bacterium, assembly GCA_041664345.1. Taxonomy (GTDB): domain Bacteria; phylum Bacteroidota; class Bacteroidia; order Bacteroidales; family SZUA-534; genus GWE2-40-63. The sequence goes on from JBAYKX010000050.1 coordinate 1,573, forward strand.
AACGGAAATTCATCGTCAACATGGGTTGGAAAGGATGGAGGGGATTTCGGAAATTCAAAAAGCGGAAGAAAAACGGGGAACTTTTTCCGGCATTCCAATTTATTTCGGTTACCAACGATTGCAACCTAAAGTGCCAAGGTTGCTGGGTGAGCACCAAAGACCATAAGGAATACCTCGACATTGAAAAAATACACTCCATAATAGCTGAAAGCAAAAAACAAGGTTCCTATTTTTTTGGGATATTGGGCGGCGAGCCGCTGATGTACCCACATCTGCTCGATATTTTCGAAAAACACCCCGATTGCTATTTTCAATTATTTACCAATGGCACCTTGTTTACAGATGCAATGGCCGAAAAACTACGGAAACTGGCAAATGTAACCCCGCTGTTCAGTTTTGAAGGCGATGAACAGGTTGCCGATATCCGCAGGGGTGGTAACAATATTTATAATCGCACTTTGAAAGCTATCAAAACTTCGGTACAGCACAAATTAATTACCGGGGTAGCCATTAGCGTGTGTAAATCGAACATCGACATGGCCCTGTCTGATGCCTTTATTCAAATGTTGCACGATGCAGGTGTAATCTATGTTTGGTATTATATTTACCGTCCAGCGGGCGAGAACCCAAACTATGCATTGACCCTTGATAGGGATGAAATTCTCCGGCTCAGGCATTTTTTGGTCGATGGACGGGTTAAATACCCCATGGTATTGATTGATTCGTATTGGAGGGCCGATGGAGAGCCGTTTTGCCCGGCAACCGAAGGGTTGAGCCATCATATAAATGCGTCGGGCAACATTGAACCCTGTCCGGTAATTCAATTTTCGTGCGATACCATTGTGAATGGAAACCTGAAAGCGATTTATGAAAACTCTAAATTGATTGGTGATTTCCGAACTGGCATCCTTCAAAAAACAAAAGGATGCGTTTTAATGGAAGACCCCTTATGGCTCAACGATTTTGCCAAAAAACACGGGGCCATTAATACATCAAACCGACCCGGTATGTGGCGGGAATTTGAAAATGCTCCTGTTGTTTGCAGTCATGGTTCTTGCCCTTCAATTCCTGAAAAGAGCTGGGTATATAGGGTGGCAAAAAAAACTGCATTCTTTGGAATGGGTGCTTATGGATAATCTTAAAAAAAATGAAATGAAAAGTTCCGAATTGCTGCTCGATGTTCCGTTAGCCAAGGATATTAGGTATTCCATACGAAAGGAAGTGGATGCCTATTTCCTGAAAAACAAGGTGATGGCTCCCGTGTCGTATAATAAATTGGCAGAATTGGCAGAATTGTTGTTGGAGGAAAATCATTGGCACTCAAATTATAAAGCGTTTGTGATGGTGTGTTGCGGAAACTCCATCTGGCGAACCGTGGTAAAAGCGGTTCCGTATAATCGCCGTATTTTGTTGCTCCCGCAATGTTTAAAAAACAGCGCATTATGCAAAGGCCAGGAAGACGAGTTGGGTCTTTTATGCAGCGAATGCGGCAATTGCAGTATCTCCGGATTTTTGCGCGAAGCCGAAAACCTGGGCTATGTGGCTATTGTTACCGAAGGCACCACCATAACGGCACGGCTGATTGAAAGCGGTAAAGTAGATGCCGTTATTGGCGTTGGGTGCATGGATGTTTTGCAGAAGATGTTTGTTTCGGTAAGTAAATTTTCCATTCCAAGTATTGCCATTCCGCTGCTATCATGCGGATGTTCCGATACCCAGGCCGATTCGGATTGGATTAAGGAAGAGCTTTACCATTACGACAAAAACGCTACTTTTAGGTTGCTGAACTTAAACTATCTGCGTAACCGCACCTCCTCCCTTTTTGGAGAAGAACAATTGAACCGTATTCTAAAACCGTCCGATAATTCAACAGAGCAGTTAGTGCGCGAATCACTTTTAGTCGGTGGAAAAAGGCTTCGCCCGCTATTAACCGTATTGGCTTTTGATGCCTTCAACAATCAACCCGAAACGCAGGACTTAAACCGATTGGCTTTGTCGGTGGAGTGTTTTCATAAAGCATCGCTCATACACGACGACATTGAAGATAACGACAAAACCCGCTATGGAAAGGAGACCTTACATGCACAATATGGTATTCCGGTAGCCATAAACATTGGCGATTTGTTGATAGGTGAGGGTTACCGGTTAATTGCCGAAACCCATTTTGAACCAGAAGTTATTCGCGATTGCATCAAAATTGTTGCTCAGGGACACCGCAAGTTGTCAATTGGCCAAGGAATTGAGTTGATGTCGTTGCGAAACAATAAAATACTTTCACTGAGCGAAATTCTATTTGTTTTTGAGAATAAAACGGCAGCCGCATTTAACGTATCGCTCCTATTAGGGGCTACAGCCGCTGGCGCCGATAGCAATTCATTGGCACTGTTGGAACAATTCGGTTGCTTAATTGGAGTGGCCTACCAAATAAAAGACGACCTCGAAGATTTCACAAATCTCAACGGCGGCTTTACCTTTGAAAAACCTTCTGTGATGCTTTCTGCTCTGTCTGAAAAATTGCCTCCATCGGATAAAACTCTTTTCCAGGATGCTTTTATTCAAAATGACATCCAATCCATCCAGCATTTGATTGATACATATTCCATTCGTCAAAACGTTGAAGAACTTTTAAAAGATTACATTTCCCGATGTAACGATTGCCTTGGGAATTATCAGAATATTGGGTTAAAACTGGCATTGCATGAAATTTTGGGAAAAACTTTTAAGGACTATATCTAAGCGGGTAGCTAGAAAAACGCTTCAAAAGTTTCAGGCAAATTCAATGGAACGGGTTCTTAAGAATTCGCTTCAGGTAATTGATGCACAGACATTGGCTGAAATGCGGGTATTTCTGATAAAACAACAAACTGCCGAAGGAGGATTTGCCGATAAGGGTGGGAATTGCGATTTGTACTATTCCTTATTCGGGTGCTATGTGGCGGAAGGGCTCCATGTTCCGGAAGTAATGCCTCTGTTGAAGCAATATGTAAAAAACGTTGTTCAGACCCATGACCTGAAAGGGGTTTATATACACAGTGCTGCCATTTTACACGCAAAACTTTTTGGTGCTGAAACGCTTCCTTCCACATTCATAAAAAGGTTAGATACCGATTTATACCATGGGGAAAAAGAGCACACAGCCTATTCCGGTTTTCTTGGTTTAATGACGTTTTATTATTTGGGAGATTATTTGGGGCTATACCGAATTCAAAAAAAGTTGAAGTCCATCAAATCGAATTCCGAAATGCCATGTTCGGTAACTGCTGCCCAATTGGTTCTCCGGCATTGTTTTTGCCAACCAACAAAGGATATGGAAAAACGGTTATATGCGTTTTATAGAAATGATGGGAGCTTTTCCGCCATAAACCAAGCCCCGATTGGTGATTTATTATCAACAGCAGTGGCACTGTACGCTTTGCGGTTTGTGAACTCCGACATCCGCATGATTAAACCCGACTGCCTCAATTATGTGGATTCGCTCTATTCCGAGGGTGGGTTTTGTGGCACAGCTATAGATACCAGCCTTGATGTGGAATATACTTTTTATGGGCTATTGGCATTAGGCTCATTGGTTTAATTTTTTTTTTGAAGTGCTGAGCTAATCTACTTTTTTACCAAATATTCCCCATATCCAATTTCTTGATTGCTATCTTGTTCAAATATTAAATAAGAACGGTGCGGTGGCCTGACAAAACTGCGGGCGGGCGGTGGGGTGAATTTCAAATGGTTAGCCCCACGTGCAAGGGCGCTTGCGTTTTGAAACGGAAATTTTTCATTCATACGATTTTTATGGTAGAAATATTCCAAAAATTGAGTTTCATTTACCTTGCCGTGGGGCTTACTATTTGGAGGAGCGGGTGGAAGCATTGTTTTGTCTAGATTTTTTGTTACTTTTTTATCATGAAAAAAGTAAGGAAATAGTTTTTTACTTTAAGTTACAAATTTAACTTATGATGAAATTAAGGGGTTCAACTATTTATTTTTCTCTTTGTTCTTTTATTCATATATACATTAATTTTAATGGTATTCAGGAGGGTTTCACCGTTCCTAGATGAAAAGAACCAACTTAGCCTCAGATATAAATAATAAATTCATATGATAGCTTCACTCGGAAATCAATACACAAACCTCGTCAATCTTCTCATCCAAGAGAAAAACAGTGAAGGCTTTTGGACAGGCCAACTGTCTTCCAGTGCCTTGTCAACAGCGGTAGCCATTGTTGCGTTAAAAATAAACAGAAACCAAGATGATGAAGAGCAAATTAAGTTGGGTTACAACTGGCTCTGCACCCATATAAACACCGATGGCGGATTTGGCGATACCCCCGAAAGCGAAAGCAATGTAAGCACCAGCTTGCTTTGCTATGCGGCCATTTTTTATTGCCAGCCCAATATGGTAGATGGAAATCCGGTATTGAAAGCCATCGAAAACTTTCTGGAAACAAAAAAAATATCTTTGAATGAACACAACATAACATCGTCCATTCTTCAATTTTACGGCACTGATTACACCTTCTCGGTGCCAATTCTATCTATGCTCATCCTTTGCGGTGTATTGCCCGACGAAGCCAGTAACCGGATTCCACAACTTCCCTTTGAATTGTCGCTTTTACCGGAATCATGGTACCGCTTTTTTAACTTACAAGTGGTTAGCTACGCAATTCCGGCACTTATTGGGGTTGGCATTTTTATTCATACCAAACGAAAATCAAAAGTAAAATTCTACCGGAATCGTTTTGTTGCCCCGGCCATAAAAAAATTAACCGCCATAATGCCCGAAAGTGGCGGATTCCTAGAAGCAATCCCATTAACAGGTTTTGTAAGCATGTGCCTTATTGCCAGTGGAAAAGGTAATAACGAAGTGGTAAAAAATGGGATTTCATTCTTGCAAAAACAGCAACGAACTGACGGCAGTTGGCCTATCGACACCGATTTATCTACCTGGGTAACAACCCTGAGCATAAAAGCGCTCGGACCGCAATTGAATTCGGTTATTGGGAAGGATAATATTCAACAATTAAAAGCTCATCTTCATTCCATTCAGTATAAAACAATACATCCATTCAACGGTGCAAAACCCGGAGGCTGGGGTTGGACCAACTATTCAGGCTCAGTGCCAGACGCCGATGACACTCCAGGGGCAATATTAGCTTTACTTGAAATGTACGAAGGTACCCGTGAAGAAATTGGCGCTATTGTTAACGGCTGCAATTGGTTGGTTGACTTGCAAAATTCCGATGGCGGGTTTCCAACTTTTTGCAAAGGTTGGGGGCGGTTGCCATTCGATAGTAGTTGTGCCGATTTAACAGGACATGCTTTGCTGGCTTTGTTCAGTTCAATTGAAAAATCTGGGAACAACATTCCTTTCCACTTACACCGTAAATTTTACCGAAGTGCCTTAAAAGCAGCCGATTTTTTGCAAAAACATCAGGCCACTGATGGTTATTGGTTACCGCTATGGTTTGGTAACCAGTTTACCGATGATAAGAAAAACCCCGTTTATGGTACCGCCAAAGTATGCAGTTATATGGAAGATTGCTTGTTAAATAGTTGTGTTCATGGTGAAATTAAGGAACGATTGATGACCATGATTGAGTCATCGCAAAACTTTCTGCTTATACAGCAAAACCACGATGGTAGTTGGGGAGGTAAAAAAGGAACCACAGGAAGTATTGAAGAAACAGCCCTTGCCATTTGTGCTTTGGCAAAAAGCCATAAAGAACCTTGTATCAAAGGATTTGAGTGGCTTGCCAATGAGCATGAGAGCAACGGACTCCAACCAAGTGCCATTGGGCTTTATTTTGCAGCACTTTGGTATCACGAAAAAATGTACCCGTTGATTTATTATGTTGAGGCTTTAAGAAGGTTTTTGAATACTGGGAATTCGCTTTTAAAAAATCTCGAAGATTAAAAAGGTATAGAGGGAGGAGCTTCCAAAATAAAAATCCCGAAAGGGCTTTAATATGAATAGTCCTGGGTGGTTGCTGAGCTTGTCGAAGCACAACCCAGGGATCAAGTTTTTATGGTATAAAATCGGCGCAAGCACTACCTTATAATTGAAATTGTGCTGAATCCATGCGCCGAAAAAGGGAATTTCAAATTTCGGTTTTTAAACGCGGTTGCCCTGAGGGTGGAAATCACCAAAGTAGCGATTTTCAATTAATTTTAGTAGATTTGTTTTCGCAAAATTGAAATACAAAATTGTGAAAGAAAAAGAGTTCGAATCATTTTTAGATAAAGACGAAGACCAAAGATTGCGTGTTCGAATGAAAATTGAAAATGGAGAATTAATTGATGTTGTATTTCAATATGAATCGTTCATTGAGAAAAAATGGTATCCAATTGTAAGGTATGATTGCGCTCATGGTTTTTTTCATCGTGACACAATGAAACCTAATGGTGATAAGGAAAAACAAGTAATTGAGATTCCAAATTTAAAGGATGCTGCAAAATATGCTGAACAAGATTTGAAAGATAGATGGGAATGGTATCGGGAGCGATTTATTAAAAAAATGAAAAAGTAAAATATATGACAAATAAAGAAACTGTAGAAAGAAATATTGGATTGACTTTTGATTTTGTTAATTATTTAGTTGATAATCCAAAAGAAGCAGAGAATATGCCAGATAAATTCAAATTAGAGTTTGTTGAAAAGGATTTTCCAAAAAATGAAAAGAAAGTAAAAATTAAATCTGGTTCTCAATTAAAATCTAAATATGTTCGAGTAAGAAATACGTTCGAACTTACAAAATAAACCCCTTCACCCAACGTGTCACAATACAAAGCGGGCGCAATTATTGGGTTACAGTTCGTCCTACATCATATTCGGCATGGTGGATACAGACACAGCTACATAACGGCTAAACCCTTATGGAGCGAAACGAAATAACCCACTTCATTTCATACACGCACTGATTGATTATTGAGATACAATTAACCTCTGAGTTTTAAATCCCTTGTTGGTATTGATTGATATCAAATAAATACCCGGAGTGATTCCTGATAAGTCCATTTGATGTGTATTGTGACCCGATTGAAAAGTAGAATTGGAAACCAACGTTTTTATTTTTGCACCAGCAATATTGACTATTGAAATGGCACCTTCAGCTTTTTCAGTTAGGTCAAATTCAATGGTAACAGAGTAATTTGCAGGATTTGGATAAAGTTTAAAGTTTTCGAGTTGTAATGTAGATTTACAGGCCTCGAAATACGTGCATGACGATTCGCTATAATTATCTGAAAGTATTGCGTCACGTTCAATTTTAAGATTATTTTTTATCCTGTTCGGCAATGTACTTATAAACTCGTCTGAAGGATAATACCACCATATCTCAGTTTTGTAGCCTACATTTAATAATTCACTCTTTGATATTTTAATCGGAACTAAAACATCCAAATTTTTCTCTACAATATTATTATTTGTATAGTCAAACTCGTTGTAGTTTATTATACGACCCAAAGTATCAGTTTCCAGAATTGGAAAAGAGCTTTCAGGAATTCGAACAATATCAATTGAATCATAATAGTTTCTGTCTTTGGGAACGTTCGAATTTGCACAAAAACTACTGTTTTGAGTATTATATTTTGCTTGAAGTACAATGCATTGTCCCACAACGTTTATTCCTATTTGTCGCAATTCTTCTCTATTTAAATCAAAAGCATTTACGGTTTTGAATATATTATTACCTGTTGGCGATAAATAATTAGTAAATGATTTGTCAGGGTATTTACTTTTTAAACATTGCAAATTCCAATAAACATCTTTTAAATAATGATATCGTTCAGGTAGCTTTTCAAATAAGGTTTCATGTGGGCTAAACCAGTAAATTTCATCTGGTGCTTTGGGAAATATTTGTTTGGGATTGCCAACCCTCAAAACAATTGGCACAAGAGTATCAAGTGACGAATAGAAAACCTCTTCATTAAAATAGGGAATAAAATTAATTGTTGTTAGTGTTACTCTGTAAAAGTCGTAGTTGGTTTGGATTTTTTTAACATCTGGGATAATAGATCTAATACCGCTTTGGGCACTAGCCGGTGTGCCATTCGGAGTTAAATTATTATAATAAATTTCATATCCATTTTTTTCATCACCATATTTTACAATACCAATTTCATTCAATTCACTATCAGTTAATTCAATCAATAGTATATTTTTATCAATAATGGTATCAGCTGGCCAGTCACAATTCTGGTTTTCAAATTCTGAACGATCAACTTCATTCTCAATTATACTGTGGCTTTCTTGCCCCAGTTTTTCTATATGAGCCATATTCGTTGGAATACTGTCATTTTGTTTTGGTTCAATTGTTATTGAATTTGCCTTTCCTGGATTGGGTTCAGTTTTTTCTGGTGTGTTTTCAGAAATAATTCCTCCATTTGAAGGTAAAAATGTTTCATTTATTGTTTCAATGTTAGTGACATCCAAATTCTTTTTACTTGAATTGGCATCCAAGTTTTTACCTGGACTAAAAACCAGAATCAAAGCTGAAAAACTTACAAATAGCGTGCTTATCATAATAATTGATTTTAATTGGTTAAAATAAGAATTCACCTTATGCGTGGCCTTTGCATTAGGGTTATTTAGTAGTTGGTGCACCTTTTCTATTTTGTATGAGTTTGGTAAATTTTTAAACTCTTCAAAAAATTGATCAATGGTTTGTTGTGTATATATTTTTTTCATCTCTTTTCAATTAAAATGTTAAAAGCATGGTTGCAATTCTTATCTGCTCTTTTGTATTTAAAAGAGATAGTACTTTTTCCCTTCCTCTTTGCAAACGTGACTTTACAGCAGAAATACTGCCGCCTTGTATTTTCTGGATATCATTAACCGACAAGTCAGATATATGATAAAGAATCAGCGTTTCCGATGTTTTTGCAGGTAGTGAGAGAATTTTTTCATAAACTATCTTAAATTCGGTAAAGTGTTCCTGATTTTGTCCAAAATCAACTATCTGGTTCGTTTCTTCTTCGTTAAAAGAAGCTTTAAACTTATTTCGGCGTAGTTTCATCTTATGCAGATTACTCGCAACACTAAATACATACGATTTAAAAACAGATAAATCCTTTATTTCATTAAACCTTTCAAATACATTGAGTAAGGTATCTTGCATTAAATCTTCAGCGTCTTCCGTATTTCCCGAAATTGCCCTACAAAATTTATAAAGCTGATTATGGACTGGTTCGTAGTGATTTAAAAACTCCAGTTTGTTATTTTTCTCCACCGATTAATAATTATGGTTTATTAGTAAGTTGCATAACTCAATAAAAAAGGCGCATTGTTTTTTTTTAAAATAACAATATACTGATTTTCAGAACAAAAAAATTAAACCAATTGTACGTTTAACACACCGATTCAAAAGTGATATCCTAAACTTATGAGCAACAGCAAAGCGGACTCAAACCGAGTGCCATTGGGCTTTATTTTGCAGCACTTTGGTACCACGAAAAAATGTATCCGTTGGTTTATTCTGTGGAGGCATTCAGGAGGTTTTTGAATGCAGGGAAATCGCTTTTAGGAAATCCCGAAAGGCCGTTACCTTCTGGTGAGCTCACAAGCCCGTTTTAGGTAAATAAAAAACCTAAAATTTACCTTTAGAATTCGATATAGAAACATTTTTTGTAAATGCTATTATGGCTTTCAGGGCAGTGAACTTTCCTGAAAGCCATAATATTTTGTGCAATTTGTACTTTTTTTAGGAGAGAAATTTTTCTTTCAAATCGTTAACCTGCTCGTTATTTATTGGTTCCAGTTTTCCCAAGGCTGAACCTTGAATGATTGATTTAGCACTGAATTCAGCCACTTCGAGCCTATCAAAAGTTTGAAGTAACTCGTTACCGGTAATAATTATCGTATCGTTTTCCAAAATAACCGATGAGGTTCCGGTAACAAACGTATCGGCAACCCGGAGCCTATCGGCTTCAAGTTCACAAAAACCAACATTTGGGATATTCTGCAATAATATCCAGCTTTCAGGTATGGTGCGCACGTTTAACTTTACCCGTGCTGTGGCAAAGGCCATTGTGTTCGACGACTGTGTAGTTATTATCGAATTTATGTGTTTGTTTTTCCGGTAAATTTCCTGGTGCAATAAGGCATCGGCACTTAAAACCGCATCATCGGTAACTAGCAAAATATCATTGGTTTGTAATTGCCAAAGAGGTATGTTTTCAGGCGTAGTCAAGAAATGGTTATTTTCAGAGCGAACCGATATGGTGTTAAAACCACCATTCATAACCTTCTGCCTGTCGGCACGGTAAGCAATTTCAATAATTTTGTTGCTATTTTCTATCTCTTCATCGGTTTTGCCAATTGTTTTGATGCCCTTGTTTTTAGTCAGCGTTCCATCCGAAGTTTTTGTTATTCTATCTAATTCCAAAAAATGCGCTTCGCCAATAGACTTAGTATTTATTATGGTTTGCGATAGGCTTTCCAGGGTTTCAAATCGGTTAAAGGCTTCTGTTATGTTTGCACCGGCTGCTACAGCTCCATGGTTTTCCATTATAACCGCGTTAAATCCTTTTTTAAACTCATTCGAAATATTTACACCCAATTCTGCGGTTCCCGGTACACCATATTTTGCATAACCTACTTTCCCACAAATATTAAATAATCCCGGGCTGATTGATGTATTTGGTATTTGCCTAACCACGCTAAATGATACCAAACCTGGCGAATGCGCGTGCACTACTGCTTTAATATCAGGTCGTACTTTGTAAATTAATGTATGAAAGGGAGTTTCCATCGATGGTGAGTACTTACCTTCCATGGTACCGTTGGCTTTAATACAAATAATATCTTCCGGTTTCAACGAACCTTTATCCACACCCGAGGGAGTAATCCAAATATCACCCTCCGGAGTTATGAGCGAAATATTTCCACCCGATGTGGTGGTCATACCTTTATCGTACAGCCGTTTAATTATGGTAACTATCTGATTGGGGTAAGGTAATGAATGTATTTTTGTCATTTTGTTAGTTTTAATTTCTTAATTATTTATACAATGGGCCATACGTGTTGCAGGCCCTATAATCAGCACTTTCCTTGTCCATACCAAAGGCCGACCATGCACTTGGCCGATTGATTTTGTTACTTTCGACATTATGCATACAAACCGGAATGCGTAACATTGAGGCTAAGGCAATCAAATCGGTGCCAATATGCCCGTAACTAAATGCCCCATGATTGGCCCCCCAATTGGCCATAACAGAATACACATCTTTAAAATTTCCATCACCGGTTAAGCGTGGTGCAAACCAGGTAGTAGGCCAGGTTGGGTTTGTCCGCTCGTCCAAAGTTTTATGTACAGCCTCAGGTAATTCAACCGTGTAACCTTCTGCAATTTGCAATACCGGTCCCAGTCCTTTAATAATATTTACCCTCGATAAGGTAATGGGCATACCTCCTTTGGTTTTAAACGTTGACGAAAAGCCTCCTCCTCTGAAATATTCAGTTACTGCCGGTCCCCAGGTGGTTGCATTCAAACATTTTTGAACTTCATTTTCAGTAATATCATACCAGGGTTTCATAGCCGGTTTACCGTCGATGGTTTGTTCCCCTGAGCCATCCAAAGCCGACGGCCCTGAATTTATTAGATGTATAATGCCATGTTGCGCCAATCCTTCCAATTTATAACCGGTAACCCGGTTAACAGCTTCGGGGCTCCAGTAGGTTCTAACATCGGAAAAAACCTGTGCCGAACCGGTTAACAAATGACCAAAAAGCATGGCCACGGCATTTAGGTTATCGTTTTCAGTGGCCATCATATAGGGTTGCCTTAGGCCATTCCAGTCGAACGATGAACATAAAATGGCTTCCATAAAGTCACCATTAGGAAAATGATCGGTCCACTGACGCTGACCCTGAAACCCGGCTGTAATAGCATTGTGGCCCATTGCTTCCTCGCCAAAGCCCAGTTCCTTTAATCTGGGATTGCCAACCATAAGGTCGCGGGCTATCAGAGTCATTTTGGTTACAAATTCCCAATCTTTGTCCTTTTCATTTTCGCTTTTCTGTGAACCTGCAGGATTATAATCCTTCCCTTCTTTACAATTGGTTTTTGCCCATTGCAAGGCCTTCTTAAATTCTTCCTTATCATATATTTCTTCATTAATTCGGCGTGTAAATTCAGTCATATCAATAAATTCGCATCGCATTCCCAAATAACTTTCAAAGAAATTTGTATCAACCATTGAACCGGCAATACCCATTGATACGCCTCCCATGGAAAGGTAGCTTTTGCCGCGCATAGTGGCAACGGCTAGTCCGGTTTTTGCAAAGCGCAATAGTTTTTCCTGAACATCGGCCGGAATGGTTTCATCGCCGGCATCCTGTACATTTTCGCCATAAATACCAAAAGCGGGCAATCCTTTTTGATTATGCCCGGCCAAGGCAGCAGCCAAATAAACAGCCCCGGGCCGCTCGGTACCATTAAAACCCCATATTGCTTTTGGCATTTGGGCGTCCATGTCAATGGTTTCTGATCCGTAGCACCAACATGGGGTTACCGTTAATGAAACTCCCACCCCTTCGCGTTTGAATTTTTCGGCAGTTGCGGCGGCCTCTGCAACTCCTCCAATGGTAGAATCCGCAATAATACATTCCACTTTGGAACCATTTGCATGACGTAAATTCTGTTCCAAAAAATGGGCTGCGGCTTTAGCCATATTCATGGTTTGGTCCTCCAACGATTCCCTTACTCCGTTTCTTCTCCCATCAATGGTTGGACGGATGCCAATTTTGGGTAATGTTCCAATTAGTCTGTTTTGAGTTGTCATTTTTATATTTTTTTAAGTTCTAAAAATTTATTGAAAATGATATCGGTTTTGCTTTTGCTAAGTTTTGGGATAAACGTTGATGGAGGAAACGAATTGGCAATAATTTTCCTTCCTTCAGTAACATCCTTAATTTTTTTCATGGCAATGCCTTGTACCATAATATTGCCCAATACGGCACTCTCCGTTGGGCCCGATTCTACCAGTTTTTGGCTGAAGTTAGCTGTGTTTTGACAAAGCAGTGCCGACTGGCTGCCGCCGCCAATTATGTGTAGGGTATTATAAGCTACGTGGGTAATATTCTCAAATTTATTAATGTAATAGGTAAATTCAAGAGCAAGGCTTTTATAGGCACAATTTATATATTCACCCATTGAAACGGGCAAAGACTGGTTGGTTTTCCGAAAGTAATTGTTAAATGCTTCAATCATGTTTTCGGGATTATAGAAGCTGCTGTCATCGGGGTTAACCAAATGATCGGTTTCAGGAGTATTTGCGGCAAGCTGGTCCAATTCACTGTACTCCAATTTCACATCCATTGCCTTATGGATGCCTTGTATTAGCCACAATCCTATAATATTCTTTAAAACCCTATATGTATTATTTATGCCTCTCTCGTTTGTTATTCCCAATTGTAAAGCCTCGTTTGAAATTAGGGGCGTCTCCGATTCTATCCCCAAAATACACCAGGTTCCTGTTGCTATATATAAAAAATCGGTATCGAGCGCCGGCAACGCAGCAACTGCTGATGCAGTATCATGAGAGCACACTGCTACTGCCTTAATGTTATTTTCCTGAATGGCAGGGTCGGTTAATTGTCCTATTACCTGCCCAGGTTGCACGATATTGGGTAACAATTCCGGTTTAATACCTAATTTCTTAAGTATTTCGTTATCGAAAACAGTAGAATTTACATTCAATAACTGTGAACTAGATGCAATGGTTAACTCATTAAACTTAATTCCGGTTAATTTAAAATAGATGTAATTAGGTAAAAAAAGAATGGAACCTACTGAGGCTGAATTAGGGTTGCCTTTTATTGAAAGAAGCTGGAACAGCGTGTTAAATGGATAGAAATTAATTCCGGTCCTTTGAAACGTTTCTTCGTCGGACATAATGGTATTCCACTTTTCCTTCATCCCCTCAGTTCTGGAATCACGATAGGAATATGGAAGTTCCAACAAGTTGTCCAAGGAGTCCAAAAGGGCATAATCAACACCCCATGAATCGATTCCAATACTGGTGATTTGCTTGTTTTTTTCCAGAGCACAGTTTATACCTTTTACAATGCTTTTATATATGAAACCGATATCCCATTTGCTGCTATTGTTCAATACCTGAATTTCATTTTTAAACCGATAAATTTCTTCAATGGTAATTGCTGATTCCGAAACAGTTCCCAACATGATACGAATTGAACCGGCTCCCATATCAACCGCTAAACAATGCATGTTTTCCATAAATTTGTTTTATTCTCAGATCAAGTATTCTCAAAAAATAACCGCAAATAGTTTCTTTGTGGAATCAAGGATATAAAAATAAATTTATCGATGATGAATAGAAATGGTTAAACACATTATATTTGTGTATAATTGAAACATATACCCTGAATGTTTAATTTTTATCAAAATCCAAAATCAGGCGATCCTTCCAATCTCAGGCAAGAGTTTGTTCCGGTCAATATGAGTGTGTTATGCTGTCGTTATTGGTGGCTCCACCGATGGAAATGTACTCAAATGTCGTTTCCCTATTGGCGGTTATATTGGAATAAAACTGCGGGGGCTTATGTATATAATGAAAAAAGAATAAACCTAGGGCCCGACTGTTTAATTCTGATTCCACCACATACTAAATTTTCGACCGACATTGAAAGCATTGCTCCCATGCCCGATTTAGCCAAATTTGAATTGGTGGGTAGCCGGGTCAAAAATATGGATGAAGAGAATGTTTGCTTAAAAGAAAACAAAATTTTACATCTGTTTATCCATTTTAACCTTGGCGGGCAACTGGACAATGTTTCGAATGAAATATTTAGTTTTAAAATAAACAAAGATCAGGAAATGCTCATTGGCAATATTGTCAATAATCTATTAACGGGAACGGAATTGTTTGATGTTCATATCAGTATAAAAGTCTATCAATTAATACTGTCGGCTGTAAATCAAATACCAAAGAATAAGTTTATTTCCCGAAAAATGGACGTGCGTATGGTAAGTATCCTGGAATTTATAAATAGAGGTTTAGGAGGCAAATTAACCAATAATAGCTTAGCCGGTGAGGTGAATATGGCCACCAATTCGTTTACCCGCTTTTTTAAAGACCAGGTTAAAATGAGCCCTCAGGATTATATCCGAAAAGAGCGAATTGCAAAAGCATGTCATCTTTTAGATCATTCAACCCATACCATTGATGAAATTAGCGAGGTTTGCGGGTTTTCCGACCGCTTTCATTTTTCGAAAATGTTTAAAAAAATGAAGGCTGTATCGCCGGCTGAATACAAAAAGAAGTTTACCTTGAGCGAGGATTAATAAACAAATCCTTTTTGTAAGATACTTCCTTGCTAGGTGAGGCTTATAATAAAGTGATAATAATGACAGATGCCAATAAATAGGAGTTTAATCGGCACTTAGCGACTAACGTTAACCACTATTTTTTTTTATCTCTGAATCCAGTTCTCAATTTTTATACCTGAAATCCTTTCAAATTCCCTAACATTTTCGGTAACCATAATCAATTCCTTCTCAATAGCGGTAAATCCAATCAACAAGTCAAAATCACTAATCATTTTACCATCTTTTCGCAGTCTTGATTTTTCCTTGCCGTAAAGCCGTATCGAATCAAAAATTGGCAATATTGTTAGTTGATTAATAAATTGCTCAACAATGCCATAATTTTTTTCAGGATTATCGCTGTTTTCAGCACCATACACCAATTCTGCCAATGTGATTTCAGAAATAGCACAATTTCTTAATCCGACAGAATTCAATTTATCAATAACTCCAAATTTTCCTCTAAAGAAATGAATGCAAATATTAGAATCTAACAAATACTTCATTAGAAATCAATTACGTCGTTTTTTTCAATTCTGGAGTCTCTAATATCCTTGATTATAACGTCAGAACTTCTTGAATCTTCCCAAGTTCCATATAAACTGGCTAAATCAAAATCTTTTTCTTCCTTAACTTCTATTGATTCAGTAAGTTTTACAATCAACTTCTTCTTAGATACATTATCCAGTTTTGCCAAAAAACCAAAATATTTGTCTATTGTATTGTTTGTCAATGCTAAACTCATAATTAATATTTTTAACAAAGATAAGGCTTTATCACCAATTTTGATGCAACTCGCTGTCATTTTGCATTTTTGCAATCGGATGACTGAGTACTTTAGAAGTACACTCAACTTTCTTATTTATACTTATGTTGAGCGATTTGACCCCGAGTCCTCGGGGGATAAAGCGCTTTACTTATCCACCGCAGCGTTCCGACCTAGAAATTGTTGCAACTTACCGAACAGATAAACAGTATAAAGTGAATTACTTACAATTTGCGTTTTTATTCTGCTCTTAAGAATCCCACTTGCCGGTCTGTTTTGCCATGTCAATGTATTTTTGACCCTGTTCTGTCATTAATCCTCCCTGTATCAGATGTTCAACCCGTTCCCGGTTCGTTTTGCTCCAATTGCTTTTGGGTTTACGAGGTGAAAATTTCAAATAATAGCTTTCAAAATTGCGGCTATTGGCTTTGCAATCAATCCAACCAAAGCAAAGAGCCTCTTCAACGGCTTCGTTGTAGGTAATGCTCTTTGTTTTGCTTTTTTTGTGGTATATAATTAAACAAACCGATGGCTTCAACTGGCAATTATCCGCCAACCATTTCCGCCACTGCGGTCTTTCCACGGCATAAAAAGCTTCCATTCCATTATATGTTTCCACGGCAGGATTGTTTAGGAATTAATTTGTTTGGGTCAAAGATAAGATTTCAAGATAATGAGGATTATACATTATACCCAAAATATTTCCAAAAGGGTCGGTAACTGCTGCTGTAACAAATCCTTCGGTTCGGTCAGTTATGGGTTGGTATTCTTTGGCTCCCATAGAAATTAGCTTTTCAAGGGTTGCTTTCAAATCATCAACGTGCCAGAATAGTATAGCTCCACCGGGATGCGCCGGACCTCCTTCAGGGGCATAGCGACTATCGATAATTCCCAGTTCATGCTGATAGTCGCCTATACGAAATTCAAAATAACCCGGAACTTCAAAGTATGGCTGAATACCTAATAATTCGCTGTACCATTTTTTGGCTGCATCGTGGTCAGTTGCATAGAAACTGATGGTTGATAGTCCACGTAATGTTTGTGATTTTTCCATTTTATTTTGTTTTAAAGTTGTTTGTTTCAACAAAATTAAAATGGTACTGTGACAGCCTTATGTCAGCACATAAAAAATATAGTATCGATAAGAATTATTATTTTTAGTGAATACTGATCATGGAAACGCTTTTAAAATATCCCGATAGGGATATAACTTGAATAGCCCCGAGTTTTAACTCGGGGATTATAAATTTCCAGTATAAAATCGGCGCAAGCACTGTAGTTTAATTGAAATTGTGCTGAATCCATGCGCCGAAAATGGGAATTTAAAAATTGAAATTCTTAAAAGCGATTTGCCTGGAATAATGATACAAAATTAGGCTATCAAATTTTGTTATGGTTTCTTCCATTTTCGTAATCCGCCAAACAAGAACAGTAACCCAACGAACAAGGCCACCATTGAATACAGGGTTTCTGTTGCAGAATTGGTGTTTTGCAAGGCATCGGCAACCATTTCTCCCAATCCACGGAAAATATAGATTCCGGCAATAATGAAAATAGCGGGTTTAAGGAATGGCAGTTTTCTGAATTTGTTGTCGGCTGAAAGCCCATAAAGGCCAAATACAAAGAAAACAACAGCAACAAATAGTGTCAGCAAATAAGGCAATGAGGCATGAATTGCCGCAAGTTCCTGCATCTCTTTACCAATACCGGTTACTTCAAATAATTGGTCGGCCCATATTAGGCCAACCAAGTGCCCCAATGCGATAAGTATGTTAATGTATCCAGCAAACCGTAGCATAATGAGTAAGTTAATTAATTCCCAAATAAATTAGTACGCTTATCAACAAAAGTAAAATCCATTGCCCTAATTTCAAATAATTTTTAGGGAATTGCCTCGAAATAATAATACTTACCAGAAAACCAACGGAATACGCGAGAAAATAAACCGATAGGATGGTCAATATCAAATTCTTATCTTGAAAAAAACCGGTAAAGTTAATCAGCGTTAAGCCAATGGTAGCCAATAAAAAATCCATGGAAACAATATGAAAAGCACCCCGTGCCATGACCCATTTTTCGAGTTTCGCGTGGTTGTCGCCCGAGGGTTCAATAACTCTCAATTCCTTGTCGCCCCAAAAGGTGTGGACAATAAAAGTTAGAAGTGTTAACACATTTGCAATTACAATAGGTGTGTTCATAGCCGTTTTGTTTTATGGCTTTATTTTTAAAAATAGGACTTTTTCACTTTAATAAAAATTTATTCCAATTAAAAATGCAGAAGTAAATCCATTGGCTTTACCAATTGGTAAATTTACGCTGCTATAATTTAACCTTGCTGCTAAGTCAACTGCAAAATTTTTCTTTCGATACAGTTCATATCCAGCACTTGAAACTACTCCAAAACCGGAATAGTATTTTGTTTCATCAATATTGTCAGGTTCTAAGTCGTAAAAAACAGGTGCATCCGTTCCTAAACCTATACCTCCCAAAATCCACAATTTATCGGAAACCCAATACTGAGCTGAGGGAAAAACACCACCAAAATCTCTTTTTCGTGCCCTTCCCATTAAATTGTAATGGTAAATAGAAACAGCACCATTTACTAATAAAGCCAATTTTGGATTCACCATATAGCCAATTTTCCAATTAATGGCAAGGTTGGTATTGTTTTGTTTACTAGTAGGAAAATTCATGTTTGCGTTTGCAACACCTAGCGATGTGCCAAATATAAAACCTTTTCTGCTAACTTGTGTGTTGTCTTGTGCCTTGCCAGTTAAGCAAATAAGTGTGAAAATGATTGCGAATGTTGATTTCATTGTTCCAATTTTAGTTAAAGTTTAGTGGTGCAAAATTGGATACAATTCACTTGATAAAAGTTACCATAAGGTAAAAAACCTAGTTCTGTTTTTTTCTTATCCGGCTTAAACTTTGTGTTGTAATACCCAGATAGGAAGCAATGTGTTTTTGGGCTATTCGTTGAATTAATTTTGGGTTTTTTAATAGCAAATCGCTGTATCGCTGTTCGGCTGTTTTAATCAATAAATCTATTTGCTGTTGTTGTTTTTCAACAAAGGAGCTTTCGGCTCCAATTAAAAATAAAATACTGCCAAACGAACTTTTTTTAAGTTTGTTTATATTGTCAATACTGATTTGCAAAGCTGTTGTGTTTTCTAATGCAATGGTTTCAAGGGGTGAAGGTTCACTTGTAATTAACGACAAGTGGTCGGCGAAAAAATTGTTTTCTAAAACAATGTCCAAACAGACATAATTGTTTTCTTTCCACAGAAAAACTCCACAAGCACCGGTTAAAATAAAATAAGCATATTTTTCTGTCTGCCCTGAAGGTTTAATGACTTCATTTTTTTCAAATTTCACCTCTTTGCATAGCTCCGTAAATGTTCTCCACACTTCAATGGGTGCTTCAAAGTATTTGTCGAATGCTGTTTTTAATTTCTGTTCATTCATTATCTGCTAACTTTTTGCCTTTGTTTACATTTATTCAATAAACCAATACTTTTTCAAATTTGTTCTTTTCATGTCGAGGCGAATTTGTATAAACTCTTACCCTTTGAAAGGATATTCATTCCAGCCGATACATCATTATGCCAATGAGCGCCAATCTCAGCTTTATCACTTACTTTAACAATGCATGGATGATAATCCTCCTGCCGGAAATTAGTAAGAATGGCATCCATAGAAATACCTTCGAACATAAGAGGCTCATACAAGCAGAAAAATATAAGTTCCTGTAAAGTGCAGCCCACCTCATCGGGGGCAAATTTACTTATGGCCAATGCAGCAGAATGCGTGGCATACCTTTTTGAATCGTGGGTAAAGAAAATATAAGGTTCCGACCTTTCGCCAGAGAGATGCGTTATTTCGTTATACTTCAAATAATTGTCGATTTTTGCCTTTGCAATTAATTCCGGAATTGGTAGCCGGGTATCCACCACAACCGGGATATCAAACCGGTTCTTGTATTCTGGAAAAGTGGGATCACCAATCATGCGAAACGTGTTTGCATATTCTTGATCCGATAATTTTAAAAGTTCAGGTAAACCCAACTTGATTAAGTGGGTTATTTGATTTTGGATAATACCTCTTTTCAATACTCTTCAATTAGTCATTAGTTTTTTTGCTACAAAGGTTCGCGGATATTTTTTTGTTCACAAAATATTGTCATCAATATATTTCTTTTATATGCCCTTCAACAAACTCTTTAATTGTATGGTGATGGTTTGACCAAGTATTCCAAACAGAATTTCCCCATTCATAAACAAGGTTGCCATGTTCCTTTGCCGACTGTACTTTTATAATGTCGGCAACAGTAATATTGCCAACATTTTTGGGTGGGTCTAACCAAAATAATTCTGATTTATAGTTTGCCAAAGTCGTCAACCCTCTATAGGCAATAGTTAGGTCATATCCTTTCTCATAAATTAAAAACAGACTTGCCAAGTGAAGATTTACTGATTGTGTGGCCCGTGGCGAAGGTTTTCCATAATGTTGCACTGCATAAGCATCAACTGTTATTCGGTGATTTTTCCAATATTGGGTATCAGCATATTCTTTCTCTAAAATTTGTTCAAACAGGTGCCAACATCCTGGCGAAGAATCCATATATCTATGAACATCACTTTCTATGTCTGGTATTTCAGCATTGCACGAAAAACATTTTATTTTTTTGTCCAATACTTTATCTTTTGTCATTTTATTATAAAATTCTAATGTATTTTGCATTTCATTATGGCTTACTATAACTGATGTTACCTGTTTGTTTCATTTGTTTCAATTTTTAATTTTCCACTATCAACTACCGATGTGTTATATGTTTCGATACAACCCATAATTGCTTTTTCTGGTCCATTTATCCATTCACCGCTTCCGTAAAATGCATCTTGACTTACTTTTCGTTGTTCCAAATTATCGTAGTTACGAATTAAGTAAAAACTGTCTTTGTCAATTAGAGAAAAACCGTAATCAACAACATTCACTTTCCAACGTTTCATCATTGGTAATGATTGTTCCATAAACACTGTATTGAATCCAGTTGCAGTGTTTTCTTTCAATTTGTAGATTCTAATTTCTGTTATCATTTTTTGTTTACTTTTTGGTTTTTTTATAATTAAGAGGTACATTTTCCGCTAATCTATCAATTATCTTGAAAATTCCGATAGTGAAATTGTCAATTCCTGTGATCCATTTTTCCAGATACTATTTCCCAAATCAGCTAATTTTTGTTTGTCAGAGTCAATTACTTTAGCAAAAATGTTGCAAGCGTCCAGCCCTTTGCCTTCACCATAATATATACCAAAGCAGTTTGCAGTTTTAGTCCTAGTAGGTTTTGATGGACCAAATACCACTTCACCTGGTTCCGTAAATACCGATGCATTTTCTTGAATAATGTCGAGCTTAGGAACATCATCAATCCATATTTCTTGTCCTGAAACCCTAGCGTGATGAAAGGTTCTTGTGAATGGTAACATGTCAGCAAATGCTTTTGATGTTACGGGAGCAGTTTCATGATAAAACTCAAACCTGATTTCTTGTTTATCGGTTGTTGTGATTTTAAATCCTGTCATAAGTAAGTCAATTTTGTTTGTTTTTGTGTGACTGTCCTGAAATAGGATTTGTAAACAAAAAGTGTAAACTTCTTTTAGGACGAGTCAGTCTCAATGTTTAATTATACAAGTGTGTTGAATCATAATCTTCATTGTTACTTTGCAAAAGTAATAAGAACTCCAAAGATATTATAGTACGATATTGCAATATGCCCCATTATGCTATTGGGTTTATTCCTGTATTATTTTTTGATAAACGAACGATGGGAGATAATCCCTTAGAAATTTCTCCCATTAAAACCCAAATTGAGCGATTTACTGTTGCAAATCACCTCAATTACATCAACTGCATTTTTGCAAAATAGGGCATTCCTTTCGATAGGAACATGGCAAATCCGGGTTGTGCTTTTCCATCAACCAGAGTAAACCGCTCATCGTTTATATACAACGCTCCTAAACCAATGTAAACTTTTGCTTGAGGGTCTGATGGTGGAAAATGGAAAACCGTAATCCTATTTCATTTAATGGACGGACCATTAAGGTATAATGAATTGAGAAAGAAAATGTCAAGTGTTACCGAACGGACGTTAAATTTGCAATTAAAAGATTTGGAAGACGATTGCGTTATACAGGGAAAAGTTTATACCTCAAAACCACCATTAAAAGTTTAATATTCATTAATCGATTTTGGTAAACCACTCAATCCTCTATTGCAGACAATTGCAGATTGGGGCGGTTATGTTATTGAAAAATATTCCGACGAATAATAATAGCCATTTCGGTAAGATAAGCTTGCCACCAATTCATCTATTTTAATAAATGGTTGCTTGCTGTTAGCGGTTCGTTGTGCTTAATGGTAAAAGAGAATTACCGTAAAATATTAAACATAGATATCTGATATAATTTTGTACTTTTGAGTTTATGGAAAGCATTGATTTTAATAAGGACAAATTGATTAAATATTGGATTGATGGCTCAGATGATGATTTTGAGACCATGACCGCGATGTTTGATTCAAAGAGATATAGTTGGTCGCTTTTCATCGGTCATTTGATGATTGAAAAACTATTGAAAGCATATTTTGTAAAGGTAAAATCAGATTATCCTCCTTTTATACATAATCTACTGAGATTAGCTGAGAAAGCTGTTTTAGAATTAACTGATGATGAGAAGGAGCAACTTGTGACGATTACAGCATTCAATATCAACGCAAGATACGATGACTATAAAATGAGTTTTAAGAATCAGTGTACCCCTGAATATACTGCTGAATGGATTAACAAATTAAAAGAACTGAGACCATGGATAAAAACATTAATATTGCAGTAGCAAAATATCTTGAATTAATTAAAGAAAAGTATTCAGATATTGAGAGTGCCTACTTATTTGGTTCTTATGCAAAAGGAAAATCAAATGATGATAGTGATATCGATTTAGCCTTGATTTTTACACATTTGGATGATTCAAGACGATTCGATATACAAGTTCAATTGATGTTGCTAGCCGCAAATATTGACTCTAGAATTGAACCCCACCCAATATCTCTTGATGATTTTAATTCAGGGAATCCTTTTGTTGTAGAAATTAAAAAGACAGGAATTGAGATAGCTGCATAAGCCAACGTTGTAATTATTTGTCCACCAATTTTAGCAATTGCTGTATTATATTTTTCAACTCTTTTTCTTTACTTTTTACATCATCGATACTTTTAAACGATACAAGCCGCCTACCGTCTTTGTAATCGCCGTCAAGTAAACCTGTTGGGTCAGAAGCACTTGCTCCTCTGAGAAAAATCATTCGTAAAGTGTCTTTCTTATATAAGTTGCAACCAACAATATACCGCTTGTAACTTTTCGGGTCAAACGGTTTTGTGGTTCCTGTGTAAAAAAATACAGGTGCATTGTAAAAAATGCCTTCACCAATGGTTTTGTCTATTGATAAAATATATTTTCTCAGATATTGTATAACGTCGATTAATGGATAATTGAGTTCAGCCATAAACTCATTTACCTTTCCGGTCTCTGAAATTCCTGTGGTAATACTTGGTAAAATTTTCATTTTGTACTGAATTTAGTTACAAATAATTGACCGCCCAACCAAGCACAAGGCAGGGCAATAATTATAAGCGTAATTGCATACCAATGAGGTGGTTTGTCCCACATTCCGATTGCTCCAATAATGCTGAATACAAAACCAATAGCTCCGCCTATCATTGAATGGCGCATTGGTTTGTTCGGGGCAAGACGGGCGGTTAATAAAGAGCCAACTGTGGTATATAAACTTCGGTAAAAAATTACTAAAATTATAAACCAAGTAGCGTTTAAATCAAAAGGCTGCTTCATTATTCCTGTTTTTGTTAATACTATGTCAGTTGCAATTGAAATAACTGCAACAAAAATAAATCCAGCTAAAACTGCCCCGATGCTTTTTAAAATTGTTTTGTTCATAGCTGTTTATTTACTTGATTTCATTGCTTTAATTACCTTAAGTGCCTTGTCTTTTGAAAATTTTTCGTATTCCTCTGTTTCGCAACCGTACAAGGCTATTTTTCCATCTTTGTTGCTATATACACCCCATCCATATCTTTTTGTCAATGGCGAAGCCCTGAAACAAGGTTGTCCTTTTGAGAAAAATTGTTGCCTTGCTTCATCGTATTCACTTCTTATCAAGTCATTTCGTTCAGCGTAAACCTGAAATAATATATCATCAGAAGTAAACTTGTATGGGTTTTTACTCACTAGGTCAAATTGCATACCCGCCACAGTTTTAGTATCTCCTTTTGTTGGAGGGATTTCTCCAAATGTCACTGGGCAATCGTCAGCAATTTCAATAAAGGTGTTCGAATAATTTGTGGTATGAATTTTCATTTCATTTTAATTTATTGATTATAGGTGTAACGTTTTTAATAAAATCTCTTGTATAACTTCCACTAGGGTCTAAATCTGGGTCAAGAATTGTGATTTCCATACCAAAAGCTTTATTACAGTTTGTCATTTACCTTATCAGCAATTGCAATAAGTTCATTTGTTGTTTTCCAATTCCGGGTTGTTGCTGTTACCTTTAACTTGTTTTCCAAAAATTTATTTGAAAGTTTAGTATTTCCGTAACCTTCGGGACAATAAAGGTAAACAGTCTTGTCAAGTACTACGAATTCATCAGGTTGATAGTTTATATCTTTAATCTTACTCAAATTTTCAGGTTGAGGCGTATCTGTCAAATACGTTACGTGAAAGAAAGAAGGGTCTTTCATCTTTTTGCTTGAAAAAGGATTGTTTTCTGCAATCTTCTTTAATTCTTCAATTGTCAAGGTTATAACAGGTACATCAAAACCAAATTCCTGAAATATATTTTCCTTTATCAGGGAGTCTAACTTTTTTGTATCAGTATTTTTATATTGATAAACAACATTTCCGCTTTGAATATAGGTTTCAACATTACTAAGCCCATTGTTGGAAAGTAATTTCTTCAGGTTGTCCATTTTTATAGTGTTATGTCCTCCTAAATTAATCCCTCTTAAAATAGAAATATAGGTTCTCATATCTTGTCCTGTTCAATGTTTGTTAATGTATGTATAAGATAACTGATATCGCTAAGTTGTGTCCTGTAAGGGATTAAAAGTAATGAATTTTTGATTTGATAATACTTTTACAATTTTAGAAGACCCAATATAAAATCGATTTCGTTTCCTGCATCAATTTCAAAATCGGGTTTTACACAAGCTATTTTTTTACTGGTGTCAAGTGTGTCAATACACAAAGCCACTTATCATTCTCTTTTTTATAAACGTCTGTAATCCATTCGTCAGCTTTCAAGGGCTGTCCTTGCCAAGTTCCAGTGTTTTGTCCACGACCAGTTACAAGTGCAATGTCGCCATATACTTTTACTCTCAATATTTGCTTCGTCATTATTGAATGAGAAAGTAATCCTTGTTCAAGTACTTTAAAAAAACCTTCTTGTGGAATAATTCCGCCTTGGCTGTCCACAATAACCCAGTCGCTTGTTATACATTTTTTAATTTCGTCAACACTGTTAGATATTACAGCAACATTGAAGTTGTCTTCAATTTCTTGAAACTGCTTTTTTAATTGTTCTTCTATCATTTTGCTCTATTTATTTATATTCTGTTTTTGTCAGTCGTTCTTACTCGCATTGTCGCTCGTTACAATAACCGTTAATTTTGCTGCTACCCGAAGGTAACGATATCTATGATTTAAAAGAAAGTCCATTATCCTTCAAAGTTTCTTTTAGTTTTGGTATAGTACTTGGCCCCATACCATGAAGGTTAATAATTTCTTTTTCACTCCATTTTGAAAGGTCTTCCAAAGTCTTAATATTTTCCCTTTCTAATGCCCGTCTTGCGGGTGCACCAATTAAAGCAAGAAAACTGCCTTTGGGTTTACGTTCCTCTTCACAAACTGGACAGGTCGGACAATCACTACTTTTGTAGAATTGATGTCCCTTTTTACAAGTTTTTAATGCTTCTTTTGTCATCATTTTTAATTTATTCAATTCATGTCGGGGTGTCGTTTTACAATGACCACTCACGTGCAATATCGTGAAATAGTTGTTCCATTAATAGTACCTGAATTGATATACTCAATAAAAAGGTCAGCTATTTCTTCTGGTTTATATGGTTTTTTCATACTATATCAAAGTTTTGAAGCTACTTTAATTTGTTCTTGTACATGAAATGCCATTGAAGCTGCAATTTTTTTTACAACTAATTGAACCCATAGAAAACTCAATAAACCCTTCATTGTTATGGTGTTGGTTATTTTCAGCCCGTTTGCAGTTTCTTCTATTAAGTGGTCGTAATACATTTTAGCAAGAGGAAAAGTTCCAAATTCGAGGCAATGCATATTTTCAACAACTTCAACCAATTTAACTTTTACAATTCTTCCGTTTTTGGGTTGTATCAAATAATGATTCCCTGCCTCAAATTTGCCTTCAAGTTTTGCAAATTCAATTTCATTGTTCCAAACATGCCAATTATTTATATCGGTAAATAGTTTCCACATTTGTTCTTTTGTAGCTTCATTTGTTACAATTGAATAAAATTTTGTCCACATATTTTTGTCTTTTAAGTTTTAATAATATTCTAACATACGGATATGACTCATTGGTTGACATTGAGCCAAACAATGAGTCATATAATCTGCGTAATTCCGAATCAAGCGATAAAGTCAATATGATTTATTTAAGCGAAGCTTTTACTTTCGTTATTGCGTCGGCTCCGTAATAACTGCAACCGGCTTTTACCAATTCCGGTTTAATATCGAGCGCTTTAATAGTTTTTGAAACTACGGCCCCTGATACACCCAACTGTGCCGCAATTTTACCGGCTGTTAACAATTCTGGTTTTTCGTTTTTCATACCATTAAGTTTTAAGTTGTTTTATATAGAAGAATAAAAAAAATTGCACATTTCCTGATTACATTTTGTCAAACTCCATGTTGTCTGCATCGCCGCAATTTGTCCATTTAGTTGCCAAAGTTAAATTTGATTACTTGTTTCGTAATGCAAGCAAACTACACCTGAATCAAATGTTTTGCTCGTTAGGAGTTTTAGTTTAATTTTGTGTGAGAGATTGTTGAATAAGAGATTGCCTTGCCCCAGTATGATTGGGTTGATGAATAGCCAGTACTCGTCGATTAAATTTTCATCTGTTAAAAAACGGGTAAGTTCTGGGCTACCAAACAGGACGATTTCCTTTCCCTTTTCCTTTTTCAACGTCCTAATTTCATCAAGTAAATTCTCACTTATAAGTTTCGCGTTCTTTACTTGGGAACTTTTCAATGTTTTTGAAACAATAACTTTTTGAACACTGTTATACCAGGCCGAATGTTCCATGTCGTGTTTAGTTGCATTGGGCTGATCGGCTGCTGTTGGCCAGTAGGCTTCCATTATTTCGTACGTTCCCCGTCCGTAAAGGGCTGTGTCCGATTTCAGGGTCTGCTGTCCGGCAATGTCGAACATTTCTTCATCTGCAAGAACCCAATCCATTTGTCCGTTCGCATTTGTGGTAAAACCATCCAGCGAAATGTGCATAAATGAAACTAATTTTCTAATTTTCAGTTTTTTTTTGCATACAATTATAATAATCACTTCATATCAGAACCTCAGCCAGAAACCCATTCTGGTTCAACAATCCAATAATGGTTTCATTTGAAATGCGTTCAGCTTCAATCCTCAAAATCTTATCGCAATCTTCCAAATCGAAATTGATTTTGCCGCCTGGAACATGACAACGAATTTGATTGATTAGAAATTCTGATTGCTCCGGTTGCTCTACATTTGTTTTGAAAACCTCTATCATTTCGTATGGTAGTTTCTATTAGCGGATTGTTGTTTTCTCTCGTCACTTATTTCAATTTCCATTTTTTAACTATCTCGGCATTAAAGCCATATCCCTCTTTCGGGTTGGGATTTCCCTTGCCAATAGTTATTAAATCGAAAAGGCTTTTTTTGATATAATTGCCCCAGGCATCGTAGCAAATTTGGCAGCATTCATACTCTGGAACCAACCCCTGATGGGTGAATAGCAACTTGGTCTTGCCTCTTTCATTTGAAATTGTAAAAATCAGTTTCGTGTTTATCCATTCACTTTTGTCTTTTGTAAAACTAAATTGATTGTCAATTATTTGATAAATTAATTCTTTGTCAGGAACTAATTTTATGAGTTTCATTTTACATAGATGAACATCTTTGTAGCGATAAAAAAACACTTCATTAAGTTTTTCGGTATCTCCTTCAATTTCTTCGGACCACCAGGCACGAAAATTTTTGGCGGCTTCAAAAACTATGTGCGAGTTTTGTTCAACCCAAATGGTTGCAGTGTAATCTTGTTTACTCATAGTCTTAATTTTCAGGTTAATAATTTCTAGAATGCTCCATTCCCGTTTGCTATATGTTCCGGTACTTCATTTGAAACTTCCCATTCTTCAATAATTTTTTCATCTTTGAATCTGAAAAAATGAACAAGCGCAATCCAGTTGGGTGCATTATCAAACTTCACTTTTGCATGAACTGCTACTATGTCGTTGTCTTCTAAAGTACGCAGAACAACAAGTTCAGTTTTTACATTTTTCATACCCGATTTGATGGCTTCGTAAAAAGAATTTCTGTCGCCTGCAAAGTGCATATTGTGGTGTATGAACCCGGTATGGACATATTTTTCAAAAGCCGCATCTACTTGTTGTGATGTGAGCATTTTCAGAAAATCATTGGCTATTTCTTTTTTTGTCATCATTAGATTTTGCTTTCTTGGTTTTCGTTTTTTTATTGATAATTTTTCTGAATTGACAAGATAAAATGATTGCCAATCTTATTTATTTCCATTCATTAAAGGTTGAAGTAGGCCAACCCGATTGTTCTCAGTGTCAATAAACGAAATATATATTCCTATTCCCGGAATCTCCATTGGCTCACCAAGCAATTTGCCACCTGCCTTCACAATATCCTTCATGGATTCTTTAATGTCATCAACCCCAATAACTACAGAAGGATGTGGAGCTGAATCTTCGTTTTTCTGATAAAAACCGCCATTTATCATTCCCGCATCCTTTGGCCTTCCATTTTGGTCAACATCCGTGGTGGATACAACCACATAATTTCCCATTTCAGGGCCAAGCATCTGCGCTTTCCATCCAAACACATGGGTATAAAAATCAGCCATCCGTTTTCTATCTTCTGCTGGCATTTCAAAATGTACTACTGGACTCATTTTCTTCATAATAATTTTCCTCCTTTGATTTTAAATAAAATTGTTGTTTCAAATATATATTTCTTGTTTATCACTTATTGTATGGCTCTATATATCATAAAATTGACTTTTACTTTAATATAAATTTGTTATTATGCAAAGTTCGGATACTTTGCATAAAATAATATTGAAAAAAGGTCAAATTTCGGGGCATTTGAGACAAAAGAGATAAAAAAGTCTTAAATTTGCAAGAAAACAGGAAAATGAAAAATTTAGGACTGATTATACCCGTAGATTATAAGCTGTTGAGCATAGCTGCAATTTTAGATGTATTTGAAACAACCAACCGTGTATCTGCTGAAAATAATAAGGAAATACCCTTCAGTATTCATGTAGTGCGGACTCCTGAACAGATTAAAGCAGAAGGTTCCACGTTTCATGGCTACCCTATATTTTCGGTACAATCTGACCGGAAAACGGATATTGTACTGATTCCTTCATTTACTACAACTAATATGTCGGACACACTTTTAAAGAATCAGGAATTTATTCCATGGATCAGGACTCAATACCTTGAGGGTGCAGAAATTGCGAGTTTTTGTACCGGCGCTTTTTTGTTCGGCGCTTCGGGTTTGCTCAACGGAAGAATGGCCACTACGCATGTGGATGCAACTAGCCGGTTTGCAGCTGCTTTTCCATCTGTTGTTTTAAAACCCGATCATGTGATAACTATTGACGGAAGGTTATATACCAGCGGAGGATCAACTTCCACCTTCCATTTGTTACTGCGGATTATCCAAAAATACTGCGGAAATGAGATGGTTATCCGTATAGCCAAGATTTTTGCCATTGATATGGATCGGTACCAACAAAGTTATTTTGGCACGTTTGTGCCCAGCCGTAACCATAATGATGATCTGGTGAAAAAAGTACAGGAAAATATGGAAACCCGGTTTCATGAGATTGGATCATTGGAGGATATTATGAAGGATATTCCTTCGAGCAGAAGAAATTTTGTCAGGCGATTTAAACAGGCAACCGGAATTCCCCCTATTGAATATTTACAAAATGTACGCATCGAGTCAGCCAAGAAACAATTGGAACAAACGAATCAGAATATTAACGAAATTATTGATCGAACGGGTTATTCTGACCCAAAATCATTCCGAAAAGTTTTTAGTAAAATTGTTGGGATGACGCCTTTGGAATACCGGAAGAAATTCATGGTTGTATAGCTTTTCTAAAACCTTTCCCATTTTATTATAAATGAAAATTAAAATGGGCTACAATCCACGTGGTTTGCACACGGTTCTGTAGCCCGATGTATTGTTGTTATCTCCATTTGGGTTCAACAGGAAGCCTTTCCCCATCTGCCGTGGTGTGTTCCTCCAGCGAATGTTCTTTACTCTGAATGACCATATAAATCATTGTTTCATCCGATGAATTACAGATACCCCGTTTACCTTTTGGGGCAACCCGGATCACGCTGCCTTCTTTTATGTTAAAACAATCTTCGTCCACTTGAAAATAGCCGAATCCTTTTAAAATTATGTACGTTTCCTCGTTTTTCCAGTGAATATGGAAATAGGGTTGTTCCGTATGCGGAGGAAGCGAATTAAACGAAATTTCGGTACCCGTTGCTTTAGTGGCATCCTTTAAGAATACCTTACCTTCAATGAGTTTTTTGTTCACAGGATGAATCAGTGAGTAATCCATCAAATCATTCAAATTCCCTAAGTCTATGGCACTGTAGTTTGTGTTTTCCGATAATTTTCCGATTTGTTTCATCTTTTCATTTTTTATAAACAGTTGGATTAAACAGTTCCATATAAATTTCCGGTTTTGGAACTTTCGTAAAGCCATATTTTTCATATAGCCAATCAGCAGTAGAGGTCAATAATATCCAACGTCTTAAACCTTGTAAGTTTGGGTGGTTCATAACTATATCCATTAATTTTTTCGACAGGCCTTGCCCACGATAGGTATCCAAGATGTAAATGTCGCCTAAATAGGCAATTGTCGAAAAGTCAGATATTACCCTTGCGAATCCAATTTGTTTGTCGAGGTGGAAAAGTCCAAAGTTCAACGAATTGTCAATTGAAGTTTTTACCTTGTTAAAAGGAATATTGTTGCTCCAGCCTGAATGTTTTGATAAAAAGTCATGAATTGCCACGAGGTCCATTTTGCTTTTGTCGGTTGTGATAAAATATTCCCCAAAAGACTGTTGTATTATTTCCATTTCTATTCTCTTTTGTTATTTAGTGGTTGTTTATTACTACAAAATCAATGTCGTCCATAAGGTCAAATGGAACCGTTATTCCATTCTGGTTTCTTTTCCAAATTGTTACGAATTGTCCTGTTTTTGTTGGTGTGATTTTAGAAACTCTATACTCAATTAACATTCCATTAAGTACAAAAGAACAAGCACCATATTCTGCGCTCTCTGAGTTCAGTTTTAGGTTTGTTATGCAGAAGCCACATTTATCGTACACCAATTCTTTCACAATTTCCAAGTCGTTATAAAGCGGGTTAATATTTTTCAAAGGGTTTTCAGTTGTCATAATATATGATGTTTTTTTATTAGCGCCAACGGTCTGCATTATGAGATATCGGCAGTATTGTGTATTCGTCAGGATTATTAAAGAATAATCCGGGTTAATTCTTTAATCCCGTTTCCAACTTATTATTCACTTCTCTCAGTACTTTTTTGTGTAATCTGTCTTTGTATTCGCTAATGAATTCAATTACCGGTTCCTTATCAATTTTTGCCAACTCACGTAATGCCCACGAAAGTGCTTTGACTATCATTTCTTGGTGGTCGTCAACAACCAATCGGCAAATTTCCAATGTCCTTTTGCTATCACCATGTCCACCTCTTGCTTTTTGATTTAATGAAACAGTTGCCACAATAGCTATCCGCCTAATCCAAAAATTATCAGAACTCAAATAGTGTTTTACTTTTTTGGTGCTAATCAGGTTTTCTCTCCAAGCACAACCAACCACTATTGCTCCAAAATAATCGACAGACAACCAATTGTCTAAATTTTTCTCAATACTTTCAATATATTCTTCCGTCAGCCATTTATACAGATTCTTCTCTGTTTGTAAATACTCAAATGCAATTTGTTGCAATTCAAAAACATCCTCATTAATTAGTTGCTTTATTAAATCTAATTTTTCTTGGTTTTTAAACGGTTTTGTCTGTTTACTCAATTCTTTGAGTGCAATTTTCAAATTGGGAACAGTCACCCCGATTACGTGCATTTTAGTTGGATATGATATTTGGGCAAATTCAATCCGCTTAACATCTGCAAATACTTCAAGTGATTCCCTGATATCGTTTATCAAATCTTTCATTTTTATACTGTAAACTCATATTCACTATACACTATGGCCAGTTAATTTTTATATCTTCTATATGTTTTGAAATCCATAATCTTTCTCAACTTTTGCAATCCTTGTTTTAAAGGATTTGTACCAAATTTCCCGACCCATATTTCTTGCAATGGTATGTTCTGTGTTATCCTTCCATATTTTTATTGAATCCAAGTCTTTCCAATATGAAACTGTAATCCCAATATCTTCTCTGGCACTCTCAAAACCAAGAAAACCAGCTTGTTGCTTAGCTAATTCAATCATCCTTTGAGCCATATCGGCATAACCATTATCAATATCAGTCCTTGTGGATGTGAATATTACAGCATAATACGGAGTCGGTGGAGTATTAGCAATCATATTTTTTTATTTTTACAAGTATCAAAATCCCATTAATTTACGCACGTTGTCAGAATTTTCCTTTGTTGTCAGTGACGCAAGCAGCAATAATGCTACATTTATCGCAGTATATGGATTCCACGATGTTATCATGTTATCATCCATTACAATAGGTTGATTAATAACATTTACACCAAATCCTTTTAATGCTTCCCGTCTAACAACACTATCATAAGTTGTCCCTTTTTTGCCTTTTAATACGCCACTTTTCCCTAATGGTAAAGCGCCAACACAAATGGAAGCTATAATTTTATCATTCGCCCTGAACCTACGGATTAACTCAAGAAATGTGTCATGGTAAGCATCATTATAGTATCCATAAACCTCAAATCCTCCGGGAATTGCCAATGCGTCAAAATCATTAATTTCAATATCATTTATCAAATAATCAACTATAAATTTCTGGTCAAATGAACTTTTGATCTCTTTTCTCAATCCACACGTAAATAGTTGAGTAGAACAATCGCCATGTACAAGATTCCAACCGATAACATCAATAAAAACACTGGCTTCAAACACCTCAAATCCTTCTGCTAATAACAATAATACTTTCTTCATAATTTATCAATTTATGCGTCGTGCAGTAATGTAATGTTTAATTGGCTACAACGTTTCGGTTAAACGCAGTACGCCATTAATAACACCTAAATTTACGAGTTGTTCCATAGCCAATATACATCTTGTGTCAGCAATTTAGCCAAATTTTTATTGGGCAAAAATTTATTTTTTGCAGGGTTAACTTCCATTCAAAAGCTAATATTGGATTGGTATATTTCAAATGAAGCCATATCGGGTTTATTTACAAAACTATCACTCCAAATGTTCCTCAATAGTTTTAAGAACTATTTTTATATGATGCAATTCCTCATTGTCAAACCGCAGAACGGTTATGCCCATCCCTTCCAGAATGGCATCACGGTTTGAATCACGTTCCTTTTGTTGCAAATGAATTTTACCGTCGAGTTCAACAGCCAGTTTGCATTCCTGACAATAAAAATCGGGTATGTAGCAAAAGAAATTATTGTAACTGCGATCGTAAATTATGGGATGTTGCCTCAGAAATTGTTTGTTTTTTAACTGTTTCTTCCGAATAAAATGCCACAACCGCTCTTCCGAAGGAGTTTGATTCCTCCGGAGTTTCCGTGCAAATTCTTTTATTTCGGCATATTTCATGGTTTGGGGTTTATTGTCTGGGTAAATTAATCCCTCCTTGCCGATAGCTATCGGAAGAGGAGTTAAGTTAGCTAATCCCTCCTTGCCGATAGCTATCGGCACCCTTTTTTAAAGGGAGGGACAGTGCAGAGGTGTTTTCATCATTTGTTTTCCATTGTTAGCTGGTTCATTCTGCTTTTTAAAAATTGTGCTGAAATACTCCCTCCTTTTTAAGGAGGGTTGGGGAGGATTCACTAAAAACCTTCCAATCTATCCTCCTTTTTAAAGTGTCCCAATCGCATTATGCATTAACTAATCCCTCCTTGCCGATAGCTATCGGCACTCTTTTTTAAAGGGAGGGACTGTGCAGAGGGGTTTTCATCATTTGTTTTCCATAGTTAGCTGGTTCATTCTGCTTTTTAAAAATTGTGCTGACCTACTCCCTCCTTTTTAAGGAGGGTTGGGGAGGATTCACTAGTATATCCTCCAAATTATATTCCCCTTTTCACGGAGTCCTAAAAGCATTCTATGGATAGATTCCTTTAGCTAATCCCTCCTAACCTCCCTTTTTTAAAGGGAGGGACAGTGCAGAGGGGTTTTCATCATTTGTTTTCCATAGTTAGCTGGTTCATTCTGCTTTTTAAAAATTGTGCTGACCTACTCCCTCCTTTTTAAGGAGGGTTAGGGAGGATTCACTAGTATATCCTCCAAATTATATTCCCCTTTTCACGGAGTCCTAAAAGCATTCTATGGATAGATTCCATTAACTAATCCCACCTAGCCTCACTTTAAATAAGGGAGGGACAGTGCAGAGGGGTTTTCATCATTTGTTTTCCATTGTTAGCTGGTTCATTCTGCTTTTTAATAATGGTACTGACCTACTCCCTCCTTTTTAAGGAGGGTTGGGGAGGATTCACTAGTATATCCTCTAAATTATATTCCCCTTTTCACGGAGTCCTAAAAGCATTCTATAGATAGATTCCTTTAGTTAATCCCTCCTAACCTCCCTTTTTTAAAGGGAGGGACTGTGCAGAGGTGTTTTCATCATTTGTTTTCCATAGTTAGCTGGTTCATTCTGCTTTTTAAAAATTGTGCTGACCTACTCCCTCCTTTTTAAGGAGGGTTGGGGAGGATTCACTAAAAACCTTCCAATCTATCCTCCTTTTTAAAGTGTCCCAATCGCATTGTCCATTAACTAATCCCTCCTTGCCGATAGCTATCGG
>JBAYKX010000051.1:0-36932 GCA_041664345.1 Salinivirgaceae bacterium
CACCCCGATTATCCTGAAGATTCACCACGTTACGGTTACGGTTCACTCCACGGACAAGAATTTGGGTATGTTTTTATGCATATTGATACAGTGAAGGAAGAAATGACAAAATATGATGTGGAACTTTCTGAGATCATGGCCACCTATTGGACAAATTTTGCTAAAAAAGGCAATCCCAACAGGGAAGAACTTCCTGCATGGCCTGCTTTTAGCAATGAAAATCCTAATGTTATGTACCTGACCAACCCCACACCACATGTCGGTCCAGTTCCAAATGCCAAGGCACTTGAAGTGCTGGACGATTATTTTGAATGGAGGAGGAATACAGCAGAGTAGAGCGTGAAAACCGAATTTTTGTTGTGCTTATAGACAGAATGAATCGTATTTGATCATTGCGGAACGGTTAATATATTGTGAAAGTTATTTAGAACTTGTTAATAAGTATTCAACTTAGTGTGAAAAAGAAACTACCGTCAACACCGCATAATAAAGCAGTTGCGGGCAAGTGCGAAAATGAAACTATGAATAAGAAATTAACTATATTGCGTAAGCAAACAGAAGTGCAGGCAAGCGCAACCGCTTAATATACACAACATTTGTCATCATTTTACGAAAACACTGGCGAGTTCAATAATCGATTCAAAATCAAAAATAAGGATTATGGAAAAGATTAAATTATTAGTTACAGGATTTGTTACAAACATAGTATTTACAACTATACTATTTATTTGTGCCGGACGGATAAATTATACACAAGGTTGGGTATTTTTATCAGTAAACATCTTGTCAACTCTGATGAATTATTTATCCATTCATAAAAACAGTGAATTGATAAACGAACGTTCTAAACTTGGAGAAGGTGTAAAATCGTGGGATAAGTTATTATTAGGATTATCTGCTTTGATTTATATGGCTATAATTGTAATTGCTGGATTTGATTCTGGTAGATTCCAATGGTCACCAAATTTCAATTGGATTGTAAGTATTTCTGGTGTTATTTTAATTATTATTGGTCAGATTCTTTTTCTGACCGCAAGGCACCAAAATAATTTCTTTTCTAGTGTTGTCCGGATTCAAAAAGAAAGAGGTCATGTGGTTTGTGATACGGGTTTGTATAAAGTTGTCCGACATCCAGGATATTTGGGGATGATAATTTCATTGATAGCGTTACCATTGATTACTACTTCTGTTTGGAGTATTATTCCTACCCTGATTGCGGTAATTCTTTTGTTGATAAGAACATCACTCGAAGATAAAACATTAATAAACGAATTAGATGGATATGTTGAATATACCAAGAAAACCCATAATAAATTGATACCTTTTGTTTGGTAGATAAATAAAAACACCAACCGTTATTGAAAAAGCCCCAGAAATGTATTTTCTGAGGCTTGTATTTTATGTTGCTTTTTGCTAAGCTATATTGGTATAAACCGCTTGAACATCTTCATCTTCATCCAAACGGTCCAACATTTTTTCAATTTCTTCAAGTTGTTCCTCGGTGTATTCAACCGGTGTAGTTGGAATTCGCTGCAAAGTTGCTTTTACAGCTATTCCTTTTTGCTCAAAAGCATGAGTCAGAACTCCAAATTGGGTATAATCGCCATAAACATAAACCGTTCCTTCGTGCTCGTCAACCTCTTCCAAACCTGAATCAATCAATTCCAATTCCAGTTCTTCAAGATTCATTCCCGCAGGTTTTTCAAATTCAATCACGGTTTTGCGGTTGAACATGAATTCCAACGAACCATTGGGCGATTGGGTTCCACCGGCTTTATTGAAATATGATTTTACATTCGCTGTGGTGCGGGTGGTGTTATCGGTCATGCATTCTACAAACACCAAAACACCGTGAGGCCCTTTGCCTTCAATGTTCATCTCAATAAAGTTAGATGCATCTTTTCCGGCAGCTCTTTTTATTGCATTCTCAATATTATCTTTAGGCATGTTTTGCGCTTTGGCATTCAGAATGGCGGTTCTAAGCTTGGCGTTGGTTTCCGGATCAGCGCCGCTTTCTTTGGCCGCCACGGTAATGGCTTTACCCAATTTTGGAAATATCCTCGACATCTTGTCCCAACGCTTCATTTTAGATGCTTTCCTATATTCAAACGCACGTCCCATAGTAATTTTTAAATTAGTTCATTTTTTTAACGATGCAAAAATAATTGTTTTCCTCAAAAAAACGAGGTTCTGAATGACTATTTGTTGAAACAGGCAAACAGAAGTATATTTGTTAGTGTATAGCCAAATAGGGCGTTAATATCGCAAAATCATTTTATGTGCTTTTTTCAATCAAAATAATCGGCTAACTTTGTAAAAAAAATCATGGAACAAATTTTAATTGAAGTTAACGACAAATCGATGTTGCGTCTTCTAATTGAGTTATTTTCAACCATGAAAGGGGTCACCATAAAATCTGTTTCCGGAAATAGGTTAGGTTCAATTGAAAAATCCCTCATGGAAGTAAAACAAGGTAAAGTGTTTGCTGCCGAAAATGCCAAGGATTTAATTGAAAAATGTTTGAGGTGATGTAT
Organism: Salinivirgaceae bacterium; assembly: GCA_041664345.1. Classification (GTDB taxonomy): domain Bacteria; phylum Bacteroidota; class Bacteroidia; order Bacteroidales; family SZUA-534; genus GWE2-40-63. Next base: position 2,535 of record JBAYKX010000051.1, read on the forward strand.
TCTATCAAAGCCACAAATCAGTTTAAGAAAGATTTAAAGCGATGCATGAAAAGGGGTTATGATATCGCCCTTCTTGAGAATGTGATAGAAGTTTTACAAAAAACCGGTAAAGTATCTGAGTTGCACAAACCGCACAAACTTTCCGGAAATTATGTAAATTGCTGGGAATGCCACATTAAACCCGATTGGCTTCTTGTTTGGCAACAAAACGATAAATAATTATTGCTTCTTTTCATCGCTACTGGCACTCACTCCGACCTTTTTTAGCTCAATTATTATATTCAAAGAGGTTTACATTGCTGCTGTGGAACCTAAAATATACCCGCCCCCCAGCAATTTGTCGCCCAAATAAAAAGTCGCCGTTTGCCCGGGTGCAATGCTCCATTCCGGTTCCATAAATGTAACCAATAAACGGTTTTTGTCAATAATGGTCACTTTGCTTGATGCCGACTGTTTGCGGTAGCGGATCCGAGTTATTACATCCTGCTCAAAATCATCGGCATACAAGAGATGATAATTTTCTACCAACATCTGGTTTTGATATAAGTCGGAGCGTTTGCCCAATACCACTTGATTCAATCGGGGATCAATTTTGGTTACATACCAAGGTTCGTTGGGCGACAATCCCAATCCCCGCCTTTGTCCAACGGTGTAAAATGGGTATCCTTTATGTGTTCCCACTTTTGCTCCGGTTAAATCAACAAAATCACCGGGTATTGCGGCTTTCCCTTCTTTCTGCATCAAGTCAATTAACAGTGGATGGTAATTTCCCTGAGGAATAAAACAGACTCCGGTACTTTCCTTTTTATCGTCTAAAACCTTGAATCCTCTATCAATGGCAATTTCGCGCACCGATTTTTTGGTCAATTGTCCCAATGGAAAGATTGCTTTCGTTAGGATTTCAAGCGGTAAACCCCATAAAAAAAAGGATTGTTCCTTATCGGGGTCTATTCCCTTGGTAATGTATATGCGGTCATCTTCTACTATTTTATTCACATAATGGCCGGTAGCAATAAAGCTGCATTGCTTTTCAATGGCCAACCGATTCAGCAATTCCCACTTCAGCACCACATTGCATTTAGCACAAGGATTGGGGGTTTTTCCACACAAATATTCATCCCTAAAATAAGTAATTACTTTTTGATAAAAATCCTGCCGGGCATCTACCACAAAATGGTCAATTCCTAGTTTAGCCGCCAATTCCTTTGCTTCAGTCGCATAAACAGGTTCCTGAGTAGAGTTAAAACCATCGGTGGTTGACCAAAGCCGAAGTGTAACTCCAACCACTTCAAAGCCTTTATCTAAAAGCAACATAGCAGATACAGTGCTATCAATTCCACCGCTCATTCCCAATAAAACCCGCTTAGTTGTTTCCATTTTATGCTTTGATGAATTGTTGTAAAGATAATAGTAACCGGAATGTTTTAATACGGCGGTAATATTTTAGGCAATTTTACAAATGGTTTTGCAACAAAAAAATAATTAACATAAAACACTTGACTAATAAGCTCATTTTTATTAAATTACACCATATTTTAACAAACCCTTAAAAATTGGAGGTTGCTATGGGAAATGTACTATTCGAATATTTTGAGAACAGACATCTGGAAGCTTCCAATCGGTTGAACCCCCAAAAAAAGTTTGGGCCTGTAATTACTATTTCGCGACAAGCGGGTTGTGAGGCAAAAATGATTGGAAAGTTGATAGCCAATGAGTTAAATAAGAACCATCCCAGTTGTCCCTGGCGTGTTATTGATAAAGAAATTCTTGAAAAATCAGCCAAAGAGCTTAATCTTAATACATCTAAGATTGAGAATTTTTACAAAGGACAAGAAAAAAGCAGTTTTATTGACATGTTTGTTGCTTTTAGTAAAACCCATGTCAACGATTTAAAAATTAAAAACACCATTAAGGAAGTAATTGTTTCATTATGCCGCCAAGGTCATATTATATTGGTAGGACGCGCGGGTGCTGCAATTTTAGAAGATAAGCCCAATGTTTTAAATATTCGTTTAACCGCACCATTCTATTGGAGGATTGAAACCATAATGAAAAACCAAAAAACCAATATAGAAGAGGCTGAAGAATGGGCCATTGATACAGATGAAAAGCGTCATAAACTGTTTTATTTGTTTTTAGATAAACAGCCGGGGAATTTGGATTATCTTTTTGATGCAACGTTAAACCGCAAGAATTTTACGGTTTATGAAACATCACAAATTATTCTCAATTTAGCAAAACTGAAAGGAATTAATACTTAGTTAAGGTTGCAGGGTAACAGGGTGACAAGGTAACAAGGTAGCAGGGTAACAGGGTGAAAAAATGGGATACTGGGAAGATGGAAAGATGGAAAACTGGATAAAATAGAGCTTAATCAGTGAATTGAAACCGTATTTTTTTCCATCATTCCAATTTTCCAATATTCCAAATGGTTTAATCATTTCTTTTATTAGGGTTCATAAAGCCTACCTTGCCAGGTATTTTTAGCTTCCATGGTCTTTTCAACAATTGCAACTATTTCGAAATTTTTAAGCTGGTTCCACTTTGGAGCAATAAGCTTTTCAACAGGTGATACACTAACAAAACGTTCAATAACAATTTTTGGGTTCAGGCATTCCAAAAATTCGATAACTAATTGAATGTATTCACCAGCATCAAAAAGATGTACATAATTGGGATCCGACTTATAAAGAGCTGCCAGTTGTGTATTTTTAATTACCTGCAATTGATGTAATTTTAACGAATGAATAGGTAAGGTGGAAATTAGTTTTGCATGGTTAAGCATCATTTCATGGGTTTCGCCGGGCAATCCCAATATCAAATGAACACCTACATTAATTCCTCGTTGGTGACACCAGGTAATGGCTTGCACCGAATCACTCCAGGTATGGTAACGGTTTATAATTTGTAAGGTCTTGTCAAGGGTACTTTCCAATCCCAGCTCAATGGTTACGGGTTTATTAGCGGATATTTCCTTAAGCATATACAGAATCTCAGGATTGATACAATCGGGACGGGTACCAACAATCAAACCCATAATTTTTGGATGATCCAATGCTTCAAGGTACATGGCTCGTAATTCATTTATAGGAGCGTAGGTGTTGGTGTACGATTGAAAATAGGCCATAAAAAGTATGTCGGGATACTTTTGCTCAAAAAAGGAAACTCCGGTTTGTATCTGTTTTCTTACACTAATTTCTGGCTCGCAATATCCGGGCTTAAAGGTTGAATTATCGCAGTAAATGCATCCACCAACACCTTTGGTTCCATCGCGGTTTGGGCAACTGAAACCAACATTTACCGATATTTTTTGAATGCGGCCTCCAAACTGTTTTTTTATGTAGGTCGGATAATCGTTGTATCGCCTTGCGTGCCCCCATACAAAAGGTTCGGACATGGCTACTGGTTTTAAACCATTTTTAGCAATAAGGAAGCAAATTCATTTACATCGTCTTCGGTAGTATCAAACGAACACATCCACCGGACTTCATCTTTCTGTTCGTCCCAAACATAAAAGAAATATTCTTCCTGAAGTTTTGAAATCAGATTACCGGGAATCTTGGCAAAAACGCCATTTGCCTGAACTGGCTGGATAACCGTCACACCGGGAATATCTTTAACTTTTTGATAAAGGAGTTGTGCCATTTTATTAGCATGAGCAGCATTTTTTAGCCATAAATCATTAGTAAAAAATGCGTTAAATTGTGCTCCAATATATCTCATTTTCGAAGCCAATTGCATTCCCTGTTTTCTGAAATATTTAAAGTTCTGATCCATTCCTGGATTCATAAAAACCACTGCTTCGCCATACATCATGCCATTTTTTGTTCCGCCGAATGAAAGCACATCAACTCCGGCATCTTTAGTAAAGGCTTTTATTGGAATGTTTAACGAAGCAACCGCATTCGAAATCCGAGCTCCATCCACGTGTAGGTGTAAACCCAAACTGTGGGCTAATTCTGACAATTCCTTTATTTCGGTCACGGTATAAAGGGTTCCTAATTCAGTGGGTTGGGTTATTGATATAACGCCGGGCTGGCTGTGGTGTTCGAACCCAAAACCATGTAAATGTTTTTTTATTAAGTTAGGAGTAAGTTTTCCATCGGGGGTGGCAACCGCAATTAATTTCATTCCAGTAAATTTTTCGGGGGCACCGCATTCATCCACTTGAATGTGTGCAGTTTCGGCGCAAATTACTGAATGATAGGATTGCCCCAGATTGTTGATTCCCAACACATTGGCTCCAGTTCCATTAAACACAAAATATACATCTACCGAACCTCCAAAGAGTTCTTTTATAGTTGCCGTAGCTTGGCGGGTATAGTTGTCGTCGCCATAACCAACGGCGTGACCTGTGTTGGCATCATTTATTGATTTTAAAATTTCAGGATGAACTCCTGCATTGTTATCACTGGCAAAACCTCGGATTCTTTTCATTCTTATTAGGTTTTAAATTATAGCACATTAACGTTATGTGAAATTACTTTAAGATACTATTGATAAAAAAAGTGGTACAAATTTAATGGAATTACCGGGTTATCAAAGTGAAAAGAATACACAACTAATAACTGAAATTGAGAGAGAAAGCAACTACTTTTATCCTTCATCCATCTGTTTAGCAGTTATATCAAATAAAATATATAAAACAAAGAAGCCACATTATGAAAGCCCTTTTTGGTTGATTTTAATTCATACATTTGTAATAGTGAAATGAAGGGCAAATTCTTAAGTACTAAACGAATAGGAAGGAGAATAAAATGAAAAGGATTATATTATTAGTAACAATGGGTATTTTGGTTTTTTTTAGCCAAGCACAAAATCCAAAAAAAAGCTATAAGAATGCAAAAAAACTTGTTGAAACTCAGCAGTATCAAGAGGCTGTAACTGAACTGAATCAAGCAATTGCAGTGGATGCATCCTATATTGATGCTTATGTTTTGAGGGCTGAACTACTTGAAAAGCAAGAAAATTTCGAAGGTGCTGCCTCCGATTATGAGAAAGCATCAACCTTGGATCCTAAAACAGTGGATTATTTGTTTCAGGTAGGACGACTAAACTACCAATTGAAGAATTATTCAAAGGCAATCCAGTTTTTAAATTCAGCAACAACCATCGACAGTAAAAACTTTCAGGCATTGCAGTATAAGGCATTTACCCATATTAAACTCAATGAGTATAAACATGCCATTTTAGCGCTCGATAATGCTCTGCAAATAGAGCAAACGAATATGTGTTTTTATGCCCGGGGTGTTGCCAACGATAGCTTAAAAAACTATTCGCAAGCAATTATCGATTACAATAGGTCCTTAGCATTGAATCCAAATTTCCAAAAAGCATATTATGCGGCAGCAAAAGCATATCTAAGCAACAATCAACTGGATAATGCTTTGGAACTTGCCAGCCAATCAGTACAAAAGTTTCCCGAAGTTGCGGAAGCTTATGAAGTGAGATATTTGGTTTATTATAAAAGGGGTGAATTGCTAAATGCTATTAACGATTTATCAAAATTGGAAACCTTACTTGAAAATAAAGCTTCCGTTTTATTTACAAGAGGCGTCTATTATTTTGAATACGAACATTTTCAAAATGCAAAATCTGATTTTTCGCAAGTTCTTGCTTTGGAACCAAGCAATTATTTAGCCGTTTACTGGCGGGGAAGATCGAATGAAGAGCTCATGGAGAATACACCTGCTATAACCGATTATCAAAATTTTTTAATGCTTGCCCAAAATAGTGAAAGTAATTTCAAAGAAGTAGCTGAAGCAAAAAAACGATTGTTTGAACTCAATAGAGAAACTATACCTCCTGTAGTTGTTATTGATACTCCAAGAGTTATAGGACAGAATAAATTGGCGGTATTCAATAATGCAGATCGTATCAGCATTCAAGGAATAATTAAGGATAAAAGCAGCGTTGAATCACTTTTTATTAACGGACTAAAAGTTGAATTAGGCAAAAACGCCGAGTTTAGCTATAGTTTAAATATTACCGACTTAGCGGTGGTAAACTTTTCAGCTACTGATGTTTATGGGAACCTATCCACAGTTGATTACGACTTGCAAAAAACAGAAATTGATTTGCCAATTATACGAATCACTACTCCTTTTGCCAGCGATAATGGCGAAATTTATTTAAGTACCGATGAATCGAATCTTTTTATTGAAGGTGACATTGAAGATGCCAGTTTAATTAAAGATATTTTTATTGATGGGGTAAGGGCTAGTTTTGATGATACCAAGGTTAATCCTAAGTTTAACGCCACAATTACCATTTTTAATAAGAATAAAATTGCAGTAAAAGCGATAGATGAGTTTAATAATATTCAAGAAAAGAATTTTACCTTGAACCGTGAAGGGGCTCAAATTTCGCAAGAAAACCCGATGGGAAAAACTTGGGTTATTTTTATCGAAAACTCTTCGTACGAAACTTTTGCCAGTCTTGAAGGTCCTACAAAAGATGTTTCTTCAATGAAATCGGTGTTGGCTAATTATCAGGTGCATAATTTTATCCATAAAAAAGACATGACCAAAAAAGAAATGGAACGGTTTTTTTCCATTGAGTTGCGCGACCAAGTAAAGAAAAACAATGTAAACTCATTGTTGGTATGGTATGCCGGACATGGTAAGTTTATTAATGAAACCGGGTATTGGATACCTGTTGATGCTACCCGCGATGATGAATTTACCTATTTCAATATTAATTCACTAAAGGCCGGAATGCAGTCGTATTCCAACATTATTACCCATACTTTGGTGGTTACCGATGCTTGTGAGTCGGGTCCATCTTTTTATCAAGCCATGAGAGCAACCAATGAAGTTCGTTCATGCGACGATGTTAATGCTACTAAATTCAAATCGTCGCAGGTATTTTCTTCTGCCGGTTATGAATTGGCTTCCGATAATTCACAGTTTACAAAAACTTTCGCAAAATCGTTGCAATTCAACGAGGATGCGTGTATTCCTATTGAATCAATTGTTACAAAAGTAACCGAGGCTGTAGCCGGAAATGAAAACCAAAAGCCACAATTTGGCAAGATTGCCGGATTTGAGGACGAAAATGGAACTTTTTTCTTTATCAAAAAGTAAAACAGCGAATTCTTCAAAATATTGTAACTTTAAGCTTTCAGGTAATTCCTGAAGGCTTTTTGTTTTACTAAAAGTTAATTAACATGTATAAATTGAGGGGTGTCTTGTTTTCCTTTATCCTACTTATTTATAGTCAAGTTGGGTATGCACAACGTTATTATTTTGATAATTACGGGGTAAAAGAAGGATTGGCGCAGTCGAAAGTTTACGATGTGATACAGGATAAGGATGGATTTATATGGATAGGTACCGCAAGTGGTGTTTCACGATTCGATGGAAAACAGTTTAAAAATTTTTCAGCCGATGATGGTTTAAAAGAAAATGGCATTCAAACCATTCTTCAGGATTCGCGGGGAAATATTTGGTTCGGTCATACCGGAGGAGGCATTACTATTTATGATGGTTCAAAATTTTACAATGCAATGCCCGATTCAGTAAAAATATCGAGCGACATCACCTGTTTTTATGAGGATTCAAAACATAGGATGTGGATAGGTACTCAAGGCTCTGGAGCTTATTTGATTCAAGACATTGACCGGGTATCGGGTCATTCGGCTGCTTTCTCGAATTTTACCGGAAAAACCCGACTCAGCGACCGGATATTTTACATAACTCAAACAAAAGATGATTCCATTTATCTGGTAATTGATAACATGATAAAATATTACGATGAAGCCGAAAACACCTTTAAAATATACAAGCATCAGGGTTTATCGTACTATTTTCAAATTACCTGTATTTTCGAGGACCGGAATCGGAACAGATGGTACGGAACCTATAATGGCGGATTGTACCGACAGGATCATGAAACGGGTAATGTAACCGTTTTCGATAACCGCGATGGCATAGCCAATAACTTCATTAGCTGCATAAGCCAAGATATAAATGGAGCAATTTGGGTTGGAACATGGGGTGGTGGAATAACCCGCATTAATCCCGATTTTTTAACATTTAATCAGGAAAATGGTCTGGCGGGGAACAAAATTCGAAAAATTATTTCCGACCGGGAAGGTAATATCTTAATTGGGACCAATGAGAATGGGCTTTCAATTTTTAAGGGAGAACAATTTGTATCCTTTATGCCTGAACATGGTCTGTTGAGCGAACAAGTTTCAGCTATTAGCGAAGACAACAAAAACAACATTTGGGTAGGAACCGATTTAGGCCTTTGCAAATACAACATATCAGGTAAAACCATAAAACCTTGGAATGAGTTAGAGAAAAACCTGAGCAACGAAATTATTTCGATTAAAAAAGCCAGCGATGGCACCATTTGGGCCGCTAGTAAGGAAGATGGGGTGTACTCATTTGTGCCGGGTATTGATAAAATAAAATACGATCCGGGATTTAACAACATGGTATTGCGTTATGGGAAAATTATTACCAGCATGGAAATTGACAATGAAAACCATATTTGGGTAGGAACCGTTGATGGATTATTTTATTTTGAACCGGAGAAAAAAGCTTACCAACGAATCATGGGAAATGAAATTACCACGCTTTTTTTGGACAGAAGCCAAACGATGTGGGTAGGAGTGAAGGGAAAAGGAGTAATGACCATAAAAAACACCACTTTTACAACCATTGACACCTTGGGAAATATTACTCCTCTTTGTTTTACCCAAGACAGTTCCAATAACATCTGGATAGGTACCGAAGGTCAAGGGGTTATAATGTTTTCAGAAAAAAAAGAGATAACCCGTTTTAAAACCGAAAACGGGCTGTTGGCCGACCTTATTACAAGCCTTATTACGGATGAAAAAGGCAACGTTTGGATTGGTTCCAACAAGGGACTGAACCGGTTTAATCGCGAAAACGGCTCTTTTTACTCTTTTACTCAACGCAGTGGTTTTACAGGAATTGAAGTGAAAAATAATGCTCTCTTTATTGACCAAACAGGCAACCTTTGGTGTGGAACTGTGAATGGGCTGTTTAGGTTTTCGCCCGATAAAGAACGCTTCAACCAATTGGAGCCATTGACCCACATCACTAACATGAAAGTGAATCTGAAAGATAGGGAAATGATTCAGGGGATGAAGCTAAAATACGAGGAAAAAAGCATCTATTTTGAATTCCATAGTATTTGCCTCACCGATGCAGAAAAAGTTAAATATAAAGTTATGCTGGAAGGAGCCGATGATGATTGGCTGCCAGAGAGTACGTTAACCTATAAAACTTATTCACCATTGCCTCCCGGACATTATACTTTTAAACTAATTGCCTGTAACAATCAAGGTATTTGGAACAAAGAACCCATTAGTTTTTCGTTTACCATAAAACCACCTTTTTACTTAACCTGGTGGTTTATTTTAATTGTTTTGATACTTATTACAGCAGGAATAATTTTCTATATAAACATAAGGGAACGAAACTTAAAAGCAGAAAAAATACTATTGGAAAGGAAAGTTAAGCAGCGCACTGCTGAAGTGGTTCGGAAAAATGAGGAATTGGCCAAGAAAAACAAAGACATAATGGACAGTATTAATTATGCCAAACGAATACAACAAGCCATTTTACCTGCCGACAAAACCATAAAACAGCATGTACCCAATTCATTTGTATTATTTAAACCCAAAGATATAGTAAGTGGTGATTTTTATTGGTTTGGTGTATTTGGTGAACACATTATGTTTTCAGTTATCGATTGTACCGGGCATGGAGTTCCGGGTGCTCTGATGAGTATTATGGGTCACGATAGTTTGCAGCGTGCTGTAAGTGAATTCAAGCTGAGGGAACCAGACCAAATATTAAATAAACTGAATGAACTGGTACTCGAATCGTTGCAAAGTGCCGAAAACCCTGATGTTAAGGATGGAATGGATGTGGCTTTCTGTGTTTATCATCCAAAAACAAGGATCATGGAATTTGCTGGAGCAAACAACCCGGTTTATATAATTCGGTCTTCCAATAAACCGATGATTCAAAAGAACAATCAACCGATTGAGCCGTCGGCTACCGGATGGGGCTATAATCTTTTTGAAACAAAGTCGGATAAGCAACCTATTGGAGCCTACATAAACCGGGTTCCATTTACTAAATATCAATTTCAGTTAATGGAAGGGGATGCCGTTTATGTTTTTTCCGATGGATATGCCGACCAATTTGGGGGCCAATCGGGACGAAAATTTATGTACAAAGCCTTGAAAGAAACGTTGCTTCAAAATCAGGAATTGGCGATGGAACAGCAAAAAACCTTTTACAACCAGATAATCAATGCATGGAAAGGTGACTTTGAACAGATTGATGATATCTGTTTGATGGGAATGAAGTTTTAGTTTACTTATTTATTAATGCAGAAAGCAATGAAAAAATTTCCTATTGTATTAAGTTTAATTTTACTTGTGGTTATGCTTGGATGCAAAAATTCAGGAAATAAAGGTACCCAATTCAAAAGTGATTTAGGCGATTCATCGGATTTAAAAAAGACCATTCTTTCCGGAAAAGTAAACCATTCCAATAATTCCGAAATTATATTGATATCGGATCAATTGGCTGATACTTCGATGCTTGATAAAACCAATCAATTTAGTTTTACTATAAATTTATCCGTAGGCAGGTATTTTATTCTTCGCAATGGAAGCAAATCAATTCGGATATTTTTAAACCCAGGCGATAACTTAAATGTAGAATACGACCTGAACGATGTAATTAATTCCACTCAATTTACAGGAACAGGAGCTGCCACCAACGGATACTTGAAAGAAAAAAGCCAGCGGATGCTTGAACAGAGCATCTATCTTTCGCATCTTTATGAGGTTCCTGAAAAACAATTCCGGTATTTAGCCGATTCCATTTATGTAATGGGAAAGATTTATTTGGAAGCATACAAGGAATCTCATCCTGAATTATCGGATCTTTTTATTGAACAGGAGCAGGTAGCTCTGCTTTATGATTGGGCGAATCAATTGATGGAATATCCAAGATTAAACAATCAATCAATTCCCATCGAAAAAGGCACTTACTTTAGCTTTATGAATAAATTGGATGTTAACAATCCTACCCTGCTGAATATTTATGAGTACAAACTATTCTTGAATTCCTACATTGCTTGGAATACCGATGAGCAGCTTAAAAATAGTTCCAATAAAAATGAGGATACTTATGAAGTAAGTTTAATTCGTATGCAGCAAACCAACAAACTAATTACCAATGAGGCAGTAAAAAATTATTTGCTGGCTTCCATTCTTAAAGAACAAGTGAAATATTTTGGCTACAAAAACACCGAACTGCTTTTCGAAGTATTTGAATTTAATTGTACCGATACCAAATTGAAAAAGGAGTTATTGATTCCTTTTCAACGATACAAAGCACTGTTAGTAAATGATAAGGCACCATCCGTTACTTTTGTTGATGTTACCGGACAAACCTTTACACTTGATAATTTCAAAGGAAGTTATGTTTACATTGATGTTTGGGCAACCTGGTGTTTGCCTTGCAAAAGGGAATCGCCCCATTTTGAAGAACTTAGCCGGAAATTCTCGAATAAAAATATTCAGTTTGTCAGCCTTTCGGTGGATGAGGATGGAAAGGATTGGAAAGAGTACCTTACTACTTTTAGTTATGCGCACAATCAATTCTGGGTAACAAATCCCAATGATTTTCTAAAAAACTATTTAATTAAAACCATTCCCCGGTTTATTATTATCGATCCGGAAGGAAAAATATTTGATTCTGAAGCTTTTCGCCCCTCTGAACCCGATTTAAAATGGTTTGCCGGATTGCCCGATAAAAGGGCTATTTAAAATCTGAGTATAGCGGTTGGAGCTTAGAGAAAAGGTGCATTACTTAGGTACACCCTCTCGAGAATAGCCAGGAAAATTGTAAACAAAATTATTGATAGAGTTGAAGTTTTACATAAAAATCTGAAGTGTACACTGATAGGGAATCGCCAGCAATCCCTTACTGACCATATTGTCAACCTTTGGTGGTAATGCAGAAAGAACGATAATTTGAACTGCTATTTTAAATTTTTAGGTTAGAAAAGAAGTTTGATTTTTTGTAAATTTGCAATATGAAAAAACATGAAGAACATGGTATAGACATAGAGATTGATGAGTTAACAAACTCCATCAAAAATGTTGTTTCTGGAGACAGCTTTCAGACTGAAGTTTCTATTATCACAAAAGCAGACTTAAAAACTATTACAAAAAAGAATGACTGGTTATTCAATTGGAAATTTGAACTCAAGCAGCCAGAAAGAGATATTTATAAGTTGACAATTGTCAACAATCGATCTATAATTCAAGGACTTATTAGTATCCAGATTAAATTTGACCATGTTTATATGCACCTTGTGGAAAGTGCTCCTTTTAATAAAGGAAAATCAAAAATATACTCAGGAGTACCAGGGAATTTGGTTGCATTTGCATGCAAACTTTCATTTCAACGTGGCCATGAAGGGAATGTGGCATTTATTTCAAAAACTCAGCTTATTGAACATTACGAAGAAAGCCTAGGGGCGGTACATGTAGGAGGAAGATTGATGATTATTGAAACTGGTGCAGCAACAAAATTGATTAATAAATACTTTTCGAATATTTAAAATGTGGAGCTATGAGAAAATTAAAAAAAGAATTGGATGTTGATGTTATTGGCAATCAAAATGAAACAATAACAAAAGAGGAAGAAAAAATAATTAGTGATTATATTCGTTCACAAAAAATGAAGAGAACCAAGAAAACTTCAAATAGTAAGGTTAGTGTTTAGTATCTAAGTTAAGTGATTTGAGCGCAGCGAAAAATCGCATTACTTAGGTACACCCTCCCGATCCCGAGAACTCTCGGGAAGGACAGACTGACATAGAAATTGTTGTTTTTCGTAAATTGAGTGAAGCGAAAATTTGTGAAAAATTTACAATTGGGTATGAGCAGTTTTGTGGTAAATTGTAAAAAGAATCTTTTTCCGATAAATTTTCTCACCCCTTTTTTGAAAGAAAAAAAGCATTAGTTTTGCGCGCTTAATACTTAAAAAAAACATCATGCAAACTTCAAAATTAGGAAACCCTGCCGTTGTAGGTTTAGGAGGATTTGGATTAACAACTTTTTTGCTACAATTTCATAACATCGGCATCATGGGCTTAGGTCCGGTTGTTGCCATGGGTTTTATTTTTGGTGGCTTGGCTCAATTAATAGCCGGATTTATGGAGCAAAAAACAGGTAATAATTTTGGCTTTGCAGCATTTACTAGCTATGGATCTTTTTGGATTGGTTTGGGGATTATCTGGCTTTTAAATTATTTTAATATTTATCCTTCAAGTGCCACAGATATTGGATTTTACCTGTTAGTATGGACATTTTTAACCGCTATTTTCTGGGTAGGTTCCCTATTTATCCATAGGGCCATGTTTATTACATTCACCACCTTATTGATAGGTTTTATCCTACTTGATTTTGGTCACTTTGGATTCCCTCTAATGAATAAAGTTGCCGGATACGAACTATTAATTTGTGCTGCCAGCGCTTGGTACATGATGGCTGCCATTATTATTAATGACCTTGCCGGTCGTGAAATTCTGAAATGGGGTAAGGCATTGATAGCTAAAAAATAGAAGCAGTTTTTAAGAAATTATTTTTTTAGAGGTCGGTAGCTAATTGCATACAATTTGTTTGTTTTGCTATATACCCCTTCCCCTGTCGTTCCGATAGCTATCGGAATCCCCTTGTGAAGGGGAAGATGTATAGACCTGGCAGTAATGCTAATTTGAAACGATCTCCCCTAAGCCTAGGAGAGATGTCGACAACTTGTCCCGGGACCTCGGGAGACAGAGGGGTAAAAGACTATCTAATCCTGAATTTTACTGCTTTTATGTATTGTATTTATCTACCGACCTCTGTATTTTTTTTCAGTTTATCGGTTTTATTCTTTATTTGCGACCCTACTTATTTCGAACAGCTCATTTCTATCCCAGTTAAACCAACAATTCAAGGCAATCTGGCGAACCAAATCCCAATAAATGTTACTGTTTATTCCGTAAATAATTGCCAATTGCTTCACTTCCTTTTCCAGCTTTTGCCGGTATTCCTCTTTCAAGGTGAATTCAATTTGCTGACCTAAGTATTCAAAAATAACTTTTGGTTGTGCTTCCACATTGGGTAAAACGGTTAACAATCCGTGACCTACAGTGGCTCCGGTTGATACCTGTAAACCATCGTTCATGCAGCTTATTGGAGGATAATTGCCTGCATAAGAGATTAGTTTCATCTCATCGACCCCAGCGCCAAAATACTCGCGGGCACGGATTCCCATTTTTGCCCCAATTATGGCGTAAATTCCCACATGGCGATGCAATTCGTTGGTAAGTACACAGGCTGCCCACTCTTCGTTTCCATACTTTTGAATGGTTTTATTCATGAATGGGGCAATATCGGAGATGTAATTGGTGCTATCGATAGGGAACTTTATAAACACCTGATTTTTATTGTTTTTATTAATTACCAACATTTTAGAAATCTGTGATTCAATGTGTTGTATGGAGGTGGACTTTTTTAACAGATACCCTTTTGAAGTTGTCTGAAAAAGTGAAGTATCCATCACCAAAATTGGCACAAGTTCATCGTAACATTTCATTGCATAATGAAAATCCTGATTAATTAAACTTCGTTTAAAAAAAAGGGAATAACTGTCCAAAATAGTGTCTAATCCAGATATCCAATCGGTTTCATAATTCAACTTTTCATTATTAATCGCGATTAAATTCAAAGGAACCGTATTTGAAATCAATCGTTGATAGATTTCGGGCGAAAGGGAATAGTTCCATGAATCTTCAAGTTGAATATCAGTTGTCCAAATTACCTGTTTAAGGCGTGTTGCAAATTCAGGATGTTCTCCTAAATAGCTATCTAAGGTGGATAAACCAGCTAAATTGATAAAAGTGATTTTTTCAGAAGAATAATTCTGGATTCTTTCAAGCACTTTGATAAACGAAACTTCGGTAAATTGTGGGTAAAGTGAATCGGTCCAGTGAAAATCCACAGCGTGTTTAAACGGATTTACGTTAACCGGAAGTTTGTTAATTCCAACTAAAACCCCTTGCTTATTAAGTTCATGTAACAAGCTCTTTACCTTTTGGTAACCGGCTTCCGCTGAGGTAGCTCCATTGGAAACAGTAATTGCTAAAATATTCACTTCGGGCATCGAAAGCAGCAAAGTGAGTGTGCGCATGTCGTCAATTCCCGCATCGGTATCAACTACCACAAAATGGTTTGGCTTCCAAGGGTGCGACTGAGCCGTTGAAAATAAGATCAGACAAAACAAACTGATTATAAAGCGTCTCATTATTTAAAGATTTATAGAGCAAAGATGCAGCAATTTAAAAAGTAATACAAGTTTCAATTCAGGGAGATTTGGATGAATAATTTGAGGTTATTGAATTATGGCGGGATTCGGATAGCAGCAAAAACTTTATACATTTGCAAAAATAATTGGTTAAAAAAGGCACCACTTATCATGCAAAATTTCTGTAAACTAAAAGATTTATATAAGCTTATCCAAGAAATTGAAAATTCTATTCAGGAAGCCCATGGATTATCGGGGAATGAATGTATGACCCTTTGCAGCCTAAGCAAGTGTTGTTTATCAGCCGGTGAACTTTCCGACCTTTTATCACAATCAAAATCAAGGATGTCGAAAATTCTGGCCGGGTTGGAGAAGAAGAATCTAATTGAACGGAGTTTTGATAAAGTTGACAAGCGCAAGACCCAATTTATTTTGACTTCTAAAGGAATGGAAAAGGCCAAAGAAGTGGAAAATTCACCAGTAATAATTCCTGATATGGAAATTAAACTAAATGGTTAAGGCTAGCAAGTTTTGATTTGTTTCTTTGCCAATTGCGTTATCTTTGTTCTTTTTAGCGTATGATACCTGTTAAATCAAGCAATACTACCCAATCGTCGATAGTGGCTATGGGAACTCGGTTGGCTCAGGCTATGAAAGAAACCGGCTTAGAATACCTGATGTTGAACCGGGGTGTGAATTCGGTGGTAACTATTGAATTAACCGAAGTTATTAAATCCATTGATTTCAATAGTACCGATATTCAGGTGTATCCGGCCACCAATGGTAAAATGGAATTATTGAAAGCCATTAACCAGGAATACTTTGCCAATCAGGCTTCGGTGAATAACATTTTAGTAACAGGTGGTGGCATTTCAGGACTGGACATCAGTTTGCAGAATATTCAAGTTAAAAAAGTATTGTTGCCGGCTTTGTTTTGGGGCACCTATTCCCAGCTCCTTTCGTTGAGGGGCATTTCATTTGAGAGTTACCCAAACTACAAATGGCTGGCTGAAAATACCAGTAAACTGTCTGGTACCGCAGTAATAATTTGCGATCCGGGGAATCCGGCTGGTGAAAAATATCCCGATGCTCAATTGTTGGAACTAATCCAAACACTCAATAAAAATGGGGTTATCGTACTTTTCGACAGCCCATACCGTCGTTTATTTTACAATCATTTGGATACTCTTTTTCAGGAGTTGATGAATTTGGAGCATGTTATCATCATTGAAAGTTTCAGCAAATCACTTGGGTTGAGCGGGCAACGGATTGGGTTTATCCACAATACCCAACAATCGTTTATGAATGAAGCTGCATTAAGGCTGATGTATGCAACCAATGGAGTGAATTCATTTGCCCAGGTTTTGGTTACCCGTTTGCTTGCTACGCTTGAAGGGATAAAGGCTGTGAACGATTTTAAAAAAGTAACTACGGAACACATTGCCGCTAACATTGCTTTTTTGAAAGAGAATCAGCTGTTGGCCAACCAGTTTTATCAAGATTCAAAACCGCTAGGTATCTTTGCAATTGTTAACCACTCGCCTGAGGAGCTTTTTCAACAAAGGATTGGCAGCGTTGGGCTCGACTATTTTACACTGACCTCCTTTGAGGGCATGGAAAATTTATCACGCATATTGGTGTCATATCCCCATGAAAAGTTTGTATCTTTCTTCCGGTGTTTTTCATAAAAATAATTCTACATGTGCGGTATTACGGGTGTTTACGCTTTCAACGATAAAGGAAACGAATATTTCAATAAAGTATCGGATTCAGTAGCAACATTAATCAAAAGGGGTCCCGATAACCAAGCAATCTATCAAAAAGACAAAGTCTGCCTGGGCCATGCCCGGCTTTCCATTATCGATTTGAGTAATGCGGCATCGCAGCCTTTTCACGATGTTACCAAACGATATACTATCATTTTTAATGGGGAAATTTATAATTTCAAGGAGCACCGCGAGTATCTTGTAAAAAAGGGATTGCCACTGAAAACCCAATCCGATACAGAGGTGTTGCTGTACCTTTATATTATCGAAGGTCCAAAATGTCTCGAAAAACTGAACGGCTTTTTTTCCTTTGCCGTGCACGACAGCCGCGAGGATACCCTTTTTATTGCCCGCGACCGCATGGGGATTAAGCCCTTAATTTATTACCGCGACCGCAACAAATTGCTTTTTGCATCGGAAATGAAAGCCCTTATGACATTGGGAATTCCTAAAGTAATTGATAAAACGTCAGTTAGCCAATATTTTCAATTCAACTACATTCCTTCGCCCAATACCATTTTCGAAAATGTTAAAAAGTTAGCTCCCGGGCATTATCTTTTTATTCAAAACAATCAGGTTCAGGAGAAGGAATACTTTGCAATTACCTATAACCGGAGTAAACTTTCGCCTATAAGTTACGTCGATGCTCAGGAAAAGCTCAGGCACCACATTCATGAATCGGTTAAGTTGCGTATGATTTCCGATGTGCCCTTGGGATCTTTTTTGAGCGGAGGAATTGATTCATCAGTAATTGTGGCTGAAGCATCCAAGTTGACTCAGCAGCTCAACACTTTTTCCATTGGCTATAAAGACCAACCCTTTTTTGATGAAACCCATTATGCCGAGTTGGTTGCCCGGAAGTTCAATACCAACCATCAAGCATTCCAACTTACCAACGACGATTTGTATGGCAACCTGCACCAAATGCTTGATTATATTGATGAGCCATTTGCCGATTCATCGGCGTTGCCAGTTCATATACTCAGCATGCATACCCGAAGCAAGGTAACCGTGGCCCTTTCAGGCGATGGAGCCGACGAGCTTTTCTCGGGATATAACAAGCACAACGCCCACTTTCGAGCCATACAACGGGGGTTGCAATCATCGTTAATTAGAGCAGGGTTGCCCATTTGGAAAGCCCTCCCAAAATCGAGGAACAGCAAATTTTCAAATAAAATAAGGCAATTGGAAAAATATGGAACAGGACTTGCCTACGATCAAAAAGAACGCTATTGGTATTGGGCTTCGCTCATGGCCGAAGAAGATGCCAACCACCTGCTGAATTTTCAGGTGCAGCTCAATGATCTGAAAGTTAGAAAGCATGAGATTTTGAAATACCTAATCAACGTTCAATCAATCAGCGATGTGCTTTATACCGATATGCAACTGGTATTAGTGAGCGATATGCTACACAAAGTTGATTCCATGAGTATGGCCAATAGTTTGGAAGTACGGGTACCGTTTTTGGATTATAATTTGGTAAACTTTGTATTTACCTTGCCCGATTCCTACAAAATTAACGGAAAAATGCGCAAGCGGATTCTGCAAGATGCATACCGCGATATACTTCCACCGGAGCTTTACCAGCGCCCCAAACAAGGGTTTGAAGTGCCTTTGATGGACTGGTTTAAAACCGAATTAAACGATGAGCTGATGAATACATACCTGAATCCCGATTATTTGGTCTCACAAAAAATATTTAATCCAGTTGCCATAGCACAATTAAAAAACCAGCTTTACGCAAAAAACCCGGGTGATATACAGGCTCATTTATGGGCTTTATTGGTTTTTCAGCATTGGTGGATGAAATATATGGATTAGTCAATTGCCACAGCTATTAAGTGCAATAAGTGAATCGGAATTATT
The DNA here is from genome assembly GCA_041664345.1 of Salinivirgaceae bacterium. Taxonomy (GTDB): domain Bacteria; phylum Bacteroidota; class Bacteroidia; order Bacteroidales; family SZUA-534; genus GWE2-40-63. Next base: position 21,526 of record JBAYKX010000051.1, read on the forward strand.
TAATTTGCCGTACCACATTGAAAAATCAGGAAACTTATCATGCCTAAAATTTTACGGATTATATACCGCTTTAATATTGGGGGACCTACCTACAACGCTGCTTATTTGAGCAAATATCTGAATTCCGATTTCGACACCTTATTGGTTGGTGGAGTAAAAGAGGAAGCAGAAGCAAGTTCGGAATACATATTAAAAAAGTTGGGTATTGAACCTATCATTATTCCCGAGATGCGTCGTTCGGTAAATCCGACAAACGATTTAATTGCCTACCGTAAAATTTCTAAACTAATCAGTCAATTCAAACCTGATATTGTTCACACCCATGCTTCAAAAGCAGGAACCATTGGGCGGTTAGCAGCAATTCGGAATAAAGTTCCCATTATCGTTCATACCTTTCACGGCCACGTTTTTCACTCCTATTTTGGTTCATCAAAAACCAATATTTTTATCAATATTGAGCAAGGGTTAGCCAATCAATGTTCAAAAATTATTGCTATTAGCGATAAACAGAAAGAAGAACTCTCTGAAATTTATAAAATAGCGGCTCCTGAAAAATTTGAAGTCATTCCCTTGGGATTCGACTTGCAGCGGTTTCAGGAAAATCAGGTTCAAAAAAGAACGACATTCCGAGCCCTGTACAAACTGAATGAGAGCGATATTGCTATTGGTATTGTTGGTAGATTAGCACCGGTTAAAAACCATGAACTTTTTATACGGTCAATTAAAAATGTTAAAGAAAAAACCCAAGCAAACATCCGGGCATTTATTATTGGTGATGGAGAATGTCGAAGTGATTTGCAAGAACTATGCAAAAGCTTAGGTCTCGATTATCAGTATTCGCCTAATGGAGAAGTCAGCGAATCAACAATAACATTTACATCGTGGATAAAAAATATTGACACGGCTTACCCCGGTTTGGATATAATTGGCATGACTTCGCTCAATGAAGGTACGCCGGTTAGTTTAATTGAAGCGCAAGCTGCCAATAAAGCAATTGTAACAACCAACGTGGGAGGAATAGAAAACATTGTTATTCCAAACGTCACAGCTTTGTTAACCAAGAATAACTGTGTGGACGATTTTTCGGAAAAACTGAAACTGCTTGTTGAAAGTGAACCCATGCGCAAAGCCCAGTCAGAAAAAGGCTGGAATCATGTTCGGGAGAAGTTCCATTACACCCGGTTGGTGCACGACACAGAGAATCTTTATTATAAACTGCTTAATCAATACAAATAACGCCGATTTCCTTATTTACATAGGAAAAATTTATATTTTTGGATGATTTTTAAAAACACCAATGAAAAAACTTCTGCAAAAAAATAATCTGATACTAGTTTCCTTTGTTTTGCTGGCTTTAAGCGGTTGCAAATATTTAAATCCCAGCGTAATGTTCGACACACCATCGAAATATGATTATTCCAGTTTTGAACAGGAGAAAAATGAATACGTAATCCGACCTTTTGATAAACTCAATGTGCGCATTTTTACCAACGATGGCATTCAGTTAATTGACATGGAAAGTAACAATACGGCATCAAAAAACTCAGTGGGTCAAGATCCTTATTTGGTTGAATACGATGGATTGGTAAAAGTACCAACTTTAGGTAGGGTGAGTGTGGCCGGGTTAACCATAAAGGAATCGGAAAAACTATTGGAAGAAAAATACGCTCAGTTTTACCAAAAACCATTTGTATTAGTAAACGTTACCAACCGTCGGGTGGTGGTTTTTACATCGGGAAGCACCAAAGGAGAAGTATTGAATATTGATAATGAAAAATTTACATTGATTGAGGCTTTGGCTCAGGCTGGAGGAATTGATGATTTCAGCAAGGCTTATCAAATAAAACTACTGCGTGGGAACCTTGACAATCCGCAGGTTTACAAGTTCAATATCAGCTCAATTGAAGAAATGAAAAAAGCCAACATGGTGTTGCAAGCCAACGATATTATTTATGTTGACAAAAGGGCCCGTTACGCATCCCGAACCTTGAATGAATTAATGCCAGTTATTACATTATTAAACACCTTTTTTCTTTTGTATCTTACTATTCAAGCATTATAAGTAAACTATGTATCAAGGCAAAATTCCCATAATTAACGATAACTTTGATTTAGCCATTTTTATTCAGATTCTGCGCAAGAATTATTGGGTTGCATTGGTTCTGTTACTTATTTCATTTATTGCTGCACGGGTTTATCTGCGGTATAGCCAGCCAATTTATAGTACACAATCAATTATTCAGTTAAACGAAAGCAATAAAACAACGCTACTGCTTAATATTGAAGATGTTAACCAAAGCAATGATATATCGAAAGTAATTGAATTGTTACGTTCAAAAGAATTCTTAAAAAGAGCATTTTCCCGGTTGCCTCTTGAAGTATCGTATTATAACCAAGGCACCTTTCTTTCCACGGAACTATACAAACATTCACCGTATCAAATTGACTGGAAAATTCAATCGGGTCAGCTATATGATAGGTTGGTGTACATCGAATTTGCTGATGTTTCCAGTGCTACAATTACTTTTGAGGAAGGAAAAGATCAGTTAGAACTGCCTTTGGCTATCAATGAATGGACGGCTGTGGCCGGTGATTCAATCCGGTGTACGTTACTCGATGCAGAAACTATCATCAATGAGAGCAATAACTATAAAAACAACCGTTACTATTTTGTTATAAATAACCCGGCAAAAATTGTTGAAAGCCATCTGAATAATTTGCAAATATTTTTGCTTAGCAATTCGGCTCAAACCATTCAAATAGCTTATTCCGGATTCAATTCTGAAAAAGCAGCCAATATAGTGAATACTATTGCTGAAGAATATTTGAAATATGATGTTGAGATAAAAAAAGAAAGTGCTGAAAATATCTTGACATTTATTGAGGAACGCCTTAAAGTAGTGTATCATAATTTAGGTGAGACAGAAAGGGAATTGGTAGCCTTTAAAAAAGATAACAAAATAAATTTTGATAAGCAGCAGGGTTATGGCAGTCCTTTTCCCTTATTTACCACAAAAATGGCTGAACTGGAAGATGAACTGATGAATATTGAATTTGAATTAGCAACCCTAAACCAAATAAATAACAAGGTTGAAAACGATAATAACCTGAATGTATATGAGCTAATTGCTACGTTAGCCGGCACAAAATCGGAAGCCATTGTTGTTAATGTACTGAACAACTTGCAGGAACTTTTGAACCGGAAGGAGCAACTGCTTAATGATGTAACCCGTGACAATTTGAAAATTAAGATTATTGAAAAACAAATTGAAGGGCAAAAGCAGTTGTTGAAAGATTTTGTGAGCGCCACTATTATGAGGATGGAATCAAAGCAGGCTGATTATGAAGCAAAAATAAAGGAATACAACAATAAAGTTTTTAACACCAAAAACTTTGATGAACTGGAATACTCTAAGTTAGAGCGCTTATATACTATTAACGAGGGGTTTTACCATAAGCTTATTGAGAAAAAAGCGGAATATTTGATTTCACAAGCCGGTTATGTTTCACAAAACACAATTCTTGAAAAGGGAATTACTCCAACGTCACCCATTGCTCCAATCAGCAAAAAAATATATCCTATTAGTCTTTTTCTGGGTCTATTTATAGGGGTTGGCTACATTCTGGTAAGGTATTTACTTTACGATGAGATAACTTCAATAAGCATGATTCAAAACTATACCAAAGCACCCATTTTAGGAACCGTACCCATTTATAAAAAAGAAATACCCGTATCACAACTTTTGGTTAACAAGCAGCCAAATTCAGTTTTTTCTGAGGCGTTTAGAACCATTCGCTCCAACTTACAATTTATAAGTCAGGGAGCGGAGACTAAAATTATTACTATATCAAGTACTATTTCGGGCGAGGGGAAAACTTTTGTGGCAATTAATTTAGCAGGAATATTGGCTATTTCAGGTAAAAAAGTCATTTTGCTCGATCTCGACTTACGCAAACCACGCATACACCTTGGATTTAATACCAGCAACGACAAAGGAATAAGCACGGTTTTAATTGGAAAGCACAAGCTCGATGAATGTATTGAAAAGTCGGACTTGCCAAATTTTGATTACATAACGGCAGGCCCAATTCCCCCTAATCCATCGGAGCTGTCTTCGGGTAAGCAAATGGAATCGTTACTGGTTGAATTGGAGGATAGGTATGATATTATTATTATTGATACCCCTCCTGTTGGAATTGTTACCGATGCCTTGGCAAACCTTCAAAGAGCCAATTATCCAATATATGTAATGAAGGCTAATGTTTCAAAACGGCATTTTATCGAGAACATCAATTCACTGATAAAAAATAAAAACATGGATAATCTATCGGTGATTTTAAATGGAGTTGAATTACATGCAGGTAGGCATGGAAATTATGGCTATGGCTACGGTTACGGGTATGGATATTATACTGAAGATCAGGAAACCACCGTTGGTAGAAAATTGACTCAAAAACTTCAAAAGCTTAAAAAATGACCTTTTCTGTTATGCTACTTTTGTTTTTTGCTTATACCCTTTTTATAAGCCTTCTTTTGCATCGCTTTTTTGTGATTCGTGCCGAGCGATATAAAATTAAAAAGGCCAATGCAACGGCTGAGCGCTGGAGCAGCCAATCAAAACCCATTTTAGGAGGCATTACTTTTTATGCCATATTTTTATTTTCAATTGTAAATTACTTCCTTTTTTTTTCCATCGATCAATTATTGCAACCAGAAATTCTAGGAATACTTTTAGTAGTTACGGTAGCCTTTTTGATGGGTATGGCCGATGATATGCTGAATACTCCACCTGGGTTTAAGTTTGTTTTTCAAATACTCTGTGCCATTATTTTAATATCCTCCGGTTTATACATTCATGTTTTTGAAAGCTTGATTTTAAATTATTTGCTTACATCATTTTGGGTTATTGGTATCATGAATTCGCTGAACATGCTCGATAATATGGATGCCATTACCACATCTGTAAGTTCTACTATTTTAATTGGGGCCATCGTCATTCTGAGTTTTGATTCGAATTCCGGCATGTTTTTATTCCTTACTATAGGGGTACTTGCTTCATTACTTAGCTTTTTATACTACAATTGGAATCCTTCAAAAATGTATATGGGCGATAATGGATCTCAGTTTTTAGGGGCATTTATTGCCATTATTGGAATCAAAGTTTTTTGGAATGTACCGGTTTCAACCGACCGATCAATTTTGCATCCATTTTTGCTCACTTTTTTAGCATTTATAGTACCTATTTCTGACACTACCACCGTGACCATCAATCGCTTAATGAAGGGACAGTCACCATTTGTGGGCGGTCGCGATCATACCACGCATCACTTATCGTATTTTGGATTATCCGATCGCGGCGTGGCTTGGTTGCTTTTATCGCTGAATGCTTTTTTTGTCACCGTATCGGTTTTGCTTATTATAAAACCTCAATTGCTTCCTGTTTCGGAATGGGTTATAGGTGGAATTGCATTTTTTGTTTTGGTGAGCCTGTATTCAATTACCAAAATAAATAAACCCAAAAAGTAAACCCAAAAAATAAACATAGTGCACCTTTTTAGGTTACTAAGTAGAATAATCATACCAAAAATAGTTGAAAACAGGTAATAATAATGCTTATGATAAAGCGGTTTGCAGTAATAGGAGTAGTATCTTTCATAGTTCTTGCAGGTATTTTGTTTTGTGGTTCATCAGCAAAACAATGCAGTAATGCAGGAATAATAGACCAAAAACACCCAAATAATACGATTACTGGCTATCCACTTCCTGAAGAAATTATATTTGCTAACGAACGGGTTCCTCTTGAAAACTTCGATGTGCGTGAAAGTCTTGATCGAGAATTGCAGGTAAACGCTTATTGGCAATCGCAAACCATTTTATTTATTAAAAAAGCAAAACGGTTTTTTGCCATAATAGAGCCCATTCTTAAAGAAAATGGTGTTCCCGATGATTTAAAATATATGGCCGTAGCTGAAAGTGGTTTATTAAATGTAGTATCACCGGCTGGAGCTGCTGGCTTATGGCAGTTTTTAGAAGGTACCGCCATTGACTACCGGCTTGAAATGAATGATGAAGTGGATGAACGGTATCATCTTGAAAAAGCTACCCGGGCTGCAGCTCGGTTTTTAATTGATTCATACAGAGTTTACGGAACCTGGGCATTAGCTGCTGCATCATATAATATGGGGCGTAGGAACATCTCAAAACAGATGGATCGTCAAAAGGCATCCAATTACTACAACTTAATTTTAGGCGAAGAAACGGGTCGGTACTTGTATCGGTTGATAGCTATTAAACTCATTTAGAAGACCCCGAAAAATATGGTTTTTCAGTACACTATGGTGATTATTATCCCGAAATTCCATACAAAATAGTAGAAGTGGACACACCCATTCGAAGTATTCCTGATTTTGCCAACCAATTGGGGGTAAACTACAAAATGTTAAAAGAATTAAATCCGTGGCTGCGCGATGACAAGCTTACCAATAGCCTACGAAAAAAATACCAAATAAAAATTGTAGATACCGACTTTAGGCCAGTAATTCCTGACACCGCTTACTACAATAGGGCTTTGATGGGTCAATAACCCATTCCCAAGCAACACGGTTAAACTGAATTTTTTGATAAGGAGCAATCGGCGTATTCAAATTCTCCCGTTTTTCACTGAACACAATTGGCAAATAGTGGTTTAAACAAAAACTCTCAATATCTTTGCCCATTAATTTTTCAATGAATGAAAGAACAATTGGATCTTGAAAATAGTCCTGTGGAAACAGGCGATTACATTCGGGTGTATGGCGCCAAAGTACACAACCTAAAAAATATTGATGTAACCATCCCCCGAAATAGCCTCACCGTGATAACCGGATTGAGCGGGAGCGGAAAATCATCTCTTGCATTTGACACCATTTATGCCGAAGGTCAACGAAGATACATTGAGACGTTTTCGGCTTATGCCCGGCAGTTCCTTGGAACAATGGAACGTCCGGAAGTTGATAAAATAACCGGGTTAAGCCCGGTAATTTCCATTGAGCAAAAAACCACCAATAAAAACCCGCGTTCCACTGTAGGAACCACTACTGAAATATACGACTTTCTTAGGTTGCTTTATGCACGGGCATCCGATGCCTATTCGTATGTTACTGGCGAAAAAATGGTGAAATATACCGATGAGCAGATTACCAACTTACTTATCGAAAAATTAAGTCAAAAGAAAATATACATTCTGGCACCCTTGGTACAAAACCGGAAAGGACATTATAAGGAATTGTTTGAGCAGTTGATAAAGAAAGGGTTCATCAATGCCCGGATAAACGGTTCTATTAAAGATTTAACGCTAGGAATGCGCCTAGACCGGTATAAAACACATAACATTGAAGCTGTAATTGACCGGTTGTTGGTTGATGAAAAAGACAGGAAACGAATCCGGGAATCGTTGCAATTATCAATGAAACACGGCAATGGAATTACTATGGTTTTGGATGCGCAAACCAATGAAATACATTATTTCAGCCGTCATTTGATGTGCCCCGTTTCGGGAATATCCTACAATGAACCGGCGCCTCATACCTTTTCCTTCAATTCACCCATGGGTGCTTGTCCCAAATGCAAAGGGCTGGGAGCTATCAACCAGATTGATATGACCAAAGTAATTCCCGATACTTCACTTAGTATCAAAAAAGGCGCTATTGTACCCTTAGGGAAATACCGAAGCAACCTTATTTTTTGGCAAATTGAAGCCATTGCCGATAAGTTTAAATTCGATTTAAATGCTCCGGTAAAGGATATTCCCGAAGATGCCTTAGAAACCATATTGTATGGATCCGACGAACCATTTAAACTTCAAAATACACCACTCGGCAATTCTTCGAATTATTTTCTCAGTTTTCCGGGTGTAATCAGTTATTTGCAAGCCGAACAGGGCGATGAGGCCATTACAGAAGCGGCAAACTCAAGGATGCAAAACTACATTTCCGAAGCTCCTTGTCCGGAGTGTGAAGGTACTCGGCTTAAAAAGGAATCGCTCTATTTTAAAATTGACAATAAGAACATTGCCGAACTGGCCCAGATGGATATCGATGCCCTGTGGCAATGGCTTTCGAATCTAGAGGATCGGTTATCAGGGAAGCAAAAACTGATTGCGGTTGAAATTTTAAAGGAAATACGGTCCCGGTTGGGATTCCTGTTGCAGGTTGGACTGAGCTACCTATCGCTGAACCGGGCATCGAAAAGCCTTTCGGGTGGCGAAAGCCAGCGGATAAGGCTGGCTACCCAAATTGGTTCGCAATTGGTGAATGTGCTTTATATTTTAGACGAACCCAGCATTGGACTGCATCAGCGCGATAACCACCGGCTCATTGAATCGCTTAAGGAACTTCGAGATTCCGGCAACTCGGTGATTGTGGTGGAACACGATAAAGACATGATACTGGCAGCCGACCATGTGCTGGATATTGGCCCGTTTGCCGGACGTAAAGGAGGTCAGGTAGTGGCTCAAGGTACCCCGGCTGAAATTTTGAAAAGCTGCTCCTTGACCGCCGAATACCTGAACGGACATAAATGCATCGAAATACCTAAAAAAAGGAGAGAAGGAAACGGTAAAACCATTGTTATAAAAGGAGCCACCGGGCACAACCTGAAAAATGTGACTTTGAAATTGCCTTTGGGTAAATTCGTTTGTGTTACCGGGGTTTCAGGCAGTGGTAAATCGAGTTTGATTAATGAAACACTGCATCCCATTTTGAACCATCATTTTTTTAATGCGCTCAAACAACCACTGCCTTTCAAAGAAATAAAAGGTATTGATAATATCGATAAAGTGATTGAAGTGGATCAATCGCCCATTGGCCGCACCCCACGTTCTAATCCGGCCACTTATACCGGCCTTTTTTCCGATGTACGAGATATTTTTACCCGTCTGCCCGAAGCCCAAATCAGGGGCTATAAACCGGGACGTTTTTCGTTCAACGTAAAAGGTGGCCGTTGCGAAACCTGCAAAGGGGCAGGAGTACAGACCATTGAAATGAACTTTTTGCCCGATGTATATATTCATTGCAGCGAATGCAACGGAAGGCGGTACAACCGCGAAACCCTTGAAGTACGTTTTAAAGGAAAATCCATTTCCGATGTGCTCGACATGACCATTAACCGTGGGGTGGAATTTTTTGAAAATGTACCCAAGATATTGCAAAAACTAAAAGCTTTGCAATCGGTTGGGCTTGGTTATATTACCCTTGGGCAACCTTCAACCACGCTGAGCGGAGGTGAATCGCAACGGGTAAAACTGGCAGCGGAGTTGGCAAAACGGGATACTGGAAGCACGTTGTACATCCTTAATGAACCTACCACGGGATTGCACTTCGAAGATATTCATGTTTTGCTGGGCGTGCTCAATAAACTGGTTGATAAAGGAAATACCATTGTGGTAATTGAACACAATCTTGAGGTGATAAAAGTAGCCGATCATATCATTGATATTGGCCCTGAGGGCGGTATTGGTGGCGGCAACATACTCTGCGAAGGTACCCCTGAAGAAGTGGTTAAGATGAACAAAGGTTATACGGCTCCTTTTTTAAGGGAGGAGTTAGTGGTAAAAAGCTGAATGGTTTAATATACTTATAGTAAGCTACTTAATAAATATGTAATTGACTTTATTCGCCTTCTTTTATTGAAGAATCTTTTTCAACTTATGGGGAAATAAAGAAAACCGTTATCTTTAAATCATCTGAAGCTTAAAAATATATTGACACTACCATGATAGAAATTATTTGCCATAACAACCAAACCAAAAAGGGATTCCCATTAGGAACCACCTTGTCACAAATAGCCATTGAATTAAATATTCAATCGAAACATCCAATTTTGGGTGCATTTGTGAATAACAAACTCAAGGAACTTACCTACAATATTTACAAACCCAAAACCATTGAATTCATTGATATCAGTCACCCCGATGGGATGCGCATGTATGTAAGGTCGCTGTCGTTTGTGCTGCAAAAAGCGGCCAGCGAAATACTTCCCGGACGAAAACTTAAAATAGAACATTCCATTTCAAAAGGGTTTTTTTGCGAGTTTGATGGAATGGAAAAATCGCTGGAAATTGACACGGTTTTTGCCATTGGCAACCGAATGCGGGAACTAATTTCGCAGAATATCCCATTTAAACGCGATGAAATTTTATCAACAGAGGCCATTCAGCTTTTCGAAGAAAGTGGATTAACGGAGAAAGCATTGTTATTCAAATCACGGCCACAGCTTTACACCTCAGTTTATAAGCTTCAGGAAACCATCGATTATTTTTTTGGCTTTTTGGTTCCATCAACAGGCTATCTACAAGTTTTTGATTTGGTAAAATACTACGACGGAATGTTGCTTATTGTGCCAAAAATAGAAACGCCCGATGAGTGTGAAGATATTGTGATTCAGGACAAGCTGTTCGAAGTGTTTCAGGAATACCAGAATTGGGGCGAGATATTAAATGTAGGTTATATTGGGAACATTAATGAGGCCGTTAAAAGCAAGCAAATAAGCGAATTGATTAAAATTGCGGAAGCGTTGCACGAAAAAAAGCTGGCTTATATTGCTGATGCTATTTACAACAGGCCAAAACTTCCTAAACTCATTCTTATTTCAGGGCCTTCATCCAGCGGAAAAACAACGTTCGCCAATCGGTTGGCTATTCAACTGAAAGTAGCAGGGCTAAAACCGGCAACCTTATCGCTTGATAATTATTTTGTGAACCGCGAATTAACTCCCCGCGACAAAAACGGTGAGTTTGATTTTGAATCGCTCGATGCATTGGATGTTCAATTATTAAACAAAAACCTATTACAACTTTTTGCCGGAGAAAAAATAGAATTGCCAAAATTTTCCTTTCAAACCGGACAGCGTTTTTACGATGGTGACACCCTTCAAATTGATGACAAAACCATCATGATTGCCGAGGGAATTCATGCATTGAATCCAAAATTAACAGCTGATATCAGCGATGATGAAAAGTTCCGCATCTATGTTTCGGCACTTACTACCATATCGCTCGACAACCACAACCGGATTCCAACCACCGATACCCGATTGGTACGGCGTATTGTACGCGATTATAAATACCGGGGCTACAGTGCCTTGGAAACCATTAACCGTTGGTTTAGTGTGAGGAATGGGGAAGAAGAAAACATTTTTCCATATCAGGAAAATGCCGATGTTATGTTTAATACGGCAGTACATTACGAAACTGGCGTACTCAAGCGATACGCTGAACCCTTATTACACGAGGTTCCACAAAATAATCCTGCATACCGGGAAGCGGTAAGGTTGTTAAAGTTTTTTAGTTACATAATGCCCATTGCCGACGAAGAAATTCCGCCTACTTCCATACTACGTGAGTTTTTAGGAGGGAGTAGTTTTAAATACTAAGGGAAGAAATACTCTTTTTTTTGAATTATCTGAGGATTTAATTTGTAATTGATAAAACAATGCCTATTTTTGCAGTCGCTTTAAAAAAGGCAACGGGGCATAGCGCAGTCCGGTAGCGCATCTGGTTTGGGACCAGAGGGTCGTAGGTTCGAATCCTGCTGCCCCGACAAATGAAAGGAGATCAATTTTGGTCTCCTTTTTTTGTTCCATTAAACTGGCAGCAGGATTTGAACCGGTAAGCAAAAGCACTATTTAATGTTGGATTTCAAAAGTGAGTAGAGCAAAATATTGAACCAGTTAATAGGTAATTATTTGAAAAACGGGTTGTAATTCAAAAAAAGAACACATGTTTTACATCCAATTATTAAATCAACATAAAAAAGGCAGAATTTTTGCTGTGTTAACCGCTCAGGTTAATTTTTATCTATCTTTGAGCCAATGATGAAAAAAGGTTTTTATACTCTCCCATTGTTATATCTGGTTTTCTCGGGTTTTGTCAGTCTTTTGGCACAACCCGTATCACCATCCCTTTTAAAAGATACCTTAGCCCTAGGTGCTCAAAATAATTTGATCGACACGCTAAAAATAAGCCGTGACACGTTAAAAGTAAATTCTACCGATACAATTTCAATGGATACATCCAAAGTTGCTTCAACCGATTCACTTCAAGTCAAAAAAAGCAAATGGGATTTTTTAACCGGTGGAAACGATTCAACCTATTATTCATTTTATGGTCAGGTTTTCAAAGCTAAGGATACCACTTTAGAACGCTCCATGTTTTATCATCAAGATATTCATGAGTTAGAAATGGCAACCTATGACTCCACCTTAACAAACTTGCATCTCATTCATCCGGCTTTTAAAAACAGTATTAATAATTCCTATCTTGGTAATATGGGAAATGCTGTTAAATCAGCCATTTATTTCGATCCTCAACCAAAAACCGATTTCATATTTTTACAATCCTTTACCCCATACATCTTTCAAAGCAGTAAAATGGAGTATTATCATGTGGCAAAACCTTTCACTTTGTTTGGGGCAAATATTGGTCCCAGAGATGAGCAGGACATCGTGTTTTTACATACACAAAACATTAATCCGTATTTTAATGCATTTTTAAAGTTTAAAAACTATACCGGCGAAGGTCATTACGAAAATCAGGAAACCCGAAACAATTCGGGTTCAATAGGAGGAGCTTTTGACAAGGGTTGGTTATCAATTCATGCCAATTATGTTTTTAGCCGGATAAATACCCTGGAAAGCGGGGGAGTAAGCGATACTTATTACATTACTGACAGCACACTATCTACCAATGAGATAAGCACACGGCTTACTGACGGAAGTAACTATATTAAAGATAGAGCTTTGTTCTATGATCAAAAAATTGGGTTTTTAAGAACCCATGTACCCGATACCGCTAAATTTGGTGAGTTTTGGTTTAGCTTTCAATACAATTATCAACGGCAGAAATCGGCAAAAATATACACCGATGAGTCGGATTCATACACGAATAAAGACGGCGAAGCTTTTAATTTGTATGAACACAATTATAGCGGAGTTTCCTCTTTTGATTCCACTTATTTTAAAACCAACAAACATTTATTCCGATTGAATCTGGAAGAAAACCCACATAGTTATCCTTTTGTGGGAGCTTTTGTTGGCGTTGGTTTGGAAAACATCGACTATTATTATTTCAATAAAGACACCTTGTTTAATTATTCAAACAACTATACAAAAAAAAGTCAATATGCTGAAGGGGGTTTGTATCGGTTGAAAGGTGAAAAATTTAGTTTCTCGGCAAAATACATACTGTATATTAATGGGTACAAACAAGGCGATTTTAGGTTGGATGGGTTTATCAGCCAAAAGTTTGGTAAAGCCAAAAAAACAATTGAGCTTCGCGCTGAAGGCGGACAATACAAGGAAACACCCGACTACTTTCTTCAAAAATACTATTCAAATCACTTTCGATGGAATAATTCCTTTCAACCGGAACAGCGAACCACGTTGAAATTTACTGTTTCATTGCCCGGTTATCAAACCAAATTAGGAAGCCGTTTTAGTTTGCTTAAAGACATGATTTATATTGATGAACAATCGCTCCCTACGCAATATGAAAATACTTTTTCGGTGTTTGATGTATTTTTGAATAATCAGTTAAATTTTGGAAAGTTTGGAACCGTTACCCGGTTAAATTATCAAAAAACCAGTAACGAACGTGTTTTGCCCTTGCCCGAATTTTCAGGTTATTTTTCACTGTATTTTGCCCCCGACATATCCTTTAACGATACCAAGGGCCGTATGAAATTTCAATTAGGGGTTGATGTTACTTATTTTACTAGTTATATGGGGCAAGCCTATACTCCGGCAACAGCCCTTTTAATAACCAGTCGCAACAACTTATTGGTAATTATCCGTTTGTTGGAGCTTTTTGGAATTTTGAAATAAAAAGGCTTCGTTTTTACCTTCGAGGGGAGCATATCAATTATGGATTAATGGAAACCAATTATTTCTTTACACCTAGTTATCCTACCAATCGTTTTGTGTTGCGCTATGGTTTGGTTTGGGCCTTTTACGATTAATTATTAAGCGGCATTCGTTAATTCTATTTGGGATTAACTGAGTGAAAAAATTCCCATTCAGTATATCTTCTCAGGGCAACCGCATTTAAAAAATCCCGAAGGGGATTTAATATGAATAGCCCCGGCTTTTGAGCCGGGGTATATGAATTTGCGGTATAAAATCGGCGCAAGCAAAAAAGTTTAATCGAAATTGTGAGGAGACCATGCGCCGAAAATGGGAATTTCAAATTTCAGTTCTTAAATGCGGTTACCCTGTATATCTTCTCATGTTATTCCCGATTTATAACTAATTTGTTTTAAAAGGCAAGTTAGCCAAATCAACATTTCCGCCTGAAAGTATAATAGCCACTTTTTTACCTTTAAACTTATCCCTGTTTTCCATAATACAAGCCAAAGGTACGGCCGATGAAGGTTCAATAACAACTTTCAAGTATTGAAAAATCAACGCCATGGCATCAACGATTGCCTTTTCACTACATGGCAAAATGTCATCTACAAAGTTAGAAATAATGGAATAGGTAAATGGAGACAATGAGGTACGTAAACCATCGGCAATAGTACTGGGGTTTTGAACGGGAATAAGTTTTTTGTTTTTAAACGATTCACAGGCATCGTTAGCATTGAATGGTTCAGCGCCAATAACCCGTACATTTGGCCATATATTTTTAGCTGAAATAGCTGTTCCACTTAATAAACCACCACCACCCACCGGAGCCATTACTATATCCGGAACTTCCATTTGTTCTGCTATTTCGAGGCAAGCAGTTCCTTGCCCACAAACTACATTAAAATTATCGTAGGGGTGAACTAATACGGCTCCGGTTTTTTCTATTACTTTTTGAAGTTCCAACTCACGAGCTTGCAAGGTGGGTTCGCAAAATGTAATAATTCCACAATAGGCACGAACGGCTTCAATTTTTACTTTAGGAGCATTTTTTGGCATTACAATATAAGCAGGAATTCCACTCAGCGAAGCAGCTTTAGCTAATGCGGCGGCATGGTTTCCCGATGAATGAGTAGCCACACCTTTTCGTTTTTCAGCCTCAGTAAGACATAAAATAGCATGAGTAGCTCCCCTGTACTTGAACGCGCCTGCTTTTTGCATGTTTTCACACTTAAAAAATAGCTGGCATTGGAACATTTGGTTTAATAATTCCGAGGTTATTACCGGAGTTCGATGCACAAAGGGGCTTATTAGCCTAAGGGCACTTTGAATGTTTTCAATAGATGGATAATTCATCATTAGACGGAATTAGTCAATTATAAATCGTAGTAAAGATTTAAATATTCGGTCACAAATTCAATTAGTAAATGCGACAAAGATTGATTTTTCTCTCTTTCCGTAATGGAGCATAGCGAAATGAAGGAAAGAGAGAAAAGCCCGAAAAGCATTTTCTCTCTTAATGCAAATGTTC
>JBAYKX010000052.1:0-36790 GCA_041664345.1 Salinivirgaceae bacterium
ACTAAATTTTTTTCAATATCTTTGCCCATAGTTGAGTTTTGTTCGCAAAGTAAAACTACAACTTTAGGGCGAAACCTTCGGGCGGTAACCCTTATTCTTAAAAATTTAGTCGGTTAGTAGTGAAAAATAATAATAATTCTTATCCCTATGATAGTTGCTACTTTAGAACCATTCCTAACTTAACAGTTATCAATGATGCTTTTTTTTTGCAAGCAATCCTTTCCTATTCGAAAAATAATAAAATAATTCAATAACTCTGAAATTACTCAAAATCTAGTATTCACTTTTCTGCATTTTATATCCTCCTTACATTTTTTAATTACTCTATTAATGATGCCGTTATATATGTTGTTATTATGACAGAGAATATCGGACCCAGTCGAAATAATCTAAAAAAAAAGCTGCCCAATAATGGAGCAGCTTTTTTTTATGCCTGTATCTTTGACTTATTTCTTTTCACCATGCTTTGCGTAGCGGTTGCGGAATTTATCCACACGGCCAGCGGTGTCAACAAGTTTCATTTTACCGGTGAAGAATGGGTGCGATGCACTTGAAATTTCAAGCTTCACTAATGGATATTCTGTCCCTTCCATATCTATCGTATCTTTTGTGTTGATAGTGCTTTTGGTAAGAAAGGTCTCACCATTTGACATGTCTTTGAACACAACAAGGCGATAATTCTCAGGATGTATTCCCTTTTTCATCTTTATATTTATTTAATTATTCAATCATTATAAATTGGTTGGCAAAAGTAAAATTAAGAATCCAAAAAACAAAATAATTAAGCAATAACTATTTGTTTTTCTAATCTTTTGTTTTTATTTCCTGTTGTCTCACTTTTTTTGATGATTCATTCATAAACCGTTTAAAGGGTTTATTCCTGTCAAATAAAAACCGATACGTTATGTGAGTCTTGGTTTTTGATGCATTATCCATCAGCTCGTACATTTTGTTTACGGTATCATTATAATCGCCAACCCAACTGGTTTCCAGCTCTGTATATCCCTGTTTTCTGCAGGCATCAATCATTTTCAAAAATAAAGGGCCAATAATACCCGCTTTTTGGTATTCAGGTATTACTCCTGAAGCTAATTGCCGGGCACGGGTTACACTCCTTTTTCTATAATACAACAATTTAATTTTATTCAGGAGATTCAACCTTCCATTTTTTAATTTCTTAAATACCTGATTAAAATCGGGAAAACAAATTATCATGCCAATGGGTCGGTCGCCATCGTAAGCAAAAACTATCAACTCTTCATTAATGAGCATTTTGGCATCTAAAAATACGCTTTCAAACTCATGATAGGTAATGGGTGTATAGTCTTCATGAAAATCGGACCATACGGTATTGAATATATCTACTAAATCCTGAATGTATTTTTGGTGATGCTTCATTTGAAAATGTTCCCACCGATAATTGGGTTTCCGCATTACAAAGCGGGCAAACGATTCTTGTTTTGCAGGAAATGGTTTGGTAAGATCAACATGGTAGCTGTATTGCTCAAAATACGTTTGAAAACCGTAATTTTCGAACAAGCTTTTGTAATACGGAAAATTATACGGCATTCCATACCCCTGATGCATGAACCCTTCTACCAGCAATCCACAATGCACATAATTTTCACCAAAATTAATGGGTCCGTCCATGGCTTCCATTCCTTTTGAAACCAGCCAAGCTTTTGCCACATTGAATAGCCTATTGGCAGCCTCTTGGTTATTAATACATTCAAAAAAACCGATACCTCCGGTAGGTTGTTCGTTGCTGGTATGATTCGCTTTCGCTAAATTATAAAAAGCGGCAATCCTTCCAATATTGGAACCGTTTTGATCGGTTAGTATCCAACGGCAAGCATCGCCACCATGGAACAAGGTATTATGTTTTGGATTAAAGATGCCTTCAATTTCAGCGTCCAATAAGCAAGTCCAGTTACTGTCTCCATTGTACAAATGCTTCGGTAGTTCAAGGAATTGGCGCTTTGTTCTTTTATCTTTAACTTCAATAATGTTCATGGCAATTGTTAATTTTTAGTTCGTAAAGAAACACTCCGTAGGAGTTCCCTCTAATTAACCTCCGGTTTTAACCGGAGGAACTTAAATGATTCCCCAAATATACTTATACAATTCATCTTGATGCTCAATTGGTATAGTATTTTCCCGTTTATAGGTACAAAATACAATGTGATAAAGTATTTGTCGATAACTGTTCATAATAATTTGTTATTGGGTAACCCCACTGGGGTTACTGGTTTATATTAGTTTCTAAACCCGCAGTAAAACTGGGGGTTATTCATAGATAACTCCTACGGAGTTAATACAAATTAAACACTACAGGAAAGTAATTGAAATTCTTGGAATTTTTAATTATTAAAGATGACCAATATATTAACCTTTTAAAGCATTCTGTTAAACATTACCATACTCCGAAGTTAGGTGTTATACCTCAATTTATCAAACCTTGTTTTTATGAATAAAATCAGCTAAGCGGAATTGTTCTTTAACAACTATTCCTTTAACACTCTTTTCAACCCGGCAACATTCGTCTTGAATGTCGTGTTCAAAAAACAAAACCATATTATGTTCTACCGCTGCTTCTAAAAGCTTTTCTTTTTCATCGAGAACGTCCAATTGAAAAAGATCGAATGCTGAAATAAAGGACAACGGAACATTGGCTATGGTTGGAATCAAGTCGGCGCAGTAAACCAATTTGGTTCCATGATAGTCAATAACCGGAATAATTTGACCCCGTGTGTGACCATGAGCAAAGAGCACAAAAAAATCAGGGAATAATTCCCCTTCGTGTTCAATAAAATGCAACCGTCCGGTATCAACCATGGGTAAAATATTCTCTGCCGGAAAAGCGGGAGCTTCCCTTTTGTTAGGTCTTACGGCCCAATCCCAATGCACCCGGCTTACCCACAAATCGGCATTGGGGAATGCCGATACTATTTTTCCATTCGCATCTTTTGTCAAAGTCCCGCCACAATGATCGAAATGTAGGTGCGTATGTACTACATCGGTAATATCTTCAGGTGGATAGCCAGCCGCACGAATCGATTTCAACAATTCCCCATCTCCATTCAAATAATCATACTTAAAAAACTCTGCATCCTGTTCGGTGCCAGTCCCCGTATCGATGAGTATTTTTTTATCGCCGTTAATAACCAACAAACTCCGCATCACAATATTACATCGGTTGCTTTCGTCGGAGGGGTACTTTTTACTCCACATGGTTTTTGGAATAACCCCAAACAACGCCCCTCCATCTACCATCATATTTCCACAATCAATTGCATGCAATTCCATAATTCAAAAACTTCACTATTTTGAATACAAAAATAGCATTTTTGGAAAGGCTAATTCCAAAGAGAAGTATAAATGGCAACATAATTGATTGGTAAGCGTTTTAACCCGCTTTATTCATACCTGAGCGTAGCGAAAGGTGTGAATGTGCGAGGGGTATTGGGCTGCAAAGCGGGAACCGAGCGATAGCGAGCTCACGCAAGTAAACCCCGATTTAGCTATACCCGAAATTGGGAGTTTTTATTTTCCCAATTTTGAGGAATAGCTTTATCGTCAGGATTATTCATGAATAATCCGGGTTAATATGAAATTCCCTGTTAATTTTGTAACGTATTTGATAGCAATAATAAATGATGAAAATAATTGCAATTCTGGCAGCCCTAATGAGCCTTAGTTTTAATGGATTTACTCAACAACTTGCTAACGATAGTTCAAAAATTATAGGAAGCATGATAATTGGTGTTGATACCCTTCCACACATCAATATCAAAGAAATAAAAGTATATCCAAAAAGAAATTTTACATCAAAAAGGCAGCTGCGACAATATACGCGACTGATGAAAAACGTAAAAAAAGCTTACCCGTTTGCACTCATTGCCCGCAATGAATTGCAGATAATGAACGACAGTTTGGAGCATATTGAATCAGAAAAAGCCCGTAAAAAATACATCAAGGAATATGAAAAAGAGATGTTCTATAAATACGAAGATGGGTTACGAAAACTTACTTATAGCCAGGGAAAAATATTGATAAAGCTGGTGTACCGCGAAATTGGGAACACCTCGTACGAATTGGTAAAGGAATACCGGGGCGATTTTTCTGCCACTTTTTGGCAAGGGGTGGCCCGAATATTTGGTTCGAACCTAAAAAGCACCTACGACCCTTATGGTGAAGATGCTGAAATTGAAAACATTGTTATGATGATAGAAGATGGAGTAATTTAAATGAATTTAGCTACAAAATATGGTAATCATTTTAAATAATATAATATGAGCAAACAACTATTTTCATTCTTTTTTTTGAGCATTTATATTGGACTTACGGGATATAATGCGACTGCCCAGGAAGTTGTAAATCCTCTTTTTAATGGCTTCCATGCCGCTGATCCATCCATAGTCAACTATGATGGCAACTATTACGTGTATGCCACAATCGATCCGTGGGGAGGAGATGAGCTTGCCGTATTTGTTACAAAAGATTTCGTTAGCTGGGAACAGAAACACATCAACTGGCCTACCAAATTAGCCTGTACTAGCCCCACTTCCAAACAGAACATGGTTTGGGCACCTTCAGTTGTGCAGGCAAAGGATGGAAAATACTATATGTATGTTTCTGTGGGTAGCGAAGTGTGGGTAGGTGTAAGTGAACATCCCCTTGGGCCATGGAAAAATATTAAAAACGATAATTCACCTCTCATCAAAAGCGATTACTTCCCTGGCTTTCACATGATTGATGCCGAATGTTTCATTGATGAAGACAATCAGGCATACTTGTACTGGGGCTCTGGTTCAGATTGGGTAAACGGCCATTGCTTTGTGGTGAAACTAAAACCCGATATGTTTACTTTCGATGGCCAACCCGAAGATATAACGCCACCCAACTATTTTGAAGCGCCATTTATGTTGAAAAGGAATGGTAAATATTTTCTCATGTATTCCAATGGAAAATGTACCAACAGTAGTTATGAGGTAAGATACTCAGTTGGTGAAACTCCTTACGGACCTTGGAAGGAAGGTGCTGAAAGTCCTATTCTTTCCACTTCAATGGATTCAACTACGGTTGGACCGGGACATCATACCCTATTTTCAGCAAACGGTCAGGTATATATTCTTTATCATCGCATCCGTGACAAAGAACCGCTGCTGCGCGAATTAGCCATTGATAGCCTACATTTTGATGAAAAAGGGAATATTATGAAAGTTATACCTCAAGGTATCCGAAAATTTGTCCCCTGAGAACTAAAGAATTTTAATTTACAGAACCGTAATCAGACAAAGTTGAAAAGCAGCAAAAGATATAACCACTAGGAATATTGCTAAAAAGAAACGGCGGGGTTGATTTACAACCCCACCGTTTCTTATATATCTTTTGTAGAATATTATTCAAAATAGTTTTTCATTCGCTCAAAAAAGTTGCGATCCTTTTTATCGGGTTTCGGCACAAAGCTTTCTGATGTCTTTAATTTCTCTAAAATCCTTGCATCTTCTTTGCTTAGGTTTTGCGGTGTCCATACTTGTATGTTCACCAGCAAATCACCTTTTCCGTAACCATTCACTTCAGGAAGTCCTTTGCCCCGCAAGCGCAAAATCCTACCCGATTGGGTCCCGGCATCAATTTTAATTTTAACCTTTCCTTCAATGGTTGGTATTTCAGCGGTCATTCCTAAAGCAGCATCTGGGAATGATAAAAACAGGCTGTAAATTAAGTCGTTACCATCACGAAGCAAATCAGCGTGTTCTTCTTCCTGAATAACTACCAATAAATCGCCATTCATACCTCCACGCCGGGCCGCATTTCCTTTTCCACTTACCGAAAGTTGCATTCCTTCAGCAACCCCTGCCGGGATATTAATGGAAATAACATCTTCTTTGCGTGTAATTCCTTCACCATTACATGAGTTGCACTTGTGAGTGATAATTTTCCCTTCGCCATTACAACTCGGACAGGTTGAAGTGGATTGCATTTGACCCAAGAAAGTGTTTGATATACGGGTAACATGTCCGGTTCCACCACAAGTAGAGCAATTGGTATAAGAATGTTTGTCTTTTGCACCCGTACCATCACACACATCGCAGGCAACGTATTTGGTAACTTTTATTTTTTTGGTAACGCCATTGGCTATTTCCGGAAGCGTGAGTGAAACTTTAACCCTAAGGTTGGTACCTTTGTTAACATGTTGTCGGGTACGACCACCACTGCTAAATCCGCCGAACCCGCCTCCAAAGCCTCCAAAAATATCACCAAACGATGAAAAAATATCCTCCATGGTCATTCCACCGCCATATCCTCCATTGGAAGCACCACCTAATCCGGCGTGTCCGTATTGGTCGTATCGTTGCTTCTTTTCCGGATTACTTAGAACTTCATAAGCTGTGGCAGCTTCCTTAAACTTTTCTTCTGACGCTTTGTCACCCGGATTTTTATCCGGATGGTATTTTATGGCCAACTGGCGGTATGCTTTCTTAATTTCCTCGGCTGACGATCCTTTTGAAACGCCAAGAACTTCGTAATAATCTCTTTTTGACATAGTTAAATCTTTATTCTCCAATTACTACTTTAGCGTATCGAATTACTTTTTCATCAATTTTATAACCTTTTTGTACCACCTCAATCACTTTTCCTTTCAAGCTATCATCTGGTGCTGGAATTTTAACCAAAGCCTCATGCAAATCGGTGTTAAAATCCTGATTTACTGCATCAATCTCCACAATTCCTTTATTCT
This sequence comes from Salinivirgaceae bacterium, assembly GCA_041664345.1. Lineage (GTDB taxonomy): Bacteria > Bacteroidota > Bacteroidia > Bacteroidales > SZUA-534 > GWE2-40-63. The sequence continues at coordinate 6,746 of JBAYKX010000052.1, forward strand.
TCATAAAATCTTTGAACTTGGTATAAATCAGCCCTATTCCATCTTTAACAGCTACAATATCAACAGCACTTTCCATGGCTTGCATCGCCCGTTCAAAATCATCAACTACCGGAAGCATATCAACCAAGGTATCGCCTCCAGCCGTTTTAATCAAATCGGCTTTTTCCTTTAACGATCGCTTGCGAAAATTATCAAATTCAGCTGAAAGACGTAAGTAACGATCGTTTATATCGCTCAGCTTATATCGCATTTCAATGAGTTCGTTTTCCTTCTTTTCCAAGTCGGAATGCTTGCCTGATTTTTTCTTTTTTGATGATTTTATATCTTCTCCATGAATGGAATCATTTTCAGCTGACTGCATTTTTTCTTCTGATTGATTATCCTTATTTGAATTTTCAGCAGAATTTTCAGTTGTATTTTTCTCGTTCACTGCTTGTTCATTCATATCATCGATTACCATAATTACTCCTTTTAAATTAAACCGATTTTGTCATTCAAAATTTTTGCCAATAAAATAGTAACGCCAATTTGACACTAAATGAATTTGAGACATGAGACATGAGACATGAGACATGAGATAATCTTACTAGCAACCTGTTACCAGTTACCAGCAAACCAGCAACCAGTAACAAATTTAACCCAATTATCTTTTCAACTCGAGCAATTTAGCTTCCAAAGCTTGTCCACGAAGGTTTTTGGCTACAATAATACCATTACCGTCAACTAAAAAGTTAGCAGGTATGCTTTGCACACCGTAAAGGGCTGCAGCCCGGTTTTGCCATCCCAACATATCGCATACATGGTATGGCCAGGTTAGTTTATCAGCTTGAATGGCACTTTTCCAGGAATCAGCTTTCTTATCCAACGAAACCCCAAAAACAGTAAAGCTTTTTGAATTGACAAAATTTTGATCTTTGTATTTCAGGTAGGTAGCAACCACGTTAGGATTTTCGTAACGACATGGGCCACACCACGATGCCCAAAAATCGATCAATACTAGCTTACCTTTGAGAGAAGAAAGACTTATGGGGGTTCCATCAATTGAACCCATAGTTATTTCGGGTGCTTTGTTTCCAACTTCTAACCCAACTTTTTGCGAAAAAGATGCAATAGATATTACTAAAAATAGTGATAAGAAAAATGTTTTCATTATTAAATAATTAAAAGTTTATAGTTTACATTCAGCCAAAAAGTATAATTGAATAAAAACCAAAGCTGATTTTTAATATCTTACTGATGTTAATTGGCACTTTTTAAGTGTCGGTGTTGCTCAAATTTAATGCCAACTATTCTAACAAGAACAAACCGACTTTAAAATAGGATGTAAATATCTTAATTTACCCTGACTATTTTAGCTCCTAGGGCATTTAAGCGTTCATCAATTCGCTCATAACCACGGTCAATTTGGTCAATGTTATCGATTATGGAAGTTCCTTTGGCCGAAAGTGCCGCAATCAAAAGTGCCATTCCAGCCCTTATATCGGGACTTGTCATGGCAATTCCCCGAAGAATTTGCATTTTATTTAAACCTATAACGGTTGCCCTGTGTGGATCGCACAGAATTATTTGTGCTCCCATGTCAATTAGTTTATCGACAAAAAACAGACGGCTTTCAAACATTTTTTGATGAATCAACACACTTCCGTTTGCCTGTGTAGCTGTAACCAAAATAACACTCAGTAAATCAGGGGTAAGTCCCGGCCAAGGGGCATCATCAATATTCATGATGGAACCATCAATAAAGGTTTCTATTTGATAGTGTTCCTGAGCCGGAATAAAAAGATCATCGTTTATTAATTCCATTTTAATACCCAACCGTTGAAATGCTTTTGGGATGATTCCCAAATTTGGCATTGATACATTTTTTATGGTAATTTCAGAACCCGTCATGGCAGCCAAGCCAATAAAACTGCCAATCTCAATCATATCAGGTAAAATGGTATGCTCACATCCTTTTAAATTTGTAACCCCTTCAATGGTAATTAAATTGGAAGCAATACCTGATATTTTGGCTCCCATGGAATTAAGCATTTTGCACAGTTGTTGAATGTAAGGCTCGCACGCCGCATTATAAATGGTAGTAGTACCTTTGGCTAATACTGCTGCTAAAATAATATTAGCAGTTCCGGTAACCGATGCTTCATCAAGCAGCATGTAGGTACCTTTTAGGTTATTTCCTTCAACACGATAATATTTTCCAACAGCATCATAGTCAAAATTAGCTCCCAGATTTTGCAATCCAACAAAATGGGTATCTAAACGCCGTCGGCCAATTTTATCGCCTCCAGGCTTAGGGATGTAAGCCCTGCCAAACCTTGCCAATAAAGGACCTACTAACATTACTGAACCACGTATCTTGGCCGTTTTTTGAACAAATTCCTGTGAATGGAGGTACTCCAGATTAATATGACTTGCTTTAAAAGAATAGTCATGCGCATTTTTTCGGACAACCTCCACCCCCATTTCAGCTAAAATAGCGATTAGAGTATTCACATCTTTAATGTCCGGGATATTATTTACAATCACTTCTTCAGGTGTTAACAAAACTGCGCATAAAATTTGCAATGCTTCATTTTTAGCTCCTTGAGGTGTTATAGAACCGTTTAACTGAATTCCTCCTTCAATCTTAAATCTATTCATACTGATTGTTTTTTGTATGCATTTAATAAATGCAAATTATGCAAAATAATTGCATTGAAAATTCTTAACTTATAGTACTTGTAAAAAAGTTATTCACATAATAAGTGTTCTTTTCCCCTATATTGAAGACTCAGCCCACTTTTACTGAATACTTATGATACAAGGAATAAAATAAATTCATTTTTTTTTTGAAAGAATTCAATAAATTGTTGCATGTGAAAAAAAAATAATGATATTTGAATCCTGAAAGCATAAACGATATTTTTAAACCGGAACTTGACAAATTAGTAAAGAAAATGAGCCAGAATAAACCAAGAGTAATCAAAGATTTCAACAAGCTTGAGCCCGATCTGCAAGAGCAAATTAAATTAGTTTATCCATTCGGATTTAGTGACCACTTGATTACTTTTACTAATAAAGATGGGCTTTTAGTAAGTGCACTTCCGTTTGAAACCGATGATAAGTATTATTTATTAAGGATGACAGAAAAAGAAGCCATTAAAATTATTGAAATGGATGAAGATTACGATGATGATGGCAATTTGAAACAAGTGGTAAAAGATGAATACGAAGATAAATACTCTGATTTGGATTATGCTGCTGATAATGTTGCCGATGATGAGGATGAACCGGCTGATGATAAGTATAACGAAGATGATTACGAAGAATAATAAGATTTAAATACTAACTGCTGAAAAGCGTGAATCATTTTAAAAATGGTTCACGCTTTTTTATTTGGTTAAAATTTAGAATGAACTACCTCGCCGGATGCGGCCTAGATATCAGCAATTGATTTCTTTCAATTTAGGCCCCAAGGTGAGCGGAAACGAGCATACAAGTTCGGCATGTATTGTTTTTACCCCATTGATGAAAACGGAATTAAATAATTAGTACATTTAATAAAATTATTTTCCCTAATTATCTAAAAAAAACGTCATGAAAAGAACAAAAATAATTTTACTCATAATTACCGGCGGTATTATTGGAGTGGCCGTTGTAAGAATGTTTTTTTTAAGTTCATTTCAAATAATGGGATGGAAAATTTTTTGGAATAACCTATCGAACATCCAATTTGACATGCTTAGAAAGGTAATTGAATCGGCCACATTTGGCAAATGCCTGTTAGGTTTTATTGTCGGAGGAATCCTCGGTGCCCTTTCCGGAAAGTTGCTGAAGAAATAATACAAATCAAGGCAATCCTAAATTCAAAGTATCACCTTCTGACTTATATACCTCCCATTAATAGTTACCCTTACAATATAAATTCCGTTGTTGTGGTTGAGGGTTATTAACCCAGAATTGTTGGAGGTTACCATTGTTTTAATGGGTTGCCCCAGCACCGAAAAAACTTCTAATTGAAAGGGTGTTTTTGCAGCTCGTCCAGTAATTTTATAGGAAATGGTTTTAGATGATGCCTCCCCACGTAGTTCCAAACTAACTAAGGATGAAATATTTTCAGTTGCCAAAGTAGCAGATTTTAAGATAGTTACAACCTGTTCGGCAAAAAGTGGCCCAATAAGCTGATTGGCCGCATTGTTGGGGTGAGAATCGTTACCGTTATGATCGCCTTCGTAATCATACTTTAAGCAATATTGCATTCCATTAGCTGGTGTTGCCGATTGTTCCGCTGCCAATCCAAAAAAATCGAAAATAAAAACGTTGGGATGACTTTTCCAGTCCTCAGTTAGCCATGTGTTTTTTACCCAATTAGTAAACTGGACTGCACGTGCTGCTTGTCCGGCATCAGTGGCATTTCGGTGCAAAGGGGCAAGGGTCCACACCATTATTTTATTATTGGGATATTGGTCGAAGAGTGCCAACAACGCACGATATTGTAACTGATAATTGGCCAAAGTTTTTTCCGCCGAAGCCACATCGCCATTACCCGAATCCTCACCAATTCCAGCACCAGGGAAACAATGTTTAAAAATGATTAATTCATAATCCTGGCAAAGTTTATCGAAGCATTGAATGTTACTCGAATTGTTGTCGCACGAACCACCCACCCATAGTTTCCAAAAATCGTATGGATAATTCTCCCATCCCCAGGGATCATTCGGATAAGCCAGTTCCGTGGCAGAATAATTGGTGGACTGTTGGGTATTGTAGTCGGTAATCCATTGAGTAACATTGCCTCCTTCAAAAACAGCTCCACCAGTAGAATGGTGCAGAAAAATTGCTTTATCGCTTTGGGCATTGGCCACAACTATTGATAAGAAAAAGCTCAGGATACATAAATAGGTTTTCATCCGTAAAAAAATATTAGTTCATTGAATGTCAATTATTTCGTACGAATGGAACACCCCATGCAAATTTTCATCCTTTTTTGTGCAGTTTCCTGCATGGGGGTTTCATCGGTAATTTAATTTGGGATTAAACTTTTTAAAGTTACATAAACGATGTAAAAGTTGATGAAACCGTTGCTAAAAATTTTCGGATGATTTGTGAAAGGATGATGCGGCTGCTAAAAAGTATCTGTAGATTTTCTTTGTAACTCTGTGTATAATTTTACAATTGGCGAACCTTTTGGCTGCATTTATAATAGTATTAACAATAATATCAAGGGTGGAAAAGGGGTTTTTTTAAGACGGAAATAACTAAGCCTATCGTCATCTATGGTTTTTTAGTATATTGCTGACTAATTTTCAAATATGATAAACGGCAATTCAAAAAAAGAAAAAGGATATGAAACAAGAAGATTTTTATGTAAAAACTTTGGGAACCAACAATGTTAAATCGCCACTGCTTCAAACCCCCCGTGCCGACAGCCCATCGTATAAATTTATAACAGATACTGACCGGATACTTTATGATAATTCACTGGATGGGCACAAAAAATGTAAAGAAACCGGAGAAGAACCCATTTCATTCGAAAAAGCAGGTCCTCACGATAATTTGTTTTTTGAACCAGCAAAAACCAAAGTCGGCATTGTTACTTGCGGCGGTTTATGTCCAGGACTTAATAATGTGATACGCAGCTTGGTAAATCAATTGAATTACCGATATGGCATTAGTCGTATTGTTGGGTTTCAATACGGATATGAAGGCATGATTTCAAAATACAATCATTCGGTAATTGAATTAACCCCTAAAATGGTGGATACCATCCATCTTTTTGGAGGAACCATTTTGGGTTCTTCGCGTGGGGATCAGGATGTTAGCCAAATGGTAGATACCTTAGAAATAATGAATATTAACATCTTGTTTTGTATAGGTGGTGATGGAACACTTAGAGGTGCACATGCTATTCACGAGGAAATTGAAAAAAGAAAATTAAGAATTTCGGTAGCCGGAATTCCAAAAACTATTGATAACGATATTAATTTGATTGAAAAAAGTTTTGGTTTTGAAACTGCCTTTACCATTGCAAACGACTTTATTCGCTTTGCCCACAACGAAGCACAAGGTGCATATAATGGTATTGCTTTGCTAAAACTTATGGGGCGCGACTCCGGATTTATTGCAGCTTATGCCACGCTGTCAATTCAGGAAGTGAATTTTGTTCTGATACCGGAAATGAAATTTGATTTATATGGTCCTTATGGGTTTTTAAAATCGTTGCATAAGCGATTGGAAGAGAGGCATCATGCAGTAATAGTAGTAGCCGAAGGAGCCGGTCAACATTTTTTTGATGAAGAAACTTTGAAAAAAGATGCATCAGGTAACATTAAAAACAAAGACATTGGTTTGTATTTGAAAGAAAAGATAAATGAAGATTTTAAAGCCAAAGATTACCCTTTTTCGCTAAAATACATCGACCCCAGTTATATTATACGAAGTGCACCGGCCAATGCCAACGATAGTAAATTCTGTAGTTTGTTAGCTCAAAATGCCGTACATGCTGCCATGGCCGGGCGAACTGATTTTGTAGTGGGTAACTGGAACGACCAATTTACCATTTTACCCATACCAGCCACCATAACTAAACGCAAAAAAATTGATCCTAATGGTGAATTGTGGTGGAACATTATGGAAGCCACCGGACAACCCAGTAGAATGGTTAATCCTGAAGGTTTTGAAAGTATAAAAAAGGAGTAATAAGAAATAAAAAAAATCCGCAAGTCATCGGATGACTTGTTAATAAACAGCAAATTATAAGTGAATTTGAAGTTGATTTAAAAAGCAGTCATCCGATGACTATTAATAAATTAGAACGTGTGCTGCGGATTTAAGGTTTAAAAGGATTCCTATTCTTTTATAAACCGATCAACAAATTTTAAATTACCCTTGGTAACTTTTATGCAATACATTCCCGGGCTAATGGCAGCAATATCAATTACTTGATTTTCAGAGACTATTTCTGTATTTAAAACTAAATTGCCAGTAGTGCTTATAATTTCAACGGTACTATGTAACCACTGGTTGTCATGAAATTTCAGATTTAGCAACTCTTTTGATGGATTTGGATAGATTGAAAATTGCTTCCTGTTTAGCACTTCATCAACACCGGTAACTATTTTTGTATTAAACCAATTCAGATTGAATTCCCCTTGCTTCACATACAACCTTAAGGTATGTTCCCCTTCAGTTAATGGTATATTTATCGACTGGGTGGTCCAGGTTTGCCATCCTCCGGTACTGGTAAATGTGATTGTACCTAACGATTCAACCGCATTTCCATCAGCTAGTTGCACGGTTAACTGTCGATTTGCAGAGGTACAAGCAACACGGAAATCAAATTGATAGGTTCCCGTTGATTTCACCCAAACTAAATAGTTAAGATAATCGCCATTGTCCGCAAAACCGGTGTTTTGTCCACCTCCCGTATCGGTACATGTTTCTAATTCCAACCCATGATTAATATCAAAATCTTCGGCTTGAATTTTACCCGGAATTAAATGTCGGGTAGGTAACTTATTTTTTACCGGTTTATTTGAAAATGGTATCAGGTTTTGCGACCCCGATTGTACCGATGTTCCATTGTACGATAAGTTGATGCTATTATTAAAGGCAAGTTTTGACACTGGTTTTAGAACCAATACGGTAGTTGAAACCTGCTTACTAATTTCCGCAATATCCATAGGTGCTAAATCAACCATTAACTGGAAATCGGATAATCCAATTTCATTAACTGGGATTGTAGGCTCCTTATTCAGATTTACATAAATTTCATCCCCCAGGATGGAAGTTTCAGCCGACAAAAATACAAAATCAATGGAGTCAATGGCTGTGGGGTTTTTGATGGTAAAATAATTCAAATTTGAACCACCCTGATCGAAAACTAATTTTATTTTGTTTAAACCTGCAGGAAAAAGTAACCCATTAAAAGTAGCTGTTTTCCATGTTTGCCAACCTCCGGTTCCGGGTAAGGTCAGTGTTCCCGAAATATCAACATTATTAACCTCGAAATGAATTTTTGAACCGCTACTACCTGAGGCATGTCGAACATCTATTTGATAACCCGCAGCAGAATCAACCCAAACGGTGTATTGCATCCATTCTCCAGTGGCTGTCCAACCTATGTTGTATCCATTCGAATTTTCAGAATCGCTACATTCCCCAATATCAACCCCATCGTTGCGATATGCATACCCTGTATTCCAGGCCGTAAAAACATCAGTACTTCCTTGATAATTGGCCGTATCGGTATCAAAATATGCCTTGTTGCTCCTACCTAAATCGTAATCAGTGAAAAACAGGGGCTCCCCTGCAACATGGCTTTTAAATGGAATTACTTCCTGAGAATTTGGTTGCCGTATCACGGCATCAATCACATCGCGCTGTATGGTGCAGTTTTCAAATTTTTGGTTCCTGGCAAAAGTTAGTACTGCCTGAAAGGCTTCATCAACAGTAGGTTTAGTAACATCTCCTTTCCAATATTTAATCAGGTTAAGGTAATCGGCATTAGCTGTCGATTTTAATACATTATTAATGCCCGGTTTTTTTACCGGCCACCAGCTCCAACCTATGTGTTTGCTCTCAGCCAGCGATATTAGTTCAGTAAACCAAGTGTTGGAATTCTCGCCCGACTCGCCCAACCAAATGGGAACATTGCGCTGACTTCGCAAGTTTATCATCCAATCTAAAGAATTGGCGTTATTATAGGTCCAATATTTATGAAAACTAAGTGCCATATTATTATCCCAAATTGTGGGCAAGCCTGAATAATCGTTGGCAAACCAATTCCCTTCTAAAATAATTAGGTGGTTGGCATCCACTTCACGAATAGAAGTAGTTATTAATTTAAATAGGTTCCAAAGAGGGGAATTATTGGCTTCGGTAAAAGTCCAATTGGTTTCGTTAATTAAATCGTAACCGCCAATGCATGGTTCAGTTGCACATCGTTCAGCAATCTTTCGCCACAATGCCACCAGTTTTTCACGGTTTTTAACATCTTCCCAAAGCGATGGTTTTGATGGATCATAATCTGAGATATTGGAGTCTTTGCCTTGCCCACCGGGTGTTCCATGCATATCTAAGATTAAATACATTTCGTTAGCGGTACACCAACTGATTAAGGAATCAAGCAATTCAAAACCTTTTGGTAACCAGGTAATTTCACCAGCAATGGGTTCGTCTTCAATGGGTGGGGTAAACCACAAATAATGCAAGGCGGGACGGATGCTATTGAATCCCCAAGCTTTTAATGAATCAATATCTGTTTTAGTCATGTGGTTATCGAGCCAAACGGTATAAAAACTATCGGTAAGTGTTTTACCAATAGTGGCTTCCAACTTCTGACGGAATTCATGCTGGGTTCCGGCAACTCCTGAGGTTTGCATCATGTATCCTTCCTGTATCATCCAGTTGCCGGTACCTATGCCGCGGAGAATGACTTCGTTCCCGTTTCCATCGTAAATGTATTTACCTTCAGCATGCAAATAGCCTTGCGACCAAGCATTGGATTGAATACACAATAAACTAAAGAACAGTGTTAATTTGAAAATACTGGGGGGTAGTAGTTTTTTATTCATTGAATTTGATTTATAATGACAAATGTAAAAGATTTTTTAACCCTATTTTGAATGGCTAAAGTAGTCTCAATAATTTAAAAATAAAAGAACAATAACCAACTTGAATACTAAAGCAATCCTTTTATTAAGTTCACCATCTGCTGAAACTCCTCTTCGGTATAACCATGTTTGAAATAAACTATTTTTTCCATTTTGATTTTTTGAGTTTTCTTATTGACACTTCAAACATTTATTTTTACAGCTTCTTATTCATTGCTTTCATTAATTTATTTCAACAACTTAATATTCAATTAACATTTTAATGATATATATTTAACTTATGAAAAGTTTTTATAATGATTTATTTGCATAAATATTTTTTATGAGAAAGTTAGGATTTTATTTATTGGGACTACTCTTTGTTTTAACCAACTTAGAGGCTAAACCACAAGCTGTAGATTCTACAAAAAAAGAATCATGGGCTGAAAGGGGCGAAGTATATGGACTGATTTTTGCCAATTTTCATTCCGATTTAAACAATGAGGAAACAGAACGAGGTTTTGAGATAAAAAGAGCCTATTTAGGATATAAATCTAAACTTGATGACCATTTTTCGGCCAATATTAAATTAGATATTGGAAGTCCCGACGATGTTTCAGAGTATTCCTTAAAAAAGCGGTTTGCCTATTTTAAGAATGCATACATGCAATACAAAAATGGAAAATTCAGCATCCAAATTGGGATTTCTGATTGTCAACAATTTAAAGTTCAAGAAAAATTTTGGGGCCTTCGCTATATTTATCAAAGCTTTCAGGATGTTAATAAGTTTGGACCAAGTGCCGATATGGGAATTTTGTTAGATTATGTAATTTCAGATAAGATTAGTTTAGATGCCTCTTTCTTAAATGGTGAAGGATATACCCAATTGCAATCGGACAAGATTTTAAAACATCGATTGGAGCCACTTATACACCTCTTAAATACCTTATGCTGCGGCTTTATTTCGATTCGGGAATTGCCTACGAATACAATCAATCGAACATGGCTAGTTTTGTGGGTGTAATGTTTAATAAATTCTCGGTAGGTGGCGAATACAATTACCAATGGAATAATAAATCAGAAAACGACCATGACATGTATGGGTATTCATTTTATGGAACGTATCAGTTGGCTTCAAAGCTAAAATTATTTGGGCGGTATGATCATGTGTTTTCAAATACGCTGGAAGGGGAGATAAACCCTTGGAATTTGAGCAACGATGGCAGTACTATCATCACAGGAATTGAGTTTAGCCCCATTAAAAACACACAAATAGCCATCGATTATCAGGATAAAATTGCTTATGCAGAAAATGGTACTGATTTGCATTTTGTGTATGTTAATCTTCAATTTAGTTTTTAAATAGAGAATATGAAATACAGAATATTTTTTGTTTGGATGTTGCTGATTCTTCTTATTTCCAAAAGCTGCCGAAAGAGCCACTTTGAATTACCTGTTGGCTCCGAAGTGATTACTGATAAAGGGCGAGGTACCGGAACGGTTACATGGAACAAAGAAATGAATCTGGTTTTGGAAGGATTTGTTTTTGTAAATGACGGACAAGTTTTAACCATTGAACCAGGAACTATTATCCGCTTTAAAGCTGGACAAGGAGCTACAGCCAGTGCTTTAATTGTTGCCCGTGGTGGAAAAATTATAGCCAATGGCACTAAAGACGAACCAATCGTGTTTACGGCCAAATCCGATGACTTAAATGGGTCCATTGCCAAAGATGCCACCGGATTGTGGGGTGGAATTTTGATACTTGGAAGAGCTCCATTAAATACCGACTTCGGGAAAGATTTTATTGAAGGAATTCCCGCCAGTGAACCCCGCGGGGAATATGGTGGTTCGCTAATTGATGATAATAGTGGAGAATTGTCTTTTATTTCTATTCGGTATGCAGGTTCTACATTATACCACGACAATGAAATAAACGGTTTGACTTTGGGTGGGGTTGGAAATGCTACAAAAATTGAGAACATCGAAATTATAAATAGCGCCGATGATGGAATTGAGATTTTTGGCGGTACCGTAAGTTTGAAAAATATTATTAGTTTTCATTCCGATGATGATGCCATTGATTACGATTTAGGTTATCAGGGTAAGATGCAGTTTGTTTTGGCTGTTCAGGCTGCTGGAAATGCAGGAAATTTGATTGAGGGAAGTGGTGCGCTCGATCCGGTTTACCAAAAACCCTATTCCATACCTTACCTTTCGAACCTCACTTTGATTGGGAATCAGGACACCATTGCAGGTAAAGTGATTTCGTTGAACCGATTTGCTGGTGGAACAATAGTGAATTCGATAATGGTAGAGCAACAACTTGGAGCCACTATTGAATACACAAATGCTTCAACTGATTGTTATTCACAATGGCTTACCGGGAAGCTAAAGATTGAAAACAATGTTCATTATAATGTAGGTTCTAATATTCCAGATAGCATCTTTAAATTAAATGGAATAGGAATGGGCGATGAATTAATCCAAAACTGGGCTGATTACTTTGAGTTAGGAAACAATGAAATAAAAGATGTGGGAATTTCGGCCCAAATAGAATTCAATTATCTTCCGAAAGTATCAACCGGTGATAACTTATATAACCATACTGACACTTGGTTTGAAACCACAAACTACAAAGGAGCATTTGGAACCTACGATTGGACTGAAGGATGGAGTTCTTTTGATGAGCATTGGACCAAGAATATTGAATAATGATTTTTACGGCATATAAGATTATGCTTAAATCTTATTGGTTCAATAATTACAATTTCCGTTATCTCCAACAAATGAAGTGATTTATACCTAAGTTGAGCTGATTTGCGACAGCAAATCGCTCAATTTGGGTTATAATAAGGACTTTATAATTTCCACCATCTCCTTAAACTCTTCTTCGGTATAACCCTGTTTGAAATAAACAATATTCCCGTTCTTATCGATGATCAAATTCCGTGGGATGTTTTGGGTGGCATAGCTATCAAATATTTGCCTATTGGTATCGGCGGCTAAAGGAAAAGTAAAGCCTTTTTTCGAGCGGAATTTTATCAATTCTTCGGTGGTATGTTCCCGTCCAATAACCAACATCACAAAATTTGGGTTTTTGATGCTTTTCCAGATTTCATTTTCCACAAAAGGGAGCTATTTTTGACATGGTTTGCACCAAGTGGCAAAAAAATTAATATAAACCACTTTCCCTTTGAGCTTTGCCAAATCGAATGTTTGCCCATCGATGGTTTGAATAATGAAAACCGGAGCCGCATCGCCTACTTTAACCTTGTCGGTATTTACTTCTTGCGCTTTTAATGTTGAAGCTAAAGCTACTATCAATAATAATTGGAAAACTTTGCTCATAGTTTTTTGTTTTTACAAACCTAACTAAAATTTATAATGCCCATCCTCTTTTATTTCAGATATATTATGAACTTGAATTATCAACTAAACAATTCCCTAATCCGTTCAGAAGAAAGCGCCTTAAACGGGTTGTTGGTATTGATGAACAAATCGGCCAGCTCTGTTTTACGCCCTTGAAGTTGAACAATTTTTTCCTCAATGCTTTCCGTTGAAATAAACCGGTAAACAAATACTTTTTTATCCTGCCCAATTCGGTGTGCCCGGTTAATGGCCTGATTTTCGGCTGCCGGGTTCCACCACGGATCGAGAAGAAAAACATAATCAGCTGCCGTTAGGTTCAATCCTACCCCACCCGCTTTGAGTGAAATTAGGAAAACTTGTATTTCGGAATCGTTCTGGAATTCTTCAATTACCTCCTGTCGGTTTTTGGTTTGGCCAGTTAGCAGGGAATACTTGAGGTTGTTTTCTTCCAAGTAGTTTTTATACAAGTTCAAATGACCAACAAAGGAGCTAAATATCAACACTTTGTGTTTTTCGGCCACCACATTTTGCAACATGCGCGTTACCTCCTCAAACTTACCCGATTCTTCTTCAATTTTTACCAATTTGGGGTGGTTTGCCAACTGCCGTAACCTTGTAATTGCTTGAAGTACCATAATAGCCGAGTTTTGAACTCCTTTCTTTTCCAGGCTTTCAAAAATAGTGTTCCGGATGGCCGATTTTTCTTCTTCATAAATTTTCCGTTGCACTTCGCCCATTTCGCAATACAGAATCTGTTCCGTACGGGCTGGAAGGTCTTTGGCCACTTGATCTTTTGTACGGCGCAGAATAAATGGATGAATGAGAGCTTGCAGCTTTTCGCTTTTTGCTTCATCGTTTTGCTTTTCAATGGGAGTAACAAACTCATTTTTAAAAAAGCTGTAACTTCCCAATAGTCCTTGGTTCAGGAAATTCATCTGGCTCCACAAATCAGTCAGACTGTTTTCAATAGGCGTACCAGTAAGTACCAGTTTGTGCGATGCTTTTAACTGAATTACCGATTGGTAGTTTTTTGATTCGGGGTTCTTTATCACCTGACTTTCGTCCAATATTGCGTAATGAAAGGGGAAATTTTTCAATTCATCCACGTCGTTACGGATAACCCCATACGTGGTTAAAATCAGATCGTATTTTGAAAAAGTGGCTAAATCTTTAATCCGGTTATTCCCCACATGTTTGAATACTTTCATCTGCGGGGTGAATTTAGCAGCCTCGTTGTACCAGTTATAGATTAACGATGCCGGCATGACAATCAAATTTGTTGGGGACTTCATTTGTGGAGAGGTTGGAATTACCGGAGCATCAAAAAGGTTAAGTTGGGTAATGTTTTTTTCATCAACCAATTGAGGCACCACAACTTGCTCAGTGCTTGATTCAAGCAACAACGTTAAAGTCTGTAGGGTTTTGCCCAAACCCATATCGTCCGCCAGACAACCGCCAAAATTATGATGTTTCAACTGCTTCATCCAGCTAAACCCTTCCACTTGGTATGGACGCAATTGTGCTTTCAATCCATTGGGAACAGCCGTTTCCAGCTTGTATCCTTCAGCAAACAGGTTTTGTATTTTTTCGCCCAATGAACTTTTAATGCCAATTTGTTGCGACGAAAGCAGATTGAAATGGAACTTTTGCAGTTTCAATGAATCGTGGTTAAGCTCCGATAACAAAAATAGTTCCTTATAGCGGGCAAACCATTCCAATGGCAGAATGGCAATGGTTCCATCGGGCAGTTCATATTCCCGGATGTGCTTCAAAATATTGCGTCTCAACCGGATGAACGGGATGGTAAATCCGCCCAATTTAACACTTCCTTGCACATCGAACCAATCGTTGGTATCGCTCACACTGAGTTCCAAACTTATGGGTGACAGTAGGTATTTATGACTAAAAAATGTCTGCATGCATTCAACAGATAGCCCCTTAAGCTTTTCAATGTTTTGGTTCAACCAGTTTATCACCGAAAAAAGGTCGTCATCCGCCAACTGATTTTTCAATACCTTGGGATAGAAATGGATTCCATCAGGAGAATCGAGGCCAATGGGTTTGAGCTGCTCTTTTGCTGCTTTTTCAAAATCGATGTTTCGGATGGTTTTTGTAAAAATGTATTTATCATCTTTTACTTCCATGGTAACAAATATTTTATCCAAGTTGTTGGGCAAAAGTATTTTGTTACCGTATTGAAACTTCAAAAGCAACGTGGGTTTGCCTTGCATGTCGTTTTGCAGGTAAAGCTGTCTTTTGGGGGTAGGCGATAGTTCATTAATAACAAACCCTTGGGCTATTACATTGAAATGCATTATGGTACTGTGTACAAACTTCTCGAAATAAGCACGTTCGGTTTGTTTGGGTATGCTTATGAACTGTTTTTCAAAAAAAGGTAGCAATTTTTTACTATCCACATCGTGGAATGTATATAACTTCTGGTTCAGAATCAGGTTGCAAGGTGAGTCGGTAAGTATCTGAACTTTCTTATTCTTTAAAATAATTACTTCACCCCCATGATGAATCGACAAAAAATACTGAATTCCTTCTTCATTCCGGTTAAAATTAAATACTGCTTTGGCGTTGGTTCCAGCAAGATTTATTTCATCGGCAAGGTAAATGGTAGCATAGCTGCGGTCTTTATAAAAAATACGCAATTGAGCCGTTGGCAAAAGCTTGATTATTTGATGCAAGCGCCTTTCAATATGAGGCTTGATGCGCAACTCAATAAATTCCTGATCAACTTTCTTGATAAAATCACGTGCTTCTTCTTTTTTGCGGGTAAACAAGTTGGCAATGTAACTGTCATCGTATTCGCTTATGAGCTTTACAATAGTGGCTTTAGTGTTGGTGAACTCATCAATATCCTTAACATTAATGTTGTTGGCTTTTTCAATACTGGTATAAAAGGTATTTCCTTCGGACGGATTTATTACATAAGCAGAAATCAGAGTTCCAAATTTACGATGATCGTTAATTGCAAGTATTAATTCTTTTGCCATTCAATAGTTTCAATAATACGTTAATTTTACTGGGTGCTGGGTTAAATGGTTAAATGGTTATATGGTTAAATGGATATATGGTTACTGGTTACTGGGTGCTTGGTGCTGGTTTGTCTGGTTACTGGTTACTGGTTACTGGATTCTTGATACTTGATACTCATGTCTCAAATCTCATGTCTCAAATCTCACATCTTGTGTCTTGATTCTTGTGTCTCATATCTCACATCTTGCATCAAAATTCCATTAACCCCCAATAAGCTTCACCTTGTAGCCCAATACTGACAATATTTCGGCTACTTTTTGCTTAAACTCCCCTTGGATGATAATTTCACCCTCTTTTGCCGAACCACCCACGCCGCATTTGGTTTTCAGAACTTTCGAAAGCTCCTTTAAATCATCATCACTGCCAATAAATCCTTCCACCAAAGTGACTGACTTACCTTTGCGTTGCTTTCTGTCGATGCTTACTTTCAAGGTTTGCTTTGCAGGAGGTAATGTCTCCTGAACTTCCTCCTCTTCTTTGGAATACTTAAAATCGGGGTTGGTGGAATACACTACATCCAGCCTATCTTTCCAGTCTTGCTTTTCCTTTTTTGCCATGATAGTGAGTTTGCCAATTAACAAATCATTTCTTTAAAAAAATTACTTTCTTAAATCTTAAACCGACAAAGATAAAAGGAAAAGCTTGGTTAGATTTTAGAAATGAAAATTAATTATTCACAATCTTGCGATTTTAACTCAAAAACGTTATTCAGTTTATATCATAAAAAAACCCAACCACAAGGGTCAGGTTTTTAAAGGCTTACTGATAGATTTCGTAAAATGGACTAATTGATTTTGAAATTAATAGGTACCTGATATTTAACTTTTACTGGTTTTCCCCTTTTTTGACAAGGAATCCAATCTGGCATTGATGAAACAACTCTGAGCGCTTCCTGATTCAGTATATTGTCTGCTCCACGTAATAAGGCTATTTGAGTAACTTGTCCGGTTTCATTGATTACAAACGATACATAAACCCTACCTCCGATTCTATTTTCAATTGCTTCTTTTGGAAAGACGGTTTTTGAACCAATAAACCTTACGAGTGCTTCATCACCCCCTTTAAATTTAGGCATTACATCAACCAAATAAATTTCATACGTAGTGTCGGCCAGTTCCACTTCAACCTCTAAGGGTATTGTAACAACTGGCTGTTCCTGTGTTGCTTCGCTGGAAAAATCAACCGTATCAAGTGGCTGTTGATCATTATTTTTAATTAGCTCAATCTCTAACGCCTTAGGCGGCTTTGGAGGTTCCGGTGGCTTGGGTTTGTCAACAGTAGTAATGGGTGGCAACTCTATAGGTAATTCAGTAGGAATCTGGTAATCAAATTTGACCCCACTCCTATCGTTAACTCCCCATTGAAAGGCGGCTAAAACTAAGCCTAATGCTACAATCATTCCAAATTCAAGAAAGATAATCCGCAGGTTGCGGATATCAGCTTTTTGATTTTTCTTGGTTTCCATGATACGCTGTTTTAGAGGTTTGTTTAACCTAATGAGTATCATGGGTGGAATTTTCCATATAAATCAATATGTTTTGTTAAGAATGTAGCCCGAATGTGGGCTAAACAACATTGAATTGCCTTTTGCAAGCCCTACCTAAAGTAGCATTTACCAAGGTTGTTGAATTGGAACTGGTTGCTCGTTATAAATCCGTTCAACTACAATTCCCTCTTTTCTGATGAATTTAATTAACCCATCGTTGCCCGAGATGAATATTTTTAATGGGGTATCGGGCCCAATTTGATTGGCAATAGTTGAAAAATCGACTTCGATAATACGGTAATATGTATGGTTCCTTACCGACAATGAATCAAAAAACGAAATGTTGGCTTTTAAACCGGACTCAACCTTTTTTGAATTAAAATTATAACTGATCCTGTCGGTTTGATTCCATTCTATTTCCATTTGGGTGTATTCAACTTGGGCCCTTAACACAAACATAAATGAATAATTGCCAAGCACTGAATAATAATTCACACCAAATGTTTCGATGTAAGTGGCTCCATTGCCCACCTGGCTAAAATAATGATGGGTGGCATACCAAATATTTTGATCCAAATAGAATCCTTCGGTAATACCAAAATTATCCTGCATCTGAAACGAAGTAATGGTGGTATCAATTTGGTATTTTAATGCTTCATCGGAAATATAAAAGGTTCCTTCTACTTCATCAATACAGGCCAACAGAAAACCCGTTGAAACGAAAATACTGAATAATAAGGCTGTTCTAATTTTTGAGAGAATACGTTTCATCGTTGGTCATTTTAATTTGGAGCAGTCCATATTGGTTGTATAAAATTGATTCTGGCATAAACAAAGTAGAATCTTCAAGAGAGTAGTAAAAATCAAAATCCTTCTCAAATACATAATAAAAAAGGTATCCATTGATCCTTAGCGTATCGTAACAGCGAACGGTTTGATTGTCGCAAATTATATTGCCTAAACTATCGAATGGCATGGAAAGAGCAAACCTATTATTTATATCAATATTCAAATTATTGGAATAGTAATACCAATCATTCCCACCCAATTGAAATTTCAATGATAATTTTGGGTACAACGATTCTAAAACCGTGGTTTTCTGTTGATAGGAATAATATCCTTGTCCACAGCAATTCCATTCGCAAAATTCAGAATGTTTTTTCCACTCCAACGTTTCTTTGGTTACCTTAAAATCAAATTCGTAGCCATTGGAGTGTATGAACCGTATGGTATCGCCCAATGAATAGGGTATTAGTTGCAATTCAACATCGGTAAGCGGATATCGGCCGGCTTCAACGGGTTCTTCGTTGCAACATCCTGAAATCAATAGGCTGGCAATAATAAATAGAATTGCTTTTTCAATCATCTTGTAGTTTTATTTTTCATAACTATATTTCTTACAATGATGCAGAAAAATCATAAAGGATGCTCACATTATTTGCAAAAATTCTATTTTAATTTTCCAGCTATAAACCCAGTAGTCCACGCGCATTGTAGATTATAGCCTCCGGTAATGGCATCAATGTCCATTATTTCGCCGGCAAAATAGAGGTTCCGGCACACTTTGCTTTGCATGGTATTCATATCAATGCTTTCCAAACTAACGCCACCACAGGTAACAAACTCTTCTTTAAACGTGGTTCTCCCGTTCACAGAATATTCATCGTTGGTAAGCACATTTGCCAACTTATTAAGTTCTTTCTTTCCCAGTTCACCCCAGTTTTTGTCGGTCGATACAGCAATTTTTGTCAATAGGAATAGCCACAATCTGGTTGTTAAAGCATAAGGGCGAAAGTTGGCCAATAATTTATTGGGATGTTCTTTCACAACGGTTCTCAAATATTCAAGTACAACATCGCAGTTCCGCTCATTTGCCCAATTTACCTGAACCTTAAAATTATAACCTACTTCATTCAGCATTCTGGCGCCATACGACGATAACTTTAAAATAGCCGGACCGCTCATGCCCCAATGGGTTATCAACAAAGGTCCCGATGCCATAAACTTGGTGCCTTGAATAGTTACCAGCGAATTTTCAACCACTACTCCCATGAGTTGGGTGATGGGTTCATTAGGCATTTTAAAAGTAAACAACGATGGCACCGGATTTTCAATTTTATGACCCAATGCTTCCAGCGATTCCAACCCGCTCCGTTTGGGTGAGCCACCGGTGGTAACTATTACCTTGTCGAACAATTCCGGTTGGATTGCGTCATTAAAAAACAAAGCCAATTGTTCATTCATTGATTTTATCGATTTCAGGTTCACACCCAATTGAATCTGAACGCCCAGCCTTTTTGATTCCCTTAAAAAACAATCAATGATGCTTTGCGAACTTTGTGAAACCGGAAAAACACAATTATCGTCTTGAATGACCAACGGCACTCCTCTGGACTGGAACCAATCCATAGCATGTTTAGTGTTGAAAATGTGAAAGGCTTTTTTAAGCTCTTTGCCTCCACGGGGATAAGCGGCACAGAGTTCATTTATTGATGTGCAACCATTGGTAACATTGCACCGTCCGCCACCTGAAATTTTAACTTTGGATAATAGTTTTTGTGTTTTTTCAAAAATAACCACTTGTGCATCCGGAAAATTTTCCTTTGCTGCAATGGCCGAAAAAAAACCGGCTGCTCCCCCTCCTATGATGGCTATTTTCATGGTGCAAAGGTGCAAATTTTAAAATTGAGTCCACTCCGAAAAGTCATCCGATTAATCTATTGTTAAAATTGGAAATATTATTAAGTTGGTATTCTGTTAATTAAAAATTCATCGGATGACTAAAATAACAAAAAAACATTTGGTTTATATTATGAACTACTTTATATTTGTTTGGTACTAAAAAACAGAAATATGGAAAACAGAGAATTTACCCCATCGGAAAGTTTAGCATTGATTGCATCGGTTATATCGGATGCTAAAACCAGATTCCACGACAATGGATTTTCATTCATTTTTCTCGGATTATGCAGCTTTGCAGCTAGTTTAGGACAGTTTGTTTTGATTCAACTCGGTTATTACCAAATCAATTATTTCCCCTATTTCATTATGCCCATTGCAGGAATAATAACCTATTTTTATTACAAAAATAAAAAAGAGACAGTAAAATCGACCAATATTATAGGCTCACTGCTTAGCTTACTGGGCATCATTTTGGGCTTAAATTTAATGATTGCCGGTTTCTTTTTCTGGAATAAATTTGGTTTAGCTCTTATTCCATTTATGCTGATACTTTTTTCATTGTGGCCTTTACTCACAGGAGTTTTAATACGAAATAGATTTTTTATTGCTACTGGGATTGCAATCAATATCATTGCTTATGGCTCCTTTTTTCTGGAAAAAGAATTTCATGCCTTGGTATTATCCGTGGTTTCATTAATTGGGATTGTTGTTCCCGGCATTATACTCAACTTTTCGCGCAACGAAAGCCATGTATAACGATTTAGACCCTTTACTGCATTCGCAATTGCGCCTTACCATTGTTTCGTTGTTGATGACCAGTAGTGAGATAGATTTTAACGCAATTAAGGATGCTACCCATGCTACTTCGGGAAATATAAGTGTGCAGATTAAAAAACTTCAGGAAGCCGGTTATATTAAAGTGGTGAAATCGTTTAAGAATAATTATCAAAATACTTCGCTAAAAATTACCCCGGTTGGCATTGAAGCCTTTGAAAACTATGTGGAGAGTTTGAAACAGTACATCCAGGCTGGTAAGTAGGTTGTAAAATTTATTAAACAACTTGTATCCTAAGCAAATAAATCACTACTTATTTCAAACCTAATAATGGAATGTTGGGAAAATTTGTAACCAAAGTATGGTTTCCTTTACTAACTAATAAAACCATTAAAAAAACAAATGGCAAATAAAGAGGAACAATTTAAAACCATTGTGACTGAAAACAGCGAACGTATCAAACGGATATGCAGCTATTATGCACCCGATCCTGATGAACAAAAGGATATTTATCAGGACGTATTGATAAATATCTGGAAAAGCCTGGATAACTTCAGGGGCGAAGCTGCCTTGAGTACTTGGATATACCGGATTGCTGTAAATACATCGCTGAGCTACATGGGAAAATCGTATAAAAAAATGAAGTTAAATGTGGGCACTGACACATTGAACCTAAATTCCCTGATTCAGGATTCCGGTTACGAGGAGAAATTAATGGAAGAAGAACAGTTAAACCGTTTACAAATTGAGCTGAACCAACTTTCGGTAATTGACAAAGCACTGATATCGTTACAACTGGAAGGGTTGAGCATAAAAGAAATTGCCGATATTATTGGTATTACCGAACCCAATGTAAAAGTAAAAATCCATAGAATAAAAGAAACCCTGCGAACCCAATTGAAAGGAGGAGACCATGACAAGGAATAATATCCAATTTGATTTTAACAATCCATCCAATATGGACTTAAATACCCTTATGAACCGCATGAAAGCTGAAGATTCCCGTAATCTTAGAATATCCAGAAGTTTTCAATGGATTTATTGGATAATGATTCCGCTTTATTCAGGACTCCTGATTTTTAGTACCGATGGGGAATTAAATCATTTAAACCGCCTTTCAGGCCTTTTTTACGTGCTATCTTTCATCGTTTTTCTTATCATATTTCGGAAAAATACCAAAGAATTTAAGCAAATTGACTATTCGTTACCTACCAAAGTAATGATGCAAAAGGCAGCCAACCGTTATCAAATTTTGACTGGAAGGTTATTGTTAGTCATCTTGGCACTTTTGCTTATGGATGTTGGAGTAACACTTAAATTTTATCAGGAACTTACCATGGAATCAGGAATTATAAGGGTATTATGGGTACAAGCAATCTATATTCCTGTAATGACCACAGCCTTACTAATTGGAATTCAGGTATGGCGGGTTAAACAAAAACCCATCCGCGACCAAGCATTGGCTATTGTGAAGGAATTGGAGCAATAGGTGAAAAAAAAATCAAAAATCAAAAATCAAAAATCAAAAATCAAAAATCAAATATCAAATATCAAATATCAAATATCAAATATCAAATATCAAAAAAGGTTAATCTTAACCCAAATTAAACTACAGATTCACAGAGAAATCAAATAAATGCTATCTGTGAATCTGTGGCTATATTTATCAAGTGAGCCACCAATTAATTACAATATTTCTTTTTGTGCCTTATAAATTCCTCAATAATCCATTTTGTGGTCGGGCCGGGTTTCCCATTACCAATTTGAACATTATCAATTCTAATAATGGGCATTACCTCTTTGGTGGTACTGGTTACAAAAACCTCATCGGCTTCCAATATTTCGGTAAATTTGATTTCTTGCTCCACAAAATCCAAACCCTTTTGCCGCACCAAATCAATTACCACACTGCGGGTGATGCCTTTCAAAATTCCGTTCTTAGGAGTAATAATCCGACCGTTTTTAACCATGAACACATTGCCACGCGAGGTTTCGAAAATTAAACCATGGGAATGGAACAACACATCGAGTGCCTTGGCTAAGTCAATCTCCTGCTGCCAATATTGGCCGGCTAAATAGGCGGTTGATTTAGCTTCCGGTAAAAATCGCTGGTATTCGCGGCTAATCAACGGCATTCCAGTTTCAAACTCCAAGGCGCTGAACGGAGGGAAAACCACAGGAAAGATATATATTCCACCTTCCATCTTTTCTGGATTGCTGGCATTTAAGGGCAGCACAAAAAGCTTCAGGTAAAAATCGGGAATAGGATTTAAGCGGATCAACTCTATAACAATTTCTTCCAGACCATCAAAGAAATTTGAATACAAGCGCAATGCTTTTAACGAATTGGCAAACCGCTGCAAATGCCTATCCAAATAAAAGGGTTTACCGTTATGTACACCAAAAAACTCGTATGCCCCATATCCCCTATTCACTGCCAGTGAGTCGGCAGGTATGGTTATTTGCGAAATTGGAACATAATTTCCATTGTTGAATCCAATCATAGAGTTTAGAGTTTAGATATTAGATCAGTTAATAATTTTTTAGAGGTCAGTAGATAAATACATAACACGAAATCAATGGTATTCATACTTTGAACCTTCTGTTTGTGTTTCTTGTACCCCTCTGTCTGTCGACATCTCCCCTAGGTTTAGGGGAGATCGTATCAAATTAACAATACTGCCAGGACTATACATCTTCCCCTTCACAAGGGGAAGTCCCGACAGGGGAAGGGGTATATAGCAAAACACACAAATGGATATGCAATTAGCTACCGACCTCTATAATTTTTAATTAACCATGGAAAATTAATAATAATTGAATTAAAAAAGGTTCCAATAACCTAGTTTATTTGCTGATGCAAAAATTATTACTCTACTTTGAACTTTGAATGACAACATAGAAAACCATGAGATTCCTCACTCCGTTCGGAATGACAGTTCGTATAGTGTGGCATAGGTGGAAGATGGGGCGGCTCCGCCGCCCCATCTTCCACCTCCTATCCCCTTGAAGATGCCGGTCATTTCGAGCGAAGCGAGAACTTAGCGAAGCGTTCTCACCGGTAAAACCCACTGGCAGAGAAAGGGAAAAAATTAAAATGATGACAGGTTATCGACTTGTGTTACACTTGAAATTTAATGAGGTAAAACAAGGAATACTCAAAACAATTAAAAATAATATGGCTTATCAAAATGAGAAAATGCATTTTAATTCTAGTAACTAATTTGTTGATTTTGAATTCAATTGCCCAAGAAAATGCGGGTAAATGGATATTTTTTAAAGAATCGAACGACATTACCGTCTATTTTCGGACGGCTGAAAAATCAAATATCAAGGAACTAAAACTGACTACTACCATAAATGCAACAGTTCAAACCGTACAGTCAATAATAACCAATGTTGATTTGCTTCACACATGGGGTTATGGCTGTGTGGAATCGAAATTATTGAAGCGGGTGGGCACCGGTGAATTGTATTACTATTATGTGGCAGATGTTCCTTGGCCAATTTCAGACAGGGACGTGGTTATTCACATGAAAATTTCCCATGATTCCATTTCTGGAGTTACCAACATCAACTCAATGAATTACAATGGAATGATTCCTGAAAAAGAAGACCGGACAAGAGTTCAGTATGTAAGGGCGCACTGGCAGTTAACACCCATCAAAAAGGATTTAATGCAATTGGATTTTATGATTTCGTCCGATTTGGGCTCAAATTTTCCCGATTGGCTGGTAAATTATGCTATGAGCTATAGCCCCATAAAATCGATGATTGCCTTGAAAGAAATTGTAAATGGGAAAAAATGAAAGTATTTTAGTTGAGTAAATCCAATTATTGCTTGGTAGCATATTTTTATATAATTTTCACAAAAAATAATTTCAACCGACATGGATTTTTTTCTTGGCATTGATATTGGCTCTACCTCAATAAATACAGTAGTATTAGACTCTGACAACAAGATACTTAATGAATATTACGATTTTACGTATGGCAAGCCATTCCACATTTTAAAAGACCGGATAAATGAAATATTTTCCATCCATCCGCAAGAAAATTTAAAGCAAATAGCCTTTACCGGTTCGGGAGGCAAAAAAGCGGCTGAATTGATTGGTGGCGTGGTTATAAATGAAATAATTGCACAATCAACCGCCGTTTCGCAGCTTTTTCCAAAGGTTAGAACGGTTATTGAAATGGGTGGTGAAGATTCCAAGCTTATTTTCATGAAGAACGGAAACGGCGAAGGACGATCGTATCTAACTGATTTTGCCATGAACAGTTTGTGCGCAGCCGGTACCGGTTCCTTCCTCGATCAGCAGTCAAAAAGAATTGGGGTAAGTATTGATAAGGAATTTGGGGAATTATCATTAAAATCGGAAAACCCACCTCGTATTGCAGGACGTTGCAGCGTTTTTGCCAAAAGCGATATGATTCACCTGCAACAGATTGCCACTCCGGTGCATGATATTGTTGCCGGATTGTGCTTTGCTGTTGCCCGTAATTTTAAAAGCACCCTGGGAAAAGGCAAAATCCTGGAAACACCGGTAATGTTTCAAGGAGGTGTTGCTGCCAATGTGGGAATGATACGGGCTTTCCGCGAAATATTAGATTTGAATAATGGCGATTTAATTGTACCGGAACATTACGCCGCAATGGGTGCCATTGGCTCTGTGCTGTATTTCAAAAAAAATAAAACAGAACTGGTTCCTTTTAAAGGACTGGAACCACTTCAAGCCTTTTTGGATAAAACCGAACAATCTAAATATTCCAGCTTAAAACCTTTGGTGAAGCGCAACTACAAACTCAACAAAGAGATTCGCGACATCAGCCAGGAAAAAGAAAAAGTGGATGTTTATTTGGGAATTGATGTAGGCTCGCTCAGTACTAACGTGGTTTTAATTGACAAAGATATAAACGTAATTGCCCGACGATATCTGCCAACGGCCAGCAAACCCCTGAATGCCATCCGGCAGGGATTGTCGGAAATTGGCGATGAAATTGGCCATAAAGTTATGGTGGTTGGCGCTGGAACCACTGGTTCCGGCAGGTATTTAACTGGTGATTTTATTGGAGCCGACACCATACAAAATGAAATTACCGCCCAAGCTACGGCAACCATTGCATACAATCCGGAAGTAGATACCATTTTTGAAATCGGTGGACAGGACTCCAAATACATCCATATTGAAAACGGAGTGGTAACCGATTTTGAAATGAACAAAGTGTGTGCCGCCGGCACCGGTTCTTTTCTTGAAGAGCAAGCCGAAAAACTGAACATCAACATTAAAGAAGAGTTTGAAGCGCACGGATTTCAAGGTATGCACCCTTCAAAACTAGGCGAGCGCTGCACCGTTTTTATGGAAAGCGATTTGAATTCCTATTTACAGAAAGGCGATAAAAAAGAAAACCTCATTGCCGGATTGGCTTACAGTACGGTTCAAAATTACATAAACAGGGTGGTTCGCGACAAACCCATTGGCGACCACATTTACTTTCAAGGGGGCGTAACCAACAACAAAGCGGTGGTGGCGGCTTTTGAAGAAATTACCGGAAAACGTATCAACATTCCACCTCATTTCGATGTAACTGGTGCCATTGGTGCCGCCATTATTGCCCGAAACAAAATGGTTAACGGCCAAAAAACCAAGTTTAAGGGGTTCGATGTTAGCAAAGTTCCGTTTACTACCGATAAATTTACCTGCAACAAATGCTCGAACCATTGCGAAATAAGGCGTGTAAAGGTTGAAGGCCAAAAACCATTATTCTATGGTGGTATTTGCGATATGTATGAAATTGATGAACGAAAAGGAAAAGGCCTTGGCATTCCAAACCTTTTTGAGGAGCGCACTCAATTGTTACTAAACGGTTATAAACCCGTCGAACGAACCACAAAAACAGCAATAGGAATTCCCCGCGGATTGATGCAGTTTTACCAGGAATTCCCGTTCTGGAGAAGCTTTTTTGAAAAACTTGGTTTCGATGTAATCCTCTCCGATGATTCGGATAAAAACCTGTTGAACAATTCCATTGAAATGATGACGGCAGAGACTTGCTTGCCGGTGGAGCTCATTCATGGCCATGTGAACAACCTGTTGGAGAAAAATGTCGATTTTGTATTTCTCCCTTTCGTGGTGAACGCAAAAGCAAGCGAGGGTGAAAAATCGAGCAATTCAAATTGCCCTTGGGTTCAATCGCATCCCTTTATGGTGAAAGCCGCATTGAATAAACATAAAGACGCAAACAAACTTTTAATTCCTACTCTTCATTTTAAATACTTCGACACCGCCTTTCAGAAAGAAATTTCGGACTTTATGAAGGTTACCTTTGGCATTGCTAAATCAAAAACCAAAGAAGCCGTTAAAACCGCAAATCTGGCGCAGGAGGCATTCGAAAAATCCGTTACCTTGCGGGGAAAAGAGGTGCTGGCTAATTTACCGGACAATAAAATGAAATTTGTAATCATTGGCCGGCCATACAACACCAATGACCCCATGCAAAACCTGAGCCTGGTGGAAAAGCTCATTGGCATGGACATTGTGCCCATTCCACTCGACTTTTTGCCTTGGAGGGATGAAGATATTACCGATACTTATCCGAACATGTATTGGCCCAATGGCCGGAAAATATTGTCGGCTGCCCGAATCGTTTCCAAAACCAAAAACCTGAATGCCATTTACTTGGGTAATTTCAGGTGCGGCCCCGATACCTTTCTTCAGCATTACGTAAAAAAGGAGATTCACAACAAGCCTTACCTACATTTAGAGGTGGACGAACACAGTGCCGATGCCGGAATGATTACCCGCATTGAGGCTTTTGTTGATAGCTTGGAAGGTGCATTTCAATCATCTAAAATACAGACCGAAATAGCTGATCATACACAGAATCCCGCACCCGATTTAACTGGCAAAACCCTATATTTCCCTTATGCCCGCGATGTAATTTACGCCTTTGCCGCCGCTTGCAAAAGTGTTGGCATCAATGCCGAAGTGCTTCCCATGCAGGATGAATCGGATATTGAAATTGGACGGAAGCACACCAACGGCCAGGAATGCTTTCCCATGATTGCCACCACCGGAAGTTTTGTGAAAAAGCTGATGGAACTGGGTATCGATCCAAAAAAGGTTGCTTTTTTTATGCCCGACCATAACGGCCCGTGCCGGTTTGGCAACTACAACCGTCTTCAACGGATTATTTTCAATAAAATGGGTTTTAACGATGTGGAAATTCTTCAACCCAGCAACGAAGATTCTTATGCCAATATAGCACCCGGACATGCCACCAAGTGGAGAATAACGGCTTACCGAGGTATTATAGCCATTGATTTGTTACGGAAAATGCAGGAGCAAAAACGTCCGTACGAGAATATAAAAGGCATGACCAATAAGGTTTACAAAGAGTGCCTCGATAATGTAATTGAAAGTTTGGAACATGGCGGCAAAAATCTGGTAACGGTAATGAAAGACTCTGCCTTAAAATTCAAACACATACCTTACTCCAATGGCTCCAGGAAACCGGTGGTTGCCATTGTGGGCGAAGTATTTATGCGCGACAATCCGTTTTGCAGCAGCTTTTTAGTTGACCGGCTTGAAAAATTGGGTGCCGAAACCTTAATGGCCCCGTTTGGCGAATGGTTGCACTATTCCACCTATCGCTATGCCCGTGACAGTAAATGGAAAAAAGATACCAAAGGGTTGATAAAAGCCAACTTTCAAGGTTTTTTCCAGCACCATTTCGAAGATCAACTGGTAAGGGCTGTAGGCTCCATTTTTCCTTTGGAAGAAGAGATGGCTGTAAAAGATATGCTGGCCCACAGCAATAAATACATCCACCAGGATTACGACGGCGACCCACCGATGGCAATTGGTACTGCTTCCATATTATCAAAAAAATATGTATCAGGGATTGTAAATATTTTGCCTTTTTCGTGCATGCCCGGCACGTTAAACGCTTCGGTTTCCAATGTATTTAGAGCAGATAACGATGGCCTTCCCTGGGAAAATTTTGCCTACGACGGTCAAGAGGACACTTCATTTGACACACGGTTCCAGGCTTTTATGCACCAGGTAAATGAATATTCCAAACGAAAGGGATTCGATAAGTTGGCGGCGAAATGCTAGGCAAGTAGATGTGATATTTTGAGACGTGAGACGTGAGATTATGAGATTTGAGAAATGCGACTGGAGGCTGGTTGCTAGTTACTGGTTGCTGGTTAATGCTGATTACTGGTTACTGGGTGCTAAATTCAAATTTTTAACTTCTAAGCTCTATCTTCGGATTGGGATTTTATTAAAGCAATTTCCCTGAAAAATGAATCTACAAATCAATATTAAACGTTATTTTTGTACAAAATAGATTCATCATGGGAATACCGGAATTAAGAACAGAATTACACAACTATATAAACCTTGCCGACGAGCGGTTTTTAAAAATGGTTTATGCCATGAGCAAAGAATATAAAAGCACTGTAATTATTGGATATAATCCCAATGGTTCACCCATAACCCAACAAGAACTCAGGAATAGGGTAAAATCAGCTTCTAAAAGAGTGAAATCGGGCGATTTTTTAACGCAGGAAGAAGTTGAAAGGGAGGTTGAGAATTGGTAAAGCGAAAAAAGCTCCCAATTCGTTGGGATAGGTTAGCCAAAAAGCATCTCGACAAAATATACGATTATATAGCAAAAGACTCTATTCCTGCTGCCAGGATGGTGAAGAAAGAATTAATAAAATTAGTCAATAACTTGAACGATTTTCCTGAAAAATTTTCTATCGAAGAATACTTGGTTGATGAACCGGAAAATTATCGTTCTGTCTCAAAATGGAGT
Source organism: Salinivirgaceae bacterium (assembly GCA_041664345.1). GTDB lineage: Bacteria > Bacteroidota > Bacteroidia > Bacteroidales > SZUA-534 > GWE2-40-63. The sequence goes on from JBAYKX010000052.1 coordinate 36,501, forward strand.
TACAAAATTATTTATGAAGTAACTGACGACTGCATCATTATTGCAGATGTTTTTCATACAAGCCAGCATCCTTCAAAAATAAACACCGATACTGAAGAATAGCAAACCCATTAATTCAATACCCCCGCTGCTGCACGTGTCCTCTCGTGTGGTTTGTTATTTAAAAACACTATCAACCGACAAAAGAGCAAATTACGACTTATAAATACATAAGTAATAGCTATGCAATTAATTACAATTACAAATATTGCTTATTTAAAAACCTACCCCCCTGTTTTAAAAAATGGATA
>JBAYKX010000053.1:0-36553 GCA_041664345.1 Salinivirgaceae bacterium
GATATGTTCAAAAAAAATACGTACAGCCATCATCTGAATTATCAAATACCAACGATGGGGATCTGAATTACAAAAATATTAGATATGCCGATGTATTGCTTTGGAAAGCTGAGTCTCTGAATGAGTTAGGGCGTACCGCAGATGCCTCTATTCCTCTTAATACGGTAAGAAAAAGAGCGAGAGAGAGTTTCTTATACGATGAATCATTAGCTGGGTACGGCACGATACCTGTTGGGCTTTTAGCTGATATTGATGTTACTGACCAAGTTGCTATGAGAACTGCAATTAAGCATGAAAGAAGAGTAGAACTTGGGTTTGAAATGCAACGACGTTTTGACTTAGTACGTTGGGGAGACTTAATAAGCACTATGGAGAGCTACGCTGCAAAATATGGAAAAAATGGAAAAGGAGGCGGTATTGAAAGCAAGCACAATTATTTCCCAATCCCATTTATTGAACTTCAGTTAAATTCAAATTTAAAACAAAATTCAGATTATTAGCTTAAATCATAACTATGTTTAAATGAGCGGTTTCACTTGCTTAAAATCAAATTCACAAGTATAAAAAGAAGGATTAATTACAATTTTTTAATGAGGTAAAACTCAAACGTAGAATTATTTATTATTAACAAACTAAAATTTATGATCATGAAAAACTATTTGTTGAAAGGAATTTCGTTAGTAATGATGGTAGCAGCTTTAGCTACTACATCGTGTAAAGAAGATGATCCTGTATTATCTAAGGAGTCATCTGTAACAGCTGCAACAGTTAAGGGAACGGTAGTAGGTGTTACTGTAGCCATAAAGGATGCTGATATTGTAGTGAGCAAAGACGATGGAAGTGCTGCTACATCAGCAACTATTATTTTAACTCTTTCGGCTAATGCCACTGCCACTTATGATGGCGTAGCTGTAGTAGGCAATGAAATTGCAGTAGCTTTAGATGCAGGAAGCTCTAATGACCTTGTAGTTACTGCACAAGACAAAATAGCAGTTTCTACTTACAAAGTGAAAGTGAAATTAGTTGTTCTTGAAAGCTTAGTGGCTTTTTGGAATTTTGAGGGAGACAGCCCACTTGAAGATAAAACAGGAAATGGACATGATGGAACTATTTCTAATACGGTAAATCAAGTTGCTGGGGTAAAAGGAGATGCAAATTCAGCCTACGATTTTGTCGGAAACACAGCTGGCGACAATGTTAATGCTGGTTATATTGAAATAGAGAATTCTGCTTTATTAACCAATGCATCTAGTTTGACTATAAGTTATTGGGTGAAAGTGAAAGAGTTAAAAGCTGATGGTGAATATTATGTTGTGTCGAATAACTCTTGGGCAGGGTATAAAACTTCATTACCAGCTCATGGAGCTATGGTTTCTACAATTTCTTATGGAACTTTAGCCGAGAGAACAGGAGGAAGTGATTATGACGCTGAACAAGTTGTTAAATTAGTACCAGGCACATGGGCTATGTTTACTACAACTTACGATCAAACATCAGGCAAGCATATAAACTATTATAACGGAGTATTAGCGGGCGAAAAAATAGTTACTCCAGGAGAAGCTCTTAGACATTTTGCTACTGATGCTATATTCGTAATTGGAACCGAAACAAGCAGTGCTGGTTGGGATCAATATATTGGCGAGCCTTGGTATGATGCCTCTTATAAATACAAAGCTACATTTAGTGGTAGTATTGATAACGTTAGAATTTACAATGAAGCATTAACTCCATCTCAAATTGCTACCATATATGCAAACGAAAAAAACTAGTTATATAATTGTTAAAACATTTTAATCGAATAACAGCTTATTAACCTTCAAGGTTTCTTTAGCCTTGAAGGTTTTTTTTTCATTATGAATTCTCTTTGGCTTGAAACGAATTAATTTGGGAAAGGCTCAATGTTTCTGCATATAAATTGGTGGGGAATTGAGCCTCCCTTATTTAAATTATCGATTGTTTCCTTTAGCTAGTACCTTGTGTTACTGAAATAAAGACAAGTGATTATTATTTATGGGTTTACAAAACAAAGAATTATAAACTAATAGCATGTTTCGCTCCATTCTAATTTTTTTAGTTATCCTAAGTTCTTTATCAGCCATAGCTCAATCTCCCATAAAGAGCAGTAGTTCGCAATGGTGGAAAGAATCGGTTTTTTACCAGATTTATATGCCGTCATTCCAGGATAACGATGGCAACGGATACAGTGATTTTTCAGGAATGACCACTCGGTTGGATTATTTGCAATCGCTTGGTATCAAAGGCATCTGGCTTACACCATTCTTGAAATCTCCCAAAGTAGATAATGGATACGATGTGGCCGATTACTATCAAATAGATTCAATATACGGTCAACTTAACGATTTTAAAATTTTTCTGGATCAAGCGCATCTTCGGGGAATAAAGGTCATTATGGATATGGTGGTCAACCATACCTCAACCGATGCTTATTGGTTTCAGGAATCCCGAAAATCAAAGGATAATCTGTATCGCGATTATTATATCTGGCGTGACAAACCCAATAACTGGGAGTCCTTTTTTGGTGGAGGAGCGTGGAAGTTTGATTCACTCACCAATCAATATTATTTACATAAGTTTGACGTACGCATGGCCGACCTTAACTGGTCGAACCCAGTAGTTGTAAACGAAATTCAAAAAGTACTCCGCTATTGGCTCCAATTGGGAATTGATGGGTTCAGGTTTGATGTAATCAATTTCCTGAATTCCGATGATATTAGGTCGGATAACCCAGTAAAAAATGGGAAACAGCAGCATTTGTATAATATTAATCAACCGGGTGTTAAAAATGCGATTGCCATTATCAAATCCACCGTCAACGAATATCCTGATCGGTTTACGGTAGGCGAAGTTGGAAACGATCAAATTGAGGTACTCAAACTTTACCAGTCGCCACAACTAATGGATGTGGTTTTTAATTTTAATTTTGGAAGTGTTCCCAATTTTTCGGCAAACCGGCTTTTTACCGAATTGCAAAGCATGGAAAACAGCATGAGCGATTATCCTACCCTGTTTTTCGGAAGTCATGATAATCCCCGCCTAATGAATCGTCTGGCAGAAGGAAATATTGAAAGAGCCAAAGCGCTTGCGGCACTGATTTTAACAGCCAAAGGAGTGCCATTTCTTTATTACGGTGAAGAGATTGGGATGCAAAACATTACGGCTTCAACCTATGATGAAATAGCCGATGTACAGGGCAAGACCTTTTACCAGTTGGCACTTAATGAAGGCAAAACTCCCGAACAAGCACTTGTCTGGGGCAATGATCATAACCGGGATAAATCACGCAGTCCTATGCAATGGGACAACAGCAACAATGCCGGTTTTTCAACTGGAACTCCCTGGATAAAAGTTCAGGAAGACTACAAGAACATCAATGTTCAACAATCATTACAACAGAAAAATTCCATCCTGAATACCTATAAAGTATTGATAACCCTAAGAAATAAAGAGAAATGCCTGCAATATGGGAGCTATGAAAAGCTTGAAATCAATAATGATCAAATTCTTTTTACCCGTAGGTATAAAAAAGATAAAATTACAATAGTCCTTAATTTTGGTGCAGAAACAGAAATAATGACTCCTTCGGGAGCCACAATTCTGATAGGAAGTAGTAAGTTAAAGCCCAATGACTTTTTGATTTATAAAAATTGAACGTTGCATAACCTGTCCTCTAACTATTGAAAAGATAAATTATGAAGCGCACTTTTATTATCACCTTTTTTGTGTTCATTGCCTTAACCGGATTCACGCAAACCGGCCAATTAACTATATCCCGAATTGACCTAATGCCTAATTTACCTGCCCCTCTTCAAATCAGGGATTGGAATTCGGTGGCACACAACTACGACAATTTTGTATTCAATTTAAATAGCTCTGGACCTTACTTGCCATTGATGCGCTTGGGCGAACAAGGCCAATTCAATTACACCGATAACATTCCATTTTTTCTTGATTCGTATGTGGGCGCGGTTGATCATCTCAATCAGGCAGAAGCCATTAATATGATACCAGCTATTGTAGGCGCCTCGCTCACCGGTATTGACAAAAGCAACCAAAGTGGAACCAATTGGGTAACTAAGTCGAAAGATTTTTTTAACCTTAAAAATGGGCAAAACGTTTACCTCAACGGATATTCAACCACATCGGGCGACGACTGGTGGTACGATGTCATGCCGAATGTTTACTTTTATCAATTGAAGTGGCTTTATCCCGAGGCAACGCCTGAATTCGAAAGTCAGTTTACTGAAGTTGCCAACCGCTGGTTGTATTGTGTTAACCAATTAGGGGGAAGTACTACTCCATGGACTAACCCAAATATGAATTATCGGGCTTTCAACCTATCCACCGGTTTGCCACTTAATGAAAGTGTTCCGGAACCTGAATCGGCCGGAAGCATTGCCTGGCTGCTCTACAATGCGTATCGGGAAACCGGAGACCGGAAATATTTCGAAGGTGCACAGCTTTCCATGGATTTCCTTACCAGTTTTGCAACCAATCCTTCCTACGAACTGCAGCTTCCTTACGGAACCATTGCGGCGGCACACATGAATGCATTTGAAGGTACCAATTATCCGTTGCAAAAACTGCTCGACTGGTGCTTCAACCGCGGCGATTTAAGAGGATGGGGTTCTATTGTAGGCACTTGGGGCGGATACGATGTTTCGGGCTTGATAGGCGAAGCCAACGATGGAGGCAACGATTATGCTTTTGTAATGAATGGGTTTCAAACGGCTGCCGCATTGGCTCCGCTACCCAAATATGACAAGCGATATGCACGTGCCATTGCCAAATGGATTTTGAATGTGACCAATGCAAGCCGTCTTTTTTACTGGAACGCGTTGCCAGAAGCTCAACAAGATTCATACACTTGGGCATCGGTAAACGACCTTAACGCATGCATTCCCCACGAATCGATGAAACAGGTGTGGCAGGCGAAAACCCCCTTTGCTACCGGTGATGCGGTGGGTGGCGGATGGGCAGCTACCAATCTGTCGCTTTACAGCGGTTCAAGTGTGGGCTACTTAGCTGCGGTATCTAAAGCAACTAACATTCCTGAGATTCTCGAGATTGACATGAATAAAACAGATTTTTATGGAGATAATTCATTGCCTGCATACCTCTATTTTAACCCAACCGGTGCTGTTAAACAAGTTACTGTAACGCTCCCAGTAGGCACTTTCAACATCTATGAGGCGATAACCGAATCCGTGCTTTTTTCTGCAGTTTCAAGTTCCATTCAATTAGATGTTCCGGCTGGTGAAGTTCGACTTATCCGATTTTTTTCATCCATTCTTGTTCCCGAATCCCGAAACGGAAAACTGTTTGCAGGTAATGACATTCTCGACTATCACTATCAATACAATTTTGCTGAAACCTTACGCATAAAAGCATTATCAACCAATCGCAACCCAATCATCACCAATTCAGTGTTTACCGCATATTGCGAACCCGGAAATATCAATTCCAATTACCAGACTCAATACGAATGGTTTATTGATGGGGTGTTGATGGAAGGACAGACCCAATCGCAGGTACAGCTCACTGCACCGGCTAATCCATCACAAATAATACTTACCTGTAAAGTAACCAATAACAATCAAACAGCCCAAGATACGCTTCATTTACAAATAGTTTCGTACATTCCGGCACCCCCAAAAGTGAATGCCATTCAATCGGGTTCAAAATACACGATAACTGGAGATGAAAACACCTTTACGGCAATGGTTGAACCAGCTCCCGGTGAAATACTTGAATATGATTGGAGCTCATCCCAAGGCACATTTAATCAGACCAACTTAAATTCTGTTATTTGGAATGCCCCCGATTCAGCAATTGTGAGCAATATCACGGTTACGGTAACCAATCAGGATGCGCTTTCCACCACAGTATCGATAGGAGCACTGGTGAAAGATACCAGCTTGATTGATCAGTTACCCCTAATTTGGTATCCGTTTGATACGGATAACCTCAACGCTTCTGCCGCCCAGTTTCATGCCACAGTTTTTGGGGCAACAAAAACGGAAGATGCCCGGGGCATTGCTTCATTAGCCTACAAATTCAGCTCCGGACAAAACATCATTTATACAGCGAATCATAACGACTTGAACTTTGCTGATGCCGTGAGCTTAAGCTGTTGGGTTAAATGCACACAATTGGGTACCGAAAGGTTCATCATTTCACATGGGTCGTGGCAGCAACGTTATAAGCTTTCCATTACACCCGAAGGAAAGTTCCGCTGGACCATTAAAACCAGCACCGGAGTTGCCGATCTCGATGGTTCAACACCCATTGAGCTGAATCGGTATTATCACGTCACAGCCCTTTATACCGGCTATTCCATGGAACTTTATATCGATGGAACTTTGGACACATTTAAAGCCTTTACGGGAACCATTCTGGCGTCAACCAAACCTATAACCATTGGCCGCATGGATGATGTGGAAACACAATATGCCTTGCTTGGAAGTGTTGATGAAGTAAAATTGTGGAATAGTGAAATTTCAATCCGTCAAATTGAAAAACTTAATAGCCAATGGGCCACAACCGGAATCAACGATAAGGAACTCATAACAGGTATTTTCCCAAATCCATCTACAAGTTTTATTTATGTTGAACTTTCTAAGCCAGAACCCATTGAAAGCATTAAACTCTTTTCTGTGGACGGAAAGGAAGTTTCAAATTGTCAAGTTATTGCAACGGATCGCAGCATTAGAATTGAAATACCCACTGGTTTGAAAGGGTTGTATTTAGTTAAGTTAACATTGAGCGGAGAACGCATAATAACCCAAAAAATCATTATCCAGTAAACAATACAGATGAATTAAAATTTGAAAAAAAATGGCAACTCCCAACGTCCCGATTGTTCAGGAGCATACCGCCTATGCGGGAACTATCGTTGATTAAGTTTTTAGTAGAACTATATTGAGCGCAATGCACTTTATCCATCTTTTCAAAACTACACTACAGCGCTAGTGTCCCCCTGGCGGGACTTTAGGGGGGAATTTGCTAATATTCTAACTTATTCATAATTTCCGATGGTCATGTAATTTTAAATTAAATTGAAGGTTTTTCCATTAATAATGACTAAAACATTATTTGCATGTTAAATTATAAAAACAAATTATCCATTTTTTCCCTTTGTCTGGTTGCTTTTTTAATTCAAAACCAGGCATTTAGCCAAAAACTATCCCTTAAAATTGCAGGCGATTCAACATCGGGATTTCACGTTTATATTTACAATTACGATAGTCGGATAGTCACCGATAGTGAAGAATTTTCACTGCAATTATTCAATCTCGATTTAAGTACCGAAGCTATCATTCCGCATTGGATGGGCAACGAATGGACGGGTAATGAGAATGGAATTCGCTTAAAAAGAGATTCGTACATCCAAGAGTTTGATGCCAATTTATCGGTTACGGTAACGTATCAGGTTATTAATGCCAATATTATAAAAAAAACGGTTGAACTGCTTCAGCCATCCATGCCCGGAATGTATTATATAATTCAGGAAACCGCCCGACCTGCCGAAAAACCACAACGATATGTAACTTTTGAATACGATAGTTTTCCTGGAGGTTTTGTTCACGAAATGTTTCCGGCAGCAGGTTTTGTTACCCCAAGCAATGAGGCAGTTGGATTTTTAACCGATGCCGGTTATAAAAACCAGTTTACCCGAAATACCCGGCACCGTTTTAGTGGCCGTGGAGGAGGATTTGTGGGCATGCGCAGATTACCCGATCCAAATCTGTTTTGTGTTGCCAGTTCATCGGAGCAAAAAGCCGATAATCATTACATCCGGCAAACATTCGGCGAAATGTACAATCTCGATGCAGGCACTGAAACCTTGTTGTTGGCAGATTCCCTTTATCAAAAAGAAGGCAATGCCGAAATAACAAAAGAAAGCGGACCTATTTCAATTACAGGCCATCCCGGAGGAAGAGCAGGAATAGAATTCATTACACCTTTAAAAAACCAGAAGGTATATACCATTTCTTTCTGGTGCAAAGGAAATACCCCATTGGCGCTAAAGCTTTTCAGGATTAAAAATGGGCAAAAAACCATCGAACTCGAAAACGGGATTAAATACATCGACAATTTCCCGGCAATTGAAAATGAGTGGACCCTTTTTAAAGGGAGCATTCTGGTACCCTATATCGAAAGCGACTCGGTAACCATGTTTATAGGAACTCAATCGGGCAAGGAATGCTTCCTGCAAATTAAAGAGTTGCGGTTTATTGAACATCAACCTCATCAAGAACCCTATAATGTGTTGCCTATTGGAGAAAAAATAGTTAAACAACCTATATTTTTGTAGAACCTTGGAAATCGCATCAGCAATTTATGATTTCCTCGCAATCGCGATTAGCCGAAGCGAAAGGTTTTAAAGGCTCGTTGATTGAAAAAATGGTTTACGCCAACTTTAATATGCTCACTTGGGTAACCGATACCAAGGACTTTACCCCGTTTAACGTGCCCAATATGAACTATGCTCCAGACATGTACAATCGGGATGCATTTTTCTCTACGGTATCGTCGTACAACAAAGAGCTGAACTTGGCTATATGGGAACAATGGGGAAACACACAGACACCCAAAGGCGGTATTGGCACTATTATAACACCACTGATGGGTTCGGTTGAGGCAAAGGACAATGAAGCCACCATAGAATGGCTAATATGGGCCATGATGAACAAACGGCGTTTTGGCGTTACGCTTCCGCAGGAAAAAATCCGGAAAGCGGTTGACTATGTGTTGAATGAGTTTGATGCCGATGGTGATGGAAAATGCAAAGCACATTTTTCGTTAAGCCAGGTAGATATTGTTGATTTTAATCCTAAAACCGATCGGTTAGGGGTTAATCAAGGGATGCTGGCTATCGCCTTGAGAGTTATAAGGGAATTGGGTTTTGATATTTCTGAAACCTACATTCAAAAGGCAGAAGAGGAATATCGGAATTTTTATGACCACAAGCGCAAGCACCTGTTGTTCGATAGAAATTTCCCCGATATAATCACCCTTACCGATCTGGAACCTGAATTTTTCTCGCTATGGCTTTTTAACCGTCAAATTCTTATCGATGAGATGGTAAAAAATCATTTGGATAAAATACCTGTTTTGAATAAAGTACCCAACTCCCCACATCCTGAATACGGAACTACGGCACCTATTTGTGTGCGATTGACAAAGAATGGGAAAGGGTTTACCTACCTAACAGGCGATTATCAGCCGTTCGAAAAGTTTGGACAAGACAATTACAGCAATGGCAAAAGCGATGGCTTTTACTACAACGGGGGTAGCTGGTTCAGGGCTGAGTATTGTGCGTATGTGGTAGGCTTAAAACACGGATGGGCACCGGCAAAAAGCTTGATGGAAAACCGCATTTGGGCCGAAATTTACCTTAATCCAGAATGGCCGTTCAGTAAAGAATTCATCCCTACCAAATGGGATACTCTAGATACTTGGTGGCCATCAACCCGAGGATTGTGTTGGAATGTTTTTATTCTTATGGCCAATGAAGTGGCTGGTTTGCGTACCCCGGAAATGGATCCTGATTTTGAGTTGGCCAAATAGCACGATAGATAACCTATTCCTCAAAAAGCCCTGGCAAAAAATTGTTATCAACTATCTTATTTAAAATCAATTCAAATTAAGGGTACCTATTGCTTAAATTAATAATATATACTTATATTTAAATAAGTTAATAGGTAAATTATGGATTCACCAAAAAACAATAAAACACTAATTCTTGGACTTGGCAACATTCTTATGGGTAATGAAGGAATTGGTGTAATGGCCATTGAATTCATGCAAAAGAAACCGTTTCCCGAAAATGTTGTGTTATTGGATGGGGGTACAGGTGGTTTTCACTTATTACATTTATTTAACGATTTTCAACGATTTATAATGATTGATGCTACTATCAATTCAGGCAACGTAGGTGAAATAAATGTGATTAAACCCAAATTTGCCAGTGATTTTCCCCGTACGTTAACTTCGCATGACATTGGGTTACGTGATTTAATGCAATCGGCACAACTGTTGGGCGATTTACCTGATATTACTTTAATTACAATTAACATTAAATGGTTAGATGAGGTTAAAATTGGATTAACCAATGAGTTAAAACAAGTGCTTCCTGATGTTTACAAAACTGTACTTTCGATATTAGCTAACAATAACTAGAATTGCTTAGTCGCAAATTGAGCTTTGTATTTTGTAAATTAAATTGGAGATTATGATTAGTTTATTTGCTGGATTTGGCACCAGTGTTTTACACGTTATATCAGGTCCCGATCATTTAGCTGCTGTAACTCCACTGGCATTATCAAGCCGCTTGAAATCATGGTTTGTGGGTCTCTTTTGGGGTCTGGGACATGTATTTGGGGCATTAATAATTGGTGGATTATTTATTCTCATGCGGGGTTTAATTCCTATTGATTCCATTTCGGAATATAGTGAACAATTGGTTGGAATTATATTAATTGCCATAGGTATTTGGGCTTTATGGAAGATACGCCATAAGGATCACCACCAACACAAGTATGAACTGTCGAAATCAAAAACCATGATTTCTGCCTTATCCATCGGTATTGTTCATGGCTTGGCGGGGGTATCCCATATCATTGGAATATTACCTACACTGGCACTGCCAACTCGCGCCGATGCAGTGTTTTACTTGACTGGTTTTACTTTTGGAACCATAATAACTATGGTTACCTATTCCTTTATCTTGGGGCTTATTACCCACAAAACAGTAGTGCTACAAAAACATTCATTCTATAAACGGATCAATGCCGTTGGAGGAATTTTTGCCATTGCTGTTGGTCTTTATTGGATTGGAACCACTTGGTATCATTAATCATTTGCTAATTAACCCATTAATTCATTTGTATATGAAGCAATGATATAGCATGAACAAATTACAATCCCTTCTTAATCCATTGGATCCAAGGCAAGATACCTTCTTCGGTTTTTGCTGAAAGTTCTAAGAATTCCAAGTGGTGATTTACTTGTAATGCATATTGCTTACACTTTTCCACATCAAAATCAACGTAAGGGAGCAAGTCAGTTTTATTAATGATACATAAATGAGCATTTTCAAACATGGTAGGATATTTTACTGGCTTATCTTCTCCTTCCGTTGTGCTAATTATTACTACCCGTTTTGTTTCCCCTAAATCGAACAAAGATGGACACACCAAGTTACCCACGTTTTCAATAAATAAAACTGACTTTTCTTTCAAATCGAGTTCTTTTGTGGCCTTATGTATCATGTGGGCATCTAAATGACAACCATTACCCGTATTTACTTGTATTACCGGGGCTCCTGCATTTTGGATGCGTAGGGCATCATTAATCGTTTGCTGATCGCCTTCAATAACTGCCAGGGGAATTTCAGAACCGAGTAATTTTATGGTTTTCTCAAGCAATGTTGTTTTGCCTGAACCTGGTGAACTCATCAAATTAAGAACTTTAATCCTTTTTGCTTCAAAAAACCCCCGGTTGCGTTCTGCCAGCAAATTATTCTTACTCAAAATGTCAACTTCAACTGAAATTGCTTTACCATGCTCATGATTATGAGAATGCTCATCACTATGCAAGTGACTGTGATGATGACCTTCATGGTCATGGTCATGCCCGTGATCAGGTTCATGTGGGTGACTATGAACCGTTTCTCCATGATGATGTTCATGAGCATGAGTATGAGAGTGATGATTTTCCGTTCCAGGAATAGTAAACGTTACCTTATTTTGCGTCGATCCGCAACCACATGTATCGCACATATTTTTAGTTTTTTAAATTAATAATTAGTTCTTAAATTGATTATGATGCTGTTTTATATTGCTTTAGGGCCTTATAAAAGGTTTTATGCACTATTGTTTACTTATTTTTATGTGTTTCACATTCCTATTAGCATCCAAAATTTTGACTATATAAATTCCAGATTTTAAATTGCCTAAATACAGGCTCTCATTATAATTTTCACTTGAAATCAGAGTACCTGCAATATCAAATATCAGGATGCTATTAATAAAATTATTCGGAGAAACAATCGTTAGATAATCCTTAACTGGATTAGGATAAACACTTAAACTTGGAATGGCACTATTATTTATTCCAGTTGGAATAATCTGAGTCCCGTATTTTATTCCCTTGATTATTGAACCAATCAAGCTAGTTGTGTTCTCACCCCAAGAATAGGTACCTGTAAATATTTCGCCCTCTCTTGTGGAATACTGAACAGTCAAATCGTAGTCCATTATTTGGCCAACTATACAATCTATGGTATCTAAAGTTAAACCCGGCAAATTATATTCGGCATAAGTAATGGTATCTTCATTCTCAATTTTCAAGTATAATGACTGAAAATAAAATACATCGAAAGGATGATATCCATATTTTACTCCCAACCAACTGGTTTGATTACCAACTATTTCACCTTCTGTTTTTCGTAAATAATAAGTTGAGTAATTCCATTTGTTTAAAATTTTACTGTTTTCATCACAAGTAGTGCGCTGAAAATCATAGTAAACTGAATCAGATGATGTGTAAACATAGGTGATTGAGTCCACCTTATAAAAAGTGGATGAAGGTATTGTAATGTCATACGATTTGGAATAATCACACCAGTACAAAATATCACCTGCTGTTAAATGGAAATAATCATTAAAATCTGGTTGAATGTATCCATGAGGAATTTTATTTTTAACATATCCTATTAATTCAAAATACGGTGAAAAACCAGTACTTGTTGAATAGTAAATAAATTCGTTAAATGGTAAAAATTTAACAAATCCATGATTCTTTGAAAGGACAAATTCAATTGTGTCATAATTGATTCCACTGCACTTGAAAGTTTTAATTGAATCTTGTTCTCCCAATATAAAAGCTACAGCAACTTCAGTACATTTAATCGAAATATCATTTGTTTCCCACGACTCATTTACCTTACTGAATGGTTTAAAAACAAAAGTGTCAAGCACAGACCCATAATCGTTAATGAACAACAATGAATCCGCAGTTTTTATAAGGCTATCAATTTTATTGGGGTTTTTTAACCAGTCATAATATTTAAGTGTTTCCCTTAAATTCGAGTTGCAATCATCTTTTAATTTCGATTTGGCGTTGAAGTATAAGTATTCAATTTTTTCATTCGGTAAAACAGAATCCATTAGAAAACTCTCAATTTTAGCTGTCATGTTGTATTGCTGTTTGTAAAAACTATTTTGGTCTTTTACAAAAGGATTCCAGTCCTGTGAAAATGCTGTTTGTCCGGAAATAATTAAAAGAAGGAGCGATATTATTGTTTTCATACCATTGGTTGTTAAGTTATCTGTGGGGTGAACTCTACTCTCTGTATTTTTTGAACTCAGTCAATTACTAACGATTTTACCTGCAATTCCTTACCACACAATAGTTGGGTTTGGTATCCATTACAAAGCGGACAAGCATCGAATAAATGTACAACTTCAAATTTAGAATTACAATCCAAACACCGGGCCTCAGCTTTTATTTTATGAATCTTAATTTTTGCATCCTGCAATAAAGTTCCATTTTTACAAACTTCCAGGGCAAATTCCAATGAATGGAACTCAATACCAGCTAAGGTTCCAATAGCCAGTTCCACTTCTGTTATCACCGTTGCGTTTTCTTTAGCGGCATATTCCTTGGCAATTTCTACAATACTTTGGGCAATTGACATTTCATGCATACAACCTTCGTTTTATTTTCAATTAACGAAACTTCATAAGTCCTTATATCCAATATTCTATCTTCCCAATTTCCCATCATTCCAGTTCATCAGCTTCCTACCCTGTAACCTTTCCACCTTCCCATCTTCCAAATTCTTACAACAATCCCAAACTTCTCCGCTTGGCTGCAATGGCTAGTTGGCCTAAAGCAATTCCTTGATCGTTAATGGGAACCGATTTTGGTAAATAAACCGACAGCCCATTCCTTTTCAATAAATTTTCAATATTCCCGGTCAGGTAATTATTCTGAAACGTTCCCCCGGAAAGGACAATATTCTTTATATTTCTTTCTTTCGAAAGGTTTAAGCAAAGCTGAACTATCATATCTATTAACATATTATGAAATTTAGCTGAAATACTTGCTGGCTCCTTCCCTTGGTGGTAATCGGTTACTATTTGCTTTATCATTGGAATGAATGAAATGCTTTTATCAATTATAGTATAATCATACTTTCCTTTTTCTTCTTTGTTTATAACGGCTTCAAGCCTCATGGGGGCTTCTGCCTGAAAAGTATTAAAATGAGCCAAACCAATTATAGATGCCACGGCATCGAACAGTCTGCCTGCACTGGAGGCCATGGGTGTATTAACTCTCTTTTCCAACATCTGAATAACTCCGTCAATTTTACTACGCTCAATAGTATTGATTACAGGTAGATCCATTTCCCTGATATTATCACCAAAAACCGAATATAAATACGACAAAGCCATTCTCCATGGCTCTTTAGAGGTTTTATCACCACCGGGTAACGGCATTTCTTCAAAATGAAACAATCGGTCAAAATCGGTCAAATTAGCCAACATAAATTCTGCACCCCATGTCTTTCCATCAATTCCCAAACCGGTTCCGTCGAAACTTACCCCTATTACATCAGTATCCAATTGGTTAACTGCCATAACGCTAGCCACGTGGGCATGATGGTGCTGAATTTTTACTAAGGGAATCCGATGTCTGTCTGAAAGTTCCCTGCCAAATTGCGACGATAAATAATTGGGGTGTAAATCTGTTGCAATTAATTCGGGTTTAAAGCGGAATAGTTTCTCAAAACGTTGATAGGTTTCCTCATAAAATTGGAAGGTTTCCATGTTTTTTAGGTCGCCTAAATATTGACTCAATAATGCTTGATAACCCTTCCCCATACAAAAAGAATTAACCAATTCAGCACCAGCCGCAAAAATGCCTTCGGTAGGTGAATTGGTATGAATGGGTTGTGGCGTGAACCCTCTGGAACGTCTTATAATTCTGACTTCATTGTTTATCACAGCACATACTGAATCGTCCACCCGGTTATAAATATCACGATTATAGTCGATGATTCCATCTACTTTGTTTCTAAAATGGAGGGTGGCTTTTTCATTATCAATGGTGATAGGTTCATCAGCAACATTACCACTGGTTAAAACAATAAACTTAGTTTGTAACTTTTGAAATATCAAGTGCTGAAAAGGCATGTAGGGCAGCATCACCCCCACTCTATTTAAACCATTGGTAACTTCTGGGGCCAATCCTATTTTATAGTTGAGCAATACAATAGGTCGTTGCCACGATTCCAATAGTTTCAATTCCTCGCTATTAATTTCAGCAATTTTTTCAATTTCGCTAATCGTTGGAACCATTATCGCAAAGGGTTTTCCGTCTCGGTTTTTGATTTCCCTTATACGCGCCACTGCCGATTCATTTTGCGCATCGCACATTAAATGAAATCCGCCCAATCCTTTTACGGCATAAACTTTTCCCAATGCAATACCTTTTGCCAACTCGTTGAGGATTTCATCCATTTGTGTGAACACGTTTTCTCCAACCTTCATCCGATATGCCGGTCCACATTCATTGCATGCAATGGGTTGCGCATGAAACCGTCGATCATCCACATTGGAGTATTCTTTTTTGCATGTTTCACACATGGAAAACGAATTCATGGTAGTAAAAGGCCTATCGTAGGGTAATTTTTGAATGATGCTAAAGCGCGGACCACAATTGGTGCAGTTTATAAACGGAAATCCTTTTCGGTTGAATTGCTGTTTCATATCGAGTAAACAATCGTGGCAAACAGCAATATCAGGACTTACCTGAGTAATTTCATCCGAAGTGCTTTTGCTTTTTATAATCTGAAAGTCATTAAAGAGCTCATATACTGATTCCTCAATGAAAATGGATTGAATTTGGGCCGCCAAAGGTGATTGGCTGAGGATGGTTTCTTCAAAAAACTTTACCTCATTAGCTGATGCACTAACTTTTACAAATACCCCATTATTCCGGTTTTCAACCCAACCTTTTAGTTTCATTTTACGAGCTATCCGATATATATATGGCCTGAAACCAACGCCTTGAACCAATCCTTTAATATGAAGGACATAACAGGATAAAGTTGTCTGGTTTTCTATCTGCATATAAAATCAATACTTTTCATTTAAAAGTAGGATTTTTTTCGCTTGGTTCAAGAAATACTACTAAAATTTTGAATTATCTATATATTAAGATATATTTATAAAAGAAATACTTAGGTAACTAAAAATTTTGGTCACTATAAACTTCAAAATTCTTACTATGTGTTTAGCAGTACCCGGAAAAATTGTCTCCATTGACGATTCGGATCCCGATTTAAGAATGGCCAAAGTAAAGTTTGGTGGTGTTATTCAAGATGTTTGCATTCAGTGGCTCGACGATGTGAAAGAAGGCGATTATGTAATGTCACATATTGGAACGGCATTGAGTAAAGTGGATGAAGAAGATGCTCACATGATGTTGACGTCCTTAGCTGCAATGGGTGATATTGAACCAATTATCAATTAGTAATTAGTAATTGGAAACTTTGCACAAGAACAATTGAAGCAAATAGCTTATGAAATACGTTGATGAATTCCGGGATGCAAGGCTCGTAAAAAACTTAATTCAGGAAATTTCTAAAAAGGTTTCCCAACCATGGAATATCATGGAGATTTGTGGGGGCCAAACGCATTCCATTATGAAATATGGGTTGCCTGGCTTATTACCTAAAGAAATAAATCTGGTACACGGACCCGGTTGTCCTGTTTGTGTAACTCCGGTGGCAATGATAGACAAAGCCATTTTTTTAGCTTCACAACCCAATATAATTCTGGTTTCGTTTGGCGACATGTTGCGGGTCCCAGGTTCTACCACCGATTTGTTGAGTATTAAGGCAATTGGTGGCGATATTAGAACCGTGCTTTCCCCTTTGGATGCGTTGAAAATAGCCAAAACCAATCCTGAGAAACAGGTGGTGTTTTTTGCTGTAGGTTTTGAAACTACCGCTCCTGCAATTGCATTAACCGTGGTTCAGGCAAAACGGCAGCAAATTAAAAACTTCTCAATATTAGCCTCTCACGTTTTGGTTCCTCCGGCAATGGAAGCCATTTTAAGTGCTCCCGATAATAAAATACAGGGATTCCTTGCTGCAGGTCATGTTTGCACAGTAATGGGCTTTAAAGAATACAAACCAATTGCACAAAAATATAAGATACCTATTGTAGTTGCTGGATTTGAACCTATCGACATTTTAGTGGGCATTAACAATTTGGTTGATCTATTGGAGTCAAAAAAACACATGGTGGAAAATGCCTATAAACGTTCGGTAAAAGAAGAAGGAAATACTGCAGCCCAGCAAACTCTTTGGGAAGTTTTTAAACCAGCCAACCAAACCTGGCGTGGAATTGGAGAAATCCCATTCAGTGGATTGCAACTTACCGATGATTACAAACAATTCGATATTGAGAATAAAATAAACCTGAAAAATATTGTGGCTCATGAATCAAAAGAATGCATTGCAGGAGCCATATTAACCGGGATAAAAAAACCTTTTGAATGCCCCGCCTTTAATAAAAATTGTACTCCCGAAATACCTTTGGGAGCGCCAATGGTATCATCGGAAGGGGCCTGTGCTGCTTATATCAAATATTCAATCAATTAACAATGAATAATTAACTTCCGACTTCGGTCATTTAACTTAAAATATGGAACATAACTGCCCAATACCAATTTCAGATTACGACCGGGTTTTGATGGCTCATGGAGGTGGTGGCAAGCTTATGCAACAATTGATTGAAAAATTTATTTATCCCGAATTTAAAAATGAATTCCTGAGCCAAAATCACGATGGGGCCATTCTTCCGATAAATGGCGGTAAGGTTGCATTTACTACCGATTCTTTTGTAGTGAATCCACTGTTTTTTTCGGGAGGTGATATTGGCGACTTGGCAATAAATGGAACCGTGAATGATTTGGTA
Organism: Salinivirgaceae bacterium; assembly: GCA_041664345.1. Lineage (GTDB taxonomy): Bacteria > Bacteroidota > Bacteroidia > Bacteroidales > SZUA-534 > GWE2-40-63. The sequence goes on from JBAYKX010000053.1 coordinate 18,018, forward strand.
TGTTGTGGAGCCAAAACCTTGTATATTTCGTTGGCGTTTATTATCGAAGAAGGATTGCTTATCAGCGATTTATGGAAGATTATTCAATCAATAAAAAAAGCAGCACTAAAAGCTCATGTACAAATTGTTACCGGTGACACCAAAGTAGTTGAAAAGGGCAAAGGAGATGGCATTTTTATTAATACTGCCGGCATTGGGGAATTGTATCCCAATCAAAATATAAATCCTATCAATGTTACACCCGGAGATGTAATTATTATTAATGGCGGAATAGCAGAACACGGGATTGCCATTATCAGCAATCGCGAAGGGTTGCAATTTGAAACAGATATTTTAAGCGATACCGCATCATTAAATGCTATGATGCATGAAGTATTTGAAAATTGCAGTGCGTTGCATGTTTTGCGCGACCCTACCCGTGGAGGTTTGGCCAGTACACTAAATGAAATTGCACAAGCATCGCATACAGGCATCACGTTGTTTGAAGAGGCTTTACCCATTGATGAAGCCGTAAAAGGAGCTTGCGAATTGTTAGGATTTGATCCCTTATATGTTGCTAATGAGGGGAAAATATTAGTAATTCTTCCCGAAAAAGAAGCAGATAAAGTGCTTCAATTGATGAAAAAACATCCTGAAGGAAAGAATAGTGTTATCATTGGAAGAGTAACCAGTGAGCATCCCGGAAGGGTTCAATTGAATACCGTTATTGGAAGTAAAAGAATTGTTGACATGATAAGTGGAGAACAATTACCAAGAATTTGCTAAATTCGGTGTAGCAATATAGATAAAAGACACAAGTATCAAGACACAAGATAATCGCAGTGATAAATATCTTGATTCCTGATACTAAATACTTGATACTAAGCAAATGAGAGGAACCTTACCTGTATCTATCATAACACAAAACCAAGCCATGAGGGCTATTCTGCATTCGCTTGATAAAATAGCCATGTCGGATAGTTCCGTATTATTGGTTGGCGAAACGGGTGTGGGTAAAGAGATTTTTGCCGATTACATTCACAAGTTAAGCTCCCGAAGTTTGCGCCCACTAATAAAAATTGGGTTATCGGCTATGCCTTCGGAGCTTATGGCCAGTGAGTTGTTTGGTTACGAAAAAGGTGCCTTTACCAATGCTAATAACAACAAAAAAGGGCTGTTTGAAGTGGCTGATACGGGTAGTATCTTTTTAGATGATATTGATGATACTCCTTTGGAAATCCAAGCTAAATTGTTGCGGGTGCTTGAATCAAGGGAAATTATGCCGATTGGAGGAACCAAATCAAAAAATATAGATATCCGTCTCATATCAGCTTCAAAAGTTGATTTAAACCAATTGGTAAAGCGCAACATGTTCCGCTCCGACCTTTTTTATCGAATTAATGTAGTTACGGTTGAAATACCCCCGTTACGTCAGCGTTTGGATGACATCCCTCTGCTAGTCGAATATTTTATTCAAAAATATGCTCCCAACCGAAAACTTTCAATTACCGATGAAGCATTGACTTTCCTAACTAATTATCAATGGCCGGGAAATGTGCGCGAATTACGCAACGTAATTCAACGAGCCGCCTTATTTGCCGAGAATGAAATAACATTGAACGATATACCGAAAGAAATTTCACAAAACAATGCACTGGAACACATAATTAATGCTTGTTCCGTTTGCTTTAACCAAAAGGCATGGAGTATATCCAAGTTATGGAATGCCTTGAATTGCGTTTGCTGAATCAGGCCTTGGAAAAGACCTCTGGAAATCAATCGAATGCAGCAAAATTATTGAATTTAAGTGTATCAACCTTCCGTGATAAATTAAAGAAGCTGATGGAACATACCCACATTTGTAACGACTCAAATTAAAGATTTTTTACTTGTTGCTTTAGAAAGTTTATGCGGATTTCCATTAATTAATTGCGGAATCCCGTTTTTATAAGTAATTATTCCCTCCTCGTAGTAATACTTTTGCATCATATTAATATCAGTATTTCAATACGTTACTAGTTAATATTGATGCTAAACCTGATTTTTGTCATGTTATTGGCATATCTATTGCCTAACAATGAAAACAAATAAAACCAATGCAACATTCAAAAGTGAATCGGTTTGTATTTAAAGGTGAAATTGCCGAAGTACTGAGTAATCATTCAGCAGTAATAACTCGCCTAATTTGCAAACCAGGAGCACTTATTATTGAAATTCCATCATCAGAACCATACCAATTGGGTGATGAGGTTTTAATTACCGGAAGTTTTATTTGCGAAAAAATTGAGAATATCAATCATTTCAATACGAACCATTAAAGTGAATTATTATGAGTGAGAACGACAAAACACTGTATCAGGAAATTCGGGATAAAGGCTATTCGCGCCGCGAATTTCTGAAGTTTTGCGGAATGATGGCCGCCCTTATGGGCTTAGAAGCCACAGCTGCCGGACAGATAGCCAAAGCACTCGAGACAAAGAAACGCATTCCAATACTATGGATGCATTTCCAGGAATGCACTTGTTGTAGTGAATCTTTTATCCGCTCGTCGCATCCAATTGTTGCTGACATTTTGCTTGATAAAGTATCCTTGGATTACTCTGAAACGCTGATGGCGGCTGCCGGTCACCAGGCAGAAAAATCGCTTCAAGAAACCATGAAACAATCATTTGGCAATTATATATTAATGGTGGAAGGTTCAATACCTACTAAAAACGAAGGATATTGTACCATTGGCGGAAAAAGTGCCCTACAAATCCTGCACGAAGTGTCAGAAGGAGCTGCCGCAATTGTCGCCTGGGGTAATTGTGCTTCAGCAGGCTGTGTGCAAGCTGCCAATCCAAATCCAACCGGTGCAAAACCTGTTCATGAAGTGATACATGGTAAACCAATTATTAACGTTCAGGGTTGTCCCCCAATAGCTGAAGTAATGGCTGGCGTTATTGTTCACTATCTTACTTTCGGAACTATCCCTGAATTGGATAAATTGGGTCGTCCTAAAGAGTTCTATTCGCGTAGAGTTCATGACACTTGTTATCGCCGCCCAAATTATGATGCCGGCTTATTTGTGGAATCGTTCGATGATGAAAACGCTAAAAAAGGGTACTGTCTTTATAAAATGGGTTGTCGAGGACCAAATACCTACAATGCTTGTGGAGTAATTAAATGGAACAATGGAGTGAGTTATCCCATTCAATCAGGACATCCTTGCATTGGCTGTTCTGAAGCAAATTTCTGGGATAATGGACCATTCTATAAGCATCTGCAAAGTTTCCCAGGATTTGGCGTAGAAAAAACTGCCGACAGAATTGGTGTTATTGTAGGTCTTGCCGCTGGTGTTGGCATAGCAGCACACGCTATTTCTACCAACATACTTAAACGTCGCGAGATTGCCGTTGGTAAAGCAGAATTAGAGGAAAAAGAATCCTAATAGAGAATTATAAAAACTAACTTATTTATAATAAAAATACAATTATGAGTAAACGAATTGTAGTTGACCCTGTTACAAGAATTGAAGGTCACCTCAGAGTTGAGGCCGAAATAAAAGACGGAAAAATTGTTGATGCGTTTAGTTCCGGCACCATGGTACGTGGGCTTGAAATTATTCTTAAAGGCCGCGATCCACGCGATGCATGGGCTTTTACCGAACGGGTGTGTGGTGTATGTACTACGGTTCATGCCTTGGCATCAGTCCGTTCCGTTGAAAATGCATTGGGCATTGTTATACCACCCAATGCCGAGCTTATTCGAAATTTAATGTTCTGTACTCAATACATGCAGGATCATGTGGTGCACTTTTACCATCTGCATGCTTTAGATTGGGTTGATGTTGTTTCTGCCCTTTCAGCCGATCCGGTTGAAACATCAAGAATTGCCCAAAGCATATCCAGTTGGCCAAAAAGTTCGCCCGGATATTTTTCCGACTTAAAAAAACGGTTGGCTAAGTTTGTTGAAGGCGGACAACTGGGAATCTTTGCTAATGGATATTGGGGGCATAAAGCCTACAAACTTCCAAAAGAAGTGAATTTAATTGGTGTAGCCCACTATTTAGAGGCACTGGAATGGCAAAAAGAAATAGTTAAAATACATACTATTTTTGGGGGTAAAAACCCGCATCCAAACTATTTAGTAGGTGGAGTTCCTTGTTCAATTAATATTAATGAAAGCAATGCACTCAATAGTGAGCGACTAGCTTATGTAGCACAATTACTTAAAGAAGCCACTACTTTTATTGAGCAAGTGTATATTCCCGATTTAATGGCTATTGCACCCTACTATTTAGATTGGGGTGATATTGGAGGTGGTTTGTCGAACTATTTGTCGTATGGCGATTTGCCCACGAATGGGTATGCCGATGTGGCTAATTTTAAATTTCCTCGTGGAATTATCATGAATCGCGATTTAAGCCAAGTCATTCCCGTGGATGCCACTGACTCGGATCAAATTCAGGAAAGCATTGCCCACTCTTACTATACCTACGATGGCGACTCCAAACCAAAACACCCGTGGGTTGGACAAACAAATTTGAACTATACCGGACCTAAACCTCCTTATGATTTCTTAGATGTTGATAAACAATACAGTTGGTTAAAAACTCCCCGTTGGAAGGGAAATGCTATGGAAGTTGGACCATTATCACGCATGTTGGTTGGATACGCTTCAGGTCGCGATGAGTTTAAGGAAGTGGTGCATTGGGCTTTGAAAACTTTGAATGTTCCGGTTGATGCACTTTTCTCAACCTTAGGAAGAACCGCAGCCCGCGGATTAGAAACCAAGTTGATAGCCGGATGGTCAATGGAATTCTTCAATAGTTTACTTGCCAATATAAAAAATGGTGATGACCGTACTTTTACCAAAGAGTTATGGGAACCAGCCAGTTGGCCAGCCAATGCAAAAGGTGTTGGTTTAACTGAAGCTCCAAGAGGAGCCTTGGCTCACTGGATTGTAATTAAAGATAAGTTGATTGATAATTATCAGCTAGTTGTTCCTAGTACGTGGAATGCATCCCCACGCGATGAAAATGGGGTTCGCTCTTCGTATGAGCAAGCATTGATAGGAACACCTATTGAAGATCCCGAAAATCCACTGGAACTATTAAGGACAATACACTCATTCGACCCTTGTATTGCCTGTGCTGTTCATCTATACTATGAAAAAGGTTCGTATGTTCATCAAATTCAAACCTTTTAGTTATGACTCATTATGTTCATACCGCACGAAACATAAATCTTAGAGAGATTTATGTTTGGGAGTTTCCAGTCCGACTCTATCATTGGGTAAATGTTCTATCGCTAATTGCACTTTGCGGCACAGGATACCTTATTGGAAACCCTATTGTCACTCCATTCGCCGCTGAGGCTTCGTTTAGCTATGTATTTGGAATCATCCGTTTTATACATTTTGTAGCTGCTTTTGTATTCTTTTTCAATTTTGTGGTACGCCTGTATTGGGGCTTTGTAGGCAATAAATACTCCCGATGGTACCACTTTATACCATTAAAAAAGAGCCAGTGGCAGGATATAGTAAATGTTTTAAAAGTTGATGTTTTGCAATTGGTGCATAAAAAAATCAATGATATTGGACACAATTCCTTGGCATCATTTACTTACTTTCTGACTTTTATTGCCTTTGTTTTACAAAGTTTGACCGGTTTTGGAATGTATGCCGCAATGAGTGATTCCTGGTTTCCAAAATTATTTCATTGGATAGTCCCAGTTTTAGGAGGCGACTTGCCAACGCGTAATTTGCATCACATTTTAATGTGGGTATTTATTCTATTTGCTATGGTTCATGTATATCTGGTATTTTACCACGATTATATTGAACGCCGGGGAGTAACTTCATCGATGATTGGTGGATGGAAATTTATTGAAGAAGATTTAGCAAAGAAAGAAGAAGTGGAAAAATAAGCATTTTTTTTACTTGGTGTATATAAAAAAAGCTAACTCCATGGAGTTAGCTTTTTTTATATTGATATAATTTTGTATGCAAATTTGATTTTTACAAACAAAAAACACCTACAAAACTAATTGTAAGTGTTTGATTATTAAAGTACCCGGAACTGGAATCGAACCAGCACTCTCATTTCTGAAAACAGGATTTTAAGTCCTGCGCGTCTACCTATTCCGCCATCCGGGCAACCTATCAATGAGCTTGTGTTTTATTTTCCGCAGAATGAAGCGAAAAGCAATAAAAAAAGAGCGAGAAAGGGGATTCGAACCCCCGACCCCGACCTTGGCAAGGTCGTGCTCTACCAACTGAGCTATTCTCGCAATCGCGGATGCAAATATAAACGCAAATTTTGTTTCTACAAAGAAATAATTAAAAAAATACGAATTTTGATTCACCCCTTTTGCATCAAATTTAAAACCGATGTGTTGAAGATTGGTTTCTAATTGATTACATTGGTTCAGGGTAAATGCATTTAAAAAAATCCCGGAGGGATTTACTATGAATAGCCCCGAGTTTCAACTCGGGGATTATGTATTTTCGGTATAAAATCGGCGCAAGTACTTCCGTTTAATTGGAATTACGAGGAATCCATGCGCCGAAAAGCGGTATTCAATATTGCAATTCTTAAAAGCTATTTCTCTTGGTTAACAAGCATTGTCAAATTTGACTAATAGAGTATTGATAGTTGTATGTTTAATATTTACCATTTTTTTTATTCTAATTTTCGGGGAGTTGAATAGTTCTATATTTCCTTTGTACTTTTGCCTTTCAAATAAAATGGGTTTTTATATGCACCGGTTCAACAGTTCAGCCACTGATTACATCCTATCACATTCTTCACCTCCATCTGCTTTATTAAATGAACTGGAGCGGTTAACCTATTTGAAAGTACTCAGGCCACAAATGGTTTCAGGGCATCTGCAAGGCAAGGTGCTTGAAATGATCAGTTGCATGATTCGCCCGACCTATATTCTGGAACTGGGAACTTTTACCGGGTATTCGGCTCTTTGCTTGGCCAAAGGCTTAACTTATAAGGGAAAACTAATAACCATCGATATCAACGATGAATTGGAGGATGTTACCCAATCGTTTTTCAATCGCAGTGAATATAAAAACCGAATTGATTTCAGAATTGGCGATGCCCGGATAATTATTCCTGATTTAACTCATTCCTTTGATTTGGTTTTTATTGATGCCTATAAACGACAGTATCCCGAATATTACGACTTGGTGTTTGATAAAGTGGCTCCCGGTGGTTTCATTATTGCCGACGATGTGTTGTGGTATGGTAAAGTGAATGATCAGCTAGAGGATAACGACACCTACACTCAGGGGCTGATTGCTTTTAATGAAAAAGTACAGGCCGATCCGCGGGTCGAAAATGTTATCTTTCCGGTGCGTGATGGATTGATGATAGTAAGGAAACTTTAATTAACCTAAGTTCGATATAAAATATTTGTCACTAATAAAATAGTTAAATCATTCTTAAAATCATTAGGAAGGCTGGAAAATTGGAATGATGGTAGAAAAAATATGTATTTATTTCACTGACTAAACTCCAATATATCCAATTTTCCATCTTTCCATTAAAATAATAAGCTATTATTGCATTCTTACTAACATCGAACGGTCGTAAATTATCTTTTCAAAAATATAATGAGAATAATTAGTGTCAATAAGAAAAATCCAAAAAACAATTCTCAAAATTCAAAAAAGAAAAAAAACTCAAAATATGGACAATGTTAAAATACTAATTATCAAAAAGATGTGATTGTTCATACAGATTTTGTTATTTGTTTTTTTTGAAATTTGTAGTTTTCTTAGAAATACTAATTATCGATAGCAAACACTAAATATACAAGTTATGAGCAATCTTAAAGGAAAAACAATTCTAATAACAGGAGGCGCTTCAGGAATTGGGTATTTAATGGCAAAAGCTGCTATTGAAAAAGGAGCTACAACCGTCATTATTTGGGATGTCAATAACGAGAATCTAACCAAAGTAGTGGATGAATTAAAAGGCAATTGCACGAATACTTTTGGCTTTCAAGTTGATGTTTCTGATTTGGAACAGGTTAAAAGTAGTGCTCAGAAAGTTAAAACCGATGTTGGTAAGGTTGATGTGCTCATAAATAATGCGGGTGTGGTAGTTGGCAAATACTTTCATGAACACACCCATCATGATATTGACTTCACGATGAGCATCAACACCAATGCCCTTATGCACATTGCGTTGGAATTTTTACCCGGAATGTTGGAAACAAATCAGGGACATGTTGTGAATATTTCATCGGCAGCCGGAATGGTGGCAAATCCGCAAATGTCGGTTTATTGCGCCAGTAAATGGGCGGTTATCGGCTGGAGCGATTCTATCCGTTTGGAGATGCTCAAACTGAAAAAGAATATTCATGTAACTACCGTTACCCCTTATTACATAAATACAGGAATGTTTGCCGGTGTAAAAAGCATCATACCCATACAAAAACCGGAAAAAGCAGTGGCTAAAATTATGAAAGGAATTGAAAAGAATCGTGCTTTTGTAAGGATGCCACTCATTGTTTACTCACTGCCCTTGGTAAAAGGCTTACTGCCTCTTAGTTGGTTCGATTGGGTGGTAGGACGTGTTTTGGGTGTTTATAAAACAATGGATCATTTTAAAGGACGAAACTAAATGAAAATTTCACTGGCTCCACTTCAGGGTCTCACAGAATTCCCTTTCCGCAATGCAATGCATGAATTAATTGGGGGCCCCGACCAATACTACACTCCCTTTTTGCGTCTTGAAAGCGATGGAACTCTCAAAAAAAAGTACCTTAAAGACCTGCATCCTGACAATAATAAAGATGTTCCATTAATTCCTCAGATTTTGGTAAATAGTTCCACTGACTTTTTGTTTTTGGCAAAAATAAATGAGGGTTTTGGGTATTCGGAATTGAATTGGAATTTAGGATGCCCTTTTCCAATGGTTGCTAAACGGAAATTGGGCTCAGGTTTAATTCCTTATCCGCAGGAAATAAAACAACTATTAGAAACCGCCCTGCCAAAAACAAGATTACAAGTATCAATTAAAATACGAGCGGGTTATCTTGAACCCAATGAAATATTTCCGGTTCTTGAAGCGTTGGAGCCATTGCCTATAAAGGAAATTGTTCTTCATCCACGGATTGGAAAGCAAATGTACCATGGAACGGCAGATGCTACTATTTATGAGGAGGCTCTGAAAAAGACTTCGCATGTGCTGGGGTATAACGGTGATATTGATTCGATAGCCTCCTATCAAGCACTTTACAACCGATTCCCTGATTGTCCCCATTGGATGATTGGGCGCGCCTTGGTAGGCAACCCGTTTTTGGCTGCTGAAATAAAAGCAAACCAATTAATGGATACCGAAAAAAAGCGAAAATTATTTGAAGCGTTCCACGAAACATTGGTGACCCATTATCGAAAAGTCTTGGAGGGTGACGGTCATTTACACACCAAAATGATTCATTTTTGGGAGTATTTTGCCAACCTATTTGAGGATTCACATAAAGTATATAAACCCATAAAAAAAAGTAAAAATTTTAATGCTTGCCATGCCGCCATATCTTTTGCTATAAGGAATGAACCTCTGAAAAATGAATAAACCAATAAGTAATTATCGCATTAATAAAGCAACATTTTTTTACATTATTTTAGCCAACCAAAGCGTTTTATGAAAAGAATTTTAATTTCCTTACTCCTTGTTTTAGGAATATTTTTAACAAAAGTCAGTGCACAATTTGCATCGGATACCTTATCGTATAGCGAAACATTGAACGGATTTAATTTTAGCTACTTAAACCAATCCATAAGCTCCAAGGAAGTTTCTGTTCTTATCGAAAATAATCTGGATGCTTATGATGCTTTTGAATCGGGCCGCGAAGCAAAAGTTTTTGGATATGTGTTTTTCACAGTCGGAAGTTCACTTATTTTATATCCTTTCATAACTTCGGTAATGGGAAAAGAAACGAATTGGGGATTTACTATTGCCGGAATGGGTTTTGTGGGGTTATCAATTCCTATTTTTAACAATTACCATAAAAAGACAAAACTAGCGTTGGAGCTATACAACGGCAGTTTAAGTACACCCACAGGTTCGTTGCTTAATAAATCATTAAATTTTGGATTAACGGAATCCGGATTGGGGTTATCTTATCGTTTCTGAGGATAGCTGTCTTATAAATACTTTTGGAGCAATACATCCATTTCATCCCTCACCTCCTTAGCCTTTTCGCCTGCTGTTTTAGCAAATAACTCCGTATTATCGGCATAAATAATGGCGCGCGAGGAATTAACAATAAGTCCACACTGAGAATTCATTCCATATTTTGCTACTTCTTCCAAGCTTCCTCCCTGCGCTCCCACTCCCGGAACCAATAAAAAATTAGCGGGTGCTAGAACTCTTATTTCCTGCAACATAGCTGCCTGAGTTGCCCCAACAACATACATCAATTCATCGGGTGATGCCCATTGCTGCGATTTTTTTATTACTTGCTGGTAGATGGGAGGATTATCAAGAAATTGAAAATCAGCGGCTCCTTTATTTGAAGTTAATCCCAGCAATATGACCCATTTTTCCTTATATCCTAAAAATGGGGTTACTGAATCTTCGCCCATATAGGGAGCTACCGTAATTGCGTCAAAATTCAGATTCTCAAAAAATGCTTTGGCATACATTTTCGAAGTATTGCCAATATCACCCCTTTTTGCATCGGCAATTAAAAATTGGTTTGGATACGTGGTGCGAATGTATTGAACCGTTTTTTCAAGACTTTGCCATCCTTTTAATCCATAAGCCTCGTAAAAAGCCAAATTAGGTTTGTAGGCAATAGTATATGCTTGTGTGGCATCAACCACTTGTTTGTTGAATTCAAACAGTGGGTCTTCCAAGGTAAGCAGGTGCTTGGGAATTTTGTCCAGTTCGGTATCCAGTCCTACGCACAAAAAGCTTCGCTTGGCAATTATTTGTTCAAAAAGTTGATTGCGGTTCATTCAATTAATACGTTACAAAGTTTTTGTACCCCCAAGAATCATTGTTTATTAAATCTCAGCCTCTTTCAATCGTTCCGCATTTTCAGCAAATTGCAGCTTGTCAATAACCTCAGCAATATCGCCGTTAATAAAGGCTTGCAAATTATACATGGTATAGTTTATCCGGTGATCGGTAACCCTTCCCTGCGCCCAATTGTAGGTGCGTATTTTAGCGGAACGGTCGCCGGTTGAAACCATAGTTTTCCTTTTTGAAGAAATTTTATCAATGTATTTCTGATATTCCAGATTATACAATCGGGTTCTCAATTCCTTCATGGCTTTGTCGAGGTTCTTAATCTGTGATTTTTGATCCTGACAAGTAACCACAATTCCTGAAGGGATGTGAGTTAGTCGCACGGCTGAATAGGTAGTATTTACCGATTGCCCGCCCGGACCTGAAGAGCAGTAGGTATCCTTCCGGATATCGCTATCATTTAGTTCTATTTCAAATTCATCAGCTTCAGGCAAAACGGCAACGGTAGCGGCTGAAGTATGAACCCGACCTTGGGTTTCGGTTTGCGGAACCCGTTGTACCCGATGTACCCCCGATTCATATTTTAAAACGCCATATACCTTGTTTCCTGATACATTAACCACAATCTCCTTGTATCCTCCTGAGGTACCTTCGCTGATATTGGTAACTTCCATTTTCCAACCTTTCTGCTCGCAGAATTTGGTGTACATGCGAAATAAATCGCCGGCAAAAAGGCTGGCTTCATCGCCTCCGGTACCAGCCCGAATCTCAAGTATAGCATTTTTATCGTCTTCCGGATCGGCTGGAATCAACATAAGCTTAATTGCCTCTTCCATCGGAACCACTTGACTTTCCAATTCCTCCAGTTCAATTTTTGCCATTTCGCGCATTTCTTCATCCCGCTCCTGATTCAGTAACTCGCGCGTACTGTTGATATTGCTTAACACATTGCCATAGCTTTTGTGGGCTTCCATTAAAGGAACCAGATTCTTGTATTCTTTATTTAGTTTAATAAAACGAGGCACATCAGCCATTACTGCAGGGTCGGTAATTTGCTGTGCTACTTCTTCAAAACGCAGCCTGACTCCTTCCAGTCGGTCCATTATCATTGCATCTGCCATAAATTATATCTCCTTCGATTGGAAAATTAATATTCATACGTTCCAAATTCACTGTTAATCGTGAGTTTGTTTTTTGAGGAAGTGGTTACACTCCCAATTATTTTTGCTTCAATAGAAAAGCTGGCAGCTATATCAATTATTGAGCCAGCTTCGCTTTCAGGCACATAAAATTCAAACCGGTGACCCATATTGAACACCTTGTACATCTCTTTCCAGTGAGTTCCTGATTCTTGTTGAATGATACGAAACAGGGGTGGTGCCTCAAATAGATTGTCTTTAATAATGTGAACCTTATCAACAAAATTCATCACTTTGGTTTGGGCTCCCCCCGAACAATGTATCATGCCGTGAATGGCATTGAAATTAGTTGTCAATGCCTTTGCAACTACCGGTGCATAAGTACGGGTTGCCGACAACACCAATTGTCCGGCATCAATTCCCAAGCCTGCAATTTTGTCGGTAAGTGAATAATTGCCAGAATACACCAAGTCTTTTGGAATTTCATTGTCAAAACTTTCCGGATATTTAGTGGCCAAATAATTAGTAAAAACATCGTGCCGGGCCGAAGTTAAACCGTTGCTTCCCATGCCCCCATTGTAATTTTTCTCATAGCTGGCAGTTCCATACGATGCCAATCCCACAATTACATCACCCGGGGCAATTTTAGTGTTATCAATAATTTGTGATCGCTTAGCGCGGGCTGTTACAGTGGAATCAACAATAATGGTCCGCACCAAATCACCTACATCGGCTGTTTCACCTCCGGTAAATATTACATTTAAACCCAACTTGCGAAGGTCTTCCAAAACTTCTTCGGTTCCATTAATAATGGCCGAAATTACTTCGCCGGGAATTAATCGTTTATTGCGACCTATGGTGGAACTAACTAAAATATTGTTGTACACGCCCACACACAACAAATCGTCAATATTCATTATAACTGCATCCTGTGCAATTCCTTTCCAAACCGATAAATCGCTCGTTTCTTTCCAGTACATGTAGGCTAAGGAGCTTTTAGTACCGGCACCATTGGCATGCATAATGTTGCAATACTCCGGATCGTTTCCAAGGTAATCGGGTATTATTTTACAAAAAGCATTCGGGAAAATTCCTTTGTCAAGATTTTTTATCGCTTGGTGAACATCTTCTTTCGAAGCTGACACCCCGCGGGAATCGTATCTGGAATTGTTACTCTTAATCATCTGATAAACAATATAAACACCTTTAACCTTGATTCGGTGCAATTTAGGGCGCAAAAATAGATAAATTAAGCTGTTTTAAAAAGAAAAAAGAGAATCGCCAAAGGAAATTCTCTTTTTTAAAATATGATACGTTGTTATTTCAATGCTCTCAAAGCAGCATCATAATTGGGTTCATTAACAATTTCAGGTACTTGTTCGGTATAAATTACTTTGCCATTTTCGTGAATAACCACCACTGCTCTTGAATGCAGATGGGCCAATGGGCCGGTGGTAATTTCCAATTCATAATCTTTTCCAAACTTACCGGTTCCAAAATCCGACAAAGTTTCTACATTACTTAGCCCTTCAGCTCCGCAAAACCGTGCCTGTGCAAAGGGTAAATCACGTGAAATGCAAAGAACTTTCGTGTTTTCAAGAGTGCCTGCTTCTTTATTAAACCGACGAACGGAAGCTGCGCAAGTTCCTGTATCTAAGCTGGGGAAAATATTCAGCACTACTTTTTTCCCTTTATAATCGTTTAACGATGCGTTGGAAAGATCACTTTTAACTAAGGTAAAATCTTTAGCTTGTGTTCCAACTTTAGGCAAAATACCAAGGGTTTGTATGGTATTTCCTTTTAATGAAATGGTTGCCATTTTTTTATGTTTAAAATTAATAATACATTATATTCTTGTTAATAAACGCACCAAAGCAAAAGTTGTTTTTAATACCAAAGAAAAAAAAATATTCCTTCTGTTTATTTAATGATATCAACGAATCGGAGTTGTAATAAATTCATATATTGTGTCATCAGGGCAACCGCATTTAAGAACAGAAATTTGAAATTCCCATTTTCGACGCATGGATTATACATCATTTCAATAAATCTACAGAGCTTGTGCCGACTTTATAGCGCAAATTCATATACCCCGGCTTTTAAGCCGGGGCTATTCATGTTAAATCCCTTTCGGGATTTTTTAAATGCGGTTCCCTGATAGTGTTATCCCCTTCCCTATTTTATTGACAGGACACTGGGTGACCACCGATTTTTATTTCAGCTATCGGGCTAATGCAACAAATTACTATCTTTGCGCAATAATTTCACTAATTATCAATTTTGTTCTTTTAGCTTATTTTCTAATTTTTAAAAATTGTTGAATGAAAAAACTTCTTTGGATCTGTCTGTTTCCGGTTTTACTTTTTAGTTGTAAAGAAGATGTACCTCAATCGGAAATTGATGATAAAATAATTATGGATTATTTAATCAGTACCAATCTTGATACGGTAGCTATTAAGCACAGTTCAGGTATATACTATACTATTGACAGAAAAGGCACTGGCGAATATATTGGTAGCCGGACTACAGTAAAAGTGTATTATAAAGGTTATTATACCGATAGTACCCTTTTTGATGAAAGTGGTGGAACACCGATAAAATTTTCTCTTTCAGGTTTATATTATGGGTGGCAAATTGGAATTCCTTTATTTGATAAAGGCTCCAAAGGTAAATTATTCCTGCCATCGGATTATGCCGCAAGAGATGGGAAAGTCCGTATTTTTGAAATTGACGTTTTAGATTTTTATTAAGCCTTATTATAAAAAAAGTGAGGATTTGTTTTTTGCAAAATCCTCACTTTTTTTTGTTATAATTCAGTTACTATTTCCGCCCTTTAACCTTAGGAACAAAATCCCTTCCCGTTAATCCAAAGTCAGTACGACGGTTAATTTCGTGGCATTTCTCTTTTTGCAGGTCGTTTGGTAGGGCATTTATAAACGATTCCGTTAATTTATCCCCTTCTTTAAGAAAGTCGTGCTTTTTTGACAGTGGTTTATCAATTTCTTTAGGCATGGTTTCGCCATATCCTTTTGAGGTTAACCGCTCTTCATCAACACCATAAACAATTAAAAAGTCAACTACCGATTTTGCCCTTTTTGCTGAAAGATCCATATTGGCCACATCGCTTCCTCGTAAGTCGGTATGCGAACCAATTTCAATGGTAATATTCGGGTTATCGGTTAAAATTTCAACCAATTCTTCCAGAGCCACCATCGATTCTTGCCGCAAATCCCATTTCCCAAAATCGTAATTTATACCCGGTATGTCAATCCGCTTATCGTCGGGCGACATGTATATTTCAACACGAAACTCCTTGCTGCTGGTCATCCCTTTGGTGGTTTCTTTATCTTTTGAGGCAAGGAATCCGCCACGTCTTGCCACAATACGATAATCGGTGTTTGGCGCCAATTTAAACGAAAAAGAACCGTCACTTTCTGTCTTCTTTGCAATGTTAGTACCATCGCTTCCAATTAGGGTTAAATCGGCACCAGCAATAATCTCATCCGTTTTTTGGTTTTTTACTGTACCCAGCAAATTAAATTCAATGGGAGGCAACGAAAATTGGTATATATCATCGCTTCCTTTACCACCCGACCGATTCGATGAAAAGTATCCCCGTTCTTTTTCAATTTCGAAGATAATTCCAAAATCGTCGGCAGCAGAATTTATCGGGTATTTCATATTTTCCAAAGTCCAATTACCCTCTGCAGAAAGGTTAGCTGCAAATATATCGAGACCTCCCATACCGGGATATCCATCGCTGGAGAAATATAAGGTGCCATCGGAATGAATGTAGGGGAAAACTTCGTTTCCGGAGGTATTTATTTGGGAACCAAGATTGACGGGTTTTCCCCAAGCATCGGTCTTACTTGCCCGGGTAACTTTCCAAATATCTTTATTTCCCATTCCCCCTTTCATTTCCGCTACAAAAAGCAGGCTTAGTTCATCGGGGCTAATGGCCGGATGTCCTACGGTAATTGAATCGGAAACCAGAGCCAACGCTTCCGAAGTTCCCCATTCTATTCCATCTTTATTGGCAACAAATATTTTGCAAACCATGTTACCCTCTTTGTCTTCTCGAAAACTGGTATAATACAAGGTATTGCACTTTTCATTGGTGGAAGGAGCTCCTTCATCAAACTCCGAATTTACGGTTTCTCCGGCAGGAACTGGTTCACTCCACTTGCCCTTTCGGTCAACCCTTGTTTTAAATAAATCGCTGTAGTACTCACCGGTAACTGTGCTGGTTTTGTTGCCTGTTGACCCTTCGCGCGACGAAGAAAAAACAACATGCTTATAATCTTCTTTTGCGTAAGCCGGGCTGAAATCGGATTGTTTCGAATTGAAATAAACCATGTTTTCAACCTTGTAACGGGTTGGATTGGCTATCCATTCCATGGAAAGTTCGCACGACGTTTTCCCAATTTCCGCTTTGGTATCATCGGGTACTAATTCCTTATAATTGTTATATTCAATCAATGCCTCATCGTACTTGCCTATCGATCGCAAGGCATCAGCCAAATGTAAAATTGCAATGGGGTTGTTATATTTTTTTTTAATCGCTTTTCGATACCAAACCTCCGCTTGTCTATTATCCTGAATCATACGGTAACATTCGGCAGTCATAAATATTATTTGCGCTTTTTGGTCCTTATCGCGGGCTTTGGCAAAGGCATATTTGTAAAGGTCAATAGCCTCATAATATCTTCCGGTTTGGAATGCATTATCGGCTTTTGAGGTAACCTCTTTCTGACTAAAAACAGTGGTAAATAAAGCGGATAAAACAACCAGTAAAACTATTTTTTTCATTCTTTAATTTTTTAAATGACCCCTATTTGCATTAAGGATTTATGACGAGTCAAAGTTATACGAAAATAACTAATTTTTATATACCCGCTAAATCTACATTACATCATTTAAAAACGATGGTCAGGAATCCTAATTGTGTGATTGATAAAAGAAATTAACGCTTCTCAAAATAATTTATGGCTTCAGCTATTAATTGGTTTGTATCAATGGGCACTACTCCTACTTTCTCGCAAACCAAACCTCCGGCAATATTACTGATGGCCGCTACTTCGGTAGGTTTTAGTCCAACAGCCAAACAACAGGCCGCTACGCTGATTACCGTATCACCGGCACCTGAAACATCGGCAATATCGCGAATTGCGGCAGGAATTTGCTGATAAGAACCATTATCTGAAACATAAACTCCCAATTCCGAAAGCGTTACCATGATTAATTCTGCTTGAAGCTTATTTCGTAAGGTTTCAGCAGCTTGGTGCAATGCTGCGAAGTTTCCTTTCGGTATTTCCAATTTCAACCCTTCGCAAATTTCTTTAAAATTGGGTTTAAACAGTGTAACTCCATGATAGGCAGAAAAATTACGCTTTTTAGGATCCACCAGCGTGGGAATAGCATGCATTTTAGCTTTTTTTACAACAGCTTCAATTATTACTGGTGTAATATTTCCCTTATCGTAATCTTCAAAAATTATGGCATCGAATTTATAATTTCCAATCAGCGAATCTATGTGTTCCAAAAGTTCCTTTTCCTGCGCTTCATCCAACGGTTTGGTCACTTCATCATCAATGCGTAGTAGGTGCTGATTGCCGCTTATAACCCGGGTTTTTACGGTTGTTTTACGGTTAACCGAAGTTAAAATACCTTCGTGCGTCATCTGGCATTCGGTCAGCAATTCTTTGAATAGTTGACCTTTGTCATCGTCGCCAATCAAGGCACACATAACCGGATTGGCACCCAAAGCCTGAATATTCAACGCCACATTGGCGGCTCCACCCAACCGGTTTTCCCGCTCAGTTACCGAAATAACTGGCACCGGTGCTTCGGGCGATATGCGGTTCACCTTGCCCCACATATAGGCATCAATCATTACATCGCCAATAATTAGGATGTTTAGTTGGCTAAATTTCGAAAATGCTTGCTCAATCCGTTGCTGCATAACGCGTTTGTTATTTGCTTAAAATTAGGGACAAATATAAAGTTATTGACCGATTTAGAAACAATTTTGGAGGATGAAATTGCCCAAGTTACTTTGGATGGAATGGCTTATTCGTTTAGAAAAAGATTTTTGCTAAAAATAATTCTTTACTAACGATAGCTATAAACCCAATGCGTGTTGATTACCTTAAAGTTTACTGTTTAATTTAGATCTGAAATAAATTTATGCGCCCAAGTTAACATATTTTCTGAAACCGTCGAATTGAAAATCATAAACACCTTTAAAAAATAAACACTTATGTGCATAAAATTCAGTTGAGGCGGGGTTAATGAATGAGAACACAGTTAAAACTTACAAGTTGCAGCATTTGGTTTATAGCCATTAGTAGCAGTTTATTTCATTCCTGTCAGCACTTTTTCTAATATTAAATTGAATTCTGCGGGTTTTTCTATCATTGGATAATGTCCGGTTGCAGAGA
>JBAYKX010000054.1:0-35907 GCA_041664345.1 Salinivirgaceae bacterium
ACTGGGAATGTATTGCCAAAAAATGGACAAAATAGGGTGCAATGGCCTTATTCTGGGAACCTGTTAATCGGTTTTGGTACTCTTTTTTCTGCATGGATATCAAAACCGCACTTTATGTCAAGGATTGCTGCCTAAAACCAAAATAAAAAAAAAGGGAAAAGTACCGTGATATGTCCATAGATTTCAACCCGTGATGTAGTTCAACCGGGGGTTATCGCTGGGCACTGCGTGCCGCTTAAACCCCTATTTATTAGCTTCCGTTATTTTCTGCTTTTGCTCAATTAATAGTTGATTAGCTTTTTTCTTTTGGTTGTAAGACCTAAAAATAAACACAACTAAAACTATCGTAATGCCAAAAGCCATAACAAAAATATTACGTTGTGTTCTTTGATGTTCTTTTTCCGCCTTTTCCTTCTCAGCTTTTAACTTGATGGTTACAAGTTCAGCCTGTTGTTGTATTATTTGTTTTTCTTTTTTCTCGGTTTCATAACGCGCACTCATTTCAGCTGTTGCCTTGGTTCTTTCTGTATTATTTAAACTATCATTTAAAACTATAAAAGAGTCTTGATATACCAATGCATTCTCATATTGTTTTAGCCCTTTAAATGCAATGGATATTTTTGAATAAACTGCACTCTGAATACTTATTGCACCAATTTCTTTTGCTATTCTTAGAGCTTTGAATTCATAATCCAAAGCTTTTTTATATTGTTTTAAATCATTTAATATGACTCCAATCTGCAGATAACAACCAGCTATTCCATATTTATTTCCAATTGCCTCATAAACTCCTAATGATTTTTGATAATTCATCTGAGCTTTAATTAAATTGCCTTGAGCATAATAAATATCTCCAATATTTACACTATATGTTGCAAAGCCATATTTATCCCCAATTGCCTCAAAATTTTCTACTGCTTTATTGTAATATTCCAACGCCCTTTCAGAATTACCTTGGATTGCATAAAAACCTCCAATATATCCAAGATTTATAGCAATACCGTACTTATCGTCAATATCCTCAAAATATTTTAATGCATTTTGGTAATATTCAAATGCTTTATCGTAATTTCTTTGTTCTAAATAGATATTTCCAATATTTCCAAGGTTTTTTGCAATACCTTCCTTATCGCCAATTTCCTCATTAATTTTTAAAGCTTTTTGGTAATATTCCAATGCCTTGTAATAATAGTTTTGGTTCATGTAAATCCAACCAATATTGTGTATTGCTTTTGCCTTTAATAATAATAGTTCATATTGAATAGTGCCTTGTTTTGGTTCTGCTTTATCAGGAAGAGAATTGATGGTCATGTTTGCAATATCAATTGCTTTTAAGTAATAATACATTGCAGTATCGGGGGTTATATGTTCATATATATAACCTAAATCCAAATAGCACTTTGCAAAAGTAGTGTCGTGCTTTGCTATAGCTATTACTTGTTTTATGCTGTCAACTTTTAATTGTTCTTGTGCAAAACCTTTACCTGTAAGCGTAATATTTATAATTATTAGTATTCTTAAAATAAGCTTTTCCATCAATATTTAATTACGATAGGTTATTTATCTATATATTGGGTAACGTTGGCGGCTAGTACTTATTTATATCTGATTCCATTGTCATAATAAATTATGTTTGTTAATGAATCATTGATATAAGCTACTGGATAATCCATTGATTGTGGTTTAACTTTCCATGCTTTTACAAAGTTCTTTTCAGAAAAACTTATGCTGACATTTAAGTCATAATATCCAAATTCAAGATCCATGCAGTTGTTAATTATTTCGTCTTTACTTATAATAAAGCTTTCATCATCTATTAATTTTTTTATATATATCTCAACAACAGCATCTTGATTCATTGTTGATTTTGTATCAAGAATAATATTATCAGTTAAATCGCCTGAAATATTTTGATAAATATTTCCACTAAAATGGAATGTCAAATCATAAGTGAAGATTTGTAAATTATTTATATATTGATTGCAACGAACCTCTTGTCTATCACTATCTACATATTTATAGAATCGCAGATTGTTATAATTCAACTCATTTGTTTCAAACAAAAGTTTAACAGTATTATAATCTGTCGATGATAGAAGAATTGTATTTTGAGAAATTCTATTCATACAAAATCTTGTATCATTTTCATTGTTCTTGCATGAAAAAAAAATTATCAAAAGTAGAATTATGGTCAGTTTAAGAATGTATTTCATATTTGTATTTATTAAAGTTGTAACTATAATTTCAATGCTTGCCACCAACGTTGGCGGTAGGCATAGTAAGGGATTCGAAGCTCCTCTCTACAATTTCCGAATGTCGTTTCTTTCTTATTCATATTTCAAATATAGCTAATTAGCCCTTATTATGTTTACCTCGGGTTATACGCTTTTATTAACTTATTACCAAGTCTGTCTTCCTAAGTTTTAACTTCGGTTTATTCATTTTTATAATGGAATTCTTTACTTTTTCTCTTGTATCATTTTGTAAATAAGTTGGTATCAATTTAGATAAATCTATTCTTAATACTCTATGAATAATTACCAAGTCCTTTAGAGAAAATTGTGATACTCCATTTATCAACTCTGACACATATGACTTTTTGTGACCTAACAAAGTGCC
The DNA here is from genome assembly GCA_041664345.1 of Salinivirgaceae bacterium. Taxonomy (GTDB): domain Bacteria; phylum Bacteroidota; class Bacteroidia; order Bacteroidales; family SZUA-534; genus GWE2-40-63. The sequence goes on from JBAYKX010000054.1 coordinate 2,620, forward strand.
TAAATCTTGCTGTGTCATATCGTAAGCCTTAAGTCGTTTTCTAATTGTTTCTTTTCGTTGCTGTACAAATTGTCGTTCTACTTCAATTAATGACTCTGCAATTTCTGATTCCAAAAATTGCTCATCGGTAATAGATTCACTATTTGACCAATTTTCAGATTCATAATCTTGTATTAACTTGAACAATTTATCATGAATAGCTTTCAAGGAAGAATCCTCTTTTACCAATAGTCTCAACTTTCTGTCAAGAAGCAAAGCTTTCTGCAAATCATATTCATTGTCTAACTTCTGAATATTTTCAATGTCCCTAATATTTATTAAATCTTTCATTTGTTTGCTTTTAAATCCATTCATTATTTTTGAGCCATTTTTTTATCGTGCTTCGATTATTTTTAAATATCATATCATAATCTTGAAGTGAACCAGCCCAAATAATCCTTGCTCGTTTATTTTCATCAAATTCAATCAACACCATAGTCCGATGAATATTCAAATCAAAGAAGTAGAAGCCCTCACTATGAACACAATCTGCATCTGGTCAAGTTTGTTTTAACTCATTGGGTGAATCCCAGTCATTTTGCTCAATATCAAGGATAAGTTTATCAACAGCTTTTGTCAGCTTGATATTTCCCCGGTTTTTCTTTTTGAGTCGCTCTAAAATTCCTTTGTTAACTAAATTCACAATTCTGATATTTTGTACAAAAATATACAATGTTCAGGAATAAGTTGAACTTTTATAAATATTTATTGTTGCTAAATATCTCTCATTTTCTCAAAATCTGTCACAATGTTGTTTTTTTTAATTTGCCCTAACGTTTGCTGCTAAAATGCGTTGGGGAGTTCGAAGCAGCGTCTCTGTCCCACGTTAAAATGTTGCCAATAAACTAAATAATAACTTATCTAACCGTCTACCCCAACGGCTTTTACCAGATGTTTGGCACAATGCTTTGTTATTTTTTCATCACAATGTACGCAGTTAATAATTTGTCCTCAATCCTCAATTCTTTATCTATAATTAATCCATTATCAGTCAACATGCGTTTAAAGTCTCGATAACTCCATTTATTAACTACTTTAAATCCACTAAATAAACCAATCATTGTCGCTATAATCTTACTTTTGGTATTTTCTCCAACACAAAGTGTCGGTGCAATAAAAATCCCCTTGTCTTTTAATACTCGTTTAATCTCTTTTATTGGTTTTTCAGGTTCGTAAAGTAAGTGAAGTAAATTTGAAGCAATTACCACATCAAACGACTTGTCTAGGAATGTCAGATTGTATGAATCCTGAACTTGAAATTCAATGTTTTTAATTTCTGATTTTATTAATTTTTGATTAGCAATACGAACCATTTCAGGTGAAATGTCTGTCGCAGTAATTGAATAAACATTTGAGTAAATTGAAAAAGGAATAATCCCTGTTCCAGTTCCTATTTCAAGAACATTATAGTTTAAGTCAAGGTCTGAATTTATGTTTTCAAGAATTGACTTATATGTTTTACTGAAAACTTTATCTATGAAAGAGTCATAGTAGTTAGCGAACCTATCCCAAAATCTCCTCTCTTTATTCTGTCTATTATTCATATTGCAATAATGTGTCAAGTGGTTGTTTTAGCATTGCCACCAACGATGGCTATAAACCCAGTGCGTATTGATTACCTTACAGTTTACGGTTTTATTCATCGCCTTATTAAATTTACGAATGCAATTTAACGTTTTTTAACAAACAAGCGAAAATTCAATTGAGGCGGGGATTGTAAATACGGACACGCTTAAAATTAACGAGTTGCAGCGTTGGAATTATAGCGGGTAGCACATAGTTGTTATTTCCTTAATTCATAAATTTCTCCTGTTCTTTTAACATATCCAACAAATCCATACTTGTCAGTATAAAACCAAGTTGAGATTGAATTTTCTTGGTTGTCAATATTTTGATTGAACTCGTAAACTTTGTCAAATGTGTAATTTCTTATTTTTTTATCATTATAGTAATTTGAATAATCCGAAACTTTAACTACTAAGGTATCATACCAGTTAATTTTCGAGTCAACATCAATGCCATCATCGGCAAATGTATCTGTTAATCCTTTTATATAAGTTATACATTGCTTATTATTGCCTGGTGTACCATTACAGTCATCAAGCGTGTCAGAAATATAATAGTTTGCCTCCTCCGTAATCTTTTTTATATAAACATATTAAAATTCAAATATATCGAATGGTTTTTTTCCACATGTTCCAGTAATCGACTCAAAATAAAACCCATTTATTATTGAATCCACAATAAAAATATCTTTACTTTTTGATGATTCAAATATCAGAGTGTCCTTATTATCAAAGACAGTTTTATAATCATTCGATAATTTGTAAACGATATCCTCTCCAAATAATTCGTTTAGAAATCCTCGTTCACAAGAATACAACCCCAAAATACTTGCTAAAATTATTAAATTGCAGATGGTTCTCATCATTTTCTTATAATTATGCCAATGTTTGATTCACATTAGTAGTGTTTATTTTATATTCAGTTGTTAAACCAAAATTGGTTCAATTGAAAACCGGAATAGTTTGTAAAGCATTCTTCAATCTAAAACCACAACCTCAAATCAAACTAATTGAAATCGAACGTTGCTTTTATTCCTACCCCATGAAAACTGGTTCCTTGATAAGCCGCAAAAACCCCAATTTCGCCGGCAAAGAATATTCCTCCCATGGAATAACCCGCCTCGTAATACGGACGATATTTTTCCACAAGCAAGCAGTTTACATACAGGTTTTCGGTCCATAGTTGGTTGCTGATAATTGGCAACCGCTTTAAAAGTAAAAACTGGTTGGTGTACTGGGCATGACCTTCCAAAAATTTGCCGTTGGTGCTGTATTCATAATTGTTTATTAAAAAGAACCCCCGTTTAAAGTCACGGATAGTAAAGGGTTCCTCAATGGTTTTGAAATGTTTGAACGATGAAAAATGCATACTTTTTTCATTAAAAAACATTCCTGCATTCACCAGGTAAAATAAAGAAGACACAGTATAAAAATCAAAGGATTGCTGAACCGATACTTGAGCCATCTGAAAATTAGCATAATTGCTACTAACCGGCACGGCAGCACTGTAAGCTGCAACAAAAGTGGGCCAATCGGACTTTATATACTTTTTTACTCCTTTGCTTATATGATAGTAATAAAAAGGGGTGAATTCAAATGAAGTATATATTTTAAACAGTTTTGAAGGATCAAGATTTGATTTACTAATAGTTTGATTTACCGGAACGTTTGCCGCGTATGAATCGTTGGGATAAACCAATGAAAAATTAGTGGTGTTAACCAATGTATCGGTTTGTTGCCACTTTGCTCCTAGCCTCCATAACAGTCCGTTGGCAATATCAATCCGGTTTTCAACATCAATGTAAGCATCGTGGTAAAACTTTATGTACGATTCTTTTAATAACAAGTTGTACAATGCCGACAAGTTCTCCGGGGTTCCATGGTCGGCATTAAAATCGCGCGACAGATACCCGCCATCGATTACAAAAATTCCACGTTTTAGGTTATTGTACCATAAGGTAAGGTTTTGTTTGGTGTAAAGGTTCTCGCGTCCAAAACTATAGCCTACTATACTCTTTAATTCCAACGTTCGTAAGCTGTCAATTTTCCATCGCAACTTCAACGACTGGTCCACTTGCCAGGAGTCCACGGGGTCAAAACCAAAATTCCGCAAATTCAAAATTCCAGGATAATACACATAGAATTTTTTGCTTCGTTCCCATTCATAATTACCAAAAGTGGTGGTTTTTAATACTTTTTTCCATGTTGGGGTAGAGTCGATTTTTACTTTTTCCTCCACTACTTTCTGGTAACTGATTTTTTCTTGCTGCGAAGCCGGAACAGGCCTCACTGAATCCCAATAAATGGAATCGCGGATCAAGGCATTTTTATTAACTACCTGCTTATAGGTTTCGGTAATTTCCAAAGGGTTTTCCTTATTGGTATCTTCAGTGAGCGAAGCCTTTTTAGCCATTAGCTTTTGAACCTCCATCATCTCACGGTTGGTTATCTCATCAGTCTGGTAAAGTTTCTCCAATTTAGCATCAATTTCTTCAACCTTGACCTCATTTTTTGTTTTAGGTTTAGCTGTTGGTTCGGGTTCTACCTGTTTGGTAATCTGATGTTTTACCGATAGTTGGCTGTAAACTGGGTTTATAACTACCGAATCGTATTTGAAAGTGGTGGTATAGGTGGCTTGCGCCTTAATGCCCATAACGCTGATATCGGCTTCAACAAATAAGTTAACCGGAAAATAGTTATTCCCTTTTACCGGCGCATAATGCTGTTTTATTTTTAATTTGGTGTATAATGGATTTAAGGTCATGTCGTAGCTGTACAAACACCAAAGGTCTTCCACAATATAAAGGTATCCGTCCATCAAAAGTTTGCTTTTGCGTTTTGGAATAACCCTTACTTTATCGATAAACCAGGCTCCATCTTGCAACAACCCTTCGTATTTAAACTCATAATGCGCGAAGGCATTGGGAGCAAAAGGTGAAATATAAAAATCGTCGCTCGATTCGTAGATACTTCCTGAAATAAGACCAATTACAGGAACATCGTTTTCACCCATGGGAAATGAATTATTTACCGATATTACCTCTTGTTCGTAAGTGCTGGGTGCTTTAAACCGGATGCGGTTGATGGATTCATTCACATAGGTTTGTCCCTCTTTTGGAGTCTGCCCATTTACCTCCATGCGTTTGGCCAATATTTTGGGTATTTTTGTGGCTATTACCGAGCCCTTAATGTAAACTTGCGAAGTATAGGAATTGGCTTGTTTTAAAAATCCGGGAGCCCTGGCAATGGCTTTACGCATAATGGAATAAGCAGGATCTTCGTTATCAGCCCGTACCGTTACCTCAGCCAGAATATAGGATTGCAAAGGAAGCACCACATTGCGTTCAATTACCTCTTTTTTAACGGTTAGCATTTCCACCACCGAGGCGTAACCCAGCGAACGGTAGTCGATATGATATTGGCCTGGCGCTACTTTAATTTCGTATTTACCCTGCTGATTGGTGCTGGTGCCAGTTTGCAGCTCTTCAATATAAATGGTGGCATAAGGAATGGGTTGCCCTTCCTGATTGGTAACGATGCCAGTAATTTCCTGCAAAAATGCCAGATAAGGAATTAACAGGAATAATAAAGTCGATTGAATCCGAAGCATAGGTTATGGTAATTATTAAATTCTAAAAAGTGACGTTTAACTGACTGTTAAAGATACAGCTTTTTTGATTTTACACCATTTAAACTTTTTTAGGGTTCAATGGGGACCAAATGTCATAAAATAAACACATAAAACCATTGACTTGCATTGCATTATATTGTATATTTAACAGATGTTCATTTTTCATTAACCATGAAAAGAAGTTGTTAGGAGAAATATACTCTTAAGAGATTAACCCAATATTCAATTTAAACTAAATTGCTATGGTCCGTTTTTATCTTTCAATGGTGCTTTTGGGGTTTCTTTTCCCATGTATGGCACAACAACAATCGTTGCTTTCCACCGCCGGCGGCTTTTACCAGAACAGTGAAATCAGTGTTTCTTGGAGCCTCGGCGAATCGGTAACCGAAACATTTGGTTCCGGCAACTATACTGTTACCCAAGGTTTTCAGCAGAGTAAGCTGAACCCTGTTGTCATTGATGAACCAAAGGATCCTTTTTCATCGGCCATAGACGTGTTCCCCAACCCAACCCAAGGTTTGGTATATATTAACATTAAAAAGGAACCTGCCCTCCCACCCGATTTGCCCGATCGTTTCACGCTCTACAACATCCAGGGGAAACAACTGGAACAGGGCATACTAAAGGAAGAACAGACCATGCTCGATCTGGGAAAATATTCCGGAGCCGTGTATTATCTCCGGTTTTTTAACCTTGATACCAATACCCAAACAACCGTAATTATCCAAAAAATAAATTAAAACACCCATGAAAAAACAACTCATTAGCTTATTGGCTTCGGTATTAGTAGCCATTAGCAGCATGGCTGCCACAAACAACGGTTTTAAATACCAGGCGGTGGTTCGCAATGCAACAGGCACCGTAATAGAAAACAGTGCAGTTTTGCTGAAAGTAAGCATATTGCAAGGAACTGAAAATGGTGCCTCGGTTTATACCGAAGAGCACCAGGTTACTACCAATGCTTTTGGATTGGTGAACGTGGTTATTGGGAACGGTACCAGCCCAACAGGAAACTTTACCGCCATTGATTGGGCAGGGAACAGCTACTACCTGAAACTGGAAATGGCAGTAGGAACAAGCACCACATTGGAGCTGTTGGGGGTTTCGCCACTGCTTTCGGTACCTTATGCCATGCATGCCGAAACGGTGACCAACAACAACGATGCCGATGCCGACCCGACCAATGAATTGCAACAACTTTCTTTTGATAAAAACACATTAAGTATTTCGAATGGCAATCAAGTAACGCTTCCGATTCAAGATTCGGTTTGGAGTTCCGATGGAACAACTATTTTCTACAATCAGGGAAATGTAGGTATTGGTACAGTGACACCCAACGGAAAACTTGAAGTTAAAGGAGGAATAACCAGTAATCCCGACGACCTTATTTTTGGTGTATTAAATAATACGGGTGATACGGTTTTTGCCGTATATCAGGGAGGGGTTAGGATAAATGTTAGTGATAATTATGGAAAAGCAGCCGGGAGTAAAGGTGGATTTGCTGTGGGTGGTATTAGTACATCAAAAGGTTATACCGATGAATATTTCCGAGTAACTCCTGATAGTGTCAGGGTTTATATAAAAGAGAATGTTTTAAAAGCAACTGGGAGCAAAGGTGGATTTGCGGTGGGAGGCATTAATACATCCAAAACTATCCTTTCAGATGAGTATTTACGGGTCACTCCGGATAGTGTTCGCATCTATGTAAAGAACGATTCAAATAAAGCAGCCGGAAGTAAAGGTGGATTTGCGGTAGGAGGTATTAGTACATCAAAGACTGCCGCTAAAAATTACATGTATCTGGAACCAGACAACTATTTTATTGGTCATGAAAGCGGGAGTAACCTTACCACAGGGCTCTACAATTCAACTTTGGGTTACCAAAGCGGTTTATCTATTTCAACCGGGTCAGAAAACGCTTTGATAGGCTACCAAAGCGGGTACAATAATTCCGAAGGTTCAGGCAACCTCTTCTTAGGATACAAAACAGGGTTTAGCAATGTGTTGGGTAATTACAACTCTTTTTTAGGCTACCTAGCTGGGTATTCAAATACCACCGGGGTTTATAATTCTTTTTTGGGAAGTTTCTCGGGTCTCTCAAATACTCAGGGTAGCAACAATACATTTGTGGGCGATTCCACAGGATACAATAACATTAGTGGAAATCAAAACACATTTATTGGAACGAGTACTGGGCATCAGAACACCAAGGGAAATAGCAATCTGTTTATTGGTAATAAAGCAGGTTATTCAGTTGATTCAACCAGTGATAATACCTTTTTAGGAAATGAAGCAGGTTACTTTGCAAAAACTGGATATGCCAATGTATTCATTGGCTCCAATGCAGGATATAATAGTTCCGAATCATCGTCTCCAAGCTTTTCTAATGTTTATATTGGCAACCAAGCCGGTTATAACAGCATCGGAGGTAACTCCAATGTGTTTATCGGTGAACAGGCAGGGTATTCCAATGAACTGTCGTACGGAAATATTGCCATGGGTTTCCAGAGTGGTTTTGGAATCCAAGACGGTTCCGATAATGTATTTATCGGCACCAAATCAGGCTATTCTATGAATTCCGGTTGGGAAAATGTTTATATTGGAAATCAGACAGGTTATTCAAGTAACAATGCATGGGGAAATGTTTATTTAGGATTCGAAACAGGTATAAGCACTACCAGTGGAAGTGGTAATACGTTTATTGGTACCCGATCCGGGTTTTCGGTGACCACTGGATTCAGTAATACCTGTTTGGGAATTGAAGCAGGTTACTCTCTCGATACTACTGCGGCAAATACTTTTTTAGGCGACCATGCCGGTTACTATGTAACTTCAGGTTGGAATAATGTTTTTTTAGGGGCTTTTTCGGGTTTTCATAATTCTCAGTCAGCCGTTGGAAGTTATGCCAATGTTTTTATTGGAAACGAAAGCAGTTATAATAGTGTTGAAGGGTTTGCCAATGTTATTATTGGATACCGGGCTGGTTATAGCAATGTGCAAACATCTACTAATGTTATGATTGGAAATGAAAGTGGTTTTAAAACAACCCTTGGTGGCGCCAATGTATTTATTGGCAATAAGGCGGGTTATAATTGCACAGAGACTTATAGCAATGTATTTATTGGGAACCAATGTGGACTTAGTAACACAACCGGAAGCGATAATGTGTTTATTGGAGTTAACAGCGGTTATAATAATACAACCGGCCGTGAAAATGTATTCTTAGGATGGTTAGCCGGGGAGTCCAACACCACTTCGTTGGGTAATGTTTTCATTGGCGCTCAGGCAGGTAATAAAACAACCTCTGGTGAGGCCAATACATTTGTTGGGTTGCATGCTGGGGCGCAAAACACTGGAGCATGGAATAATACCATAATGGGGGCTTGGACTGCTGATATGGATTCCATGGGAGCTGGAAATACCCTATATGGCGCTCAGGTTAGCCGTAATTTGAAAGGGTATGGAAATACCGTGATAGGGTACAATGCCGGCCCAACATTAGCAAACAGTGATAAAAATGTATTCATTGGATATCAAGCTGGCTTTCATGAAACCGGTTCCAACCGGCTTTATATTGATAATAAAGTGAGTGATTCTACCAACGCTTTTATTTTTGGCCAACTTGATACCCGAAACTTACGTTTCAATGCCCATGTGGGAATTGGTGGTAACCCAAATGGATGGGATGAATTGTATCTTGAAGATAATGGGAGTTCATCTTCTATTCAATTAAAAGGAATTGACAATGGCTATTTTTACTCTCAAATAAACCTTGGCTCCAATGAATCTGTGGATAAAGCATGGCAGATTAATCATTCTGTTGACATGAATAAAATGAACTTTACCTATTTCAATGGAGTTGACTATTTTTTAAGTATATTGGTTGATACCAATGGCACGTTGACATTGCCTCGAAAAGGATTAATCGCCAATGGAGATATAACACCGATGATTAATAATGTAAGTTCATTGGGAACTTCCAGCAATAGATGGACTGAAGTATATGCCACCAATGGAGTTATTAACACTTCGGACGCCCGAATGAAAGAAGGAATTCAAACGTTGGATTATGGGTTGAATGAAGTGCTGAAACTAAATCCGGTTTCGTTTTACTGGAAAAATAATTCTGAAGGAGGTCGTAACATTGGGTTGGTTGCTCAGGAAGTTCAGCAAGTGGTTAAAGAAGCCGTAAAAACCGGAAATGATGCATACACTACTCTTGGCATTAATTATTCTGAATTGATTCCGGTGCTTATAAAAGGGATGCAGGAACAGCAAAATCAAATTGTTGCACAACAACAGGAAATATCAGCATTGGAAGCAAAAACCAACGAAATAGAAGCTCTAAAAGCCGAACTGGAAACAATTAAAAAGCTGTTAAATAAAAAATAGAACTAAACTGCTCATGCCATTATTCATCTATAGCCACTTTAATTTTTAAGGTGGCTTTTCTTTTTCTTGATATGTCCTCGTCTTTCTTTAACTAATTCAATGTCAATTTCCAAAATTAAAGGATTGATTTTATGAAAATAACCATTGACTTGCATCGCTTTATATTGTAAATTTAACCAATGTTTATTTTTCATTCACCATGAAAAGAAACTTTTAGGAGTAAAGAAGAGCTCCGTAAATAGAATGGCTTTTATTCAATTTAAACTAAATTGCTATGGCTCGTTTTTATTATTCAATGGTGCTTTTGGGATTCCTATTCCCAGGAATGGCACAGCAACAATCACTACTTTCCACCGCAGGCGGTTTTTACCAAAACAGTGAAATAAGTGTTTCCTGGAGTCTGGGCGAATTGGTGACCGAAACGTTTGACAGCGGCACCTACACCCTGACCCAAGGCTTTCAGCAGAGCAAACTGGAACCCGTAGGGATTGATGAACCCAAGGAACCCCTAACAGGAGCCATTGAAGTATTCCCCAATCCCACCCAGGGTTTGGTTTTTGTGAAACTTACTACGGAATTACTTCCCCAAAACGAGGTTCCCAACCGGTATGTTTTGTATGATATTCAGGGAAAACTACTGGAACAGGGGCCAATACCTGAAAACTCGTTCATTCTTGACCTTAACCCCTATAAAGGAGCCGTATATTATTTAAGACTTTTTAATCCGGACTCAAACATTCAATCAACAGTAATTATTCAAAAAATAAATTAAAATACCCATGAAAAAACAACTCACTAGCTTATTGGCTTTCGTAATAGTTGCCATTAGCAGCATGGCCACAACAAACAACGGTTTTAAATACCAGGCAGTGGTACGCAATAACCAAGGAGCCGTAATTGAAAACAGTGCAGTATTGCTGAAAGTAAGCATCCTTGAAAGCACAGAAAATGGAGACATAGTTTATTCCGAAGAACACCTGACAACCACCAATGCTTATGGACTTATCAATGTGGTTATCGGCAACGGAACCAATCCGGTCGGAAGTTTCAGAACCATAGCCTGGGCTGCAGACAGCTATTACCTGAAATTGGAAATGGCCGTTGGGACAAGCACCACACTGGAACTGTTGGGTGTTTCACCCCTGCTTTCGGTACCTTATGCCCTACATGCCGAAACGGTTACCAACAACAACGATGCCGATGCCGACCCAGCTAACGAAATACAGCAACTAACCCTTTCCGGTACTACACTTTCAATCAGTCAGGCCAATTCGGTTGATTTAACCCCTTTGATAACAACCAATACCGATCAACAGACCTTGTTTATTGAAAATGATTCATTAGGAATTACCAATGGAAACAAAGTGGATTTATCAGTAATTCAAGACGGAGTAAACGATGCCGATGCTGACCCTACCAACGAGATTCAGGATTTAAAACTTACCGGAAGCACCTTGACCATTACAAAAAATGCCAGTGCTACCGAAATAAATCTGGCCGCTTATACCGGAACCAATACCGATGAACAAACACTCAACATAACAGGTGATTCACTGGCCATAACCAATGGAAACAAAGTGGACTTGAAGCCATATAGAGACAATACCGATGCGCAGGAGTTGACTTTTTCCGGTACCGATTTGAGCATAACAGGTGGAAATATAGTGGACCTTAGTGAATTGAAAGATGCCGATGCCGATTCAACCAATGAAATACAACAGTTGAATTTTGTAGGTACTGAATTGCATTTGAGCAAAGGCAACACGGTTGATTTGGCTCCATTGAAAGACGGGGTAAACGATGCCGATGCCGACCCGAACAACGAGATTCAGGATTTGAAGCTTACCGGAAGTACCTTAACCATTACTAAAAATGCCAATGCCACGGAAATCAACCTCGCAGCATATACAGGTACCAATACCGATGAACAAACACTCACCATAGCGGGTGATTCACTTGGAATTACAAACGGTAATAAAGTGGATTTAAAACCTTATAAAGACAATACCGATGCTCAGGTATTAACCCTTTTAGGCAGCCAACTGAACATTTCCGGTGGAAATTTTGTGGATTTAAGTGTATTGGAGGATGCCGATACCGATACTACCAATGAGCTGCAGCAAATATCGATTTTAGGTGATACACTGTTTATATCGAAAGGAAATAAGATTACACTACCCCAGCAGGAACTCATTTGGGGAAAATCAGGAAATAACATATTTTATAACGAAGGAAAAGTGGGTATTGGAATAGAGATGCCTACCGGAGCACTCGAGGTAAAAAGCCAGATTGTAAGCAACCCCGATGAGATTATTTTTGGAGTGCTTAACAGTGCCGGTGATACAGTATTCGCAGTCTATCAGGGAGGAGTTAGGGTAAATGTAAGTGATGATTATGGAAAAGCAGTTGGGAGTAAAGGTGGGTTTGCTGTGGGTGGTATTAATACGTCAAAAGGTTATACCGATGAATATTTCAGAGTAACTCCTGATAGTGTTAGGGTTTATATAAAAGAGAATGTATTAAAAGCAGTTGGGAGTAAAGGTGGGTTTGCGGTAGGAGGGATTAATACATCCAAAACTATCCTTTCAGATGAGTATTTACGAGTCACTCCGGACAGTGTTCGAATCTATGTAAAAGACGAACCTAATAAAGCGGCAGGGAGTAAAGGTGGATTTGCAGTGGGGGGCATTAATACGTCCAAGACGGCTACTAAAAATTACATGTACCTAGAACCCGACAACTATTTCATAGGTCAGGAAAGCGGAAAAAACATAAATAATGGTTTGTACAATTCATTTCTAGGTTACCAAACCGGCTATTCCACCACCGATGCCAGCAACAACGTTTTCCTAGGCTATAAATCAGGATTTTCAAATACATTGGGTAATTCCAATGTGTTCATTGGGAATACCACTGGGTACTTGAATCAAACGGGAAGTTCCAATGTATTCCTCGGTGATTCAGCAGGATTCGAAAACACAAGCAACTATAATGTGTTTATCGGAAAATCAAGCGGAAAACTGAATACCAGTGGTGAGAAAAATACCTTCTTAGGGTATCAGGCAGGTTTGAATAATACCGAGGGTTTTGAAAATGTATTTATTGGGAATCAATGTGGACAGGATAATCAAACAGCTTGGCATAATGTGTTTATTGGTAATAAGTCAGGTATTGCCAATAAGGGTGAAATGAATGTATTCATAGGGAACAATACTGGAAACCTTAATAATTCGCACAGTAATGTTTTTATTGGCGACAGTTGCGGTTATTCCAATACTTGGGGGAACTCCAATACTTTTATTGGACGAAATGCAGGAACAAGAAACTTAACCGGGTGGGCCAATGTCTTTATGGGGACCTCAGCTGGTTATTCGAATTCAACGGGAACCTCAAATGTTTTTCTGGGAACATCAGCAGGATACTCCAATACAGAGGGGAACTTCAATGTCTTTATTGGCGACGGAACCGGAATTTTAAATACAACAGGTTATCAAAATGTATTTATTGGCCAATTAAGCGGCAATGGCAATAGTGTCGGAACAGATAATGTATTTCTTGGAACCCGCTCGGGATATTCAAACACATCAGGATACTTCAATGTATTCTTAGGATCTCAAAGTGGGCACAACAATACAACCGGCAGCAGCAACAACTTCATGGGGCAACAGGCTGGATTTTCAAATACTACTGGAGTTAACAATATTTTTATCGGAAACAGTGCAGGATTTTCCGATTCCACTGGCCATAACAACGTGTTTTTGGGTTATCAAACTGGGTACTACAATAACGGAAGCTAGAACCTGATGATGGGTGATAATGCAGGATATAATAACTCAACTGGAGAATACAACATCTTTTTTGGTTACGAAAGCGGATATCAAAACACTAACGGAACGGCTAATACTTTTATGGGTTATAATGCCGGTATGAATTACAAAACAGGAAATTACAATACATTTATTGGGTATAAAACTGGATTGGCTTCGGCAGTTTCCTTTGGAACAGGCAATAATAACGTAGCATTAGGTTATGAGGCCGGGTTAAATTTAAGCACGGGTTCAAGCAACGTGCTTATTGGATATAAATCGGGCTATAACAACAATACAGGGTTTAGTAATATCTTTATTGGCGATAGTGCTGGATTTACCAATAATTCCGGATATCACAACGTTTTTATTGGCAACCAAAGTGGCAGTAAAAACACCATTGGTAAATACAATGTGGCATCAGGTTATCGGGCTCTTTTTAGTAATACCGAAGGAAATGCCAATGCTGCTTTTGGTGAGAACGCACTCTACTCAAATACAATCGGATTGTATAACACAGCGAGTGGCTTAAATTCTTTATATTCCAATACAACTGGAAGCTCCAATACAGCGAGTGGTTTAATGTCGATGTACTCAAATTCCACGGCTAATGGTAATACTGCTAATGGTTATCAGGCATTGTATTCAAATACCACTGGCAATGGAAATACCGCAGTGGGAACGCTGGCTTTATGGCAATCAACCAATTCCAATTTAAATACCGCAGTGGGATACAATTCATTTATAACTTCGGCTAATCTTGTTAACTCAACTGCAATAGGTGCCACTGCCCAGGTTACTATCAGCAACCAAGTTATGTTAGGAGATCCAAATGTGGTATGGATTGGAGGGCAGGTAGGTTGGAGTACCGTTTCCGATGGAAGGTTTAAAACCATGGCAAAAGCAACCATAAAAGGGCTCGATTTTATTACTCGGTTGAACCCGGTTATTTACACGTTTAACACCCAGCAATACGATGAGTTTTTAATGAAAAACGTTCCTGAAAAAAAGAGAAATGAAATAATAAGCAAAAAAGATTATTCTGAATCAAAAGCAATCAAACGTTCCGGTTTTGTGGCACAAGAGGTTGAAAAAGCGGCGAAAGAGTCCGGTTTTGAATTCAATGGAGTCCATTCCCCAGCGAATGAAAACGATAATTACAGCATCGACTATGCCCTTTTAACCGTCCCTTTAGTAAAAGCCGTTCAGGAATTAAATGCTAAAAACGAAGCACTGCAATCAGAAGTGGATGAGCTTAAAGCCCAATTGGCCGAAATAAAGGCAATGATGAAAAAATAATTGATGTTTTTGGTCTTTTAAAATAGCTGCCCACCGGCAGCTATTTTTTTTATGGTCGCTTTAATTTGTTTTCGAATTATCATTCTAAGAATCATTCCCTATTTTCAGTATTATGTGAATTTTTAAATAAATTTTTCTCACTTTAAATCATGTAGTAACGTATTTTAATTAAAAACCTGTGAACTCAGCAAAGTGTGCATCGATAATAGTGGTTGGCCGATTTGGGGTGAATAGTCAAATATTAATTTGTTTCAACACAGTTCTTTAACCATTTTATTTTATCACAAATAAACATTTGGCTTATTAAGTCACCTATAATCAGTCATTCATAAAATATATTTGTCCATTTATGGTATGGTAAAATAAAAAATTTAACTTTATCCGGTTTAGAGTGCAATTTAACCCAAACAATTTTTTTTGAGGAATTACTATCCTCCAATAAATCAAATTTATACTGATTAACTTAATTATTATGACCCGTTTTTATCTATTTCTACTATGGATGGGCTTTATGTTTGGTGCTAATGCTCAGGAGCAATCCCTACTGTCACCTTCGGGAGGATATTTCGAAACAGGCGGATACAGTATATCCTGGAGCGTAGGCGAAACGGTAACCGAGACATTCAGTGGCAACACATATACTTTAAGTCAAGGTTTTCAACAAAGCAAGCTGGAGCCGGTTGGAATAATCGAACCAAAAAATCCTTTTAATTCGGTTATTGAAGTTTTCCCCAACCCAACCCAAGGTTTGGTACACATTAGTATTAAAAGGGAACCATCCCTTCCACCCGATTTGCCCGACTGTTTCACGCTCTTCAACATTCAAGGAAAACAACTTGCACAGGGGATTCTAAAGGATGAGCAGACCATTCTCGATCTGGGAAAATATTCCGGAGCAGTGTATTATCTTCGGTTTTTTAACCTTGAAACAAATATCCAATCAACCGTAATTATCCAAAAAATAAATTAATAATCCCATGAAAACACAACTCATTAGCTTATTGGCTTCGCTATTAGTAGCCATTAGCAGTTTAGCTGCAACAAACAATGGTTTTAAATATCAGGCGGTGGTACGCAATAACCAAGGGGCCGTAATTGAAAACAGTGCAGTATTGCTGAAAGTAAGCATCCTTCAAAGCAGAGAAAATGGAGACATCGTATTATATTCCGAAGAACATCAGACAACCACCAATGCTTATGGACTTATCAATGTAGTTATCGGCGACGGAACGAATCCGGTCGGTAGCTTCGGAACCATCAACTGGGCTGTAGATAGCTATTACTTGCAACTGGAAATGGCCGTTGGGGCGAGTACACAACTTGAATTATTGGGTGTTTCGCCTCTGCTTTCGGTACCTTATGCCCTACATGCCGAAACGGTTACCAACAACAACGATGCTGATGCCGACCCAGCTAACGAAATTCAGCAACTAACCCTTTCCGGCACCACACTTTCAATAAGCCAGGCCAATTCGGTTGATTTAACCCCTTTGATAACCAACAATACCGATCAACAGACCTTGTATATTGAAAATGATTCATTAGGAATTACCAATGGAAACAAAGTAGATTTATCCCTCTATAAAGACAATACTGATGCTCAGAACTTGACATTATTAGGTACCATTCTAGGTATAGGTGGAGGAAACAGCGTTGATTTAGCCGTATTGGAAGATGCTGATACCGACCCCACCAACGAATTACAGCAGCTTTCCATTGTAAACGATTCACTAGTTATCTCCAACGGCAATAAGGTGGACTTAGCCCCTTACAATGACAACACCGATGAACAGACCTTATCAATTACCAGCGATTCATTGGCTATTACCAACGGAAATAAAGTGTTGCTTCCCAAACAGAACATGATTTGGGATACCACCGGAACCACCATTTTCTATAACAAAGGGAATGTAGGCATTGGTACAGTAACACCCACCGGAAAACTGGAAGTTAAGGGAAATGCGGTAAGCAACCCCGATGAGATCATCTTTGGAGTGCTTAACAGTGCAGGTGACACCGTGTTTGCTGTTTACCAGGGTGGTGTAAGGGTAAACGTTAGTGATAATTTTGTAAAAGCAGCAGGAAGTAAAGGTGGATTTGCTGTGGGTGGTATTAGTACATCAAAAGGAATTACCAATGAATTTTTCCGCGTAACCCCTGACAGTGTTAGGGTATATATAAAAGAGAATGTTGTAAAAGCCGCCGGGAGCAAAGGGGGATTTGCGGTAGGTGGTATTAATACGTCAAAGACTGCCACTACAAATTACATGTACCTGGAACCTGAGAACTACTTTATTGGGCAGGAAAGCGGTAGGTCGATATCTACCGGATTGTACAATTCATTTTTGGGCTTTCAAACAGGTTATTCGGCTACTACTGCCAATAATAATATATTATTAGGATATAAAGCCGGTTATTCGAACAATACTGGAAACAGCAATGTATTCATTGGTAACACCTCCGGGTATTCAAATGATACCGGCAGTTTTAACGTATTTATTGGCGATTCGGCAGGTTTTACTCCCATTATGGCCAATTACAATGTTTTCATAGGCAAATCAAGTGGTAAATTGAATACCACGGGTGAAAAGAATACATTTATGGGATATTATTCCGGATATAATAATACCGGTGGTTACGAAAATGTATTTATTGGAAACGAGAGTGGCAAAAACAATCAAGACGGTTATCAGAATGTGTTTTTGGGAAGTGTATCAGGTAAGGATAACCGCGGTTTTGTGAACGTATTTTTAGGAAACCAAACGGGTATTGTCAATCAAGGTGATGCCAATGTTTTTATAGGCGACCGGAGTGGAAAGAATAATGTTTCAGGGAGCAGCAATGTTTTCATTGGCAAATCGAGTGGTTATTGGAATCAGAGTGGAGGAAATAATGTTTTTGTGGGTACTTATAGCGGTATAAATAATACATCAGGGAGCAATAACCTTTTTGCTGGAAATGCCTGCGGATTGAATAACGACAGTGGTACAAACAATGTATTTTTGGGAAACCAATCGGGTGTAACCAATACAAATGGAGGAAGCAATGTATTTATTGGTAACGAGGCCGGTAACGGGAACAATGGAGGCTCCAGCAATGTTTATTTGGGCGATGGAGCCGGAAAAGTGGGAAATGCCTATTATAATGTGTTTGTAGGTTTTCACAGCGGATACAACACAACCGGTATGGGTGGGTACAACGTATTTATGGGTCACGAAAGTGGTTATAACAATACAACCGGTTGGAGCAATAATTTTATAGGTCAGGGAGCTGGTTTTAATAATACCACAGGCACCAACAATATATTTATTGGTAACGATGCCGGGCGCAGTAACCTAACAAGCTCGGGGAATATTTTTATTGGGCGCAACGCAGGATACAAATCAACCGAATATGGAAATACCATCATTGGACATACTGCTGCCGATTCATTAGTTTCAGGTACAAATAACCTAATTCTGGGAGTCGTTGCCGCAAATGCCAAAACAGCGGGCAACAACAATACTATTCTAGGGGCCTATTCAAACCGATATGGCGGAGCCGGAGAATATAACACAACTGTTGGGGCTGGTGCAGGGCTTTATGCTACCGGTAATGGAAATATAATAATGGGAAGTTCTGCCGGTTCAACAATTACAACAGGTGCTTCCAACACCATAATTGGAACAAATGCCGATGTATCTGTATCTGGAGGTGCTTTTACAAATGCAACAGCAATTGGGAATGGTGCAATAGTAAATGCCAGCAATAAAGTTAGGATAGGTAATGCAAGTATTACGGTAATTGAAGGACAAGTTGCTTATACTTCTGCTTCAGATAAGCGTTTAAAGAAAAATATTAATGAAATTAGCAGCGGATTGAATTTTATTATGAAACTCCGCCCGGTGGAATACCAAATGAAGCAAGGCGATGATAAGTTAAACTTTGGTTTTATAGCCCAAGATATTGAGACAATTGTGGGGAACAACAACAATATGCTTACCATTGGGGCTGATTCGGCCAGGACATTGGGCCTCCGGTACACCGATTTTATTGCCCCCATGGTGAAAGCATTGCAAGAACAGCAAGTTATCATTGAGGAATTAACAAAAAAAGCAGCGGAAGTAGATGCGCTAAAAGCCGAATTGGAAGAAATAAAAGCAATGCTGAAGAAATAAACCACAACCCGGTTGGTAACTATAAGCCAACCGGGTTTCTTTTTCCTGATTCTCTGAATTGTTTATAACTAATACTTGTACTTTCCCAATCTTTGTATATTTTTGCATCCTGAATGGATAAATATACAATTCAGAATTGAATGGATAACAAAAGCCAACGGCTCACCGAAATAAAAAAAATCATTCATTCAGGGCATCTTACCTCACAAGAAGAACTGCTCAACCAGCTTATTTCCAAAGGATTTCAAATTACTCAAGCCACCTTATCACGCGATTTGAAGCAGCTAAAAGTGGCAAAAATGCCCGATGGCGAAGGCTCATACCGCTATGTGTTACCAAATGATTTAACCATAATGCATACTAGCATCGGTAACAAGCAAACCATGGATGGGTTTTTGTCCGTTGAATTTGCGGCCAATATGGGGGTTATAAAAACCGTACCGGCTTTCACACAAATGGTTGCATCGGCAATTGATTCGGTTGAAATCCCAGCAATTATTGGGACATTAGCTGGCAATGATACTATATTGTTTGTAATCCGCGAAGGGTATACTTCTGTTGAAGTGCGCCAGGCAATGATTAAAGAATTTCCCGATTTAATAGATAAACTCCTTTAAATTTATTTTAATGGCAAAAGCTTTAAACGCAAGACTGATTTTAGAAAATGGAAAAGAATTTTCAGGAAAGTCTTTCGGTTTTCCGCATTCAGTAGCTGGCGAAGTGGTTTTTAATACCGCAATGACCGGTTACCCGGAAAGCCTGACCGACCCTTCTTACAAAGGTCAAATATTGGTTTCCACCTTTCCTTTAATCGGTAACTATGGAGTTCCAAAAATGGAAAGCAAAAACGGGTTGTTACAGTATTTTGAGTCCGATAAAATCCACGTCTCTGGATTGGTAATATCCGATTATTCTTTTGAATACAGCCACTGGAACGCCGAACAAAGCCTTGGCAAATGGTTAACCGACAATAAAGTACCCGCCATTTTTGGAGTGGATACCCGCGCACTCACCAAGGTACTTAGGGAGTACGGCTGTATGTTGGGCAAAATTGTGGTCGACGATGAGGACGTTGAATGGTACGACCCAAATGTGGAAAACCTGGTGGATACTGTGAGCATCAAAGAAAAAACCGTTTATGGTAACGGCAAGCATAAAGTAATGTTGGTTGACTGTGGCGTTAAATTCAACATTGTGCGCAGTTTACTCAATTACGATACCACCGTTATTCGGGTTCCCTGGGATTACGATTACTCCAAAGATGATTACGATGGGCTTTTTATAAGCAACGGTCCAGGCGACCCTGCAATATGCAAACCGGCCATCCGGCAGTTGGAACTTGCCATGGGAAAAAAACAGCCCATATTTGGAATCTGTTTAGGCAGTCAGTTGCTGGGAATTGCCAGCGGGGCCGAAACCTATAAATTGAAATACGGCCACCGGAGCCACAACCAACCGGTAATACAGCATGAAACCAACCGTTGTTTCGTTACTTCACAGAATCATGGTTTTGCGGTGGATCATCACAAACTTAAGGGCGACTATGTACCTTATTTTACCAACCTGAACGACCAAACCTGTGAAGGAATCCGCCACAAAAGCAAGCCAATTTTTGCAACGCAGTTTCATCCCGAAGCTTCCGGTGGCCCTACCGACACCGCCTTTTTGTTTGAGCAATTTATTGATATGATTAAGAAAACGAAATAAGACCCGTTTAAAAACATGGACAACAGCATAAAAAAAGTCATCGTATTGGGTTCCGGCGCCCTTAAAATTGGCGAGGCAGGGGAATTCGACTATTCAGGTTCACAAGCCCTCAAAGCTTTGCGCGAAGAAGGAGTTGAAACGGTTCTCATTAACCCAAACATAGCAACGGTACAAACGTCGGAGGGCATTGCCGATATAATTTATTTTTTACCCGTAAACCCGGAATTTGTGGAAAGGGTAATCATTAAAGAAAAACCCCAAGGAATATTACTTGCTTTTGGTGGCCAAACAGCCCTCAATTGTGGTATTAAACTTCACGACAGCGGAGTACTCGAAAAATACAACGTCAGGGTACTGGGAACCCCGGTACAGGCTATTAAAGACACCGAGGATCGCGACCTTTTTGTTAAAAGACTCGATCAGATTCAGGTTAAAACAGCCCGCAGTTATGCGGTGAATAATATAGAGGAGGCGAAAGTAGCCATCGAAAAATTGGGGTACCCAATCATTGTACGTGCGGCTTACGCCCTAGGCGGTTTGGGTTCCGGCTTTTGCAACAACGACGAGGAATTGATTAGCATCTGCAATAACGCTTTTGCTTTTTCGCCACAGGTTTTGCTCGAGGAATCGCTAAAAGGATGGAAAGAAGTGGAATATGAGGTGGTACGCGACCGTTACGACAATTGCATCACGGTTTGTAACATGGAAAACTTCGACCCGCTGGGAATCCATACCGGCGAAAGCATTGTGGTGGCACCGTCGCAAACCCTTTCAAACGCTGAGTACCACAAACTGCGCGAACTGGCCATTAAAATTATCCGCCATATAGGTATTGTGGGTGAATGCAACGTACAATATGCCCTCGACCCTGAAAGTGAGGACTATAGGGTAATTGAGGTAAACGCCCGATTATCGCGATCCAGCGCTTTGGCATCAAAAGCTACCGGTTACCCGTTGGCCTTTGTGGCAGCTAAGCTTGGATTGGGTTACGGCCTTTTTGAATTGAAAAACTCCATCACCAAAACCACCAGCGCCTTTTTTGAACCGGCTTTGGACTATATTGTATGCAAAATTCCCCGTTGGGATTTGGGCAAATTCAGTGGGGTGAGCAAAGAAATTGGTAGTTCCATGAAAAGTGTGGGCGAAGTTATGAGCATTGGGCGCAACTTTGAAGAAGCCATACAGAAAGGACTCCGCATGATTGGGCAAGGCATGCACGGTTTTGTGGGCAACCGCGATATTGTTTTCGATAACATCGACGAAGAGCTGACCAAACCAACCGATATGCGCATTTTTGCCATCCAGGCTGCATTAGAAGCAGGTTACAGCATTGATAGAATACATGAACTTACTAAAATCGATAAATGGTTTCTGGTTAAGTTGCAGAATATTTATGATCTGAAAAATAAAATTACTCCCTATAATTCCCTTGAGGAAACCCCATTGGAACTGATTAAGGAAGCCAAAGTCCGCGGATTTTCTGACTTCCAGTTGGCCCGTATGATTCTCAATAGTGAGTCGTCAACCATGGAAAGCAACATGAACCTGGTGCGCGATTTCCGCAAAAAAGCTGGCATTGTTCCTTATGTGAAGCAAATTGATACGCTGGCCGCCGAATATCCGGCGCAAACCAATTATCTGTACCTTACCTATTCCGGCACCGAACACGATGTGGAATTTGTTCACGACAACCAGTCGGTTACTGTATTGGGTTCAGGAGCATACCGCATTGGGAGCAGCGTGGAGTTCGACTGGTGCGGGGTAAATGCACTAAACACTATTAAGAAAGAGGGTTTCCGGAGCATCATGATCAATTACAACCCCGAGACGGTGAGTACCGATTACGATGTTTGCGACCGTCTGTATTTCGATGAACTTTCGTTAGAACGCGTGCTCGACATCACCGATTTGGAGCAACCCCGCGGAGTGATTGTTTCTACCGGCGGGCAGATACCCAACAACCTGGCTATGAGGCTGCACCGGCAACACGTCCCAATTTTGGGAACTTCACCCATTTCCATCGACCGGGCCGAGGACCGCAACAAATTTTCGAGCATGTGCGATAAGCTGGAAATTGACCAGCCACGCTGGAACGAGCTTACCAGCATTGACGATATTTACGGTTTTGCCGATAAAGTCGGGTTCCCGCTTTTGATTCGTCCAAGCTACGTGCTTTCGGGTGCGGCAATGAACGTGGTATCTAACAAAGTGGAGTTGGAGCACTTCCTAAACTTGGCTACCAAAGTATCAAAGCAGCATCCGGTGGTAGTGTCGGAGTTTATTGAAGAAGCCAAGGAAATTGAAATTGACGCCGTGGCCAGCAATGGCGAATTGGTGAGTTATGCCATTTCGGAACATGTGGAATTTGCCGGAGTACACTCAGGCGATGCCACCATGGTTTTCCCACCACAAAAAATCTATTTCGAAACCGTTCGGCGCATCAAAAAAATAAGCAAAGCTATTGCCAAAGAATTAGAAATATCAGGCCCTTTCAACATGCAGTTTTTGGCCAAGGACAACGACATTAAGGTAATTGAATGCAACCTCCGTGCCTCGCGCAGTTTCCCGTTTGTATCGAAAGTGCTTAAAGTGAATTTGATTGAAATGGCCACCAAAGTAATGTTGGGCATTCATGTGGAGAAACTCGACAAGTCAATTTTTGAATTGGACTGCATTGGCGTTAAAGCACCACAGTTCAGCTTTTCAAGGTTAGCCAAAGCCGATCCCATTTTGGGGGTCGATATGGCATCAACCGGCGAGGTAGGCTGCATTGGCGACAGTTATTACGAAGCTATTTTGAAAGCTATGCTATCGGTAGGTTATTCGGTACCAAAAAAGAACATTCTTTTAAGCACCGGACCCATGCGCTCAAAGGTGGAACTGGTAAACTCCTGCCGCATGTTAGTGGAAAAAGGATACAACCTTTTTGGTACTAAAGGTACTGCTCAATTCCTGCAATTGAACGGTATCCCGGTAACGGCACTCCATTGGCCCGACGAAAACGAAAAACCCAATGTGATTGACTACATCCGCGGAAAAATGATTGATTTGGTTATAAACATTCCCAAAGATTTAAGTAAAGAGGAATTGGCCAACGATTATACCATCCGCCGTGGCGCCATTGATTATAACATTCCGTTGATAACCAATGCCCGTTTAGCCAGTGCGTTTATTTATAGTTTCTGTAAATTGGCTCCCGAAGATTTGGAAATTAAAAGCTGGGACGAGTATTAGTCCGCTTGTTTTAGTCCCGATAAATATCTGGAAGGTAAAGCCCTAAAAGGGCGAAAGAATAAAGCCAAGGGAATTTGTCTCGCTTTAGCGGAACGACCTTGATAAAAATACAACGGCAGCAAGCGGTGCATTCAAAGAAGTTGCAATGGAATGGAATCCTAACATGCACCGCAATATAGAGCAGTTGATAAATAAATCCCGAAACCTATTCGGGACGAAAAGGGAAAAATGCCATACACAGCTAATTCTTTTTTTAAGGTGCTGAATACATCTACCTTCTTACCAAATATTCCCAATATACAATTTCAGGATGGCTATCTTGCTCAAATATTAGATAAGAACGGAGCGGTGGCCTGACAAAACTGCGGGCGGGCGGTGGGGTGAATTCCAAATGGTTAGCCCCACGTGCAAGGGCGCTTGCGTTTTGAAACGGAAATTTTTCATTCATCAGATTTTTATGGTGGGGATATTCCAAAAATTGAGTTTCATTTACCTTGCCATGGGGCTTACAATTTGGAAGAGCGGGCGGAAGCATTGTTTTGTCTAGATTTTTTGTTACTTTTTCATCATGGAAAAAGTAAGTAAGTAATTTTTTAGATTACATCAAACCACAAATTAGCCGTTTCTATCTATTGGTAGAAAATTCGTTACATTTGCAAAAATTGGGGTCATGTGGGATAAACTAAGTTTGTTGCGGAAACAATATATTAATCAGGGGATTATGGATTCCATTGATTATGAAAAATTCTGCATGATTTCCATTGTTTACAACTCATCAAAAATTGAAGGGTGCTCGCTAACCGAAACCGATACAAAAGTTCTGATTGATAAAAACATAACGGCTCAGGGAAAACCATTAACCGATCATTTAATGGTTAAAGACCATTTCAATGCGTTTCTATTCATTAAAGCGGAGGCATCTAAAAAGCGTAAATTATCAATCCCCTTTATTCAGGAGATAAATTCTTTTGTAATGAAATCAACGGGTGGCATGGTAAGCACCATTTCTGGCGATTTTGATACCTCAAAAGGCGATTTGCGGCTGGCCCAGGTTTATGTGGATAAAAAATATTTTTCCGATTTTTCAAAAGTCCCCATCTTATTGCAAAAATTAGTTGATAGCATAAATTCCCGAATAGATACCGTGATTGGCGATGAGATAATTAAGCTATCGGCCGACCTGCATTACAATTTTGTAAATATCCATCCGTTTGGCGATGGGAATGGACGAACTGCCCGGTTGTTAATGAATTACATTCAGTTGTACCATTCCGAACCACTTATAAAAATATTTACCGAAGATCGGGCCGAATACATTGATGCACTGAATGAAACCGAGGATAAAGAGGATTTAGAGGTTTTCAGGAGTTTTATTTGTAAGCAGCAGATAAAATTTTATGAATCGGAATTGGAAAAATACAACAACGGTAAATCAGGATTCAACCTGTTATTTTGAAATCGGATATGGTCAAAAGAGAAATCGTTTGGGTATTACTCTATTTTTCCATCAACTATTAACCTGTCAACAATTCTTTTATCTAATCTTGGATCAGAATATTCTTCTCCAATAAAACTAATAATAATATCATTGCTTGACTGGTCTAATGGTATATCAATATATACCCAATTGATTGGTGGTGCAATTACATAAGGTGGTGCCTTAACATATCGTTTAAAACCAAAATATATCGGTTCCTTATTAATGGTTACAACAAACATTTGCCTTGGAATGGTATCAAAAGATATAAAACAAGCATCTGAAATCCTTAGAGATAATATATGATTAGTGGTATCATATTTTTTCAAGTCATTGTATCGAAGAATTGGAGTATCGGATATTAAAATTGTATCTAAATCAATCATACTATAATCCGCGCTATCATAATAAGAATAGGGAGTTTTTGTTGAGTATATTTCAAATCCATCGCCAATGGGATAGTTAATTTCTTCAATTTCTTTTTTACATGATATTACTGCCAAACTAATTAAAAGAGGTATTACAAGTTTATTTTTCATTTTTCCAATTTTTCAATAAGATTCAAAATCAACTTTTTGGTTGCGCAGCAGAATATTTTTTGCTTTATCGCCTAATTGGTAACACATGCAACGGAATATTGAGATTTAAAGAATTGTGGAATTTATACTGCAAACGGGATAATTTTGTACATTTAAATTGCCCCGTCCTTTAGGGCGGGGAATCTTGATAACCGTGAAGATGCGGGCTTTAGCCCAAATATTTATAATGCGACAATTTATCCCGTTCTCTGTATAGCTTTAGTAAATGAAGGATAAATAAATTTACAAGAACTAAATCTTTTATTTTTATTATAATCGAGTCTTTTCAAATACCTCTTCCATCGTCCATTTTTCCGCTACCGCCTTTTGGTATAACTTGTCCCGTTCCTTATCGTTTGCCATTACCAAACCTACCACCAGACCATCCTTTATATAGAATTCTCTGATAAGGGTTCCTTTTTCTTCTTTAACCACATTAATTCCTTCGGCTTGCGACAAATTAAAATTTGCCGAAAAATAGAAACCACCAAACAGATTGGTTTTCAATCGGGTAGGCACGGGTTGGTAATTAGTTCCCAATTCAACCATGTTGGTACCGGCACAAAAACCCTGGAATTCCGATGAATGCCACAATCCGGTCACTTCGCCGTTAGGATGCTGTGCCACATCACCGGCGGCAAACACATCGGGATTTGAGGTTTGCATAAACTCATTCACCAAAACACCCTTTCCCATGTCAAGACAGGCTTTTTGAGCCAATTCTGTATTTGGTCGGGTTCCGGCACAAACAATAATGCGGTCGAACTCCAGGGTTTTTTGGTTATTAATTAGTTGAAAGGTGTTTTTTGGTGTTTTAACCAGTTCAGCTATAGTCGTCCCCGGCAGGTAAGTTACCCCGGCTTTTTTCAAGGCATCATAAATTTGACTAGTAATATATTCAGGAAAAAAACGGGACAAAGGATTCATGGAGCGTTCAACCACTGTAACAGTCTTTCCCATTTTGGATAGTTGGTTGGCTGTTTCCAGTCCTTCAACACTTCCACCAATTATTAAAAAGCGGCTCAATAATGCAGTAACCTGTATCAAAGCAGCTACATTCCGGGCAAAATGGACGTCAACGTTGTCGGATGCAACTATCCCTTTAATGGCCGGATAAATTGGAATAGAACCTGTTGCCAGCAATAGTTTTTGGTAAGTAACCAGCGTATTGCCATTTACAAGCAATTTATGTTCGTGCAAAAATACATTGTAAACCTTGGCAAAGCACAATTCCACGTTGTTTTGGAGGTACCACTCCGGTTCATAAAGTTGGAATGCTTCCTTCTCGAATCCGGTGGCAATGCTTTTATTTATTTTCGTTCGCTTATAAGGCATCCGGTCTTCATCTGATATAAGCAGAATGGGATTTACTAAATCCAGTTCCCTGATTTTTTTTATAGCCGAAATACCGGCAATACCTGCACCCACAATAATATACGTATAGCTGGTCGCTTTTGGTTCCATGTTCCTGATTGATTTGAATGCATAACAAACGGTAAAGCTAAATGGTTTTAGTTGGTAAGAATGTTCAAGGTTCACTCAAACTTTAAACTTTCATCTGTTTATAATTTTTTTTTAATTGTCAGATGGAGCATCCATTTTTGAAGTTTTCCTTTCCAATTAAGCATTTGTTATAATCATGCCCTTGTGTGTTAAGCAAATTATCATGGATGGTTCATTAGTGGATTACCGCTTTAGTAAAAACCATGCAAGAAGAAATTACCAACCGTTTACAGGGAAATCGCTTTTAAAATATCCCGGAAGGATTTACTATGAATAGCCCCGTCCCGAGTACTCGGGACGGGGATTATGTTTTTATGGAGTAAAATCGGCGCAAGCACTTTCGTATAATTGGAATTATGAGGAAACCATGCGGCGAAAATGGGAGTTTAAAATTAAAATTCTTAAAAGCGATTTCCTTACAACCGTTCAAAAATATTTGGTTAACAAAAATAAATTATTTATTTTTAAGCAGGGAAAAGTCAAACATAGGCATTGCCCCAACATGCCAAACAGGTTTTTAGTTTTACCGGCTACGGTATAAACTGCAAAATCAATTTTTAAAAGGTCTGTCACCAATGTTTAGAGCCTTGTTTTTTAATAAGTTGTAGTAACAACCCATTAACCAATTTGCCTATGGAAAAAAGCCGCATCACCGGGTGCAAAATATTTTTAACTCAGTACCTAACTTTTAAATTTTATTGAATGAAAAAAACGTTGATACTTACCTTAATGCTACTGGGCAGTTTATGGGCCAATGCACAGTACGACAGAGACACACTGTAAATAGGTTGGATGAGAACAAACTACGTACTTAATTTTGACAACCCAAACCCCGATTTAATTGAGTTTGAACCACCCGAAAACAACGAAGTGATCCTATAAAACACCAAATTTTAAAACCAATAACCCAACAAAACATGGCTGTAGAAAATTCATTAAATCCCAACATATAACCCCAATTATTAACTTTTTAAAATTCACAAAAATGAAAAAGCAAAAACTATTAAAAACCATGGCAATTTTAACAATTGCCCTGCTTGTTACCAGCTGTGGCAATAAGTGCAAAAACGAAGTTCAGTTGTATTTGCCCCAGGACTTTAAAGACTGTTTTGTATTCCCAACGGGCTCCTGGTGGGTGTACACCGTTAATGGGGAAGTGTATGATACCCTTAATTTGACGAGTTCATCTTTAAAACCTCGGATTGAACCAGCCGAAAATGAATGTGAATATATCGAAAAATTTTTTTCTACGTATTCGACAAACCATTATAGCTTTTTTGATAGCTATAATTTCTGCATTAATTACAAAAAAAGTCCTACCTACAATGGAGATACAGTTTATTATACTTTTATTAAACCAGAATGGTACAAAAACATTAATAGCATTGAAACAAAATATATATACTGTAGGTATTTTGGAGCGGGGCTATATGGTTTAAATGCTACTTATGAAATGGAAATAGCAGAACAAACTGAAAAAGGCGGTGGCTACTGTTTAGAAGCTCTTAGAGATACTAGTATAAATAATATTTCACGAAAACTAATCGTTTTTAAAACTATCGATTATGACCTCCTGGATGGTTTTTTTAAAGCTTATCCTGATAGCCTTCCTCCTTTCCGTGTTTATTATGCCAGAGGTGTAGGTATGATTAAAAAAGAAATGTACAACGGTGATATTTGGGAACTTAAACAATATTTTATTAACAACTAAAACCATAAAAATGAAAAAATTAAACTTACTCCTGTTTGCTTTTTTATTGGCAATAACCTCATTTGCCTCAAATTACAGTACCTATTATTGCAATGTTATTAGCCACGAAACCGGCAGCATTACCGGGAGTTTAACGGTAAACGGCTATTTTATTTGCGATACAACCACTATTTTTACCGGTGCCATGGAATTTAACATTCCAACAGGCTGGTCGGCAACCGGGACCTCGTTTAACGGCACTACGGGCAATGCCGGCGATAGCTTGCCCTTTCAAGTTAACATTACCTACCCTACCACCAATTTGCCGTTTTTCCCGGTAATGGTATCGGTAACCCAAAAGGCCGATGCATGGCTCTTTCCCGAACCAGGGACGTTATATGATATTGAAAATACGCAATTCCAGGTGTATTTTACCCCTTACAATACAGTGGAAGTGTGGAACCAATACGACCTGAAAAACTTGAACCGTGAATGGCTCCGCCCCGAATTGGTGGCCGATACCATGCGGGTGTATATTCCTAAAAGCAAGATACCGGTAGCTGTTTTTGAACCCATACCCTATCCATCTACCCAAAAATCGGCCGAATTGGAAGAAAATACCGTTGAAATAAAAGTACCGGGCATGGCTTACCAATTGCTTACCAACACCTTAAATCCCGATACCATTGCCCTTTACCGGGAATACGGCGATGGCCCTGATTCGGTTTCAACTTCAAAAGGCAAAACAAACTTTTATGGAACCGTTACCGGAAGGTTGGTTTCAAATATAATAAACGATCAAAATGTAAGCGTCCAAATACCGTTGAGCGGTATATGGGTGAGGCTTATGGACCAGGATGGTATTTTTGATGATCACTTTGGCGACGCTTACACCGATATTAATGGGTATTTTACAATTTCGTATAATAGAGATCAACGGTGGGAAGGAAATTCTGTTGAACTGTATTTGAAGTTTGTATCAAAAACGGATAATAATATTGAAGCGAGCAATGCTTCAGGTTGGGCCTTTAGGTTCAATTCCAACATCATAAGTACTCACAAAGACACCCATCAGGTTAATTGGGGTACTTATGATATGGTAGGCGACAGCCATTGGGAGTTTGATGCCTACAGGGTTACTAACTGGGCCAACCGTGCTAAATTAAGTATTGGTAACAGTGATGTTACTGGTGCTAAACTCCGTATGGATATCAAGAACATGGGTTCGGGCAGTTATTATAACCGTTCTGCCGAAACCATCCATTTAAAGGATTGGGATGCCGACCGCGAAGATGCTACCTACCATGAATTTGGCCATTTTGTGATGGATAAAATTCAAGGCAGGCTTGAATTGCCTTGGGGAGAGAATGGTGATATTTTCAGTCATAGCTGGGACGAAGAAAATTCAACTAAACTTGCCTGGATTGAAGGCTGGGCCGATTTTGTGGGAATGATGCTGGATGCAGCCAATTATACTGAGGATAATGAATATGGAAGTGAGTTAATAACGTATCCAAATTATTATGAAAAAAGATACCCTTTTGTTGGGATCAATAATGGTGTCAGGAGTGAGTATAATATAGCGTGTGCTTTATACGATTTATGGGATGGCAGCAATAAGATACCAAAGCTCCCTGATTTAATCCCCAACACTACAATACATGGTTATAACGACAATGGTAACTGGACAACAGTTGACGACATTGAATTTAGCATAACCACCTTATGCGGGCCTTTGGACCAAGACAATAACGCTATAAATATTTCCGATTATAAAGAGGCCTTATGCAGTACCTTAACCAATGAACAAAAATCAGACGTAAGCCGGGCTTTGTACGAAAACGGTGTGGTATGGGATATTGATGATGAAGTAAATGGCCAAGTGACTTGTTTGGCAACCGATAACATTTACCAGGATATTCACCTCGATGAAAACGTAACCTGGCCCGGGGGCAACCTTTCAACCACATTTTAAATTAATTATCGTAATGCAAACACTACCAATGCGTTTACATTGGGTGCATCAGGGGCAATAACCCCAATTATCGATCCATTGATAGTTGGTGGAACTTATGCATCAACACGCTATACAAATTTTTATTTGCAACCGTCCTATAATAGTAGCCTTACTACAGGAACGTATAAAACTTATGGACAAACCAAGGTAATTATCTATTATGGAACGCTAGAGGTGGGCAAAACAGGCAATACCACCACCCTTGACATTAGCGATAAAGGATTTTTAAATATAGTAAGCCCCGGGGTTTTAAAAATTTTGGCAAATTCAGAGGTGATCATTAGGAGTGGTGCTAAAATAAGTATGCAACCCGGTGGCCAAATTATTATTGAAGGTAATGGTAAGCTAACCATTGAAAGCGGCGCCATTGTTAATTTAAACGGCGGCACCATTGATTTACAAAGTACCCAATCGGTTTTTAATTTGAGCCAAAACTTGACCATTAATTCATCGGGAAATACCATTGAGTTTAAAGGTGTAGGTAGCTTAACGGTTAAAAGTGGGGTAACCCTTTCGGTTGCCTCTAACACTACCCTAAAAACCGTCTGCCCTGTAACTGTTATAACCGGGGGTACCTTGAGTATCCTTACTGGTGGCAAACTGTTGCTTTCAGGTAATACAGTAACTTTAAACAGCACCGGGGTTTTAAATGTGGCCGGTTCGTTGATCCTTAATACCGCAACCAGCAATACCATAACCGGGGCTGGCAAAATGGTTTACAGCGGGGCAATAACTTTTAATACCGGCTCCACTCTAACTTTTCAGTCGAACCTTTGGCTGGCCGATACTAAAAATTTGACCCTAAGCGTTGGGAAAATGAAGTTTGGCAGCGGGTATTCCATTAAAGATGCCAGTGGCGATAGCTGGTCGGGCGATATTGCCTTGAGTAGTAACTGTGAACTGGAAATCCCAACAGGAATAAGCCTCACATTGGGAACCGGCAACGATATAAACCTTTCCACCAATGGAAAACTAACCGTAAATGGAACCCTGAATTTGAATGGAGGTATCCTTATCAATGACGCAACCAGCATATTTGTCCTTAATGGTAGCGTGAACGTAACATCTCCCTCATCAATCAACCTGGGGAGTATTACTACCTATAACGGAATAGTATATGCTACCAGTGACGGCAATTTGATAGTTGAATCAGGAAAAACTATAGATTTAACCTCAGGAAAGACTATCAATATTTCAAATTCAGGCATACTTACCATAAACGGTAGCCTAAATATGAATGGAGGTACCTTCTCCAAAAATGGAACCAGTAAATTATATTTAAATGGGGTATTAAATTTTTCGCCCTATTATAAATTTACCATTGACTGTTATACCGAACTGAACGGAACTATAAATGTGCCCGCCAATTTTTCTTTAACATTTTCAGGTTCAAATAAATCAACGGTATTATTAAATGTGAAAAAGTCATTTGTATTTGATGCTGATTTGGCTAACCTGACAATACAAAACGGAAAAATTATAATGGACAATTCTACGTCGGAGCTGTATTTTAACAATGGAATTGATAACATCAACCTAAACAATATCTGGGTTACATCAGCCACCGGAATAACTAATAACAGCCACCAGGGGATCGATATCCGCAGCGATGAAAATATTACTATTACAAATAGTATATTTGAAATGGGAAATTATGGAGTTTATAGCTCACGGTCAGCCACAGCGCAAAATCTGAACATAACTAACAGTACCTTTAAAAGTTGCGACTATGGTTTGCGTGTATATAACAGTGGGGTTACTATTGATGGCTCAACCTTTGAGAGTAATACCGCAATGGGGATTTACTGCACATCAATGGATAAAAGCAGCAGCATTTCCAATTCCACCATTCGTTACCAAAGCGATACCGGTGATTATGGCGTTTATTATGAAGGGGCTTCAACTGCAGTACTTAATTTTGATAGCAATATCATCACTAACAATTACAATGGCGTGTGTTTGGTTGGTAGTTTCAATACGGTATTTAAATGCAATTTCATTACAACAAACAGTAATTATGGAGTGAATACACAAAACAATGGCGCCATATACCTAGCCAATGCCGCGGGAATAACTGGTGGTAACAATGATATGCACTCAAATAAAATCGCATTGTCAGGTTCCGGAACAACGCAATATTTTAATTCATTTTATTTAAACAACGGGTACAACGATTTGCGCGATAACGGTGTC
>JBAYKX010000055.1:0-35814 GCA_041664345.1 Salinivirgaceae bacterium
ACCGAAGTTTCCACTACACAAGATAGACATCAGTACAACGAATCGCATGAAGTCTTCCTTTGGCTAAAACAAAAATAAAAAAAAGTTCTTGAAAAATTTGGAATTTAACACAGTACCTCACGAGCGAAGTGAGTAAATGCCGATAGGCAGAGGGGTACAAGAAGGTTAAAAATTGAATCCCATTGCTTTCGTGTTATGTGTTTATCTACTGACCTCTATGGAATAATTACCGATGAAAATAACGGAGAAGCTAAAAACCTAAACAGAGGCTTAACAGGCTCAACCAAGCCAATCTGAGATATAAATCATCCTGAAAATCCGAAAAAAAAACCCCAGTTTCTCTGAGGTTTTTTATTTAGTTATTTTTCAAAAAATGGGGCTTTAGATACCACTGCCTTCAGGTGTTTGTCACGAATTTCAATGAAAATCTCAGTTCCCTCTTTCCAGAAACCTTTTTTCAAGTATGCCATGCCTATTGCCTTATTGGTTAAGGGAGACATTGTTCCCGAAGTAACCTCTCCTATTTCAATACCTTGCGCATCTACCACTTTATAATTATGACGTGGAATGCCTTTATCAACCATGACAAATCCTTTTAAACGTTTGTCAACCCCTTCATTTTTTTGTTTTTCCCAAATATCGCGATTGATAAAATTATTACCATCCACAAATTTTGTAATCCAACCCAAACCAGCTTCAATAGCTGATGTTTCATCACTTATGTCGTTTCCATACAAACAGAATCCGGCTTCCAAACGTAAGGTATCGCGGGCTCCCAAACCAATTGGCTTTATTCCATACTCAGCACCCGCTTCAAAAATTGCGTTCCAAAGTTTTTCCCCATCGCTATTATTCACATATACTTCACAACCACCTGATCCGGTATATCCGGTGGTAGCAAAAATCGCATTTTTAATGCCTGCAAAGTCACATTTCTGGAAGGTATAATACTCCATATCCATTACGTTTGCTTTGGTTAATTTTTGCATGGCTTTCAGTGCCAATGGGCCTTGAATGGCCAACTGACAAATTTCGTTAGAAGCATTGTAGAGTTCTTTTCCTATAACCATTCCCATCTCTTGGGCATGTTTAACACACCAGTCACAGTCTTTTTCCATATTTCCTGCATTTACCACCAGCAAGTAGGTCTCTGCATTGAAACGGTAAACCAGCAAATCATCAACAATTCCACCCTTACCATTTGGGAAGCAACTATATTGCACTTTTCCATCATAAAGCTCCGCAACATCATTTGATGTTAGTTTTTGAATAAGACCAAAAGCTTTGGGACCTTTAACCCAAAATTCGCCCATGTGCGAAACATCGAAAACTCCTAACTTTTGGCGTACCGTATTGTGCTCATCTTTAATTCCAGAATATTCAATGGGCATATTGTAGCCTGCAAATGGAGCCATGCGTGCTCCAAGGGCTTCGTGAAATGACGTAAATGCTGTTCTTTTCATTACAAGTATTTTATTGTTAAAACAACTCAATTAAATTTTGGGCAAATGTAATAATTTTGAAAACCAAGTATTTGATAAAATTCCTATTTGAGAGCAGATTTTGTTAAAAATACTTACTGGAAACACCTATATTTTCTCAACCGCATTCAAAAAAAAAATCGGACTGCAACTAGATTACAGTCCGATTTCATAAATGTCGATTAAAATTTCATCAATGCATTATATCCAACGCAGATAAGCAAAATCTTGTCGATGTGGCAATAAGCTGTTTTTAGGAAAGAGTCGGATGCCATAATCATAAGTTCCAGGCTTTTTTAATTCAAAGTTTATATGATAAAAAGCAAGTGAATCCACCTTCTTTACCAACTTCAATTCTTTATTATCAATAATTTTTTGCCCGTTTAACAAGGAAAATACCAGTTCAACTCCTAAATCTTTTTCGGAAAGACCTTTAAGATCTAAAACAACCTCGCCATGATAATTCTCTCCCATTTTGAACGTAGCCTTCATGGTATTTGGAAAATCAACAGAAACAACTTCTACCTTTTCCCAATTTTCCCTTACATTGGCTTTCCAACTGGTAAGTTCAATTGCTAGTTTAAAGCCATCATTTTTTAGCAGTGTAGAACGGGTATATAATTTTTTATAGAATTTATTAATGTAATCATCAATCATTCGTTTGGTGGTAAAATGAGGGGCTATATAGGCAATTGACCGTTTAATATATTGCACCCATTCTACCGGAACATCTTTTTTATTCCGGTCGTAATACAATGGAACAATCTCATTTTCAAGCAAACTATAAATAGTTGCAGCATCCAATTCATTTTGGAATTCCTGATTTGAATAGGTTTGTTTTTCAGGAAGTGCCCATCCTGCCTTATCCTTATAACCTTCAACCCACCAACCATCAAGTACGCTAAAATTCAGAACCCCGTTCATTTCAGCTTTTTGACCGCTGGTACCACTTGCTTCTAATGGCCTTGTTGGGTTATTTAACCATACATCGACCCCACGGACCAATCTTTTTGCAAGACCCATATCGTAGTTTTCCAAAAAGAGGATTTTTCCAATAAACTCAGGACGCCTCGAAACTTCAATTATGTGTTTGATTAAATCTTGCCCTGCTTTGTCGTTTGGATGGGCTTTTCCCGCAAATAGAAATTGTACCGGACGTTCCGGGTTATTTAAGATACGCGCTAAGCGGTCAATGTCGCTAAATATTAGGTGAGCCCTTTTGTAAGTGGCAAACCGACGTGCAAACCCAATGGTAAGTGTTTTTTCGTTAATAGTATTTAAAATTTCCACGATAAGTTTTGGGTTTTCGTGGCGGCGCACAAAACTTTCCTGGTAACGTTCTTTTACATAGTCGATAAGTCGTTTTCTTAAATGATTCCTTATTTCCCATATTTTGTCATCGCTAACATCGAATATTTTTTCCCAATAGGTTTGGTTCGACTGATCTTTCAAAAATTCAGCTCCGAATTCATTTTTATACAATTTTTGC
This sequence comes from Salinivirgaceae bacterium, assembly GCA_041664345.1. Classification (GTDB taxonomy): domain Bacteria; phylum Bacteroidota; class Bacteroidia; order Bacteroidales; family SZUA-534; genus GWE2-40-63. The sequence goes on from JBAYKX010000055.1 coordinate 2,971, forward strand.
CAAGCGGTTGCAGCCCATGTAGGGTAATGAACTCCGTTGGTTACGTAATCAATATGTAATTCACTGGCGGCATATCCTTTCCACATATATTGGAACATATCTTTAGAAACATCACCATGCAAGCGGCTTACACCATTCATTTCTTGCGATGTTTTGGTTGCAAGCACACTCATTGAGAATTTTTCGCCCGATTGATTTTCTGCTCCTCTACCTAAATTAAGAAATGTGTTCCAATCTGTTTTCAAACGCTCGGGAATGTGACGCAAATAAGTACGGATTAAGTCTTCATCAAACGCATCGTGACCAGCAGGTACAGGCGTATGGGTTGTAAATAACGAAGAAGATCTTACCATTTCCAATGCTTCTTCTATTGTTAAATTGTCGTGTTGAACATACTGTGTTAATCGCTCAATATTAATTAAAGCAGCATGCCCTTCGTTGCAATGAAAGATATCGGGTTTGAGATTCATTTCCTTTATTGCCCGAATACCACCCAAACCTAAAAGCATTTCTTGCTTCAGTCTGTTTTCCCAATCGCCCCCATATAATTGATGTGTAATTGTCTGGTCTTCCGGTGAATTATCAATATAATCGGTATCAAGTAAATAAAGCGGAACCCTACCAACCATTACTTTCCAAATACGGGCTTTAACGATACGCCCAGGTAGGTTTAACGAAATTAATATTAATTGCTTTAGGTCGTCGTAAACAGGTTCAATGGGTAAATCGGAAAATTTTTGGGTAACCACAGAGGCCATTTGTTCACCTGAAGCGGTTAAATTTTGGGTAAAATACCCGTATTTGTATAAAAATCCGATCCCAAAAATTGGAACGTTGCAGTCGCTGGCTTCTTTTAGATAATCACCTGCTAATATGCCCAAACCACCCGAATAAATTTTAAGATTATCCGTTAGGCCATATTCCATACTAAAATAGGCTATCGTAGGAAGATCCTTCGGTTTAGGTTCATTCATATAGTTTTTAAAATCAGTATAAACCTGATACAACCTTTCCAAAAATACCTCGTCTTTTGTAAGTTCAATAAAACGGTCAACAGCCACTGTTTTTAATAGCGATACCGGATTTTTTTCACATTTTATCCAAAGTTCGGGTGATATGCTTTCAAATAGTTCGATTGCTGGATAGTTCCAACACCACCATAGATTCATGGAGAGCTCATCAAGCGATTTAAGCTCATGGGGTAAGTCGGAATGAATTATCATTTTTTTCCAGATCGGATCGTTGCTTATTTGTTTGTATTCCATGTTTTCAGGTCTAATTTTTAATAAATATTCATGTTTCTCGCGCAATGCTGCAATGCTTATTGCTTTATCATAGGCATCGTAATAATTTTTGCTGAAATTTTGCCAAATAGTATCTGAAGTGAGTTGCTGTGCTTTTTCACTTACTTTTTTTCTTTCAGCAGGCGATAATTTGCTAATTTTTAATACGGTTTGTTCTAATTGTAAAACAACTTCATTATAATTTGATTCATTTCTATCAATTACCTCTAACCCATATTCAATGTGTTCTGATTTACCTCGCATCCATTGACCAAAACCTGATAAACTTGTTGTTATAGTGGGTACCCCAACGGCAAGACTTTCCATGGGTGTATAACCCCATGGTTCATAATAGGAAGGGAATGCCGTTAAATGGAATCCACTCAAAAGATCATAATATTGTATATTGAAAATACCGTCTTTTCCGTTCAAATAAACGGGTACAAAAATCACTTTTACTTTTTGCTCGGGTTTATTTATTAATCCTAATTTATAACATCGGTCAATAATCGGATCGTAAGAATTTGGATTTAGATTATGCGTTGTTAATGGATTCTCAATTGGGTTGATAGTATTATTGGCTAAATTATCAACCAATTCTTTCCGTGGGCCATATTCTTGGGTTGGAACAAGAATAAATGCCACAATTTTATTTTCAAGATTCGGATTATTAGCAAGCTTACCTAAGGCATCCAGAAATATATCAATTCCCTTATTTTTAAATTCATACCTTCCACTGGTTGCCATAAATAAGGTATTTTCGTTGCATTCGCCTCCAGTTAAAGCCCGGGTAACTTTACACAACAAACGGCGCGAAGCATTAATTTTCTCCTCAGTAATCAATTCCAGATGTTCCAAAGCAAAACCATTGGGAGTGATAAAATCGGGAAAATTATTCAAAAGAAATTCACATTCATTAGCCGTAACTTTGCTTACTGTGGTAAATACATCAGAATAATTTGCTGCATTTTTTTCCAGTGAATGTTTGGCTGACACACCAAGTTCATGGGCTTTTTGATCGGGATCAAAAGTACCAATTGATTCATATAAGGGCAGCCCATTACCAGCAATCGATCTTCCTAATACTGTTGCATGCGTGGTAAAAATTGTAGCTATGTGCGGTGCCTTTGAATTCAGGTAAAGCACACCAGATCCAGTCATCCATTCATGAAACTGAGCTACAACTTGTTCTTTGTGCAAATAATAATTGGTAAAACTTTCAATTACCATTCCCACAGAATATCCAAACAATGCCGATTCAATATAATCCCAGCCTCCACTGAGCGAATCTAACTTGTAAAGCTCCCAAAATTGAGTAAATATTTCGTCTTTTTTAGGTATTAAAAGCGTGTAATCAACTAAAATGGCTTTTGGCTTTAATGGAACGTTCCAATAACCAATTCTCATCCTTATATCATTACTAAAAGCTGATTTTCTCCATTCACTATAAAGATTCTTATCTTCAATAAATTCAGGATGAATTTCATGGTCTTTTAAAATATCGGGACCAATAAATATAATATTATCGCCAAATTGCTTTTGGTATGATGGTAATTTTGAAGTTATAACCGTATGAATGCCTCCAACTTTATTACAAACTTCCCAACTTGTTTCAAATAGGAATATCGGTTTCTTTTCCATTAAATAGAGTTTATTGATGCAAATTAAAAAATAATTCTCGGGATAAGCTTTGTTTTAGCCAAGTTATGGTTAAGATTTAAATTTTAACCATCGGTTAATAAGCCTATGCATCCTATTTAAAACGTTTGTGTTGACTAAAAAAACTTATTAACATTTTGCAAAACAAGCTTATCCTAATTTTTTAAGCCGATTTCCTTTTAAGTCGCTTAATATTCTCTTTTAGTTTTTGAATTTCTTCGTTTTTATCCCGTAACAAAATGTTTAACTTATTTAACTCTTTATCATCCGATGTGTCGGGAATAATAGTATTAACTCGAATTGAAAAATCGCTCAAAATATTCATATAATTTATGAACGCCTCATAAGGAGTTTTATAGGGATTGAAATAAGCATGCACTTCTCCATCGGAAAACCACTTTGTACTCATATAATAAAAGTGATCACTGGTTTGCAAGTATTCCCAATCCTGCAATAGTTCGGCATTGGTTATTTGTTCAATTTTTGGGGCCAATTGATATAGTTTTTCAAAGGCTTCAGTTTGAAGATCATTTCCTAACCAAGCAGTTAAATCCCGTTCCTCGTCAGCCCAAGAAATAGGATATGGAACATTAGCTACGGCAACGGGTTGAAGTTTTTTAATAATATTTGAAGGGGTTTCAAAAGCAAATTTTGTATTTTGAAAAATGGCTTCCGGTAAATGTTCCATAAAACTAAATATCCCCGTTTCTGTCCATTGATGTTCTCCAAAAGTTTCATAATCAATAAACAAATTGACCAGCTCTTCCTTTGTGTCCAATGCATTGAGCCATTTACAGTATTTTTCAGGTGTTATTGGGTATTGATCCCAGGTTTTATTAGAGAACCGAAAAGCAATGTCATCACTCAATTTGTAGTTTTTAAGCAATAATTTCAGTTTGGGTTGTATGGCGTTATAATATAAATAATTGGGCGATTTCCAACCTAAAATATGTTTTGCACCCTCAGTAAGCATTCCTTTAAACCCCATTTTATAAATTTCAGCACCAATTTTATCGGAATAAATTAATTCAGTATTCCGAAAAACTTTAGGTTTCTGACCAAATAGTTCTTCAATTTTCAGTGCATGTTTTTCTATTTGATTTTTAAAAATACCAAAATCGCGTTGCGATGCTAATGAATGAGGATAGGTTTCTGATAGAAATTCCACGCAACCAGTTTTTGCCAGTTTCTGAAAGCTTTCAATCACTTCGGGTGCATACAATTCAAACTGATTAATTGCGGAACCTGAAATACTGTATGATATCCTAAATTTATTGCCGTATGTATTGCAAAGTTTAAGCATTAATTCATTTGCTGGCAAATAGCACTTTTGCGCAACTTTTTGAAGAATTGATTCATTCAAATAATCATCGTAATAATAATGGTCGTTACCAATATCAAAGAAAGAATAATTGCGGAATCTAAATGGCTGATGTACTTGGAAATAAAAGCATATAAATTTCATAGCTAATGGCTTTATATTTTCATTAATGTTTTTTGATAAATGTCATGAACCAACATAGCCGAATTATCCCATTTAAGGTTATTGGCCTCATTAAGTCCATTTATTGAAATTGTTTTACCCAAGGCTGGGTAATTTAGAATTCCATAAATAGCGTTAGCCATTTTATCAATATCCCAAAAATCGATTTTTATAGCGTGCTTAAGAATTTCACCTACACCTGATTGTTTTGAGATAATAACTGGAACTCCGGATTGCATGGCCTCCAGAGGAGAAATTCCAAAGGGTTCCGATACGGAAGGCATTATATACAGGTCGCTATGGGAATACATTTTAAATACATCGTCACCCGATAGAAAACCAGTAAAATGGAATTTGTCGGTTATACCTAAACTAGCGGCTCGTTCAATCATTTTATTCATCATATCGCCACTGCCAGCCATTACAAACCTAACGTTATCCATGTTTTGCAGTACTATATTTGCGGCTTCAATAAAATATTCAGGACCTTTTTGCATGGTTATGCGTCCTAAAAAGGTAACCACTTTTTCTTTAACCGCCTTTTTATTTTGTTGGTTCAATCCTATTTCCGCTGGTTCTACTGCATTATAAACAGTAACCACTTTTTCAGGTTCTATTTTGTAATTGTTTATAACTATGTTTCGAGTTAAATTGCTTACCGTAATTATAGCATCTGCTGCATCCAATCCCTCTTTTTCAATACGATATACCTTGGGATTTACACTACCTCCACTCCTATCGAAATCAGTGGCGTGAACGTGCACTACCAGAGGTTTACCTGAAACTAGCTTGGCTGCCATGCCCGCCGGATAAGTTAACCAATCATGTGCATGAATAATATCAAAATCGTATAATTTGGCTATTTGAGTAGCCACCATACTATAGTTATAAATTTCAGTATAAAGGTTCGCTCCATATTTACCGCTGAAATGAATGTATCCGTCTTCATTGGTTTCAACAAACACTTTTTTACCAAGTTTTTGTTTTCTTGTCAGTGCATAATATTCTTCAGTACTGGAATAAGGCATTAAATGCGAACCCACTTCAATATATTGGAATTGTTTATTGAAATGAAATTCATGTTTTATCTCAGTAATTTTCATTGGAATATGGTCGGCACCTATTAATTCAATAGAATGCTTATCCTCGTCGCCATAGCTTTTGGGAACAACAAAAAGTACCTCCAGATTATCAATCTTGGTAAGTCCTTTGGTGAGTCCATAACAAGCAGTTCCTAATCCACCTGATATGTGAGGAGGAAACTCCCAACCGAACATAAGTACTTTCATTATTTTATATTTTAAAAATGCTATTTATACCTTTGATTATTTGACATTTAACATTTGGTATTTGACATTTGACATTTGATATTTGACATTTGATATTTTTATTCAAAAACAGTGTGTTTTTAGGTTCTAATTTAACCATCCACATAACTAGTTGTTTATATCTCCTTTTCAAGTTGCGACTTCAGCCGAATAAGCTCTCCGGTATTCATAGCAAAGGAAATAGCTCCTTTTGCTTTTTGAGGAGGATCGGCGTGATATAACTCTGAAATGGAACAGATGCCATCTAATTGTACTTCGGACTCAAAAATTTGAATCAATCGCTGACCCGTTGTTATTATGCTTTTTGGATTTACCTTCATACTGGCATCATAATAATGGGTAAATAGCCAAGGCCAAACGCTGCCGTTAAAAGCAGCTTTTTCACGCTCTTCGTGGTTTCCTTTGTATTTGGCTTCATAATCGGGGTCCTCGGGTGATAAGGAACGTATTCCATAAGGTGTTAGTAATTGAAGTTTTACAACATCAAGTAACGATTTTATTTGAACTTTTGATAGGGGCGAAAAAGGTAAGGACGCTGCAAAAATTTGATTGGGTCTTATTTGCCTATTAATTTCGTTATCGGTAACATAATCAGCAAGATAACCACTTTGTTCATCCCAAAAAATTTCACTAAAAGCAACATCCATTTTTTGCTTTAATTCTTCCAATTTTTTAACCCAATTTTTATGAGCAATTTCATTGCTATGGCTTAATGCATAAGCGATAGTATTGTACCACAAGGCATTGGTTTCTACTTTATATCCTTTTCGTTGCAGCACGGGTTGAAAATTGCTTTCGCCATTCATCCAAGAATTATTTGGAACTAGCCTATCCACGTAAATGAGACCATTTTCCGTTATTTGAAAAAGATTTTGTTCATTCAAATAGCCATCAATTATTGTTTTAACATGTTTACCGAATAATTTCCAAACATTCTCTTTCGGGAAGTTCAATTCCATTTGTTGCAAACACCAGGTAATCCAAAGGGGAATATCAGCCGGATATCTTTTTGGAAGTTTTTCATTAATCAAATCGGGTAATAAATGACCCTCCATTTTAGAAAATACTGAATTCAATACTTTTTTAAACAATTGGCTATCATTCAATGCAATGGAAAGCCCCGGCAAAGAAATAAGCATATCTATTGTCCTAATAGGCAGCCACGGATACCCGGCAATTATAAAAACATTTTCATTATCATGAATAAAAAACTGCATTACCGTATTTAGTAAGCAATTATCAAAATCAATACGGGGAATTCTTTTAGATAATTCTTTAGCGTATTTTTGTTTTAAACCGGATGGAGAAATTTCAGAAATACCTGCACTGAACAGTATGGATTCTCCTTTTTTTATGGATAATTCAAAATATCCGGGTACAAACAAATCTTCTTTATAATCGTATCCCCGTTTTTGGTCTTCAAGATATTCTATATTGTAATACCAATCAGGAGCCGGAATAAATTCAACGTTTTTCGAAAACTGCATATACAAGTCCGGATAACCATTATATAACCGGGATGCAATTCCATTTTTAACCTCTTGATATTTTGTATTTACATCCATATTTGCTTTACTAAGTGCATGAATGTTACGAAAGGCCAAAAAGGGTCTAAAACGCAAAGTGATAGCAGATGAAGCTTCCTCTAAGGTGTATTTTATTAACATCTGTGATTCATTTTCAGCTAATAGTTTTTCTTTTGATAAAATTAAACCCCCAACCTGATAAATTAGCTTTGGTATTGGATTGGTTGAAAAATCCGTGATATATTTATGTCCTTTGGGTTCATAATGATCGCCAGCGTACTTGTGCATCCCTAAATTAAACTCTTTTTCATGATGAATCAAGGTTTCATGAAGTGATGATAGCAAAACATGCCTTCCGCCATCTAATTCAGGAAGAGGACAAATAAGTAATCCATGGTATTTTCGGGTATTGCAATCAATAATTGTTGAACAAGCATACGAACCGGCGCGATTGGTTCTAATTAATTCACGTTTTAGAGAGTACTCAAGATTAATCAGTTTGGCTTTATCAAATTTGAGAAACGTCATGGCTAAATCTTTTAGGTTTACCAAAGTTATGAAAAAAGAAGGCTGCCCGATGCATTGATTGTTATTATTTTGCAATTAAATTAACTATGTAAAAACTAACTTCAAGCAACCCTGAATTTCATTCAGAATATTGCTAAATTAAAGATAGAAAAATTAAAAGTGCTTATTATCTACTAATTGATGGATTGTTTAAAAATATATCTTACTACTGGTATTCTTCAAAAAATATATTTCTTATATTGTGTCTGAATCTGAAACTAATTCATTTAAATCGATAAAACTATGAGTGTATTTCAAGGATTAGAACCTAAAGAAGTCTGGCACTATTTCAACGAAATTTGTCAGGTACCTCGACCATCTAAAAAGGAAGAAAAAATTATTGCTTACCTGATGGATTTCGGAAAAAAACATAAACTGGAAACAAAATCGGATGAAGCTGGAAACGTATTAATACTTAAACCAGCAACCAAAGGAATGGAAAATCGAAAATCGGTTATCTTGCAAAGTCACATGGACATGGTGTGCGAAAAGAATAGCGATAATCAACACGATTTTTATAAAGATCCGATAAATCCAAAAGTTGATGGAGAATGGGTAAAAGCTGAGGGCACAACCCTTGGAGCCGATGACGGAATTGGAATGGCCACACAGATGGCAATTTTAGCTTCATCAACTATTGAACACCCGGCTTTGGAGTGCTTATTTACTGTTGATGAAGAAACCGGATTAACAGGAGCATTTGCCCTTGAAAAAGGATTTTTAAAAGGCCGTACGTTAATTAATCTTGATTCCGAAGATGAAGGGGAATTGTTTATTGGCTGTGCTGGTGGAATAGACACCTTAGCTACTTTAAATTATAGTATCCGACCAGTTCCTAGTAAATCAGTTGCATTCAAGATTCGCATCAAAGGTTTGCGTGGAGGCCATTCAGGCGACGATATTCACAAAGGTCACGGCAATGCAAATAAAATACTGAACCGCTTTTTGTGGGAAGCTTCAAGGGCATACAGTATAAGGATTAACAAATTTGAAGGCGGCAATTTACGGAATGCAATTCCAAGAGAAGCTTATGCCATAGTTACCATTAAACAAAAGTATGTAGTACCATTTGAGAAGGATTTTTCGGATTACTGCAAAATGATATTCAAAGAAAAAGGGGTAGAAACTAAACTGGTATTTGACCTGAATAAGGTTGAAATGCCCAGGTATGTGATGAAAATGCGCGATCAATGGTCATTGCTTGATGCCATGTATGCTTGTCCGAATGGTGTGATAGCAATGAGTCATGATATGCCTGGATTAGTAGAGACTTCAACAAATTTAGCATCAGTTAAATTCCACGAAGGCAATTTAATAGAAATAGTTACCAGCCAACGAAGCAACATTGATTCTGCCAAAAGGAATATAGCTAATATGGTGGCCAGTGTATTCCATCTGGCTGAAGCACAGGTTCAACATACTGATGGATATCCAGGTTGGACACCCAATAAAAATTCAGAAATAGTAAAGATTGCTGAGGATAGTTATTTTAAATTGTTTAAACACAAACCCGTTGTAAGGGCCATACATGCAGGACTTGAATGTGGATTGTTCCTTGAAAAGTATCCTGATATGGACATGGTTTCGTTTGGGCCAACCATGCGTGGGGTTCACTCTCCCGATGAAAAACTAAACATTCCATCGGTAGATAAATTTTGGAAACATTTATTGGATGTATTAAAAAATATCCCTAAAAACTAAAAAAATAATCCTAATTTTGGAATCCTGCCGAATTCGATTACTTGGCAGGATTTTTTTTTAAACTAGTCATCGGATGACTTTTTTCTTGGTCGGATATAGTCATCCGATGACTTTTTACAACTAATATGTGGGAAACGTTGACTTCTTATTTTGCCATCAATCCAGCAACTGGACTTGTTGACCTTTCGTGGCCAGTTATTATATTGCTTATTCTTGCCGGATTTGCCACCGGAGTAATTAATACCTTGGCGGGTGCCGGTACCGTAATTACTTATGCCTTTTTTATGTTTTTGGGTCTTCCGGCCAATGTTGCCAATGGCACCAATCGGTTTGGCGTAATTTTACAGACTTTTTCGTCGTCGGTAACTTTTTGGCGCAACGGAAAACTGGATACCCGGAAAGGCCTTTGGCTTAGTATTCCCATTGTATTAGGAACATTGACTGGCGCTCAATTTGCCACCCATTTAAAACCTGAATCGTTCGAGAAAATTCTAGGCGTTTTTATGTTGACTATGTTGTTTTTCATCTTTTATAATCCCGAGAAATGGCTGGTGGAGCAGATTCACAAAACAGCCCGTAAAGTTACTTGGAGCCAAAACCTTATTTTTTTTATGGTAGGAGTTTATGGTGGGTTCATTCACATTGGTGTTGGTATATTTTTACTGGTAATATTGGTTATGAACGCCGGATACGATTTGGTAAAAGCCAATGGTCTTAAGGTATTTCTGGTATTTATTTATAGCCCTTTTGCTTTGGCTATTTTTATTTATTACCACCAGGTGAATTACAGTTATGGACTAATTGCCGCTTTAGGAAATATAGTGGGAGGAATTTTAGCTTCAAAAATGGCTATAAAAAAGGGTTCCGGTGTAATCCGGTGGTTTTTGGCTATTGTAATATTACTCTTTAGTGTTCAGTTGTTCTTTTTTTAGTTGGGATAGCGAAGCGCCTGCTTCGCTTTTCAAAATGGAACCAACTGCTTCACTTTTTTGTCACAAATACAGTTAATTCCCGATACAAATTCTCGGAGCAGGCGCTCCGAGTTCCCTTTACCGTGCTGCAAGTTCAGAGCTCTGGAAAGTGAAGCACCCGCTTCGCTTTATTCTCACAAATACATTTAATTTTCAGAAAAAAAACCTCGGAGCAGGCGCGCCGAGTTTCCTTATTTATGCGCCGAGTTACTGGAGAGTAGCTGCTTTAAGCAAAATTTATATATTTGCACTTTAAAACTAGCTTACGGATTGTAGCAAAAATACAGGATAATCGATGGTAGCAAAGACAAAGAAAGATATGAGTATGATGAATAAGCTTTTATTGGCAGTTTTGATTTTATTTGTTTGCATTGTTGGATACAAAGGGTTTCAGCTATATCAAGAAATAAAACAACCCAACGTTAGTTTGCAGGGTAAAGACCATGAGTTTTTATACATTCCTACCGGTTCCGATTACAAAGCAGTAACCAATATTTTATACAAAAACAATATCATCCTCGATAGGCAGTCCTTTGAATGGGTGGCTGCAAAAAAGAAGTATGTAACCAACGTTAAACCCGGACGGTACCGGATTAAAAAAGGGATGAGCAATGAAATACTCATTAATATGTTACGTAGCGGAAAGCAGGAACCGGTGAAACTGGTATTCAATAATATCCGGACAAAAGATAAATTGGCGGGGGTAATTGGACGGCAAATTGAAGCCGATTCTACAAAACTGCTTAAACTTCTGAATAACAACCAATTTTTAAGTAAGTATGGATTAACAAAGGAAACAGCGGTTTGCATTTTTATTCCAAATACGTATGAATTGTATTGGAATACCAGCGCTGAAGAGTTTGTGGATAGGATGTATAAAGAATATCAGCATTTTTGGAATGCCGACCGATTTAATAAAGCCAAAGCCATAGGCAGAACCCCTTTTGAAATAATTACTATAGCATCCATAGTGCAGGAAGAAACCAATAAGAACGACGAAAAACCACAATTAGCTGCTGTCTATTTAAACCGGCTTAAAAAAGGGATGCGCTTACAAGCTTGCCCAACCGTTAAGTTTGCATTGAATGATTTTGAAATAAAACGACTTCGCACTAAGCACTTAGAATTTGAAAGTCCTTACAATACCTACACCAATGACGGGTTACCTCCAGGTCCTATATGCATTCCCACCATAACGTCAATTGATGCTGTTTTGAAAAATTTCAAACACAACTATCTTTATTTTTGTGCAAAAGACGATTTTTCGGGGTATCACGCATTTTCTTCAACCTTGGAACAACATAACCGAAATGCAGAAAAGTACCAGAAGGCATTGGACCGAAACAGAATTTACCATTGAGTTTGTAGGGTAGAAAGGTAGCAGGGTAAAAAGGTGACAAGGTGGCAGGGTGACAAGGCAACAGAGCGGGAAGATTGGCTCATTAGCTCATGAGCAAATGGTCACATGATCTTATTTGCTATCCTCAATCTTTTTATAGGCGGTTAACATACCGCGGATTAAAGCCGCACTGAACCCTTGATGTTCCATCTCGTTCAACCCGGTTATAGTAATGCCTTTTGGAGTAGCCACTTTATCAATCTCGGCTTCGGGGTGGTTGCCTGTTGCTAATAGTATTTCAGCAGCTCCTTTTACCGTTTGATTGGCAATTTGTGTGGCTGTTTTTGAGCTAAATCCAATTTGAACGCCTGCTTGTGACATGGCACGGATAAACCGCAATGCGAAAGCCGTTCCGCAGGCACCTAAAACAACCGCCGATTCCATCAATTCTTCATTAATCAATATGGTTTCGCCAATCAGTTTGAATACTTTTTCCAGTTCTTTCAATGCCTCTTTATCTTTATCAGCGCCATTCTTGCTGATGCAGGTAGCCGACTGCCCAACGCTGGCTGCCACATTCGGCATTGCACGGAATACTTGGACATTGTTACCTACATGCTCTTTTAATTCTTCCAAGGAAACACCGGTAGCCAATGAAACAATGATATGTTCACTGGTAAAATGTTCCTTAAGTTCATCAATAACCGAGAGTATACGGTAAGGTTTTAATGCCAATAAAATGATTTTACTGTTTTTTATGGCATAGGCATTATCGGAAGTGACTTTTACACCCTTTTCGGACAGATATTCAATGGTTTCGGTGTTACGGCGGGTAGTTGTGACATGGGCTCCCACTTTAGCCCTGATAAACCCTTCCACTATACTCAAACCAAGGTTTCCGCAACCAATAACTGCTATTTTTGTATTCATTTTGTTTCAATTTGTAATTAAAATGCAAATATATATTTTAATTTAAAACATCATACTTCGAACACCTCGGTATTGCCTTTGCGTATTTTTTTCCGTATGGTTTTTAGGTATTTGTTGTCTCTTTCACCTGTGTATTTTTCCAGTAATTCCAAGCAACGGCTGAACCTTCCCAAATGGCGGTTAGCTTCTGCTTTCAGCAACAATTGTTCGTTATCGGTTTCCGATAGTATTTGCTCCAAAAGCTCTAAATTATCGAGCCAGAGGTTTTTAAAATCGGGATTGTTCAGTATTTCGTCGCTACCAACTGGGTGATGGGTTCCATAATACCAAATTTCTTTTCGAAGGTAGAGTTCTTGCTCTGAGGTAAGGCCGGTATTTTTTAGTAACTCAAAATATCGTTCAACGGCTGGTTCCACAATATCCAAACAAATTTCATCGGGGTTGCACAACGGCTGCGTCTCTAAGGAATCGTAAAAGAAAACCTCGTTACAGGCTGGACATTGCACTATTCGTGAAAGCCTTATGCTGTCTTCATATTCAATGTATCCATCGCTATAATGCGTGGCATCTTCTTCACTTAGTGAAAGGTGGGCATTCATTTTTAAGGTTACACAACAAAAAGGACATTCGAATGAAACGGTCTGAACCTGCATTTTAATTAGTTTTATTTACAATCCCAATACTTGCAATCCTTGTTTAAAAACAATATCAATTGGTATTTTTGATTGAGCGATGCGATCTAAATCCGATTGGAGTTCTGGTTTTATGATACCCAATTCATCAATCATTAATTTTGCTTTATCATAATCGCCATTTCCTTGAATGGTAATTATTTCAGCAGCAGAAGAATTCATGGCCTCAGTCATCTTATCAAAATTTACCCGATAAGTTCCAGATAAGCTGTCTCGGGATATGGCGCCATTCTGCATAAAATAATTGAACCGAACCATGTTTGCCTTACCATGTGCACTTGAGGCGCCAAACCTTACGGAGCGGAATATCCCAGCCATAAAGGTAACGTAATTATCCATTAAATCTTTACTTTCATATTCTCCCATTTCATAGAGCTGAGTAACAAAGAAAAGTCCCAAAATGTCAGCTTTTCCTTCTTCCAGCGATGAATACAAATCCTTAAGATTATCTTTTACAAAGCCTTTACCATTGATGGTTGATTTAACACCCAACCCATGTGCCACTTCGTGAAACATTACGTTCTCAAAAAAAGCATCAAATTTTACATATTTCTGTTGATCGGGAGCTACTAAAACCTTACTGATGGGTAATAAAATTTGATCAAACTTTGCCTGCATGGCATTTCTCAATTGCAACTTCCGGCTGCCTTTTTGCTCATGCACCCGTGGATCATTGGGAAGGTTTATAGCAATATTTTTGCCTGCTGCATTGCAGTCTCCAGCATAATAAATCACATCGTAAACATTATTATCGGAATTAGCCGATGGAACTTCTTTCTTATATTCAACCGGAACCGGAAGTCTTCGCTGAAGCTCTGGCAACAAATTATTGAAATGTTCAACTTTTTTGCTCCATACCCAGTCTTTTACCAGTATTTGTCCGGAATGTGCCGCCCGAATTCCTAAAAATCCGTCTTCATAACTTTCAATTGGGCCCACCACAAAGTCAATGGTATTGGTTTTCATATCCATCCATGCTAACTCGGAAGCTAAGTAATCATCGGTAAGTAGCGCCTCAGCACGCAAATTCAGATAGTTTTTCAATCCTTCATCCTCTGCCAGTTCAGCCGCTTTTTTTAATAATTCGGCTGCTTTTTCAATTTCACTCGAATAGGCTACATGATAAGGAACATTAATAAGTTTTCCATCCTTGCTGCGTTGGATAAGGCTGTACCAATTTTTTTTAACTTCGTCAGTAGCTTCCCATTTTTCAAACTCTTCCGATGTAATATCTGCTGGATAGTATTGTGCACCTGCAGGTTTTGCGCCAAAACCTTTAATAAAGGCCGAATCATTTCGCATTCTATCCCAGGGACCGTAATTGATTTCGGCATAAAGTTTCAATGCAGGATCGGTAATTTTACTTAAAAAAGCTTGCTTATCACCTATTGCATCTTTCCAAAACAATTCATCCATAATATCAGCACATTCAAATAGATAAGGCAGCATTTGCTTTTCGTTATCGGTGAGTTTTGAAATGTCGGTAGTTAAGGTATATTCCGCGTATTCATTCACCCTCTGTTGGATATCGGGTACCGATGATTGGTATTTTTCAGAAGATTGACAGGAAGCAATAAGCAGTGCAATCATAAGGGTAACTCCTAATTTAATTAAGTACATATCTTTTGTTTTTAGTTTATTTATCGCATTACGATTTAAATCCAAGTGGTTTACCGGTTTCAATTTTCGACATATTCATCTTATCCAACATTTGTTCAACGGTTGCTAATTGAATGGTTTCTAAGGGTGGAACAACTAAATCAACTTCTAATGAAAATTGAATAATGGATTGAATGATATCTCGCATTCGTGAAATATCAATTTTAGTTTTACCAAAGTCCTCGTTTGAGGAACCATAACTTGGGTTTCCTTCGATAAAATAATACCCTTCGCGGTTAATAAAAATTCGGGCTATCAGAAATCCATAATCACCCATTCGATTGTATTTGAAAGAGTCGGCAATAAAATTATAGATATTAATTACCCCGCAATAGCCATTTAATTTATTGCCTTTCACATAGTCGTGCTTCCAAATCCAATGTTTATCGTCGAAAGTAAATATGTTTGAATGCATATTAAAAATCATTATATCGCCGGCCACCTGCATTTTTGCTTCAAATATGCCGTTATCGGTAAAATCGAGGGCTATTTTCTGTGATACATTTTTTAATTGTTTCCCATAGTTCTCAATAATATATTTTATTATTTTTTTTATGGTAAAAAAATGCTCCAAGGTTATAAGGTAAGTTTCTTGTTTTACCACTGATTTTTCAATCAAGGTATCTAAAATATAGGTGGTACCATCCATTTTGTCAGTGTTCATGTTTTTCAAATTAGTGTTTATCAAAGTAAATAAAAAAAGGGAATAAAAAGGATATACTTAATGACATATAAATGGGATACTAAGAAAACGACAAACCTAGGATTCCATTAAAACCATTTGTTTTTTTTGTAAATGAATAACATAGTTCCTGCCACAAGAAAAAAGATACCCCATAAACCAAAATAACTGTATTTGTAATGCAATTCAGGCAAATACTCAAAATTGGTTCCATAAATACCTGTAATAAAGGTTAAAGGGATAAAAATAGAGGTGAATACCGTAAGAACTTTCATAACCTCGTTCTGCTTTTGGCTAATTTTAATCTGAAAAATATTAAGCTGGTCATTAAGCATCATGTGATAAAAATCAATGGATTCAACGGCCTGAGTAGTCAATTCGTCCAAATCGTCGATATAATTACGCGTGTTTAATGCGAACAACTCTGAATCGGATTTTTGGAGTCGGATAGTAATCTCTTTTACAGGTCGTATTAATTTCCGTAAATAGGCAATTTCAGTCTTATATTGATATATATCTGATAAGGTTTCATTTTCAGTAATCTCCAATTTATTATCAATTTGCTCTATGCTAGCTCCCATTGATTCTATGGTAACAATATAACTGTCAACCAGTGAATCAAACAGTGTATAATATAAATAGTCGGGTCCTGATAAACGTGTTTTACCAACGGATTGCCGGATTCTTTCTCTTACTGATTCAAAGTGATCAGATTCTTGCTCTTGAAAAGTTATTAAATAGTTTTCGCCAAGAATAAATGAAATTTGTTCTTCATTTACCTTTTTATCAGTCTTGTGATGACTGATGGCTTTCACAATAGTGCAAATATTATTCTGGTTTACCCATAAACTTGGTCGGTGGTCAGTATTCAAAATATCTTCTAACACCAAAGGGGATATTTTCAGTTGAATACCTATAACAGCAATATTTTCAGTATTATGCAACCCATCGATGTTAATCCAGGTAACAAAACCGGGTTCAATCTTTTTAATAGCCTCATCAATTGTTTTAAACTCTTTTTCTAAAGTAGAATCTTTATTGAATTTAAAAACCCTGATTCGGCTTTTCTCCGTTTTTTGTTTTCCAATGAAAGTAAGTGTTCCAGGGCTTTTTCCCTTATTTTGGATTCTGTTCTTTAAAAATCGAGCCATAGTTGGTATATTGTTGCTGGTTGCTGGTTACTGGTTCAAATAGTTTAATGAATCTAATATCAAATTTCTAATTTCTAATTGTTCGATATTGCGGTGCATGTTATGTTGCCATTCCATTTCAACTTAGTTGGATGCACCGCTTACGGTGTTTGTCTATTAACCCGGGGCACTGCCACGGGCTTTGTTCTTGCGCCCTTTCAGGGCTTTTTCGTCTTCTAATTTCTAATATCTAAATTCTAATCTCTAATAAAATCTATTCGGGTTTTTTGCGAAGGTTTTTCTTTTGTGAGAGTTGCTTTTTGGTGTCGAGCCTTTTTAAAACCGATGTGCCGGAAGGTTTGGTAGGGACTCTTTTGCGGCGCGGTTTCAAGGCTTTTTGGAGCAGATGGATGAATTTTGCGATGGCATCTTCCTTATTTTTGAGTTGTGAGCGGGTTGCCTGCGAAACTACCAATATTTCACCTTCGGTGGTAAGCTGCGATTCCAGTTTTGCTGTTAAAATTTGGATTTGCTCATCTGTCAGAACTTTTGATTGGGCCAGAATAAAACGCAATTCCACTTTGGTATTCACTTTATTCACGTTTTGTCCGCCGGGGCCGCTGCTGCGCGATGCCGCAAAGGAGAATTCGGTAATAAGCTGCTCTTTTTGTTCGTTGGTAAGTATCATAATTTTAATTAGCCAATTCCTTTGTATTTTTTTCCAAAGTTATAAATTATTCCAATTTAAGTTAAGGCCCATAATTTTATTAAGTTTGACCTCCAAAAGAACCGAATTATTTTGGAGTATCTATTTTATATTTTTTTCTAATGAAACCAACCATATTCTTGATTGCAGCAATTCTTCTTTTAATAAAATCCAATATTTTGTTTTCGCAAGATTCCATTAAAAGCCAACTGTTCCAAAAAAGGACTTATTTTAAACCCATGGTTTCGGAATTAAGCAGCACTTTGAGCAAAGTCTCTGTTATTGCAGCCTCGGGCTTCAAAAAGGACAATAAGGATTTGGGTAAAATTTTGACTGAAGTCCATTTAGGAGCTGAGTTCCCAATTTATAGTCGTGTAAACCAGAAGTCATCTTTTTCAATATTTGTGCCGGTTTGCCTGCATGTATTATGGGCAACATTTGAACCTAAAACAGCTCCTATTGTAAACAATGATTACCGGTTTGGTTTTTCATTTGCGTATCTAAAACCATTACGGAATAAATATTTGAATAATGTAGCCATTAAATTGACTCCTTTTGCCCATGAAAGTACGCACTTGGGCGATGAAATTACAATTGCCGGGCTGGAATTTGATCAGTTTTATAGGATCAATGTTTCTTATGAATATTATGAACTTGCAGTTACACTCAACGATCCGGATATAATTAAAGGAACCCTTTTTACCGTTAGGGCAGGAATGATGGGGCTAATTAATCCCCAAAAGGGGTACTATTCATGGTCCGATATAGAAACGCAAGGGAAAGAAATTTTTCCGACCGAACGTTGGGTTGAATATTACCTGCAATTGCAATACAGGAACACCACTGCTTTTTACAGTAGTTCGCGATTACAGTTTGTTTGGAGTTTTGAAGCAAGAAACAGAATACGTTACGATTACTTGATTGATAAAAAAGAGTTGCGTTTTTGGAGTTTTAACAATTATTTAGGATATGATTATTGTCCTAACGGGAATGAAGGGAACCCAACGTTTGGGAGTTTCTTTGTTTTGTATCGAGGCTTGAACTTTAATGGTCAATTGCGGAATTCGCGATTGAACTATATTGGATATTCAATGGTTGTGTATATATAAAAATACTTGGTAAACTTATTTGCTTAACAATAATTGAATAACCTGGCTAACCGGTTTTATTTCATGAATGTATTCAATACCGGGGCCGGCTACCCAAACACTCTTGTAAGTTGCGCTGAAAGCCGCTTTTTCCATGGTTTTCATGCCCCGTTTCAGTATCAGCATTTTGGCATATTTTTTTAACCGGCGGTTCTTGTTCAGCATGCGTTCCAACCAATTGGCTTTAGTGCCAATGGACTGAACATAGGCTGTATTGATTACCTTTAACGGCGAACCCGACATTTTGTTGGTTGTTATCACATCTTTTGCCCCATGGGCAACAATGGCATTTTTATATTCATCAGATACCTTACATTCATCGGTGGCTATAAAAGGTGTGCCAATAGAAAGGCCATCGGCTCCCAAATTTAATATATCCATAGCCTGCTGATGGGTAACCACCCCGCCTGCTGATATTACCGGCAGGTTGCAGTGTTTTTTTAGCAAAGGAATTAATTCACCGGCAGGAAGTGGGCCAGCGTGGCCACCCGCCATATTATTAACGGCAATCAAGGCATCGGCTCCCAGTTTTTCCACTTTTTGGGCAATTTTTAAATCCACCACATCACAAAACACCTTAATGCCATGCCGGTGGCACTGTTTGATTACCTCTTTGGGATCGCCCAGTGAGGTAATGACATAAGCAACCTTCAGATCGATAATAGCTTGTAATTGCTGCTTGTAACGGGGATTCGATTTATTTACAATGAGGTTGATGCCGAATGGTTTATTGGAAGCAATTTTAATTTCGTTAATGGCATTTCGCAGCTCGTTATCGGTTTTATAATTGAGCGCCGGGATAGCGCCTGTAATACCACACTTCAACCCTTCAATAATCATTTTCGGGTTCGAAACCAGGAACATGGGAGCCATAATTATCGGATATTCAATGCCTAACATTTGGGTAAGTGCGGTTTCTTTTAACATGATTCTTTTTAGTTTATGCTGCAAATGTAATGAACTGTTAATAACTGGCAACAGATTATAGAATATAGCCTTTTGACTTTTTAATATCTCAACAAAAACAGGTTAATACAATAAAGATGTGGTTGTGTATATGTGACCAAATAACAATATTTTCATACCTTTGACCAGTAAATCAAAATATAATATTATGCCTGCCATATCAATGTTTTACGGTATTATCATTTATTTGTATTATTTTGATAATAAGCAACACAATAGGCCCCATTTTCATGCAAAATATCAATCGGACGAAGTTGTATTGTCGATACCCGAAGGAGTAGTTTTAGAAGGGACATTCCCTGCGAATAAGATGAAATTGGTGCAGGCATGGATTGAGATTCACCAAGAAGAACTTATAGCAAACTGGGAGTTGGCCTCGAGTGGTGAGCAAGTTTTTAAGATTGAAGGGTTAAAATAAGATATATGATGAATCCTAGAGTTATTTCAGTAAAACCATTAAACAACTATTGTTTAGAGTTGGGTTTTAGTAACCATGAAACCCGGATTTTTGATGTATCGCCTTATCTTGAAAAAGGTATATTTTGTGAATTAAAACTACCAAAAATGTTCAACACAGTAAAAGTTATCGATGGTACTATCCAATGGCTGAATGAAGCCGATTTTTGCCCCGATACTTTATACTTAGAAAGCACCCATATCAACAATCAAATTATCTAGCGTAGATCTGGTATCATACATTACCTAATCCCAATTTTTTCTCCTATTTTTGGATGCATCAAAAAAAATGAACCATGCACCGTATCACCTTTTACTTTTTTTACATCGGTATCAATATCTTCCGGTTTGTACCTTTCAGACTGCTCTATATTGGGAGTTGGAAGGTTTATGTACTGATTTATCATTTGTTAGGATACCGCAAAAAGGTGGTATTGGATAACCTAACCAAGTGCTTTCCTGATAAAACAGAACCAGAGATTGAACGGATTTGCAAAGACTTTTATAAATACAACCTAGCCGATATTTTTGTGGAAGGGCTGAAAGGTTTTACCATGAGCCAAACGCAATACAAAAACAGGTACCGAATTGTTAACCCGGAACTATTGGATGAATATTACCAAAAAGGGCAGGATGTGATTGCACTGGCATCGCATTACGGAAACTGGGAATGGGGTATTCAAGCGGTTGATGCACAAATCAACCATCAGGCAGCGGCTTTATACAAGCCCCTTTCCAATAAATTTGTAGAAAGGTTTACCAAAAAACTGCGCGAAAAATCGGGTATGAAACTGGTTTCCATTTACGATACTTTGGCCTTTTTTCAGAGCAAAAAGGAAAAACCTGTTCTTTACATTATGGCTGCCGACCAGTTTCCGGGCGATCAGATAGGCAAAGCCATCTGGCTTGAGTTCCTTGGCCGCGATACCCCGTGTCTTCATGGACCGGAGAGTTATGCCCGTTTCAATAACTTGCCGGTGGTGTTTTTCGATTTGAAACGCATTAAGCGCGGTTTTTATGAAATGGAAATCAAAAAACTAGTTGAAAACCCCAAAGAAACCCAGCCCGGCGAAATTACCCAAAAATATATGCAAACCCTGGAACAAGTAATTATTGCCAAACCCCAGGACTGGCTATGGTCGCACAAAAGGTGGAAAGTATCAAAAAGGCCTCAGATCAGTTAATAATGCCATATCAATGTCGTTTAGTTAACGTTTTCACCCTCCGCCCTTTGGGCACCTCCCTCAAAGGAGGACTAGCTCTGCTGCCACAGAGTACGTATCCCCTTGAGGGGATTATAGGGGTGAATATTTCTTAACTAAACGACATTGAATGCCATATTGATATTTTTACATTCATTTAAGGAAAATAAATACCATACAATCCTATAAAAATTATAGGATTTATTGCATTAAATAAAAAAAAAATATATTTTTATTGCAACAATTATTAACTGTATATGAAAATAAACACGAAGGTACGGTATGGTCTGCGTGCCATGATTGAAATTGCTTCAGCAAACAATTCTGAAGGAATCTTGCTTAAAAATATAGCCAAAAGCCAAAACATTTCCAATAAATACTTGGACCCTATTATTGCATCATTAATATTAAAAGGATTGATTACCAATGTTAATGGTAAAAGGAGCGGTTACCGATTGGCCCGCTCGGCCCAAGATATTTCCATGCTTGATATTTATACCGCTTTTGAACCAATAATTATTGTGGATTGTGTGGATAATTCAAATTTCTGCACGCATTCATGCGATTGTTGTGCAAAGGAATTTTGGGATGATTTTAAAATTGAATTCGTAGAAATGCTTTCGAAAAAAAAGCTTGCCCAAATAGTTTGTGAAACCGCTAAAATTTAAGAATATGAAAATCAATCGAAAGCTGGTATTCCTAATACTGGCAAATGTAACAGCTATCTTGTATCCGGTAAGAGCGCAATGGAATCAAACAGGGGGTCCTGCAGGGGGAACCGCTCATAGTCTTACTGTAAGTGGCACTAATCTTTATGCAAAAAATTTTGGTGAAGTTTTAATTTCTGAAAACAATGCTTCCAGTTGGAGTAAGCTAAACGTTGGCATCTCAGGGACCTACATTGATTATTTTTATGCCAAAGATTCTAACCTTCTGGCATTTACCACTGGCAGTGGACTTTATATTTCAAACGATAACGGTACAACTTGGTCGCCTTATATATGGACAAAAATTTTAGGTAGTTATCAGGTGGCATCCTGCGCTGTAAAAGATTCCGCAATTTTTGCAGGAACCCTACAAGGTGGTGTATATTTATCTACAGATAACGGCATAAACTGGTTGCCCGTAAACAATGGGTTGACTGACACCTTGGTTGAAACACTTGCGGTAATTGATACAAAAATATTTGCCGGGACAAAATGGGGTGGAGTGTTCGTATCTTCAAATAATGGTACTAGCTGGACCGCAACCAATACAGGATTAACCAATCTCCAAATTTATTCGCTGATTGTAAAAGGCACAACTCTTTTTGCGGGCACCTGGAATGGTGGGGTTTTTAAATCGGAAAATTATGGGGCCAACTGGGTTGAATTAAATAACGGTATATCGGGTGCTGGAATGACTGTTCATTCTTTGACACTGATAGACACAACTATTTATGCATTTACAGAAGGGGATAACTATGTATCCTCCAACAATGGGGCAACCTGGAATGTATTCCCAAAAAGAGTCAGTGATTTTGAACCTATCAATAGCATAGCTGGCATTGGTTCAAATTTGTTTGCTGGTACCGCAGGTGGAGTTTATTTATCGACCAATAATGGTGTAAGTTGGAGCGCAGCCAATAACGGGTTGTTTATAAAAACAAGTGTGAGTTATATTTCAAAATGCCGCGATAGTTTATATGTTGCAACCACTTCAGGCTTTTATTATTCGCCTGATGAAGGAGCCCATTGGACTTCCATCAATTCTGATCTTGTAAGTGTTTCAGGATCAACTAGGTTATTGTTTTTATCCATTATTGATACCACTTTTTATGCAGGAATGTATCAGAAGGGGTTATTTAAATCTACCAATAGGGGAGTAAATTGGACTCCAGCCAATACCGGTTTTCCAAATTATTGGGCTATGTCAGTTTCAAGTTATGGGTCAAACCTTTATGCTGGAAATTCTATGGGAGTTTTTGTTTCTACTGATAATGGTGATAATTGGGTGGCAATAAATACGGGTATGGAAACTATTCCTGTGCATTCCGTTGTAATGAAAGATAACTTCCTATTTGCTGCAACATATCAGGGAGTTTATCGATCGGCAGATGACGGAGCAAGTTGGACACAGGAAAATACAGGTCTAGCTTATACGGAAATTTCAAATTTGACGGTAATTGGGACAGATATTTATGCTGGAACCAATAATGGTATTTATCGATCATCGGATAATGGATCCCATTGGAGTGCCATTAATACTGGGTTGTACGGCCAAAACTGTTGTTCTGAAGTTACAGCAACTGCTGTAAGCGACACAATTCTTTTTTTAGGAATGAATGCAGAAGTATATTATTCAAAAAACAAAGGTGCGAATTGGATTAAAGCATCTACTGGTTTGGCGAAAGGTCGGATTCAGACACTTTTTGTAGATGGTGCAAACATTTATACGGGTGTTGGGGCAGAAGGGGTTTACAAAGCCATTATTAAATCGTTGATAATTCCTGAAGCCCCCCAAAATCTTTTGGTAACCAACGCAAAAAACCATTCAGTTACCATAAAATGGAACAAAAATAGTGAAGGTAACTTTTTGCGTTATCGCATATATGGTGGGTTATACGGATATTCAATGAACTTGATTGATTCTACTCTTTTAGGTGTCACTGACACTACAATTACTATTCAAAACTTAAATAACCGTAAAGAATATTGGTTCAATGTTGCCGCAGTTGATAGTTATAATAACCAAAGCACCTTTTCAAACTTAGTTTCATGCACTATTGTTGACACCGAAACCCCTGATGAGCCAATTGGTGATTCTATAATTAGCACTTCGCGAAACAATTTTGCCGTGCGGTTCAAAAAAAACAGCAGTAACGATGTGTTGCGGTACCGGGTTTATTTTGGGATGTCAGCCGGAAGCCTTACCCGAAAGGATTCCGTTTCAAATGGGATCAACGATACCATAAAAGTTTTTCATGGGCTAGTTGCAGGAACAACATACTTTGTGGGTGTGTCAGCTGTTGATAGTTCTTTGAATGAAAGCACAATGGAGGTGATTTCGGCCACTGGCACGCATACCATTCAAGCTATTTATAACTCGGCAAATAGTAATATTGAGGTTGAACGGGGAAAATTGGGCGATTCGATTGAATATAGTTTTAGCATTTTAAATAGTGGGGATGATACTTTGAAGATTTACAGCATCATTTCGACTGATTCAAGTTTCATACCAAAGGATTCTGTATTTATTATCCCCGACGGAGTTGCCCAAAAGAATGCCAAATTCCTGTTCGCGCCAAATAAAATAGGTGTTAATTCAGGTGATATCATAATTAATAGTAATGCAATTACCGGGCATGATACCATTCATATTCAGGGTTTTGGGTATGGCGAAGGAAAGTTGTCGTTAGCATCGAAATTCATTGATTTTGGTTGGGTTTTGGTTGGTAAGTCGAAGGATTCTATTATTACATGGGAAAATGTGGGTAACGATACTTTGAAAATAGATGCCATCAATGGAGTCAATTATGAAATTAATATCCCTCCAGGACAATCCATCAACGATACATTAACGATAAATGCTTCACAAAGAGGCAATTTATCCTATAATAAAATA
The DNA here is from genome assembly GCA_041664345.1 of Salinivirgaceae bacterium. Lineage (GTDB taxonomy): Bacteria > Bacteroidota > Bacteroidia > Bacteroidales > SZUA-534 > GWE2-40-63. The sequence goes on from JBAYKX010000055.1 coordinate 28,002, forward strand.
ATACATAGCAATAGTACTCCGGTAACTGATACAATTGTGATTAGCGGATATGGTTATTTTAAGGGAATTTTATCCCTTGAACAAAGCATTGTATATTTTGGAAACGTTAAGGTTGGCGATACACTGGAATATAGTTTCCCGATTAAAAACTTGGGCGACGATTCGTTGAAAATAGCCATTGCATCCAGTGACGCATTTGTAGTACCTATTGATACAGAACTCATGCTTCTTCCCGGTTATCTGAATGCTGCAAACGCCAAGTTTTTGTTTTTTCCACAAACTATTGGCGACATATCAGCGGATATTTATATTACCAGTGAGGTAAATAATCAAAAAGATACCGTGCATATTTCTGCATTTGGCTATGGCGAAGGAATATTATCCTGTGATAAAACCATTGATCTGGGCCAAATATTGGTCAACCAACCTATTGATACAATAATAAAACTTTCAAATACGGGTAACGATACCTTAAGGATTAAAAGTATAAATTATGATAATGAATTACGGCTAATTCCACCCGGAGAATACATTGATTATGCTTATACCTATAATTTGCCTCCAGGCCAACTTGGTGTTTTTTTCAGTAATATTGTAATTCAAATTCGTATCAATAATTTTGAAATCACCGAAACCACCGAAACTATAATACTTAGCGGTTATGTTTATGGAATAGGTGTAATGAATGTTGATCCAATTACGGTTGATTTTGGTATTGTGAATATGAACATTCCTCCTTCGGAACAAAATATAATAACGAAAAATGTTGGTACTGATACCATTAAAATATCCAACATTGAATCTACCAACAACCAATTTGAAGTAAATGATGGATATTTGAAAGAGCTAGCCCCAAATCAATTCTCTGCTGTAGGAGTATTATTAAAAGCTAGTGAAATTGGTGCAATATCAGGTAAAATAATAATTACCAGTAATTCACCCTTAATATACGATACGGTTGATTTAACAGCTTTTGTGAAGGGTATAGCCGATATTGAATCTAATATATCGTCCATTAATTTTGGATATGTGCCTCAATATAACACCAAAGACACCACTTTTACTTTGACAAATGTGGGTAACGATACCCTGTTCATTGAACAATTCAGTTTTAATAACAATACCGTGGATGGGGTACTGGCTGTTATGCCGGCACCAATGACCATTCCTGTGGGATTATCGCAAGAATATACTTTAAGTTTTACCCCAGACGATGTTAGAACCTGGGAAGCCGTATTGAAAGTTCACTCCAATGCATCAAATTTTCCATTGTATTCTATTGATATAACCGGAAACAGTAATATCAACAGCATTGAAAAGGAGGAGTCAAAATTAGAAAAGATGCGGTCATATCCAAATCCATTCATTAATACCATTACATTGGAGTATTACATTCCTTTTTATTCAAATGTACAGTTGGCCGTTTACGATATATCCGGAAAGGAAATAGCTATATTGGAGGATACTGAAAAAACAGAAGGATTGCACCACTTAGTTTGGGATGGAAAAAATGGTTTAGGTATTCCTGTTGAACGCGGAATTTATTTATTAACGTTGGAAACTGTAGATTTTAAAGGCAATAATCGACCGCAAATTGTAAAAAACATCTTAATAATGAAGCAATAGCATTGAGACAAACCAACTTCCGCACCATATTTTCTGATGCGGAAGTTGGTTTTAATCATCAAGAATAGTTAATCGTTTATGTCCATTATATTTACGATTTACTTCGTAAAAAACATTTTAACAGCCACCAATATCAAAAAAACACTAAAAACCTTTTGAATAATATTGGCCGGTAATGTAACCGCAATTTTTGAACTGAAAAAACTACCTATCATAAAAGCGGTTGCCATAATAAGAGCGTATTTCAGATTGATATATCCTGCTTTGTGGAAGTTATAGGCAGCAAACATACCAATGGGCGGAAGCATCACAGCCAAACTGGTTCCTACGGCTTCATGTTGGCTCATTCCAAGGATGTACACCATGGCTGGAATCATAATAATTCCACCGCCAATACCTAGCAATCCACCCAACGAACCGGCCAACAGCCCAATGAGAATAAGTAATACAAGGGTTTGTGTATTCATCTTAATAGTTTTTGATATTTGTTAATTGAAAATTGTCAATTATTAATTACTCCAAGTCATCCTGAAGTTCGTCCAGTTCATCGGTATCTTCTACTTCCTGAACCGACTGCTCTTTTTTCTCTTCAAATTTTTGATCCACTACTACCTTGTCTTTAATGGCATATTCCCTAATAACTGCCGTACCTGATGCAATTACAGCTATTAATAACGACACATAAACCATCAAGAGTTTACCTTGTTTTGCTTTAGCAATAAAATAGGCCACCAATGACAGCAAAATGGCGACCAAGGAAGGTATTAATGCCAACATTTTAAACGGAGAGATGGCCATTCCAAAGCCTACTATTCCATTAATTAGAGCTAAAATAATGATGGTCTTTACTAATCCAGAATTTGAGTTCATATAGTTTGTATTTAAACGTTAAATGAAATTAATGCTAATTTTTTAATCCAGCTGTTCCGGTAAGCTTTACCAGAACTTCGCCCTCTTTAAAATTGGCTGAAATGAGTGCAGGGGCCCTATTGTTATCGGCTGTTAGCCACAAAAAGTTTGAATTTTTTTTAACCACAAAATCGTTATCCAGTTCCAAGGCTAATTTATAGCAAACTTTTTTACCTTGTTTCTCCACATCAATGGTCTCTTTACCCAAATATTTTACTTTAATATTCAGTACTCTTTCTAAAAAAAGCACCGATAGCGGAATGGTTTTTCCTATCTTATAGGTTTCATAGTCGAGATTCCTAAGATAGTATAGAAGAGAGACAATATCCAAGGTATTGTCAGCAATGACAACTTTCTTATTTATGGTTGGGGCATCGCTGCTAATAACTTCAATTTCAGCCGTTTTTGTTTTATATTTAAAACTGTATTTCGATTTGGTGGTGCGTCCCTTAATATCCGAATCCTGTTTCATAATAAGTGGTTTTACCGTAGCTGCATCAACCCAAGTTTGGTAGGTATGCCTTATTTTCGCAAAGTTGTCCATGTCGCTGAAGGTACTAGCATTGAATTCTAATCGGTAAATGGGTTTTTCTTTTCCGGGAACATTGATGGTATTCATTTCAAGCCCAGCCAAATCGGTTCTAACCGATGACATGAAATAGGAAACTTTATAACTTAGCTTTTCACCGGGTTGAAAGGATGCTTTAGTAGGATTCGTTGTTTGAGACATCAGTTGCACTGAACTGAATAGGATAAGGATTAAAGAAATGTTTTTCATAGTTGCCATACACTGATATTTTTTTCCCAAAAGTAATTATTATCTGCAAAATGAAGACTCATTAAGTTATAAACTTGAAATAATCTGGTTTCAACTATGATATTGGCCGCATTAGCAACATACACCAAGCATGAATTATATAACATCTCAACTAGGAATAGGAATGAAGGCTAATTTATTAAGTTTGCATTCATAAAAAAATAAACTGATTATATATATGAGCCAATTGGAATCGTACTTTCAGGAGTTTCGGAAAAACATTATAGGCAACGATGCCACATTTACTTCTCCTTACGGGGAAAAGAAGATTGTGTATGCCGACTGGATTGCCAGCGGCAGGTTGTACCGTCCCATTGAAGAACAAATTTCCAATATTTTTGGACCCTTTGTTGCCAATACCCATACCGAAGCCAGTGAAACAGGTACCCGGATGACCCAAGCCTATCATTATGCACAGCAAATAATCAAAAAACATGTGAATGCTGGTTGCGATGATGTGCTAATTGCTGCTGGTTCGGGAATGACTTCGGTAGTGAACAAGTTCATTAGGATATTGGGATTGAAAGGTTGTGGCTCGTTAAGGCATTCTAATTGTATTAAAGAAATGGAACGGCCGGTGGTTATTATAACCCACATGGAACACCATTCCAACCACACATCGTGGCTCGAAACCATTGCCGATGTGGTTATTATTCCTCCGGGAAAGAATGTAGAAATTGATTTAAATGAATTGAAAAACCAATTGGAGCTTTATAAAGACCGGAATTTTAAGATTGGTACTTTTACTGCCTGTTCCAATGTTACCGGTGTGCATACGCCTTACCATCAAATGGCCCGGTTGATGCATGAATATGGAGGGTTTGCTTTCATCGATTTTGCGGCATCAGCCCCATATTGCGCCATTGATATGCATCCGGGCGATGAAATGGAAAAACTGGATGCTATTTTTTTCAGTCCGCACAAATTATTGGGCGGTCCCGGATCGGCCGGAATTCTGATTTTCGACTCCAAAATTTACCATAACGAAGTTCCCGATCAACCAGGTGGCGGAACGGTTGACTGGACCAATCCCTGGAACAAGTACAAATATGAAGATGATATTGAAGCCCGCGAGGATGGAGGAACTCCAGCTTTCCTGCAAACCATTAAGGCAGCGTTGGCCTTTAAGTTGAAGGAAAAAATGGGTGTCGAAAATATACTGAAAAGGGAACATGAATTGCTTGAATTGGCCTTTCCATTGTTGAAACGAGTAAAAGGGGTTCATATTTTGGCCGATAACCAATTAAAGCGCTTGGCCATGATATCGTTTTATATCGATACCATTCATTTCAATTTGCTGGTAAAACTGTTGAACGACCGTTTTGGAATTCAGGTGCGCGGCGGTTGCGCCTGTGCCGGAACCTATGGCCACTATTTGCTGGAAGTTACGTATGAGCGTTCAAAAGCCATTACAGATAAAATCAATGCCGGCGACCTTTCCGAAAAACCGGGTTGGGTCCGGTGGTCGCTACACCCCACCATGACCAATCAAGAAGTACATGATTTTGTGGATGCCCTGCACCAAATTGTGGCCAACAGAGAAACCTGGAGTGCCGATTATATTTATAACAACAAAACCAACGAATTTCAGCATAAGGGTCAGGTGAAAGGAGTTAACCCAGAGGTAAAGAGCTGGTTTGAACTATAGAGGTTAGATTTTAGAAATTAGAATTTAGAAGTCGGAAAAGCGTAGTTAAATCCGAAAATAGAAATAATCTAATAGTGTGGTGTTGTTATGTTTATATACAGGCGGATAAATATTGCATTTTCCCCCTCTTCCGCCGCAGCGGATTCTCCCCCAAGGGAGAACTAGCTGCGATTGAGGGGCATCCGGCATTATTATATTAACATGACACTTGGAACCTTTTTCAACAATGTATTATGTACAATATAAAAAGATTTCTTACTTTTGACATAGACAAACAGAATTATGAGAGTTCTTCTTTAAACGAAAAAAATACCAAATAATTTACCAAATTACAGCAATGCTTATGAAACGCAGCAATATTTTTAACTGGATTGGAGTATTGGTTGGTTTACTATTATTCTGCGCCTGTGAGAAAAATAGTGAAGTTATTGAAGAAGGGTCAGTAACCGACGCCGACGGAAATATTTATACAACTGTAAAAATAGGTTACCAAATCTGGATGGTCGAAAACCTTAAAACTACTAAATACAATGATGGCACGGATATTCCCCATATTAGTGATAGTATTGAATGGGCGGGGATTATTTCACCTGGCCACAGTTGGTACAAAAACGATATTGCGAACAAGGCCACTTACGGTGCTTTATACAATTTTTATTCAGTGGATACGGATAAACTGGCGCCACATGGTTGGCATGTTGCAACCAACGGTGAATGGGAAGAACTTATAAAGTATGTAGGTGGTACAAGAATTGCCGGTGGCAAGCTTAAAGAACTAGGTCTTGCACATTGGTTTGCACCTAATTATGGAGCAACAAACGAATATGGTTTCACAGCCCTTCCAGGTGGGTTTCGTCATATAGATGGTTCATTCATGGGTCTTATTTATGATGGTTATTGGTGGACAAGTACTGCATTTGGTTTACCTAAACCATTGTGCAATAGTATTAGCTATCGTACTAATGATGTTTACCCTTTAGAATTAAGCAAAACTGCGGGTTTATCAGTTCGCTGTGTGAAGGATTGAAAATTTTTTACTTATGCTGGACTCCCCTGAGCTTTCCGAAGGGTCGAAGTCCAGCAATTTATGATATTGTTCCACAATGAAAAGTTAAAAAAGAGTAACTATCTACTTTCCATCGTCCGAAGGACATGGAAACGTCAATAAAACCTGCTGCAACGGTATTAATTAGCAACCTTCCGTCTCTTTTAACGTTTCCATGAGGCTTCGCCACAGCCTGCCCCGATTTTCTCGGGGATGGAAAGTTAAAAAAGGATCTTCACCATCTCCACAGACTTTCTAACGTCCGCACTGACTTTCCATCGTCCGTAGGACATGGAAACGTCAAAAACCTGCTGCGAGAGTATTAATTAGTCTGCCACTTTTAACTTTTCCATGAGGTTTCGCCACTATGGAAAGTTAAAAAAATGAGACTACACCACGAAGGAAAGTTAAAAAATTGGTAATTTTATACCTCAACACGACTTTCCATCGTCTGCTTTTGCAGACATGGAAACGTCAAAAAAGTTGAATGAAAATGAAATTAAACATTTAAAATGAATACACCTTTAGAATACGGGAAGTACTACCATATCTATAATCGTGGCAATAACTATGAAAATATTTTTCTAGATTCGGACGATTACTTGCATTTTCTCAATAACCTTGATGTATATATTAACCCAATTGCCGATATTTACGCTTGGTGTTTGTTGAAAAACCATTTTCATATATTGGCACGGATAAAGGAGGAAGCCGAAATTGGTTATTTGAATTCGGAATTTGCTAATTCAGAGGATATTTATCTAAAATGGAAAACCCATTTTCCGGAAATACCGGATTCAAAATTCTGCAAAAAACCTATACCAACCCAGCAGTTCAAGCACCTATTCAATTCATACTCACGTTGGTTCAACTTCCGGCACCAGCGATCGGGTTCATTGTTCGAGAAAAATTTTGAACGTAAATTAGTTGAAAACCAAAGTTACTTCACCAATCTGATTGTGTATATTCATAACAATCCGGTAAAGCATGGTTTTGTTGAACATGCCATTGAATATCCTTGGTCGTCGTACCTAACCATTACCTCTGAAAAGCCTACAAAACTGAAAAGAGAGGATGTAATTTATTTTTTTGACGGAGATGAAAACTATATACGTCAACACGCTAATAATATGGTAGATAACGATAAAAAGATTCGAAAATTTATAATAGAATAGCTTTGGTTTGCTTGACTTTTTAACGTTTCCATGAGGCTTCTTTATTATTTAACGTTTCCATGAGGCTTCGCCACGATGGAAAGTTAAAAAGGAGTAACTACCGACTTTCCATCGTCCGGAGGACATGGAAACGTCAAAAATGAAACCTGCGAGAAAAAACAGTTGTGTTGCCACAAAAGTATTTTATAGCGAAGCAGGCGCTCCGCTTTCCCACCGACTTTCCATCGTCCGGAGGACATGGAAACGTCAAACAAATCTTCTAATTTCCAACGTCCATTGGACTTGGAAACGCCACACAATGGAACTTGCAGCGCTCCGCTAAAGAGTGACAGGCTGCTGCGAGAAAAATATTTGTGTTGCCACAAAAGTATTTTATAGCGGAGCAGGCGCTCCGCTTTCCCACCGACTTTCCATCGTCCGTAGGACATGGAAACGTCAAACGTCAATAAAACCTGCTGCAACGGTATTAATTAACGTGAGTTCGACCTAAGCAACCAATTTAAGTCTTTTATTATCAACAATATCAATATTAAGGGATGGTTTTTTAGGTAGGAAGTGATATGCAATTAGTCCCGAAATTAGGTTTGCAAGAA